>JBGTHP010000027.1:0-5451 GCA_041746105.1 Acidimicrobiia bacterium
GATGGCCTTGACGAACCGACTTGCCTGCTCCCCAGATCCACCATTGAACACTGGTGCCATGGCGAAGTTGAATGAAAGATCATCGCCACCCGCCATCACCGCAGTCTCGGCCGAGTCGGCCGTGCACCCCAAGAAGCGGAGGAGCGCCACCTGAAGGACCGATCGAACCTCATCGGCGCCATGGCCCATCTCGCTCGCCAGCCTCACAGCGAGCAAGCAGGTGCGAAGCCCGTGTCCGAGGGGCTGTCCGGTCCCCAGATCGGTGGCGAGCGACAGGGACGCCAAAAGCTCGGTCAGTCTGAGCCTGGGTTCGGCCTGTGCCACATTGCAAAATCTAGGCGCGTTGGCTTTCGCCTCCGTCCCAGCAAGCGGAAAACCGATCGAAATGGGGCATTTAACCGATGCATCGAGCGGGTGGATGGGTCAGAGTCAGGGTTGGCATGGAACCCAGAGTCCTACAGCACGACAGCATCGGGGAAGGCCACCCATTGGTGCTCATCCCGGGAGCATTGACAGGCTGGTTGTCATGGCTCCCCCACCAAGAGCGCCTGAGCGACCACCACCGAGTGACACGGATTCAGCCGATCCACAACGAACTCGGATCGGCGGGAGTAATCGGCGATCACAACTACACGGCGTTCATCGAACGGGAAAGCCTTCGTCTCACCCTCGATGAGCTCGGAATCCAGGAAGCCGACTTCTCCGGGTGGTCACGGGGCGGAGGGATGCTGGTGGAATTCGGCATCGTCTACCCAAACCGGGTTCGCACACTCGCCCTCATTGAGCCCGCCCTGACTTGGATCCTCGACCTGGTTCGGCGAACTGCCCACTCTGGTCGACGAAGGGACCGACGAGTTCCTCGATGGACTCGTAGGACAAGAGGTAAGCGAAGATGCCTTGGCGGAGTTCCTCGTCTTCGCCGGCCTCGCCGAAAACGCGGTCGAGGCGCGAAGTCATCCCGGTTGGGACGGATGGCTGCCCCACCGCACTGCTCTGTCCTGGCCCTATCAGGACACGGCTGAACCAGGGCGAGCACTATCCGACCTGCAGGCCATAAACAATCCCGTGCTGCTGTTCAAAGGCACTCGGAGCGAGCCGTGGTTGAGACGGACGGTCGACGTTCTAAGGGACCACCTTCCCCGCTCCAACGTTGTCGAGCTCGAAGGAGCCCACGCTGCCCACATCGAGAGCATCGATCGGTTCATCGAAGACCTCGAAAAACATTTGCACCAAACCTTCTGACTCGGCGAGATCGAAGCCCTAAAAGCAGGTGTTCCCGCAGAGTCGCCGACTATCCCCGAGAACTGCCTCGCCAAATGAGGTCTATCTAGTCGGCCCCAAACCCATCACGGGCGTGACCGTGCCGAACCGGCCACCGGCTGGCGACCGAATCGCAGTCCACGAAATCGGTGCGCATCACGGCGCGAAGACGTTGGGGCGGATACGCTCCACCACGCTTGAGTTGTTCTAGAGCCTTGTCCGCGTCGGTTAGTTCAGCAGGGAGGACCCCAAATGCGAGGCAGCAACGGCCGTCCAGTTCCCGGCATGTCGGACGCGCCATCAGTTGGAGGCGATCCACGATCCACCACGAGCGCGGATGCGCTTGGGGATGAAATCTCGCCGCCTCAGCCCAACCGGCTCGACGTCGTCATGGCAGCCCTGTCCGTGGTTCTGGTGGGCGGCCTCTTCTTGGATCTCTGGGCACACAACCATGGACGGGTTGACGAGTCATTCCTGACTCCTTGGCATGGCTTTTTGTATGCGGGGGCAGCCCTGTTCGGGGCCGTTCTCTTCAACGAGGCGACGCGCGGTCGCCGGGCCGGCAAACCCATTTCTCGATCGCTGCCGGCCGGCTACGGGCTGTCGCTGGTCGGTGCAGCCTTGTTCCTCGGCGCGGGCCTGGTTGATCTCGGATGGCACGAGGTGTTTGGTTTCGAGGTCGGTACCGAGTCTCTCTTGAGTCCAAGCCACCTGCTCCTGGCCACCGCAGGAATCTTCATGGTGGCCGGGCCCCTCCGGTCGGCATGGTGGCATGGGACTCCAGGAACGTTTCCTTCTTGGTTGAGGTGGGTGCTCCCGCTCACGATGCTGCTTTCGATCCTCACCTCCTTCACCGCCTATGCCCACCCTGCCGTCGACACGTGGCCGGCAGCTGTGCCCATCAACACGGCCCAGCGCTCCGCCCTCCTCCTCGTGGACGCCGACGGCGGGAACCAGACCCGTGTCCAACTCGACATCGCCGAGGACGTCTGGCTTCCGGCACCACTCCCTGATGGTTCACAGATCGTGGTATCCGCCGCCAATGGAGAGGAAGGCTCGCTGTTTCGCTTGGGAGCGGACGGCTCAAATCCTCAAATGCTCTGGGGAGGCCAGGGACGATTCAATCATCCGGCCGTGTCTCCCGATGGGACTCGGATTGCTTTCACCGCCAATGCCGACGACGGAAATGCCGAGATCTACGTTGTCCCTATCGATGGTGGTGACCCCACACGACTCACCAATGATTCCGCGATCGACTGGGGTCCGGCCTGGTCCGCCGACTCTGAATCGATCACGTTTGTGTCAACACGCGACGGTGATGCCGACCTTTACGTAATCACAGCCGAGGGTGGCGATCCGGTCCGCCTGACCGATTTCGATGGCAACGAAGGCGCTCCGGAATGGTCACCCGACGGAACCCAGATCGCCTTCGAGTCCGATATGGATGGCGACTACGAGATCTATGTGATGCAGGCGGGCGGTACCGGTGTATCACCTTTGACGGCGAATAACGCTTTTGATGGCGGCCCGGCTTGGTCACCCGACGGAAAGTCGATCGCATTCATGAGTGACAGAGACGGGAACACCGAGCTGTATGTGGGCGACATTCAGGGCAATGAACCGACCAATCTCACCCGTAACGCCGCCGCCGACGAGGCCTGGGGTGGTATTGCCTGGATGCCAGATGGATCAACGATCCTGACCAACACGTCGGGCTGGAACAGGGCCGATCAAGAACCGTTTGTCCGAGAAAACCTCGGTGTGTCCGCGCTCTTGATCCAGGCTGCACTGGCTGCCGGAGTCCTCCTGTTGATTCTCAGGCACGGTCCGCTTCCGGTGGGAGCCCTGACGGTCATCCTGACGATCAACGGAGCTCTCATGACGGTGTTTTCGGACACCTACTGGTACGTATTGCCGGCGGCCGCCGCCGGTGTGGTAGGTGACGCTATCGGCATCAACATGCGCAAACAGGACCCGGCTCGACGGGCGAGGGTTCTTTCTGCTGCCGTGCCGGCGACCTGGTACGCCCTTTACCTGCTTGTCGTAGGAATCGGAGAAGGTGGCCTCGGTTGGTCGATCCACATGACTCTGGGCGCGCCATTCCTGGCCGGCGCGGTCGGGCTTCTGATGAGCTTGCTGGTGTTCCCAGGTCCGATCGCACAGCGAGCGGAGCCAAACGGTCGCATGCAGTAACGCTGGGCGGGGCTTGCTCCCTGTCGCCGATTCCTCACACGTCACTACCGGAAAATCGCCGGGCCCGAATGAGCCACGCTTTGGAGGCGTCGGCGGGACACTCCGGGTCATGAGGCGGAGCCGGCCATCGAAGCTATGGCCAGTGCGGCAGATGCGGACGGATCAAACAAACTTATGGCGCTGTTGAGGTTTCGGAAACGTTCACGTCATAACCTCTCCATTGGAAGATATCGGACGGCGGTGCGGCCAGGATGTTGAGGAGGAATTGTGTCGAATTGTTCGACGACCGTGCGTCACGAGTTTGGTGGCGGTTCCGGAATTCGTAGGTGGGTGCCCATTTTTGTGGTGTCTGCGATGTTCGCCGCCATGATCGGGGCTGCGCCCCCAGCCCGCGCCGCCGACACCCTTCCCCTGTTGTGGCAAGCCGGCGGTCTCGACGCCGGATCCACCGGGGCCGGGCAAGCCGCACGAATCGCGACCGATACGGATGGCAACGTCGCCATCGTCTCGGGACCTTCCGGCGGACGGAACCTCGCTGTGACCTCGTACTCCTCGACGGGTGCTTTCCGCTGGCGGGCCTCGTCCACTCCCTTGACCGGCACGTTCGTCGGTGACTGGGTGGCGACGGCACCCAATGGCGACGTCGTGGCAATTGGGCGCAACACATCATCGTCGGGAAGCCCGATCGCCATCACGATGGTTCGCTACAACTCGGCGGGAGCCCTGCAATGGCGGGTGGACATCAACCAGACACTGCCGAGTGTCGGCCGCCTGCTTGTGGACGCAGAAGGCAACGTCTACCTGGCTTTCAACTCCCTTGGCGACGGGCAGGACATCCGGGTGCACAAGTACAGCCCAGCGGGTGCGGTGCTGTGGTCACAGACGATCGCCACCGGATTTCTCGCCAACGACATTGCCACTTCGCTGGCGCTCAGCCCGGACGGCGTCGACGTCGTCGTGTCAGGCAATGTGTCGGGTGGTGCAACCTGGATCACGGCCGCGTTCGACACCTCGACCGGCACAAGGCGCTGGTTGACCACGGCAGCAGAAGGTATCGCAGCTCGCGACGTCGTCGTCGACGCCGGACGGGTCTACGTGACTGGGCAGGGAAATGTCGGGATCACTGCCTACCTGACCGTTGTTGCGTACGATCGCGCCACCGGTGCCCGCCTCTGGCGGACCGACACCAAGCCGGTCGATGGCACCGGAGCCGCAGGTTTGCGGATCGCTCTCGGTGCGGACGGCAACGTGATAGCTACCGGTCAGGCGTCTCGAGGGTTTCTCGATTGGTACACCGTCTCGTTCACCACCACCGGAGCGGTGCGCTGGCAGGCCGTCCGTGACGGAGGCTTGAACACAGACGAGATCCCGTCAGCGGTCGTAGCGATGGCCAACGGCACCATCGTCGTCACCGGTAAGGGCGGACCCAACCTGCCCGGGGGTTTCATCCCCGGCGTCACGGTTGGTTACTCCGCCGACGGTGGGCTGCTGTGGGAAGGCTTTGCTCCGTTCGCCACGGTTTGGGCGACAGCGTTGCCGAGCGGCGACCTGTGCACGACCGGTGGTTATGACGCCTATGTGTCCTGTTTCCGGCCGCCGGGATCCGGAAACGTTGCCCCGGTCGCGGTGGCGACTGCGACTCCTCAATCCGGTGCATCGCCCTTGACCGTGACTTTTGACGCATCGACGTCCTATGACGCAGACGGCACCGTGATGTCTTTTGCTTGGGTCTTTGGGGACGGCGCCACGGCCAGTGGTGCCACGGTCGGGCATGTGTACTCGGCTGCCGGCACCTACACCGCAACTGTCACAGTGACAGACGATGCCGGAGCCACCGACTCGGCGAGCGTCGTCGTAACCGTGAGCGGATCCGGAACGATCCACGTTGCAGATCTCGACGCAACCGCGGTGCCCGCCGGGCGCAACTGGACGGCGACCGTGACGATCACCGTCCGTGACGATGCCGGGGCCGCTGTTTCCGGGGCGACGGTGACCGGC
>JBGTHP010000028.1:0-57326 GCA_041746105.1 Acidimicrobiia bacterium
GCGGGGTGCTGGCCGCTGGGCCTGCACCCCTCTCGCATCGGTGGTCATGGACGGGTCACGACGATGACTTCACCCTGGCCCACATTTCCGCCCTTTCGACGCTGTTGTAGGCAGCTGCCGAGGACAGGGTCATGCGGGCTATGGCCGCCTGATCCGGATAGATCACGTCGTTCTCCGCCACTTCGGCGGGAAGAAGGTCGAGCACTGCCGGGTTTGCGTGCGGGAACAGGATGAACACCGTGTCTGCCGCCGAGTTCTCCGGTCGCAAGATGAACTCGAGGAACGCGTTGGCTGCGGCGAGATGCGGGGCGTCTGCCGCGACACTCCAGTTGTCCACCCACAGTTCTCCCCCGTCGTCCGGAAGCACGTAGGTGTAGTCCGGGTTGTCCCTGACCACCTGGACCCCGTCTCCCGTCCAGGCCATCGACGCCGAAGTGTCGCCGTTTCTGAGAGCCGGTTGGACATCCGAGCTTATTGCCCAGAGGCTCGACTTGAGATCGATGAGCATGGCCTCGATCTCGGCCAACTCCGCCGGATCGGTTGTATTCAAGTCATAACCGAGGGCGATGGCCGCCGATCCAATGGTCGAGATCTGATGGTCGACGATGAGAGCTCTCCCGTTGAGATCTCCCTGGATTCTCTCGAAGAAATCCACCCAACTCGTCACCGGTGTTCCAGCATCTGGTGCGTAGATGATCCCCGTCGTCCCCCAGTTCTTAGGGATGGTGTACTGATTTCCCGGGTCGAATGGCTGATCAACGAATGCGCCATCCCATGCCGACAGGTCGGGGTTGCCGATTGCGCCGTAGTCGAGTTTCTGAATCAAGCCGTCTTCGATCCAACCAGGCACCGCGTAATGGGTGGGAACCACGATGTCGATCCCGGAGTTTCCTGCCCGAAGAAGAGCCTCCATCTCTTCAGTCGAACCGAACACGCTCATGTTCACATTCACGCCGGTTTCGGCGGTGAAGGCAGCGATGACGTCAGGGTCGTGGTAGTTGGGCCACGTTGCGATGTTCAGCGTGTCCCCGAGTTCTCCGGCCGGCTCTGTGTCTCCGCTGTCGTCTGCTGCCGGTGCGCACGCACCGAGAATCAAAACGATGGCCGCCACCGCTGGTGTTGACCACCAACGAATCGACTTCTTCATTCTCATATTTGTTCCTCTCTGTCTGCGGCGGGTTCTCCGCCCTCTCTTTCGCTGCCGATGGTCTGAATGTCACCGATGACGGAGGCCGCCTCGATCGGCCATCGCAGGCCAATCCGTTGGCCGATTTCGTGAGGCGGACGTCCTGAAGCCGTGCGTGGTGTGTTGATGTCGACCAGGCCGATCCCTGCCACCTCGACCCGATAGCTGAGATGGCTTCCCAAAAACGTCCGCTGGACAACCAGGCCTGCACAGTTGACCTCGGCTTCGGGCTCGAGATCGAGATCAACCGTCTCGATCCGTTCCGGTCTCAGGGCAACTGCCGCCCTTGCTCCGTTCTCGAGATCACTCACCGCCATCACTCCTGACAAAACCATTCCGCCCTCGATCTGGACGGATGCCGATGTCGCCGTCGTCGACAGGAGGCGGCCCCGGTAGAGGTTCGATGAGCCAACGAAGTCGGCCACGAAGGTGTCCACGGGGTGGTCATAGAGGTTCTCTGGCGTGTCGTCCTGGAGAATCCGACCGCTGCGCATGACTGCTACCCGGTCGGCCATGGACATCGCCTCGCGCTGGTCGTGCGTGACGAATACGAACGTGATGCCGACGTCACGCTGGAGCGACTTGAGTTCTGTCTGCATCTCTGCTCGCAACTTCGCATCGAGCGCCGAGAGCGGCTCGTCCAACAACAGCACCTGCGGCTGCGAGATCAGGGCCCGAGCCAGCGCCACCCGCTGCTGCTGACCGCCGGACATCTCCCAAACCCTTCGTCGCCTGAACGCCGAGAGGCGAACCAGCTCCAGCATCTGGTCGACTCGGTTGTCGATGTCCGCTTTCTCCAGACGCGGCCGGGCCTGCCGCAGGGCGTATCCAACGTTTCCGGCCACGTCCATATGCGGGAACAGTGCGTAATGCTGGAACACCGTGTTGACAGGGCGTTCGTAGGCGGGCGTTTCCGTCAGGTCTATTCCACCGAGTAGAACTCTTCCAGAAGATGGGTGTTCGAATCCGGCAAGGATCCGTAGAAGTGTCGTTTTGCCGCATCCAGATGGGCCGAGCAGCGCGAAGAAGGTCCCGGGTTCGAGCTCGAAACTGACGTCGTCCACAGCAGTGGTCTGGCCAAAATGTTTGACCACCGAGTCGACCATGACGGCGCCAGTTCTCGTCATGTGGTCCTTTTCCATCGATCGATTGCGCTCGTCACGCTCTTGCCACTTCCAAAGTCCATGCGATCTGGGCGGCGATGGACGGGGCCCCTGGAAGCTGCCCCTGGAAGATCGCACCGCCAATGGTGAAAGCCCATGCCCCGGCGTCTGCCAGTGCTCTGATTCGCTCTTCGGAGTCGACGCTTCCTGCCGCGATGACCGGACCGCCCGACGCCACCGCCACGGCCGCCGTCAGGGCGGCGGGGTCGACCGAATGATTCCGATAGGCGAGAAGATCGACGCCGTGAACGCCGGGCACCGCCGTCAACCGTCTCGCATGTTCTGCAATCTCGTCGATCGTGCCTTCGAGCACCGAAGGGTGGCCGACAACTCTCCCCGGAAAAGGGCAATAACGAACACTGGTGCCGGCAAACATGGGAACGGCCTCCTCGACGTGGGTGCCTCCTAGGACATAGTCGACGCCTACCTCGATCGCGGCTTCGATCGACGCCAACTCATCGCTGAGCGAAGTCGAGACAACTTCGAGGAACACCGTTCGCCCGTCCTGATGCATCTGGTCGGTCAATTTCTCGAGTGTCGAGCGACTCGCTCCGACATCTTTGAAACCCACAAATTGTAGGTCGGTGTCGGAAACCGCTCGATAGACATCCATCGCGTCGGGAACGGTGCTGTCGTTTTTGGTCAGCATGAAAATGAACTCCACGCTCACACCTCACTTTCTGGCTGTAGGTGGTGTTCTTTGAGCAGTCCACCCAAGTCCTCGATGCGGTACGTGGGCATGTTCTCGGTTGCCTCGGCAACGACGGCGCCGGATGGCGAGATCAGAGCGGAGGCAAAACCGGCTTTCAGGGCCAATCGAACGTCGGTCTCATGACGGTCGCCCACCATCAGGATTTCCGCGGGTCGGACGGCCAACCGGCGCATCACGGCGGCCGCCATCGCTGCAGACGGTTTACCCACGATCGCCTCGGCCACGGTTCCGGTGGCGGCTTCGATGGCCGCCAGCATGGCGGCACAGTCCGGCAACCCGCCGTCAGGGGTCGGGCAGAATCGATCGGGGTTGGTTGCTACCAGGACGGCACCGGCCCTGACGGCGGTGTAGGCAGCCAAGAGTTTTTGATAATCGAATGTGCGATCGAACGACACAACCACCACCCGAGCCGACGCGGCTGCCGGTTGAGCGACTATCTGGTGGCCGGCCTCGCTCAGCACCTTTTCGACCAGAGGTTCTGACACGCAGTAGATCGTGGCGGCAGGGTGATGGGTTGCCAGGTAGTCGACCATCGCGTCGAGTGAGGAGATGACCTCATCGCCGGTCGTCGGAAGGCCGAGCCTGGTGAGTTTCGCCGCATACTCCGATGAAGGTTCCAACGGTTTGTTCGTGAGATATACGAGAGGCCGTCCCGACGCCCTGATGGCCTCGATCGTCTGTTGTGCACCTGGGAGCAGTGCGTCGCCGAGATACACGGTGCCATCGAGATCCAAGGCGAAACCGCGATACCGATCGAGGATCTTCACAATCCACCTCCGACGCCGGCCGCCCGCAAGAGGACGGCGTCGACGTCCTCTTCCTTCCACAATCCGAGGAAGAAGGCAAGGTCGAGCGCAGTGAAGCGGTTCCTCATCAAGTGACTCGACGCAACAGCCCACCGTGCCCGCCGAGGTGCGATCGCCGGTTGTAGCTCGGAGAATCGGAGCGGAGCTCCGGCTCTGCCCAGAGCAGAGGCGATTGCTTCTGGCGTGGCAACCAGGGCGGAGAGTTTGTCTCTGGCTCCGGCCAGGGTTGACCACACCCCATCCATGTCTCGAGACAGTTCACGCCAGGCCGTGACCTTGATGGCCAGGTCGGCCCAACACTCATCTGCCATTGCCCCGCTGGGGTCGATTTCGTTGAACGCGGCCTCTACCGACGTTCGGAGTTCTTCGTCAGACGGTGTATGCGCCACTGCCAGGTCGACGATCGAAGGGGCGAGTAGACGCTCCCACAAACAGGCGGCAATCAGCGCGGCGACACCCACCTGCGCCCCGTGTAGGCCGACGAGGCGATCATCGGCCCGCGCCGACATATCGAGCAGGTGGCTGATGAGGTGTTCTGTCCCGGAAAGCGGGGCGGTCCGCCCAGCGATCCCCATTGCCAGCCCCGAACTGGTCAACGTATGTGCAAGGACACCGAGTCCACCTCGATCACCGTGTCCGATTTCGTCGGCGGCTCCGATGAGCCGGTCACCGTCGGGTCGGAAGAGGTCGACGATGTCAGGGTGAAACGACGTGTCGAAACCGAATACCGAAGCGAGATACCAGTCGGCCGGAGCGGTGAACATCGCCATCATCTCGGCCATGCCGGACCGCGTGAGTCGCTGGGGTGCGTCCGCCAACACGACGGTGTCGATCACCAAAGCTTTGGGCCACACCGAAGGCGAGGTCCGCTTCACCCCATCCTTCAACAAAACCGCCAGATCGTCGGAGTATCCATTCACCGACGCGGCCGTCTGTACCACCATCAGCGGTACGACGCCGATCCGGCTCGCCTCCTTGCCGATGTCGGTGATGGTGCCCGACCCGACCGAGACGATCAGCCCCGCGCCGGCCGAGCCCTCGGCGGCGGCGGCAACCGTCTCGACATCGGCATGCGCCATTCCATCGTCCGGGCCGACGACGAGGCGACGCACGGTTGCGACGGAAGACAGTAGACCGGCAACGAGTTCTTTCAGGTCCAGCCCATCCCTCACCATCGGGGTTGCATCCTCGAGCATGACGATCGGACCCGGTCGTCCCAACCGGCCGGCCAATTCCGGCACCCGAAACAGTGCGCTGTCTCCGATAACGATGTGTTCGAGGCCGATGGTGTCGTTGGTGAGTCCACCGGCTCGCCGCAGGAGTTCGAGCGAAGCCAGACTCATTCATAGCCCCAGGTGGGTTCGAGCGCATCAAAAACTCGCCGGTACCGGTCATATGCCTCCGCATACTCCGCCTGATGGGCTGCGGCCGGTTCGAAAACCGCACCGACCGTGACCATGGCATCGGTGGCTTCGTCCACGGTCGTAAACCACCCTGCCGCGACTCCGGCCAAGCATCCCGCACCGGTGGCGCATGCCTCTCCCCTCACCGGCCGCACCGGAATACCGAGGATATCGGCCTTCATCTGCAGCCACAGGTCGCTCCTCGCTCCCCCGCCGCCAACGTGGACTGCTGTCACCGGAAGTTGCATCTGTTTGAGCCGATCGACAATGTCACGGAGGCCGAATACGCAACCTTCGAGCACGGCTCGCGCCATTTCCGCTCTTCCATGGTCCATCGACATTCCGGTGAAAGAGCCTCGAGCCAAATCGTTCCACCTTGGTGTCATCGACCCGGAGAGGGCAGGCACAAACCCGAGACCGCCCGCTCCTGGCGGGGATTCGTCTGCCAGCAAAAACAAGTCGGACTGGCCGGTGCCGAGAATCCCTGCCAGCCACATCACACTGCCGCCCGACACGAAACCGGGATTCTCGATGAAGTACAGGTCGGGGGCGGCATGTGCATGGGCTTCGACGAGTTGCAGCGGATCGAGCACCGGGTCGGGTGTGGTGGTGCCGACTGGTTCGGCAGTGCCCGAGATGTCGGCGACAATTCCGGGAACGGCGGCGCCGACGCCGAGAGCCGAACCGTGGTCATCGCCGGTCCCTGCCACAACCTGACAATCTTGGGATAACCCGACTCGCTTTGCGATCTCAGGGCGAATGGTTCCGATGATGGCTGTCGAGTCGACGATTTCGCCTAGATACAGGTCCGGGATCTGGAACTGCTTCACCATCTCGGAGGACCAGGCTCGGGCCTTGATGTCGTAGAGCATCGAGGAGGACGCGTTGGCATGATCCTGGACGGCGACTCCCGTGAGCCACAAATTGATGGCTGGTCCCGGAGGCAGGAGATATTGCGGCGCGATTGCAAAGCGATCGAGCAACCAGCGCATCTTGGGTGCGCCGTGGCTGCCATCGCAGTTGAGACCAGTCGTCGAATACACCCGGTCGTTTCCCAGGGCTGTGCCCACTGCCGCCGCTTCTGCCGCCGCCCTCCGATCCATCCAGATGATCGCCGGAGCCAGCGGCGCAAAAGAAGCGTCGAGAGCGACAACTCCATCTACCTGGGCTGCGATCGCGATATGGGTGACCTCGCCGGCTGCGGCGGCGCCGAGTTTGGCGAGAACCTGCTCCAGCGCAGTGGTCCAATCTCCGAAGTTCTGTTCTGCCCAACCCGGCGATGGAAAACGGACGCCGTAAGTCTCTGTGGCAGTCGCGACCACGGCACCATCACGTCCAAACAGCATCCCCTTTGTGCTCTGTGTACCGATGTCGCAGCCAATGACGAGAGTTGAAGTCATATGATGTCTGATGACCGTATCAGGTGCGAGGCTTGCCTGACGGTAAGGATCGAGGATTCTCGAAGCCTGTTGATTTCGCCGGCAACAGGACTCGCACCAGAAATACGATCGTGGTTCGGTGATTGCGGGCTCAATCGGTTAAAAAGTGCAACAACGCCGGAGGATGTCGATCAAGATGCCGCCGCAGGCGCACGGTCGAGGAGATGGAGTGACGATGAGCAGAACCAGCGCGCCTGGAGCGGGGTCACCGGTGCATGTCGCAGACGGTCACGGCATGATCCGCGTACAAGGTGCGCGTGAAAACAATCTCAAGAACGTCACCGTCGAGATCCCCAAGCGCCGGTTGACGGCATTCACCGGGGTCTCTGGCTCAGGCAAGAGTTCGCTGGTCTTTGACACCATTGCCGCCGAATCCCAAAGGATGATCAACGAAACCTACAGCGCCTTTTTGCAGGGTTTCATGCCAACGCTGGCACGCCCCGAGGTTGATCTGCTCGAGGGGCTGACAACGGCGATCATCGTCGACCAGGAGCGGATGGGTGCCAACTCCCGCTCCACCGTCGGTACCGTCACCGACGCCAACGCCATGCTGCGGATCGTCTTCAGCCGTCTAGGTGATCCGCACATCGGCTCACCCAAGGCGTTCTCGTTCAATGTCCCTTCGGTCAGGGCGAGTGGTTCATTCACGGTGGAGCGCGGCGATTCAAAAACCGTGCGAAAAACCTTCAGCGTGGCGGGCGGCATGTGTCCCCGGTGTGAGGGTATGGGACAGGCCTCCGACATCGACCTGACCCAACTCTTTGATGAGACCAAGTCGCTCGATGACGGTGCGATCACGATCCCGGGGTACACAGCGGACGGGTGGTACGTGCGAATTTTTGCCGCAGTGGTTCCTACCGACGTTCCCATTGCCAAATTCACCAAACAACAGCGCCAGGAGTTCCTCTATGGCGAATCGCGCAAGGTCAAGCTCGACAACATCAACCTGACGTTCGAGGGCCTTGTACCCAAGGTGCAGAAGTCGTTTCTTTCCAAAGACGTCGACGCGATGCAGCCGCACATCAGGGCATTCGTGGAGCGGGCGGTCGCTTTCACCGACTGTCCACACTGCGGTGGCACCCGGCTGAACGAGGGTGCACGCTCCTCCAAGGTCATGGGGATCAATATCGCCGACGCCTGCGCGATGCAGATCAGCGACCTCGCAGACTGGGTGAAGACGCTGAAGGAGCCATCGGTGGTCCCACTGCTCGCCACACTCCAGCATGTCCTCGACTCTTTCGTTGAGATCGGGCTTGGTTACCTCTCACTCGACCGGCCATCGGGGACTTTGTCTGGAGGCGAGGCGCAGCGCACAAAGATGATCCGACATCTCGGTTCTTCGCTCACCGACGTGACCTATGTGTTCGACGAACCCACCACCGGCCTTCACCCCCACGACATCCAGCGGATGAACGAGCTGCTGCTGCGGTTGCGCGACAAGGGCAATACGGTGCTCGTGGTTGAACACGAGCCGGAGACAATCGAGGTAGCCGACCATGTCGTAGACCTCGGCCCCGGCGCCGGCACTGCCGGTGGCGAGGTGGTGTTCGAGGGAACCGTCGATGAACTGCTGGCGAGCGACACACTCACCGGACTGCACATGGATGACCGTGCCTCGGTGAAACTGTCGGTGCGCACACCTTCTGGAGTACTCGAGGTGCGCGGGGCCGGATCCCACAACCTTCAGGACGTCGATGTCGATATACCACTCGGCGTGCTGTTGGTTGTCACCGGAGTGGCGGGATCCGGGAAGAGTTCACTGATCCACGGTTCGGTGTCGAGTCGAGATGGCGTGGTGTCGTTCGACCAGACCCCGATCCGCGGTTCGCGCCGGAGCAACCCGGCTACCTACACGGGATTGCTCGACCCGATCCGAAAGGCGTTCGCGAAGGCAAACGGCGTGAAACCTGCACTGTTCAGCGCCAACTCGGCCGGCGCCTGCCCCGGCTGTAACGGGGCCGGCGTCATCTACACGGAACTCGGATTCATGGAGACCGTGGCCACGACTTGTGAGGAGTGCGAGGGAAAGCGGTTCGACGCGTCGGTGCTCGAATACCGGCTTGGCGAAAAGGACATCAGCGAGGTCCTCGAGATGTCGGTCACCGAAGCCAAGGCATTCTTCGCCGACGGAGACTCCAAAGTGCCTGCCGCGCACGCCATCCTGGAACGGATGTCCGTGGTTGGACTCGGCTACCTCAGCCTCGGCCAGCCTCTCACCACGCTCTCCGGTGGTGAACGTCAACGGCTCAAACTCGCCATCCAGATGGCGGAGGACGGCGATATCTACGTACTCGACGAGCCCACCAGCGGGCTCCACCTGGCCGACGTCGAACAGTTGCTCGGCCTCCTCGATCAGCTTGTCGACTCTGGCAGGTCGGTCATAGTCATAGAACACCACCAGGCGGTCAAGGCTCATGCCGACTGGATAATCGACCTCGGCCCAGGAGCCGGCCACGACGGTGGCAGAGTTGTGTTCGAAGGGACCCCGGCCGACCTGGTTGCCGCCCGGTCGACCCTCACCGGCCAACACCTCGCCAAATATCTCGGCGGGTGAGAATCACGTGGCGCCATCTTGGTGTCCCAAAAGGCAACCAGACCGGCTAGAGCCGGCGTAGATCTGTGACGGCTCCATTGATTGCGCCAGGGTCGACCGAAAGAGCGAAGAGCTTTTCGGCGACGTCCCGTGGTGATGCCAGAGTGTTTTCGAGCTGCATGTCGACGAACCGATCGACTTTGGGGAACTGCCGGGAATCGGTGGATCTGATCATGGACTGCATCTCGGTGTCGACGACGCCGGGAGCGACTGCGATCACCGACACCTCGGAACCGCGCAATGTTTGTTCTGCCCCCACCGTCCGCACCCAGTGGTCGATAGCGGCTTTGGCAGGTCCGTAGCCGCTCCATCCCGGGTAGGCGGTGGTCGATGCCCCCGAAGTGATCATCACGATCGTTGACGGGATCGCAGCTGTTGCCAGTATGCGGACAAGTTCGTGTCCGAGCACCAGCGGACTCATCAAGTTCAACATCAACTGACGTTTCAGTTCCTCAGAGTCGACTTCGCCGGAAAAACCGATCGGCTCCAGAGTGGCGGCACAATGTACGAACACGATCTTCGCCCATTGTTCCGAATTCACGAGGTTCTGGGTCCAATCGACCATTCGCTCCCAGGCCGACTCGTTGGATAGGTCTGCCGACAGGTGGTGTGTCCCCGCTGCATTTCCCCGGGACACAGTGGCGGTTGTGAACCCGTGGGCGCGTGCTTCGATCTCGAGCGCGTGACCGATGCCGCGGGATGCGCCCGTGACCATGTACAACGAGGCAGGCGCAGCCGACTCAGGCATCGTCATCAGCGGCCCATCTGGTAGAACTCGGAATTGGGCTGCATCGACAGGAAATTGGCCATTCGGTTGCTCATCGCGAATAGCGCGCTGATGGCAGCGATGTCCCAGATGTCCTCTGTGCTGAAGCCGTGGTCCTCGAGTCCGGTGAAATCGGATTCCAAGAGGCCCCCTGAGTCGACCGCCACCTTGATCGCAAAGTCCAGCATCGCCATCTGCCGGGTGCTGATGTCCGCCTTGCGGTGGTTCACGGCAATCTGATCGGCGAGGGTCGACGATTTCGACCTGATTCGGAGGATGGCTCCGTGAGCCACCACGCAGTACAGGCAATCGTTCCGTCCTGAGGTGGCGACCACGATCATTTCCCGCTCTGCTTTGCTCAGCCCGCTCTCACGGTCCATCAGCGCGTCGTGGTACGCCATGAAGGCACGAAGTTCCTCCGGACGGTGGGCCAGAGCAAGGAAGACGTTTGGAACAAAACCTGTCTTCTCCTGAATCCGGAGGATGGCCGCCTTCAGGTCCTCGGGCAGTGTGTCGAGAGAAGGGCTCGGGTACCGGCTGATTGGCTGAGTCATGACCGGACCCTATCTCGCGACATCGACGACAACTCGTCCACGGATCTGTCCGCCCAGTTGTTGCTGGGCGGTGTGAATCGCCTCTGACAGACCGACCTCCGTCGTCATCAACTCGATGTGAGCCGGATCGAGGTCGTTTGCCAATCGTTGCCACGCTTCCAGACGACGAGGTAGCGGGCAGTAGACACTGTCTATTCCCGCCAGGGTGACTCCCCTGAGAATGAACGGCATCACGGTGAGTGGGAGGTCCATTCCTTGAGCCAATCCACAGGCTGCGACAATTCCTCCATACTTCGTCGAGGCGCAGGCGTTGGCGAGTGTGTGGCTGCCAACGGCATCAACCACACCGGCCCATCGTTCGCGTCC
Source organism: Acidimicrobiia bacterium (assembly GCA_041746105.1). Classification (GTDB taxonomy): domain Bacteria; phylum Actinomycetota; class Acidimicrobiia; order Spongiisociales; family ZC4RG35; genus JBFHRE01. Next base: position 10,989 of record JBGTHP010000028.1, read on the forward strand.
AAGCGGTCGACCCGGCTCTGAGAGCACATTTCGCCCGATCGTTTCTGTTGCGCCCAACGTCTCCAAATATTCAGACTCGGTCAGCCGGCCGGTGGAGGCCACAACGGTGTAGCCGAGTTTGGCGAGTACCGACACAGCCACGCCGCCGACCCCGCCTGCTGCCCCTGTGACCAGCACCTGGCCAGAGGTCGGGTCTACGCCGTGGTCCTCTAGGGCCATCACACACAACATCGCCGTATAACCGGCTGTGCCGATTCCCATTGCCTGACGGGCGTCGAATTGTTCCGGCATCGGGACAATCCAGTCGGATCTGACCCGTGCCTTTTGGGCAAGGCCGCCCCAGTGAAGCTCACCAAGACCCCAGCCATTCACGATCACTTTGTCCCCCACCTGGTGATCAGGGTGACCGCTGTGGACGATCGAGCCGGCGAGGTCCACCCCGGGGATCATCGGGAAATTCCGAACGACAGGTGAGCTTCCTGTGAGTGCGAGGCTGTCCTTGTAGTTCAACGTCGAATGTGACACCGCCACTTCGACGTCGCCATCGGGAAGGTGAGATTCGTCGATTTCGGTCAAATAGGCGTGGTATCCATCTTCATTCGTGACCAGAATCGCTCGCACAGCCCTACTCCTCTGAGGATCAGACGTAATAGTTATCGACGCTTTCGACAATACCGCCCACCGGTCAGAGGTGTTGTTTGCGGCGAATACACCACCCTTTCCCTCACGGCGGACGGGCGACCGGCCAGCCGCGCTATCCTGTTACGAAGCGCGCGCAGAAATTTGCGTGCAGCGCCAGCTCCGCCACCGTGTTCCGTCGGCGGAGCCACCGCAGGACATGCCGACGATCAGACCGACCCAAGGATGGAGTCCGTGACCTAACGCAGATCAAGCGGGGCGTCTAGCCCCCGACGGTTCACAGCTTCGAAAAGGAGCCAAAAACAATGTCTGCAAACCTCTACGTGGGGAACCTCACGTTCAACACAACCTCATCCGATCTGGAAACCCTTTTCGCTCCGCACGGAGCCGTCACCAAGGCCCAGGTCATCACCGATCGCGACACCGGCCGTTCCCGCGGCTTCGGATTCGTGGAGATGGCGACCTCAGAGGCCGCCAACGCCGCGATCGACGCACTTAATGGACACAGCATCGACGGCCGCAACCTGACGGTCAACGTCGCCAAGGAGCGCTCCCGTTGAAAGCGACTGCCGTTCGACAATTCGACGGCGGCAGACAGCGCTGTAGTGGATGTGGTCATCCACGCCGTGAACATCGCACCGGGGCCGAATGCACCGTCCCCAAGTGTGCATGCCTCGAGTACGCCCTGCCTGCGGGGCAACGGTCTCTAGTCGAGGAAAAAAGCGCACCGCCGAGTTGATCGTGCGGTTTGGAGTCAGTCGGGAACAGGCGCGGCCATCGCGAGCGCCTCTTCCCGGCTGATGTCCATGTTGTGCATGCGGCGTCCGTGTTCCTGGGCCGCCGCAACCAGTTCATCCTCTTCGCCTCGAGCTTCCCATCCGCAGGCGCAAGTCAATTGCATCATTCGATCGATCCTATCTCCAACTGGCGGAAAGGTTCCGGCACGTAGCCGCTCAGCACTTCACGCCAATCGTCGGTCAGCGTTGTTCTCACCACCTCGTCCTCTAGCGCGAGCCACGCAAGGTGACGCAACCCATGTTCGAGGACTTGTGGAAATGCGATTTGGTCTGGTGCAGCCTTGGCAGAGCCACGGGCAAGGACGGCTCGGTCTATGGCGACCTTGGCCATGTTGCCCACCCCGTCGGACCCGATCACAACCACAAACGACAGCGTCACCGCGCCGGCCGCCCATCGCCATGAGGTCGAGTGGACAAGCCACACAGACTCGAGTTCACGTTCGACTATTCGGCGAACGACCTCGAGCGGATGTTCGGAGTGGTCGGTTTCGATCAACCACGGATCGGCGCCGCATGGCCCTGTCAGCCACACCGTCTCCGAGTCGAGAAACACGGTGAATACCTCGGCCTGGACCGGGCCTTCTACACCTAGAGGCAGGGCCATCCTCCGAGGCTAACAACGGCTTGGCCGATTGGGCAACGTTGTGCCCGCGTCGAGGAAGACCGATATGGTCGAGGTGTGGCGTTTTCTGACTCATGTTCCAGACCCGGCCTCTGGATGGTTCGAATTGCGGGAATTCTGATGCTCGTCTCAGCTTGTGGTACCGGCGAATCCGCCGCGAGTGCCGACTCTCTCTTCCCCGACGTGGTCGAAGTGGCGGTGACCAGGTCCTATGACGGCACGTTGACCTTCGACGTGACAATCAGTTCGCCTTACGACGCACCCGAGCGCTACGCCGACGCCTGGCGGGTTGTCGGGCCGGAGGGCGAGGTGTATGCGGTCAGGGAACTGCTCCATGATCACGCAGCCGAACAGCCTTTCACACGATCAATCTCCGGAATCACGGTCCCGAACGGGGTCGAGATCGTGCAGGTTCAGGGTCGGGACCTTGTCAACGGATGGGGCGGAACCGCCATGGATGTCGCCGTCCCCTGACATTGGTACGGCGCACGACCACCGATCATTCCAGACCGATTGGCCCGACACGGTGTCGGGACCATGTCGACTCGCTGTCGAACCCGTCGCCCGACATCATCGCCGTCTTCTGACCCTGGAGTGTGCCTTGAGACATCGATTGCTTCTTGCGGTTCTGGCCCTCGGCGTATCGGCTTGTGGCGGTGCGAGCGAACCTCTGGCTTCGACAACGACCGACAGCGTCGTGACGACGACTACCCCGACCACAACCACCACCGTCTCCCCGACCACGAGCACCACGGAATCTCCCACCACCACGACCACACGTCCGGCCGCCCCGCCCGTTTCCAGCAGCATCGTGGCCGGTGAGGATCCGGACGTCGACGATATCGTTCTCGCATTTCAGATTGCATTCGACAGTGTGTCCGGCTTCGAACTCAAGGCGGCCTACATCGACGATCCGACCGGTCTCGAGGGCACCGTCACCAAATACCTCTCCACTGGAGACTCGATGGGTGGAATCTCGGTGAACCCAACAGATGTCGTGATCGAAGGAGACACGGCCACGGTCACATATGACCTCCTGTTCGGAGGGAATCCGACATACCCCAATCTGACCGGAACGGCGGTCAAGACTGCCGACGGATGGAAGGTTCCGAGATCGCAGTTCTGTTCGTTGATGTCGTCGGCGCGGGTGGGTTGTCCGTCGTTATGAGTCGGCGTTGGGTGCTCGCCGTCGGCGCGATTGCTCTCGCCAGCACGGGGTGTAGCGGTGTCGTGGATACTTCTGGGTCCGAAGTCGAGCCAGACGGCAGCGTCGGCACGTCAACGAATCCCGCTGCGCCGACTACGACGAACGTGGTCGAATTCATCGGAGCGGATGGTGTTGGGTCTGCCATTGGCGACACGAGTCGCATCGTGACGTTGAGCGGAGACCTCACAGAGCTCGTCTGGGAGCTTGGATTTGGCGACTCCGTCGTCGCCACTGATTTGACGACGGTTCACCCCCCGGCGGCGATCGGGCTCCCGGTCGTCGGTGTTGGCCGGTTCCTCACAGCCGAAGGTGTTCTTTCGCAGGCGCCGTCGCTAGTCATCGGTGACATCCAGACCTCGCCCCAGACAGCAATCGACCAGATAAGGCAGGCAGGTGTCCCGGTGGTGATCCTCGACGTGCCGACGAGCTTCGATGGACTATATGAAAAGGTCATCTCCCTCGCCGAGGTGCTCGCTGTGCCGGAGGAGGGGGCGGTGTTGGTCGCCCGGATGCGCAATGAGATCGAGTCGGCCGGGGAGAGGTCGGGAGATCTCGGTGCCACTCCGCGAGTTGCCTTTGTGTACAGCCGTGGCCGCGACGTCATCCTGCTGTTTGGGGCGGGCATGACGACCCAACCGCTGATCGAGGCCGCCGGCGGTGCCGACGCCGGGGCGGCCATCGGAGTGATTGGCACTGTGCCGGTAACACCAGAAGCACTGTTTTCTGCTGCGCCGGACGTGATCGTGATCACCAGCGAGGGACTCGAGGCCCTCGGTGGGATCGATGGGCTGCTGACGATTCCCGGATTCCGCGAAACCCCGGCCGGGGCCAGCGGTCGCATCCTGGACTACCCGGAAGGCGACTTTCTCACCTTCGGGCCAAGGATCGCGGAGTCTCTCGCAAAGTTGGTGGCAGACCTGAAATCGGTGATGGGCTAGGCGGGGTGCGTACTCCGAGAAACGCTCTCGTGCTCTCTGGCCTTGCCTCAGCACTCGTGGGGTTGATCGTGGTCGCTCTGGTGGTTGGCGCGGCCGCGATCGCTCCATCAGACCTACTCGCAATGCTCGCTCGGCGTTTGGGTCTGAATAACTCGCCTTCGACACTCGCCGACTCTGTGCTGTCCGCGGTGCGGATACCGCGTGTTGTCGCGGCGTTGGGCGCCGGGGCCGGTCTGAGTGTCGCCGGGGTGGGACTCCACGCCACTCTGCACAACCGGATGGCAGATCCGCATTTGATCGGCGTCGCTCCGATGGCCGGGATTGGTGCCCTGTGCGGGCTTGCGGTCAGTGGGGCCGGGAGTGGTACGACCCCGATGGTCGTGGGAGCAGTGCTGGGCGCGATCATCGGAACTTTCGCGATCAAGGTGATCGGAAGGCGTGTGCTCGATACGAACGAATTCGTGTTGGTGGGTCTGGCGTTGGGGTTCGGCGTGTTGGGCGTGCTGGGGGCCGTGACGTCGTCGTGGGACAACCCGCGTGTTCCCTCATTCAATTTCTGGGTGTTCGGTGGCCTAGGTGGGGCGACCTGGCACCTACTTGTGGTGGCCATTCCTGTGATCCTCTCAGGGATCACACTGATCGCGGCGTCTCACCGTCCCCTCGATCTTCTCTCCCTGGGCGAAGCCGAGGCGCGATATCTCGGTGTCGATGTCCCCGCAGTGTTGCGCTGGACCTCCTGTGGAATTGGCCTGGCCGTGGGCGGAGCAGTTGGTCTGGGAGGAGCGATCGGTTTTGTCGGGTTGGTGGGACCGGCGGTGGCGAGACGGTTGGTCGGACCTGGACACCGGTGGTTGATTCCCACGGCGGCACTGGCGGGGGCATCGGCAGTCCTCGCCCTCGACACTGCGGCCAGAACTGTCGCCGCCCCGATCGAGATACCAGTGGGTCTGCTCACGGCAATCGTTGGGGCACCGGTCCTGATCCGGCTGTTGGTCGCCCGCCACCGGCCGACACGATGACTATCGCAATCGAGGCATCGGAGGTCTCATGGCACAGTGATTCCCGGGTCATAATCGACCGGGTGTCGGCCAAGGTCGCGCCAGGCGAGATCGTCGGGATAGTCGGACCGAACGGAGCCGGAAAGTCCACATTTCTCCGTTTGCTGGCGGGCGATCTGAATCCGACTAGTGGGTCGGTGCTTCTGCTCGGGATGGATGCTTCGCATTCAACTCCTGCCGATCTGGCCCCGACGAGAGCTTTTCTGGCCGCAGGTACTTCCAGCCCGAACGGATTCAACGTGCGAGACATCGTTGAGATGGGGAGACATCCCCACCGTCAGAGCCGCATCGACTCGTCCGTGGAGAAGGGCCTCGTTGATGCGGCGATGGCTGCCGCCGGCATCCGTCATCTCGAGTGGCGCCGTGTCGATCACCTGTCCGGCGGCGAGCGGCAGAGTGTTGGTCTGGCACGGGTCATCGCGCAACACACCCCGATCCTGTTGCTCGATGAACCCACCTCGAGCCTCGACATAGCCACCCAGGAGAAGTCGATGGCGGCACTCCGCCAAATCGCCGATCGAGGCGCTGCGATTGCAGTTGTCCTCCACGACCTGAATCTCGCCGCGGCTCACACCGATCACTTGCTCCTGTTCGAGGCCGGCCGCGTCGCGGCCAGTGGCAGCCCGGCGGACGTGCTCACGGCCGAGAGGTTGTCGGCTGTGTACCAACAGCCAATGGCGGTCGTCCCCCATCCCTTCCGTGATTGCGTTCTCGTCCTCACGATTGATGAAGCGGCTACCGGCAGTACCAGCTAGTCATTGGTCATTGCCGGATCAAGACGTCCGTATCGATTCCGAGAATGTCAGGCAAACCCTGGGCGGCACAGGCGCTGTCCACTCCGGCATCGCCGACGATGAGATCTGCGTTGTCACCTCGGCGGCGGATGGCGACCGCGATCGGTACTGCCAATGCGAGGGCGACTCCGCCGGTGAGATATCCGGCCTCGATCGATACCGACTGTGACAGTCGCCCGAGGCCGATCTGGCCTGCCACTCCCCCGGTGTTGCCCAGCATCGAATCGAACGAGATTACGGAAGCCCGGGAACTCGATGGGATGATCTGGCTGGTGTACGCCTGTCGCACGGGTCCCATGACACCGAGCGCGGCCCCGATCACGAGAAACGCCGCCACCGCCGAGATCGGACCCGACGCCAGTCCGACCCCAACCGACCCCAGTGCCATGGCGCCGGCGGCCCATATGAGAAGTGTCGTTCGCTTGCCACAACGCCGGCTGAGGACACCCACGATCGCATTGCCGCCCATGATCGAAACCGACAGCAGGGCCGCGACCACGCCGGCGATCCAGACTGCGTCGGTGTTGGCCAGCTCCAGGACGTACGGCTGCCAGGCGTACCACGCCCAGTTGATCACTCCCATGTTCAAAAAAGAGATACCCATGAACAAGCGCATGCTCGGCTGTTGCCATCCGTTCTTGATGCAATCTCTGGCGACGTTTGCCATTTCTTCCGGTATTCGCCTGAGTTCGAGGGTGCGGGGCTCGAATCCGATTTCGACCAGGCGCCGCGTTGCGTAGAAGAGCAAAGCGACCAGCAGTACCGCTCTAACCAGGAATGGCCACGCCAGGTCCACATCACCGAGGAGTCCTCCGCCCAGCGTTCCGACCAACATGGCGAGACCGGTGACCATGCCGGCGCGCACGAAGACCCGGTCCATCGAACCGTCGAAACCCGTCGCCGCCAGCGCATCAACCAGCCAGGCCTCCACCGCTCCCGAATAGAAGGTAAACCCGAGCCCGAGGAACACCGATAGGGCTGCGAATCCAAAAAGACCCCAACCCCAGGCGGCAGCCAGGACAAAACCAAAAGTCCCGATCGCAAGGAGGCCAACGCTAAGGAGGAAAGAGAACCGGCGGCCCCTGGTGTCCGCCAGTACGCCGGTCGGTATTTCGAACACCACCATTCCGGCGGTGAACGCGGCATTGGCAGCGAAAACCTCGAACAGGTCGAGACCGGCTTCGAGGAGGAACAGAGTATTCACTCCCCAGATCAGCGACGCCGCAAGCGTGTACAACCCTGCGATCACGTAATAGGTACGCTGCACCTGCTCGGCGGTTTGGCTCTCTCGCTCTGGTTGCCGTGGTGTTGTGTTCAAACTTCCGCCGTCTTGATGCCGGTCTCATGGGCATAACACCACGCCCAGAATTCGCCTGGTTCCTTTGACCGGATGACACCGTGCCCGTCCGTCTCAAAATGCTTTCTGGAGTGACGGTTGGGCGAATCGTCGCAGCACCGAATACGTTTGCACGTCACGCAATAACGCAGATGAACCCACTGGGCGCCAATCGCCAGGCAGTCGATGCATCCACCGTCTGGCATCGGCTCCAGAGGGAGGTCAACGAGATCTTCACACATCGCCATCGGTTTCTCCTCGTCAGGGTGAGTTCTGGGTCAACTCGGTTGTCTGTTGCGGATGGCGGCCCAGTTCCGAAATCGCGGTGCAGGCCGTCTGGAGATTATGCCAGTGTCGGACATGCAGAGACCGACTCGGCTCTTCACAGTTTCAGAGCAGCCGGAATCCTTTCGACCATGGCGAGTCGGCTTGTTTCGTCGTCGAATGACGCGGCCAATCCCAGCAGAATCTGGTTTGTTCTCTCGAGATTGCGCTCGCCAGGGTCGGTCAGAGGGGCCAGGGCCCGATGGATGCGCCATTCCAGGATTGGTATCTTCCAGTGTGTAGCGGTCATCAAACCCCCACGGAGATACTCGACCGCCTTGTCGGGGTCGTAGGCCGACCATGCTTTTCCCAAAGCCAATGCCACAGCCGGCGCCAACGGGTCCAATTCGGAAAGCAAGTCGATCGACCGTCGCCGTTCGCCGAGTTCGGCGGCGGCGGCGCCGGCAGCCAGCCGACAAGTTCGGTGGGCCAGGTATCCGGCGGCGTGGTCGACTTCGAGCGCCTCTTCGGCCAGCGCTTGAGCTCGAAGTAGCTCGCCGGCATCTATCAGCGATAGGGAGAGTGCTGCCGAGGCGATGAGCTCCCAGTTCTTGGAGCCTGTGGCCCTGGCCAGTCGAAAACCTTCCTCGAGATGCTTGATCGCCTCATCTCCACGAAATGCATCGGACTCGATCGAGCCAAGGACGAGCAAACCCCCGACTCTCCATTGTTCGTGACCAATGCTCTCGGCGATTTCGAGTGCGTGCTCGGCGATGCCGAGTGCCGGGCCCAGCGAACCGGCGCATGCCAGTAACTGCGCCTTGATGAAGAGGGCGTAAGATTCGCCCGCAGCCCACTCCAACGCTCTGACCAGGCCCAATGCTTCTTCGGTGAAGACGAGTCCCTCCTCCGTCGAAATGATCGGCACCTCCGTCAGCGCCTCGTAGTTGGGGGAACCCAGAGTCTGTCCGATCAGAGAACCCGCCAGGCCCGACTTGTTGGTGGATTGTCGGAAACTCTCGACGGCCGCTCCGTAGTAGCGCCGCGACTCGGCGAACTGGCCCGTGAGGGCGTGGGCCATGCCCAAGAGGTCGTTGGTGGCAGCGACGTCTGAGGACATGTCTGAAGATTCGAACACCGCCAGCGCCTCTTCGTGCATCGAGATCCCGAGCAGCGGATTGGCCGCATTCACATGCCAGTTGCCTAGCCGATTGAGAGACCGGCCAAGCCTGTCGTGCCGGCGACTTCGCCGTGCCAATTCGAGCGCCTGTTCGAAGTGGCGGCCACTCTCGCCGTAGTCCCTCGCCGCCCACAATTGGCCCAAAGAAACCAGAACTTCCCATTCGGCCTCTTCGTCCCCTGTCGTGCGGCTGAGAGCCAATGCTTCGTTGAGGTCTTCGAGGCCCCCGTCGAGGTCACCCTGCAAGTCTCTGAGCTGGCCTCGCCCCCGCAACAAGCGCGATCTGATCTCCGCGGTCACCCTTAGGCCGATTCCGGTGTCGAAGAACTTCCTGGCTGCAGCGGTCGCTCCTAGGGCGGCCGCTCCTTCGCCGGCCTCGAGACAATACCGGGCGGCCTTCTCGGATTCGTCGGCTGCTACAAAATGGATGGCGAGCAATGACGAGCGGTCAGGTCGATCAGGTTCGGCTTCGATGGCCTCCGCCACCAGCCGATGCAGCCGTTTGCGGTCACGGCCCAGGATCGATTGATACGCCGCCTCTTGTGTCAAGGCATGGCGAAACGAGAGACTGTTGCGATCGATAGCCTCGACGAGACCCACTCGCTGGAGTTCTGAAATATCGGTATCTATGTCGACGCGGCGGAGCCGGCTCAAGAGCGATCGCTCGAAAACGCGCCCGATCACCGCCGCCAGTTCCAATGTGTCGCGGGTGGACGGTTCGAGGCGATCGAACCGGGCTTGGAGGAGGCTCTGAAGGGATGCCGGCAAGGCATGACGGCTCCGGTCGGATCCTCCTTGCCGAGACAGCTTGATCTCTTCCACCAACTCCTCGAGGTAGAACGGGTTGCCATCGGCCCTCTGCGCGAGCTCCGATGCCAGGGTCAGATCCTCCGAGGAGTCGAGGATCATCGAGGCGAGTTCGGTCATGTCGTCAGAGCTCAGAGATTGCAATGTCACCCGATGAAACAGGTGGGGGTATTTGGCCTCGGCCTGTTGCAGCACCCGCCATGCAGCCGAATCGTGGTCGGGGCGGAGGCAACAGACGATCGCGATGGGTCGGCCTTCGGCAGCGCCAAGCAACTCTGCCAGCAGGTCGGCGGAAGCCTCGTCGACCCAGTGGAGGTCATCGATCATGAGCCCGAGTCCGCGGTCCGCCAAGGATCTTGCCGCGCCAACGACCACTTCATGGAATGCCCCAGCTACCGCCCTCGGCGTCAGACCGTCGTCCCACGCCGAACCACCGCCGACCTGAGCCAACACTCGGAGCAGGATTTCGCGTCGTTCGGCTCCGACGTGTCCGAGTGAATGCTCGATCGACCCGCCGAGTTCCTCTAGCGCGGTCAGGACTTTTCGGGCCAATCCAAGGGGAATGTTTCGTTCGTATGAGAAACATGCGACGTCGAGCCACACCAGCCCGTCTCCATGGGTCCGTGCCTCGAGCATCAGATGAGACTTTCCGATCCCCGCCTCTCCCGTGACGAAAATTATTGTGCCTGCGCCTCCCGATACCGCGGTGGTGATGGCGGTCACTTGGTCGATTTCGGCACGTCGACCCACGGTGTTTGGCCGAAGACCTCCGGACTCTGCTCCACCGCTCAACCCAAGGACCACGTACCCGCTTGTCGCCTCGGCTTTGCCTTTGAGCAACAGCGGCTGGGCGGCGTCGACCGACACCGACGACCCTACGAGGCGTCTTGTCGTCTCGGAGACAAGCACCGTCGCCGGCTTCGCCGCCTTCTCGAGCCGAGCGGCCACGTTGACGGCGTCTCCCATCGCCGTGTATTCGCTCCTCGTGGAACCTCCGATCGGGCCAACGACCACCGGTCCGGTGTTGATTCCGACCCGCACCTGGAGCTCGTCATCGCCGATGATCCCCGGGCCGAGCCGATCGACGATCGTCCGACGATCGGACGCCACCCGGTCAACGACCATCAACCCGGCGCGGATGGCGCGGTGTGGGTCATCTTCATGTGCCACCGGTGCGCCGAAGAACGCCACGATTCCATCGCCCATCAGCCTTGCCACTGCTCCGTCGAAGTGCCCGACAGACTCCGTCATGGCCGCCAATAGGCGTCCGGCAATGTCGGCCCACTCTTCTGGTTCGAGCCGCTCGGCTACCGCAGTGGAGTTGGTCAGATCGGCGAACAAGACGGTGACGATTCGATTGCCTGCGTGGTCCTGATCGGGAGATGGCGGCTTTGCCTGGGCAGTCCCACACGTACTACAGAAGGAGGCGTCAACGCGGTTTGTCACTCCGCACGACCGGCACGTCCGATAGAGGGACGTCCCACATGTGAGACAGTGTTCGTTCGACAGAGGGTTGTCGCGAGAACAGGCAGGGCAGATGAGCCCGCTCATCACAGGAGCCGCTCCTGCATCGGGAAACTCGGATGGAAAATTCGGCGTCATCGACAAGACCCCGGCAATGCGCGGCTGGTATTGATCCGCTCCGCGACGTTACCAACGCACGGCTCGGCGCGCGACGACAACCTGTGCACGATCGGGCACAGTTATCGTCCCACGGTGAAGGTGTCCCCGGTGAAGAGGATCGATCGGTGCAGGCAAGCGAAACAGCAACAATCGATGTTGCGCTCGGAGCTCTCTCCGCAAGCGCCGATCGCTGGGTGGGTCTCTCGATCGAGTCGAAGATCCTGCTCCTCCATGAGGTGGCCGACTTGCTCCGGCTCCATGCCGAGGAGTGGGTGTATGCCGGGATGATCGGCAAGCGGATCCCTCCCGGTACGCCACTCGAGGGCGAAGAATGGATCTCGGGGCCCTACCCGTTGGTCACCTGGATCGAAGACTGCATCAAGACCCTCACCGCCCTGGCTGCTGGGGAGGATCCGCTCAGTCGGATCAAAAGGTGGACCAGGGACAACGGCCAGGTTGTTGCACGGGTCTACCCGACCACTCCCTACGAGTCCTTGCTTCTCAGCGGCTACCGGCTCGACGTTTGGATGGATCCTGACGTGGCGGTCGAGGACCTCTCCTCGACGATCGGGACGGCGCACAACGAGCCAGGGCGAGAAGGCAGGGTGGCACTGGTCCTGGGTGCGGGAAACATATCCTCGATCCCACCGCTCGACATCCTCAACAAGCTGTTCATGGATCTCGAGGTTGTCGCGGTCAAGCTCAATCCCGTCAACCAGGATCTCGGTCCGGTCTTTGAGAAGATCTTTGCACCTTTTATCCGTGCCGGTTTTGTCCGGTTCCTCTACGGGGCCGCCGACGTCGGCGCCTACCTGACGGGTCATACGCTCGTTGACACGGTTCACATCACGGGGGCGGCCCGCACCCACGACGCGATTGTCTTCGGCTCGGGCCAGGACGGCGAGCGCCGGCGCCGCGAGGGACGGCCCCTTCTGGCAAAGCCGATCACCTCGGAGCTGGGAGGTGTCAGCCCCACGATCGTGGTTCCTGGTCCATGGACTAGCGCCAACATCAAGTTTCAGGCAGAGCACATCATCACTCAGAAGTTGCACAACAGCGGGTTCAACTGCATCGCCTCCCAGGTGCTGGTCCTCCCGTCTGGTTGGTCACAAGGCGAGGAATTGGTGGCGGAGCTGGCCAGGCTCATGGATCGGGTCCAAGACCGAATGGCCTATTACCCGATGTCCGATCAGCGGCAGCAAGCCGCCGTTGCCAACCATCCGGAGGCCAGCTCGTTTGGCGTGGAAGGCCGCCGGGTGCTGATCTCGAATGTCGACCCTGCGAGCGCCGCGTATTGCTTTGCCGAGGAGTTTTTTGGTCCGACATACGCGACCACCTCGCTGCCCGCCCGGTCGGCGTCGGAGTTCCTGGAGTCGGCGGTCGCCTTTTGTAACGAGCGCCTATACGGTGACCTCGGGGCGAACATCATCATCCACCCGGACACTGCAAGAGAGTTGGGACCACGGCTCGAAAGGGCAGTCGACAATCTCAGGTACGGAGCGGTCGGAGTCAATGTCTGGACCGGTCTCGCCTATTTGGTGACCAGAGCCCCTTGGGGTGCCGCCCCCGGCCATACTCTGTCTGACGTGGGTTCTGGTATCGGTTTCAAACACAACGCAATGTTGTTCGGGAGGCCACAAAAGGCTGTGGCCTGGGGACCTTTCCACAACCTTCCCCGCAATCTCGCCAGCGGCGAGTTCCACATTTCTCCGCGGCCCCCCTGGTTTGTCACAAATCGCACCGGTCACACAACGAGCCGCAGACTGACCGAATTCGTCATGGACCGACGCCTTTCAAGGCTCCCGGGCATCTTCGCCGCTGCCCTCAGAGGTTGACTTCACCGCCCCGAAACCCGGTCTTACGCGCTGAACCGCGCGTAAGACGATTTTGTCATTCGGCTCGGGTCGGCTCTCGATCAGAAGAGAGCTGTCGTCACGGCCTCCACCGGGGCTTCAGAACTGTCTGTAGCGTCCAGGCGGAGGGCAGACGCCGATTGCATACGAGGGTGGCGAGTTTCGTAGAGCAGGGCTGCTTCGTCGAGGTGCATGCGTCTTCGGTGGTGGCCGCTTCGCCGGCGGGATTCCAGGGATCGCGGTTCCACGTCGAGCCACACGGTGAATTCCGCGGATAGGCGCTCCGCCATTTCCGGTTGATCGAACACCGAGGCGGCGGCGGCCACCACTGCTCTTCCTTCCAGCAGACATGTGTCGAGCATTTCGTGTTCTAGTCGATGAAGTTCGCCCACTCCTTCTACCAATGCGATCTCCCGACCCGAGCGTCCGGTTCGCGCCAGGATCCACTCGTCGGAGTCGACGAACGCGAGCCCCAGCCGGGTGGCGAGTAATCGACCCAATGTGGTTTTGCCGGACCCCATCGCTCCGATCAAAACGAGATGTCGTTCCGATGCCGGCCGTAAAAGCGAGCTGTCGGGCTCCGGTTCTCGGGGGCAGGATCCAAATGGCTCCATCGGACGGAGGCTAACTACCAAAGGTTTGTCAGATCAGGTCAACTCTGAGATCTCGAACAGATGACCGTCAGGGTCGCGGAAGAAGGCCCTGATCTCGCCGCCTCGGTCGAGCGGTTCCGTCAGGAATTCTGCTCCCCGCTCTTTAAGCAGTTTGTAGGTCTCCAAGCAATCCGCCACGCGGAAGATGATCTGGCTGCTGACTCGATCGGCGTCAGGCGAGACATCCAGAGTAACGGTTGGTTTGTCGGGCGTTGGACCCCCGCCGCTGACCAGTAACAACCAGTTGCCAAGGAGGTTCAAGACCACCGACGTGCCGCCGTACTCTCCGTACAGCGATGCGTCGAGAACCTCGATGTACCAATCCCGGCTGATAATCGGATCGGACACGACGAGCATGTGGGTGACGGCTTCGGCATGGAAATCGGTGATGGCTCAAGGGTACCCGAGGTTGATCCGCTGCCCGCTAGTGGGCCCGGAGATTGGCTTCGAACCATTGTTTCCCTGATCAAGCGGCCACTCCGGGCTTCCGTGTCCCTTTGTGAGAGGTTCCTCCGCCGACGAAATTCTCGAAGGCCGACTCTAAAACCCGACGGTGTGACCGGCTGACGCCGATGGATTGGCCTGAAGTCCTCGACGCCAGCGTGCTCAGAATGCGCAGAAGCACAACGGGAGGATCGGATTGTTCCGGCTCGCTCAAACCGCTCACTCCCCCACGCCTGCCTGCAGCGACGAGTTCGCTCAGCAGTCTTGTGAACGCCTCCCGGATGTCACCATCGAGGAACTCTGGTGTTTGCCCTGAGACCTCGTCTGAAATCCTGCTGATCCAGGTCGCAAGATCTCTATTGGATCGGATGGTTTCAGCCCGCGGGGCCGGTTGCCCGACGCCGTTGTTTCTGGCCCGTTCACGCAAACGCCAGGCCTCGGCTTGCGCCAGGCGATCCTGTTGGATTGCTGTTACCAGCTGGCGCAGCAGCATCGGGTTGTTGGTCATGGCAGTCCTTTCGTTTCTGTGAATACGAATATCGCGAATATTCAGGATTCTGCCTATTGACAGGAATGCCAATATCCGAAACAATACTGCCATGCGTCATCGAGTTGCCACGGTCGTCCTCAACGAGGTCTCGCCTTTCGAGATGGCGGTCCCCTGTGAGATTTTTGGAGAGGGTTACTCGGATGTGGCCGACCCCTGGTACGAGTTTCGCCTCTGCGCCGGCGAACCAGGGCCGCTCCGAACTTCGCTCGGCTTCACCGTCGATACCGAGTGGGATCTGGGCTCGGTCGACTGGGCCGACACGGTGATCATTGCGCCAACCACCCAGCGCATCTACCCGGAATCCCTGCTCGACGCAGTACGCAGAGCCCACCACCGCGGGGCGCGCCTGGTTTCCATCTGCACCGGCGTGTTCGTGCTGGCTGCGGCCGGTCTGCTCGAGGGGAGGAAAGCAACGACTCACTGGATGCACACCGAGGAACTGGCCGATTTGCACCCTGGGATCGAGGTCGACCCGTGTGTGCTCTACATCGATGAAGGCGACATCGCCACGTCGGCTGGCACCGCGTCAGGGATAGATTTGTGTCTGCACCTCGTCCGGAACGACCATGGTGCGGAGGCGGCAAATACCATCGCCCGACGCATGGTGGTGCCTCCCCACCGTGAGGGCGGTCAGGCGCAATACATCGAGTACCCGATGGTTTCACCCGATCTTGAAGACGATCTATTCGACAGTTCCCTATCCTGGGCTAGAGAGCGGCTGGGCGACCCGATAACAGTAGAACAGTGGGCCGAACAGGCGGTCATGAGCCCCCGCACATTCGCCAGGCGTTTTCGTGAATCAACCGGGACCACGCCACATCAATGGCTCACAACCGAGCGGGTACGGCTGGCCCAGCGGTTCCTCGAAACCTCCGACCGCACGATCGACTGGGTCGCAGTTGATGCCGGTTTTGGAACGGCAACAAATATGCGCAAGCACTTCTCCCGGCTGCTTGGCGTTGCTCCAGGGCGTTATCGCGACGTTTTTCGGCGGGCAGGCGCCGCCTGACATTTCACGGACAGGTTTTCAGTTACCGGACTCCTTGTCGCCAAAAGTGGCCGCCAAACCTGCGATCAGTCGGTTGACCTGATCTTTGGTCAGCCGGGCACCAGGGTGCGCGAGCCGGTATTGAAAAGGCGGCATTGATCCATCCCTGACCGTTTCGGCAGCTTCGTCTCCCTCCTGTTCACCGTCCCACTCCGAGAAGTTGAGTTCGTCCCGTCCCGAGTCCACATCCCGCTGTAGCGCCCACGACATCGGGGCGATGTTGGAGTACCACGGCCATTCGGTCTCGTTACTGTGGCAATCGAAACAAGCCGCAACCGCCAGCGTCCGGGTCTCTCGAGAATCCCAGACTGGCTCGACGAGCACGGGAGGATTGGTGTGCTCTCGCCCATACGGCACAGCCTGGACCACGATCAGTGCGATCGCGCCTGCGATGGATACAGTCTTCAACCATCGCCTCATGTTGCGATGTTAGATCCGGTCAGAGGTGGTGACCGACCCTGATGAGATTGCCGGAAGGGTCCGTCAGCGAGAACTCCCGCATTCCCCATGGTTGGTCTTCGATCAACCCAACGCTCGAATCTTCATCCGCCCACGTCCGATGCCAGGCGTCGGCGTCCTCTACGTGCAGATAACAGCTGGCGGCATTCGCCGATGGTTCAAACGAGCACAGCCTGAGGTGGAACAGCTCATGACCCCCTTGTAGGACCCATGCATACCCTTCGTCGTAGACGGTGACCTCGAAGCCGAGATTGCGATAGAACGACACAGCTGACTCCAACTCGACCACCGGAAGCACCGGCGTCCCCATCACATGCTGAGTCGGAATCTGGTTGTTCATATCCGTCACCATACGGGATTACGCCATGATGAGGCCTGATGTCCCATCAGAAGATGCACAGAGACGAGCTCGATATCGACTTGGCCGTCGTACGGCGGCTCATTGCCGGTCAGTTTCCGACCTGGTCCGACCTCCTGCTGAGTCCGGTCGCCTCGATAGGTACCGATAATGCCTTGTTTCGGCTCGGTTCGAACATGCTGGTGCGTCTGCCGAGGATCGATTGGGCGACCGCAAGTGTCGAAAAGGAGCACATCTGGCTCCCTCGAATCGCACCACTTCTGCCGGTTCCAATCCCGGTTCCACTGGCAAAGGGACAACCAACAGAAGAATATCCCTGGGCGTGGTCGGTCTATAGCTGGCTCGACGGGGTCTGTCCGTCGGAGGTTTCTGCCGATCTGGGCGACCTGGCGAATGATCTGGGTGAGTTTGTGGCGGCGTTGGGCGCCGTCGACCTCCCTGAGGGCCCAAGTTCCGGTCGTGGAGGACCGCTCGCCTCTCGGAACACTGCGACCCGTGCTGCGATAAGTGCCCTCCACGCAGAAGTAGATGGAGTCCGCGTAACCGCCATATGGGAGGAGTCTCTGGCGGCACCGATCTGGCACGGACCGCCGGTTTGGGTACACGGCGACCTTCTGCCCGGCAATGTTCTGGTCTGTGGACGGCGGCTGTGCGGCGTGATCGACTTTGCAGGGTTGGGGATCGGCGACCCGGCTTGCGACATGCTCCCCGCATGGAGTCTGTTCTCGGGAAACGATCGTCGGATGTTTCGGGTTGCGACCGGCGCGGACGATGCCACCTGGAGTCGGGGTCGGGGCTGGGCGCTCTCGATAGCGTTGATCATCCTCCCGTACTACCGAGATACCAACCCAGGGCTGTCACGAATAGCCTCAACCATCGTCGGTGAAGTGCTCGACGATGCAGCCACATAGGACAGAGGGGCTCTGTACTACCTCAGGAGCGTGCTCAACTCAACCACGTCAGAACAAGTCCCCGTAGTCGGTCGATTCCGGTCCCTTTTGCGGCGCTCACCCAAATCGGATCGGTTGGTTCGAGGAAACATTTGGCGGCGAGGTCCTTTTTTCGCTGGTCGCGAGTCGACGACTTGACCTTGTCGTGTTTGGTGACGACCACGGAGTGAGGCAACGCGTTGGAGCGAAGCCACGCGAGCATCTGAATGTCAAGGGGTGTTGGTCCCACCTCTCCGTCAACGAGAACGGCGATCATTCGGAGGTTGTCGCGCTCGAGAAGGTATCCCTCGATCATTTTCTGCCAGCGGACTCGATCCTTGGCCGGCGCCTTGGCGTACCCGTAACCCGGCAGATCGACCAGAGTCCCGACATCACCGACCGAAAACAGATTGATCAACCGAGTTCGCCCAGGGGTCTTGGAGACATGCGCCAATTGCCGGTGGTTGGCCAAAGCATTGATCAAGGTCGATTTGCCGACATTGGACCGGCCAACGAAGGCCACCTCTGCCCGGGTGTCGGTGAGTTGCTCCATCGCCTGGGCTGATTGGAGGAAGGAAACCTGGAGGGGTGACACCGCCGACATTGCGGGTCACGATATCGGACAGTCCAGAGCATGTTGAAGCCCGGCCTCAGGCGGTCACTCCGGAGGCCGGGCACAATTCGTGGTCGGGCACTGCCTCCGGGACCGGAATTCGTTTCCTGACGGGACTTCCTCGACCGCCCGGTCGATCAATTCCATGTGGTTGCCCGCGGCCCGAAAGGTCGGAACACCGGGCGATGTCAGGCGGTCTAACTGTTGACGGTTATCTGGCCACCCATGCCCGATGTCCCATCGTGGTGAAGCGTGCAGATATATTCGTAGGTGCCCGGTTCCACCCCAGAGAGATCGATCGAAGTTTCGTTCCCTGGCCCGACAACAACCGCGATATTCAAGGCATCCGATGTGAAGTCGTGTACGAAGAGATCGGAATTCCTGACCAGAAGCGTCCCATCGGCATCCACCGTGGCCGCTGCAGGAACAAACTCGAATTGGCTCATGTCGACCAGAGTGGACCCACTGGCGATATCGGCAGCCACCGTTTCTCTCGTCGCGAAGTAACCGACCGTCGAGACGACCGCCAGCAGTCCGATGACCGCAAGCACCGAACGCTGCAGACGTCCAGAACCACCGGCTGAGCCTCCACGAGCGATGCCTTTGACCCCTCCCAACAACGAGAGGATGACGCCAAACACGTACACGAGTCCAACGATGAACTCGACCGGGCTGAACAAATGCAAGATGCCGAAGCCGAGGAAGAACACGGCGAGTGACAGGATCGAAACGACGAGACCCACTGCTTTGGCCCATCTTTTACCGGAACTGCGCACCAAAAAGGTCGCTCCCACCGCCGCGATCGCGAGGACTCCGAACATTCCGGCGTCATCGCCGTCGAACATGAGGAAGGTTATCGCCAGGACCGCAACGAGCGCTACCGAGATCAGCCCGAGGCCAAAAGCCTGAGTAGAACCCCGTGTCGTCGTGGTCATTGGTTTTGGTGTGGTGTCGGTCTGCACGTTCGTCCTCCTTTTTCCAGCCATCCGCCGCGGCCGCGTGCCTCCCGGCCGCGATGGAACAACGTTGAGCGACAACCGTTACCTGACCGCTACGAGTTGGACTGATCGATGGAGCGACGGGAATCACTCTCAGCCGGTAGGGTCGAGCGGCACCTCGAACAGCCTGACGGGATCATCGAATCCTTTGAGCGCGAAATGGCCCTGGTCGTTGAAGACGATCGGCTTGCCGACGGACAACTCCCTCACGGCGCTCGACACCAGGATCTGACCAGGAGCAGCTTGAGCGCATATCCGGGCCGCCAGATTCACCGCGGCACCAAACAGATCCTTCTGTTCGCTCACCGGTTCTCCGGCGCTGATCCCGATGCAGACCCGAGGCTCAGCCGATTCGGGCGGAAGCGGTTCACTGAACCCGGTCTGGATCTGACGTGCACAATCGACTGCCGTGCTGACGTAGTTGAAAGACGCAAGAATGCCGTCCCCGGTGTGTTTCACTTCTCGACCGCCACAGGCGATGAGTGCCGACCGGACGATTTCATCATGCCGCCGGAGGACATCCATGGCCCGATCATCACCGAGTCGACTGCTGATTTCTGTGGATCCGGCGATGTCGGTGAACATGATCGCCCTGAGCCCCGTATCGACCTCGGAGTTGTCGTTCCGAGCGATGTTCGGCACGTTCTTCTCCCAATTGCCCATGAAACTGCTGACGGTCGGTCGCTCGACTTCGATCATCCTGTTCGCAAGCAACCCGTGCGACTCCTTGTGAACCCTGACAGCCAGTTCTTGAGACGGGGCGTCGACGAGACAGAAGCCATGCCCTTCTCCGCTGTTGAACCAGAAAGTGAGAAACTGAACGCCGTATCGATCCTGGATCTCGAGGTCCCGCTGATGGGCGCTCTTCAGGTCTTCTTCGGTCACATCGCCGAGGTTTTCGTGAATGTCCATGAAGATTGGCATCCATGCGACGTTAGCCCGGTTCCGCCCCGCCAACGGGAGGTCCCAACCGCAATGGCAGGCCGCCGGACTCATCCATGGATCGTTGCCGCAGGAACGCCGCCGATCGCCGAGGGTCAAACCGTGGCAAAGGCATCCTTTTCCACGCGCTCTTTGAACTGAACCAGAGCCATCGCCACTCCAGCCATCAGTTTCGGGAGGACAGCGGGAAAGACCGCCCTGGCGACAATAGACCCTGTGGGGCGAGCTGCTGCCATGGTCAGCTTGGTACCGCTTTCGGTGGGCTCGAGGGTGTAGTCCACCAGCAGATAGATGGTCGATCCTGGAACGTGGATCAAGTCGTTTGTGAGCAGGCGTGTGAAGGGAAGCCATTCCAGAACGAGCGAAGACACAACGGTGTCACCGTGATAACACCTGTAAACGTCTCCCCGGCCCAGCCTTCCGGTTCCCGGTCGGGCCAACTCCTGGCGGTCGGAGCCGATCAACATCCTTCGGTACTCAGGGTCTGTCAGGAAACCCCACACTCTCTCAACAGGCAGTGCGATTTCGACAGAATCCTTGCCCTTGACCTCGGACTCCGGAATCTGGATGACCGATCGGTTGCGGGCGGCCTGCCACACGGGCGCCATGTCTGCCACCCAACACTCCACTTGACCCGTGTCGTACTCCTCGTGATGACGGACCCACGCCGACACGAGGTGTTCGGCACCAAGGGCCGTGACCGCAGGGTCGGTATAGAGGGCGTACGCTCCGATCCCGGTCGTGGCTGTCACCGAGTTTTTGGCCAAACGATGAGCCACGTTTACATCAGTGCCTACCAACTCCCGATACTGCCCGATGGACTGGATCAAGAACTCGCCGTGGTGGATGATGAATTTCAGATCAAGCCCGCCGATGTTGGCGCAGGCTTTGCAGTCACAGTGACTGTTCATCACTATTTGTTCGATAGCCCGGCGAAATGCGATGTAGATGTCTTCGATCATCTCCACGAAGGTCTGGCCGCCCAAGGAACCGGTATCGATCCCATAACTGAACACCGCATCCCCTTCGAGCCGCGAGATCGCGAGAGGCGGCCGGGTGCCCGCAACAAGTACAGACATGAGATCAGAGAGGATGCCGTGGGCGTGTTCCAACTCCGACTCTTTGAGAAACGCCGTGTAGCCAGATATGTCGGCGATCAAGAGGATGCCGGTAGAGGGTCTGGAAGGAGACGGCGTCGGCATAGGCTTTTCACGCTAGCGAGCGATAGCACCGCTTGAGACCCGACGTTCGAGATGTTGGTCAATCGGCAACCGTCGACCCTCAACCCCCGGCAGTCGCGCCAACCGGCTCGAGAACGGACAAGATCACCTCGCACTCCTCGCGAACAGCGGCGCCGATGTTCCTCATGCTGTTCGACGCCACTTCAGCGGACCAGTCATAACGAGCCAGGTTGAGGGATTCGAGATAGATCGGGCGGGAAAGGGCATCCCGAATCCGTACGAAGCGCTCAAATGGAGCCGTATCACCGTCTCCAGACTGGAGCCAGACATGTATGGCGTCCGCCGCGAGTTCGGCGTCACGAAGTGCGTCGCTTATCCCATGGGACGAAATCGGATCTTTGGTGTACCCGGAGTCGCCAACAAGCACCCACCCTGGACCGAACGGTTTTCGGATGAACCCCGGAAGTCCGCTCGTTCCCCGAAAGGGCGACACTCGACTGCCGGCCCCGACCTTGGCGGCCAGGTCGGCGCCGGCTTTCGTCACGAGTCGCATGAACTCGTCCTCCGGGTCTACTCGAAAGCGGTTCATCTCGTTTCGCGGACGCCCTGCAAACACGCACACCTCGTTGTCGTTCGTCGGGATGATGCCGGCATTGACGCCTGGTGTGAATTGGAACCAGCATGCGGAACTGTCGATGCCCGTGTAATAGGCATAGTGGACCGCATTTGTCGGCTCGTGCCATGACAAGGTGGGTGCTTCGACGAGTTCTCCGATTCTGGAACTGAATCCGTCGGCGCCTAGGACGATCCGCGAGTGAACCTCCGTGCGACCACTCGGTGACTCGATCACAACCCCTGTCACAGTGCCGGTATGACTCCTTATGAGTTCCACCACACGGCTTTGCCCGGCAAAGGCGACGCCGGCGGCCTCCGCCGCCGCCAGGAGAATCCCGTCGAGCAAGACTCTCCGGGGCGCGTATAAGGCTTCGATCCCGTATTCGGACCGAAGCACAAAATCCACGCGCTCTTCTCCGAAGCCGAGCCTCAACTTGTGGATCGGAGGGGTCCCGATGTCGACTATGGCGTCGAGGAGTCCCCAGCGTCGCAGTTGAAGGAGACCCGACTTGAGGACCACATGGGTCGAGATGGTGTCCGACGGCAGATTCAGACGGTCGACCATCAGCACCCGGTGTCCATATCTCGCAAGAAGCATCGCGGAGGACGCGCCCGCCACTCGACCCCCAACCACGACCACATCGTATTCATCGCTCACATCTCCTCCTTTCGGTGATGAGGGGCGCAGCCCGGCTGGCCGCGCCCCTCACTTCGGTCACGACTCGACGGTCACCGAAACGGCAGTGCCGTTGGTGATGACGTCGTAGACCGCCGACCGCGCAATCGACCGGGTGACGATTCCCGCGAGTTCTTCTGCCTCGGCATCGCCTTCGATGCGGAGACGAACTGCGATTTGCTGGTAGCCGTTTCGGACATTGCTGTCGATACCAAGCAAACCGACCAGGTCGATATCGCCTTCCACACTCGACTCGACCCTCGTGAGATCGATACCGCGGGCAGCGGCAATGTTTCCGATTCCCGCAGTGAGGCACGCAGCAAGCGCATGCAGCAAGAATTCGGCCGGCGTCGGACCATTGTCCGATCCGACCAGCTGCAGCGGATGATCGGCGTCATAGCTACGTGTTTCGGTGTGGTTCTGCTCGGAGCCGAGTCCGAAGAAGCCGTCGATCACTGAACGACTGTGCGTTCCCCGAACCCACTCGTTGACTGCTCGAAACTGGAATCTGGCAGCAGCAGGTGTCGCCTTCACCGCGTCGAGCGCCCCAAACAAGGCGGCGGTGTCGACTCCATTGCGGATGGTTGTTGTAGTCATGTTGTCCTCTCTCGTAGTTGGGTGGTGTCTCTGCCGATGTCGGCTCGGAGGTGCTCGGACTCGATCTGCGCTTAGGTCGGTCGTTCGACCGAAACCTTGAGCACAGCCATGGAACAACGGGCTCATCGATTGGACCTCAGACCAACTCGGCGATCAGAGCGGCCGCTCTGGCGGCTCCCCCGGATTCGACATCGCGATACTCGACACGATTTCCGATTTCCGTCACGATCGCCGCGGCGAGTTGTTCAGGATCGGTGAGAGCGTAGTCCATGTGACGTCCTGCGTTGTACTGGTCCAACCGGTGGCGAACGTGGTGGTTTTGTTCGAAGTGGTTGTTGAGCGGAAAGTAGATGAACGGTGTTTTGGAAGCGGTGAGCTCCATCGTCGTTGTCAAACCACCCTGGACGACGGCCAGGTCGCACGCTGCGAGGTTCTTATAGAGTCGGTCGACATAACCGTGCACTTCGAGCCCAGGATGTGATGGCAACGTAGAGGGATCGATGCGGGGGCCCGCCACCGCCACCATCCGCAGGTCCGGAAGACTGCGACAGGCCATGGGAAGAGCCGCAATCGCTTTTTCCAGCAGATCTCGCCCGACACCAGAGCCGCCGACCGCGACCACACATACCGGCTCGTCAGCGTGATAACCGAGTTCGGTGCGCCACTGCGCCAGTTGGCCGGCGTTGGGGGGTTCAAAGCCGGTGATGTAGCCGGAGAAGTCGAAGTGTTGTTCTGTCCAATCCCTGATCTTGGGAAGGCCTGGCCCGAAACTGGCCGGGATCACGTCGTCCGCGTTTCCGACGAATATGGCACGATCGCGAATTCTGGGAAATCGGGCGATGTGTTCGATCATCTCGGCGTTGTAGTCGGCAGTCAGAAACGCCTCGTGGTCGCCGCCTGATGGCATCGGGAGGAAGCCGACGAAATCCGTCAGCCACACGTGCGAGCCGCGTTTCAGCTCAGGATTCTCGTGCCAATAATGATCGACGTCCCATGCCTCGTCGCCGATGACTAGGTCATACATGCCTTCCTCGACCACCTCCTGAAAGATCATGAAGTTGGCGACGAGGATCTCATCCATTCGGCGGAGAGCCTGAAAACAATGGAGATCGTGCCCTGACGCCTCGGACGCAATGTGTCCGGACTCCGAAGCCAGCCACTCGCTGGCCGGGTGGACCTTCTCCCCCTCGCCCTCGAGGACGCTCGTCACCGGGTCCTGGGCCAGCCAATCGATGTCGACGTCGGGGTGGATTTGCCGCAACTCTTGGGCGATCGAGAGGTCGCGGCGGGCATGACCCAATCCGATCGGCGACGAGAGATAGAGCACCTTCTTGCGACGGTTCAAACCGCGAGTCCAAACGTGGCTGTTCATAGGCGCCTCCATGTTGTCTACGAATCGTTTGATAGTCCGATTGACGACTACCGGGTCCCGCACGAGAGGGAGGTGTCCCGCCCCCTCCAACTCGACCAATTCTCCGCCAGTCAACTCGGCAAACGCCCGTCCCCGGTCGACGTGCTGGCACACATCCAACTCTCCGTGAATCACCAGAACCGGCATGTCGAGGGATCGACACATCTCGTCGATGCCTTCTGGCGTCGGTGGCTCCACCTCGATTCCCTCTTCGCCTGCAACCAGTACCTCGCCGGTGGATTCGAGAGCCCAGGTCACGGCGTCTTCAAACGGCTTGGAAGAGTGGGGCTCAACGAGTTGCTGTCCAAAAAACCACTCCACCCATTTCCGGTGTTCGTTGAGGTAGACATGACGGTTGTTGAGATTCCATCCTGCCGGTTGATCGAGGACCTGGTCCCAAGTGGCAGCAGTCTCGATCCAATGTGGCTGGGATCGCCCAAGGGTCGGCACCCCGGGTTCGATTGCGATCATCCCGGACACACGTTCCCGATGGAACGTGGCGAATTCGAGGGCCCACCAGACTGCATGACAGTGAGCGACCAGAATCGCATTTGTGGTTTCGGTCGCGTCCATTACAGAAAGGATGTCCAGGACGTTTTCGGCTCTCGTATGGGCAAACCTCTCGACGGGTCGTCCGGAGCGACCGTTCCCCCGTGCGTCGAAAGTCACGACTCGAAAGTGTCGGGCGAGGTAAGGGACCTGCGCTTTGAAGAGTCTCGAATGAGTGATTGGGCCGGGCGGAATCAGCAGCAGCGCCGGAACGCCGTGACCGTGGACCTCGAAGTAGATGTCGACGCCGGCGCGGTCGATGACTCCTTCGATATCGGGAATACTGGCTCTCATTCCTTCACCCCCTCGATGAAGTCGCGCAGCACCAGGTTGAAACGAACGGGTTCCCGGACATTCGGCATATGCCCTGACCCTTCCATCGTGATCATCGATGCACCCGCCAGACGGGCCGCCTCGAGACCCACTTGATGCTGGTGGATGCGGTCCTCGGTCCCATGGATGACGAGGGTGGGGCACGCCAGGGCCTCGAGCAAACCCGCCCAGTGATCGATTGACTCTGCGTCGGGGTCGATCGTTTCGCTCGAACGGCCCCCGCCCGCCGGAGGACGCGCCGCTTCTACTTCGAGAATCTCTGGACCGGCGTCCAGAGCCCACGAAACTGCGTCTTCGATCGCCTTGGTCGAATGAGGTTCCGAAAGGACCTGCTCAAAGAAGAACTGGACAAAGTCCTCATAGTGGCTGTGCCAATACGCAAGGTTGTACCGCTCCCAGCCGCGTGGTTTTGTCGGCGCCGGACCATGGAAGGCGGCCCCGATCGCGGCCCTTTCGGGTTGCGGTGGGACGAGCGGCAAAGCAGCTCCCACGAGGACGAGACCTGCCACCCTCTCTGGATGGTTCGCCGCCAGGCTGATGCCGTATTGGGCTCCGAGCGACAACCCGACGACGACTGCCCTGTCCACACCACAGGTGTCGAGGACTTCCACCGCGTCCGATGCATAAGAATCAGGGTCGTAGCGAAACGGATCAGTGCTTCGATCCGATCGTCCGTTTCCGGGTCCGTCGTAGGTGATCACCTGGTAGTGCCGGGCCAGATACGGGACCTGCATCTTCCAGAACCGCGAATGGATGATCGTCCACGTCGGAAGGAGAAGCACCGACGGAGAACCAGAGCCAGCCACCTCGAACCCGAGACGAAGCCCGTCCCGGACGGCATGCCCCTGCCGGTCGGGAAGCCTGGCTCTCACGCTCGAGGCTCCAGCCCCTCGAGCAACACTCCCACTTTGCGAAGTGCAGATCTCACGGGCAACTGCCTCTCATCAAATCCGAGGAGGATGGCTGCCTCGGCGCCAAGAAACGGGACCCCGGCGAGAACCGCTATTTCAGAGGCAGTGAACGGGCCCAGCCCTCCGAGGCGTTCTGACGCCTGCCGGGCGGTTTCGGCGAGCAGATCAAACCAGCCCGATAGGTTGCGCCGCACGGCGCTCGCAATCTCGCCGTCACTCCACCCCGCAGCCATCATTTCGTGAAGCAGGCGAACGTACCCCGACGCCAGGTCGTCCTCGAGGAAGTCACACGCCTGTTCCCACC
This sequence comes from Acidimicrobiia bacterium, assembly GCA_041746105.1. Taxonomy (GTDB): domain Bacteria; phylum Actinomycetota; class Acidimicrobiia; order Spongiisociales; family ZC4RG35; genus JBFHRE01. The sequence continues at coordinate 37,678 of JBGTHP010000028.1, forward strand.
GTTTCCAGAACGGAAGGTCATCTCCAAGCATCTCGCGCTGCCGGTTCAGCAGCCGCTGGTTTTCTGCTTCGAGTAGCGCCAAGACGAGGTTATGGCGGGAACCGAAGTGATAATGGATCTGACTCAACGGGACTTCGGCCGCTTCGGCCACCCGACGGGTGCTCAATCCTGAATACCCGGACTGGAGCAGAGCGCCCTTGGCGGCATTGAGGATCTGGTCCTTCGTTTCCGTGGCTGCCGGCATGTTTCCTCTGTTCTGTCAGGTACGATCGGATCTCGGTCGGTCGACCGAATTATGCCACGATTGTGGGGGGTCGTCAAGCCCCCTTCTCCTTTTGTTGTAGGAAACTGAACGTTCATTCATAATGAACGAACATTCATTCGACTGAGGAGACAAGTGAGCTGGGCGATCGACGACATCCCGGATCTCAAAGGCAAGGTTGCAGTGGTGACTGGTGGAAACGGCGGTCTCGGCTTTGAGACGGCGAAAGCCCTGGCCGGAGCAGGTGCCCATGTGGTTGTTGCCGCCCGGAATCGCGAGAAGGCACAGGACGCCCTCGAAGACATCCTCAGCGCCCATCCCACCTCAGGGCTCGAAATCGTCGAACTCGACCTTGGGTCGCTCGCGTCGGTGCGCAACGCAGCGAGCGAGATCATTGGGAGGCACGAGGCGATCAACATCCTTGTCAACAATGCCGGCTTGATGGCGATGCCCGAGGGCCGTACCCAGGACGGTTTCGAAACCCAGTTCGGGGTCAATCACCTCGGCCATTGGGTTCTGACGGCAGACCTCCTTCCCGCGCTCCTCCGAGCCGATTCCGCCAGAGTTGTATCCGTCACCAGTGTGGCGCACCATTTCGGCCGATCAGTCGACCCCGATAACCCGAACCTCGATGGAATCTACGAACCGTGGAAGGGCTACAACCAGTCAAAGCTCGCCAATTTCCATTTTGCACTCGGACTTCACGCCGAGTTCGAACGGCGTGGATTGAGCGCGAAGAGTCTGGTCGCGCACCCAGGGTTGTCAGACACCAACCTCCAGACGCACACCGTGGAGCAGGGTGGTGGTGGCTCGGTCGGTGTGGCTTCGATGGGTTTGGCAAGACGTTTCGGAATGTCCCAGGCCCAAGGAGCACTCCCCCAGATTCGCGCTGCCACCGACCCGCAGGCTCGGAGCGGTCAGATGTATGCCCCCCGCTTCATCAATAGCGGGGCCGCGGTTCGGCGCCCGATCTTTCGACGGATCGGACTCCGCCCGGCAATTGACACACTTTGGTCGGTGTCGGAGCGGATGACCGGCGTGGCTCTCGACTTTGATCGGTCGCCGCAGTCGTGACATCTGTCATAGACCGTCCTGCATCCATTCGGCGAGCGCTGCGGATGCTGGTGGCGGAACACGGTTTTCACGGCGCCTCGATGAGCAAAGTGGCGACGGCTGCCGGAGTGGCGGTCGGCACCGCCTACGTCCACTACGAATCCAAGGAGGACCTCGTCCACGCCGCATACCTGGAAGCAAAACGAGAACTGGCGAAGGCTGCGGTCAAAGACCTCGACCCCGCCATGTCGCCGGCCGAGCGCTATAGAGCAATGTGGCTCGCGGCCTATGCCTATTGCACATCGTCGCCCGATCAGGCCAGGTTTTTGATTCAGCTCGAGGATTCACCGTTCTACTCCGAGGCCCATCGACGACTGCTCGAAGAGAGCGACAAACTCGTGGAGGAGACGAGCCGACCCGACTTGACTGCGTTGCTCGTAGACCTTCCGCTCGACGCCCTCTACATGCTGTCGCTGGGAACTGCGGTTCGGCTGGCAGCATCAGGCATCGAACTCAACGACGATCAGATCGAGCGTTTTGTCGACGCCACCTGGCGTTGCGTGACAAAACCCCGACGACGGGGCTGACCAACCGGGAAGAACGGGTCCCCGTTTTGATTTGCAGGAGGACTCAACCCTCCGATACCTGATAGTGCTATGTATAGTGCTGTTAGGTAATTGCCGGAGGTAACGACATGCGCATTGCCAAGGATCTAGTTGCCGCTTCCGCAACTCCGATCGTCCTCTCAATCCTGGACGAGGGAGAGAGCTACGGCTACGCCATTCTCAAAAGGGTCGAGGAACTGTCGGGCGGCGAGTTGGTCTGGACCGACGGCATGCTCTACCCGCTGCTCCACCGGCTTCATCGTCTCGGGTACGTTCACGCTGCCTGGAAAACACCAGCCGGCGAACGGCGGCGCCGTTACTACCGGATCACGCCCGCCGGACACAAGGCACTTGCCGAGCAGCTGAAGCAATGGGCTCTCGTTTCCGGAGCATTGCGTGACGCCCGGCGGGCGATCAAGGCCGGCACCTTTCCCGCGCCACGACCGGCAGAGGCGTGACCGTGGATTTCGACACCCTCGAATCCCAGATCGGCCAGTGGCGCGGGTATGTCGAAGGAAGGCGTGCAATCGCCAACGCCGACGTCGATGAGCTCGAGGACCATCTCAGAACGGAGATCGCCCGGCTGGCTACAACCGGGCTCAGTCCCGACGAGGCGTTCCTGGTGGCGGTCAAACGAATGGGGAACCTCGACGACTTGTCCCGAGAGTTCGCTCGCGAACATTCGGATCGGCTCTGGAAACAGCTCGTGCTGAGCCAGGACACGGAGGGCGAGCCGGACAAAAATGCGTTCGGTGTAATGGCGGCGTTTGCGGTGGCGGCGGCACTGGTTGTCAAGGCGCCCGAAGCCCTCGGTTTTGACTTGGCCGATAACTCTTCGTTCTATTTCCGAAATCTCGGTTGGATGGTGCTCGGCGTGCTGGCCGCCTATTTCGCCGTCCTCCGCCATATCCGAGGGCGAGGTTTGGTCCTTCTTGCTGCCCCCTTCGTGGCTGCCGCGGTGTTGATCAATCTTTACCCGTTTGAACCGGAAGGCTCGACCGAGATCCTGGCCGGTCTCCACCTCGCGGTGGCGTTGTGGCTGATGGTGGGCGTTGCCTATCTCGGTGGAGATTGGAGCACGGGCAAGCGGATGGATTACGTCCGGTTCACCGGAGAGTGGCTGATCTACTACGTGCTCATCGGTTTCGGTGGCGGCCTGTTGATCGGCATGCTGGTCGCGACCTTTGAAACGATGGGGATCGATGCCGCATCGTTTGTCGAGAGGTGGCTTCTGCCGTGCGGTGCGGCCGGAGCTGTGATCGTGGCCTCCTGGCTCGTGGAGGCCAAACAGAGTGTCATCGAAAACATGGCGCCGGTCTTGACCAAGGTGTTCACTCCACTGTTTGCCGGATTGTTCCTGGCATCTCTCGGAGCCCTGGTGTGGACCGGCAACGGCATCAACGTCGATCGTGACGTTTTGATCCTGTTCGATTTCCTCCTGGTGGTCGTGCTCGGCCTCGAGCTCTATTCGATTTCGGCAAGGGAATCCGACTCGGTGGCGACGGTGGCCGACTATCTGCTTTTGGTCCTGATCGTGAGCGCGCTGATACTCGACCTGGTGGCGCTGGCTGCGATCTCGAGTCGCATCTCTGATTTCGGATTCACGCCCAACCGCACCGCCGGGCTCGGGCTGAACCTGGTCTTGCTCGCCAATCTCTCGCGCTCTGCCTGGCTCTCGATTCGATCCGTGGGAAATCGAGCTTCTTTCGCAGAACTCGAACGGTGGCAGACCTCTTACATACCGATCTACCTGTTTTGGGCCTCAACCGTGGTTGTGGTGTTACCGCTGGCCTTCGGATTCGCCTGAATGAGGTCTTGGGAGACGCCCATGGGTGTCAGCCACGCGGTGGACGGGGAATCAACACCGAGGTTCTGTTGGTGTAGTCCTTGAATTCTTCGTCATCTCCCCACCGCTCCTCCGCCCGTCTTTCGAGCATCGGAATGCCACTCACCTTGGTGAGCAGGAGAACGACGAATAGCGGCGAGATCAAGGTCGCCCAGCGCCAGCCAGAAAGTACGGGAAGGGCCAAGATTGCGACACCCGTCCACAGCGTGATCTCCCCGAAATAGTTCGGATGACGTGACCACGCCCACAGCCCCGAGGTGATGAAGCGGCCGACGTTTTTGGGATTCCTTTTGAATATGGATTTCTGTTGGTCTGCGATCGCCTCGATTGCGAAACCGACGACCCACATGGCTATTCCTACAATGCCGATCCAGCCGATCGATTCTCGTTCTGTTCCCGTGATGATCGCCAGAGCGCAGGCCATGGTCAGCAACACCCAGAGCCCCTGGAGAGTCCACGTCATGAAGAAGCGAAGGGGATCCGTTTTGATCTTGTCGAAACGTCCGTCCCTTCCGTCGCGTCGCACACGCCGAAACAGAAACGCGCCCAGCCTCGCCGCCCATACGAGCACCATGCCCGCAGCTATGGCCGCCCTCGTGTCGAGATTGCCACTGAGAAGGACAGCCACCACCGTGACGGTGATGTAGGTGAGACTGCCAGTGAGATCGAAGTACTGCTCGGTTCGAGCCCGGTTGGAAGGGACGAACGCGAGCCAATTGACGACGTAGGCCAAGATGCCGCAAATGGCAAAGACTGCCAGAGACCCCACCATGGCGCTTCCGTCGCTCCCGGCGACGATGACCAGAATCCCGATTGCGATACTCGCTGCAATTCCGACGATCGATTTACGTTTCTTGTCGGTCATGGCACGACCATATAACGCCTGGGGTGTAACCCCAAAGCGCTTCCGCGGTTCAGACCGGAGGCTCCGGATCGACCTACGGGAGGCGGACCGCTGGGCCTCCACCTACGCTTGAGTTCGAATCGAAGAGTCTGCGAGGAGCGACCAATGGCGAAATACATGGTGATGTACACGGGCGGCATGGGGATGGCGGCAAGCCCCGAGGAGCAGGAAAAGATCATGGCCGATTGGGGCGCGTGGTACGGAATGATGGGCGCCGCGGTGGCCGACGGTGGAGCGCCTTTTGCGGACTCGAAGCATCTCAAAGGCAATAGCGTCGAAGACGGACCTCTCTCGTCCAATCCTCCCACCGGTTACACCGTCATCGAGGCCGACTCACTTGATGCGGCAGCGGCTGCCTGCAAGGACCATCCCCACCTCAAGCATGGCGGCCAAGTCGAGGTCTTCACGTGTATCGACATAGCGCCGGCCGAGTAACAACTCGCGCAACTCGATCGACTGCGGATTCGAACCCGCAGTCGAAGATGGCGAAGACGCAGGCTGCTCAGCGGCCAACCTCTTGCGATGGCCGACGCCGTGCTGGTGGCGGAGTCAGATCTTCGGGAGTTTGAAGCCGGACTTGTCGATCACATAGTTCCGCGCTTCCTCTGCGGTGCGCCGTACCGCCGGCCAGTCGACGTGCTGCAGCTCGCCCTGGCGTTTCATGATTCTTCCCGCGATCAGCACGGTTTCCACGTTGCCGGTATCCATTCCCGTGACCACTGCCGTGACCGGATCATTGAGCGGTGTGACATTCATGCGGTCGGTCCGGAGAAGAACGATGTCGGCGTGTTTTCCTGGCGTGATGGTCCCGACCTTCGCATCGAGACCGTTTGCACGTGCTCCCTCCAGAGTGGCGCATGCCAGAACCTGGCGGGCGCTCATCGGATCCCGCCCCTGGGCCGCGGCCTGATCACGTTGGAGTGCCAGGACCGAGCGCATCTGGTTGAACATGTCGTTGGGAACGTTCGTCTCGACGTCGACGCTGAGGCTTGGCAACAAGCCCCGGTCGAGGAATTTCTGGATTGGTGGCATTCCATGTCCCATCATCATTTCCACCGGTGAGGCCAAGGAGACGGTCCCTCCGGTGTCGACGATCATTTGAATCTCGACGTCGCTCAGGGTTGTGCAGTGGATGTAGGTGGTGTCCGCCCCCAGCAGACCCGCTTCCCCCATCCCCTTGACCTTTCCGTCGAGGCCGTAGCTACCAACTCCAACGTGCGTGGAGATACGGGCGCCTGCCTCTCGCGCCAACTTCCAGTGATCGCGCGTCACCTCGAAGGAGTGGACATGGGTTCCAACGTCTCCTCCCGGTTCGAGGCGGCCGAGGCGGAATCCCATCTGGACGGAGCCGGCCGGTTCATCGGCCACCTCAGCCGCGCTGTATCCACTGCTGCGGCCCATGAACTCGGGAGGCACGATGTAGGCGAGGTCGGGCACCCTTCTGACGATGTGGTTGGCCATCAAGCGTCGCCTCCCCTCAGAAAAACGGCAATTGCGCTCAGGTCTCGAGGCCCAAACCCCTCGGCGATCGCCTTGCGCACGATGCCGAGCCCGGCACGGGCCTGATCGAGGGGTGCCCCAACCCGATCACCCAATCCTGTGATCAGTTCGAGATCCTTCGCCACCAGATCGAGGCTGAACGCGACTGCAGCGTCTTCGGGGTTCTCGTAGGCCGAACGTTTGTACTGGACGAACGGTGCGCCGCCCGCCCCCCCGGCAAATACCTCGTATGCAGTGGCCCGATCGACGCCTGCCCGCTCTGCCAGTACCAGTGCCTCTGAGAGGGCCACGTTGAGTCCATGCACCAATCCGTTCACTGCCAGCTTCGCCACAGCCCCTGATCCCCGTGGCCCCACTTCGATCACCCTGGCCGCAAGAGCCTCGAGCACGGGACGTGCCCGATCGATCGCATCGTGATCTCCGCCTGCGATCACGGTGAGAGCTCCCGCTTCGACCGTGGACACGCTGCCTGAGACCGGACAGTCGATGAATCCGGCTCCCGTGCTGTCGACGGCGGCTCCAACGGTCCTCACGGTTTCGGGGTCGATGGTGCTGGTCTCGACGGCAATGGTCCCGGGACCGATGCCCAGAACGAATCCGTCGTCACCCAGATACACGGAACGTACCGCGGCGTCGTCGGCAAGGCTGGTGAGGGCCACTTCGACAACTGCGGCGGCGTGGGCCGGGGTAGCGGCGACCGTGGCTCCGATCTGTCCGGCCACCGCCGCGGCTTTGGCCCTGTCCCTATTCCAAACGGTCACCTCGAAGCCTGCCCGTGCCAGGGTGCCCGCCATTGCGCCGCCCATCCGCCCGGTGCCGATCACCGCCACTGTTGGCCCGTGTCCGTTCACTGATCAGTGACACTACACACCTCCGACGCGGTTCATCCACTCATAAGGGGACGAACCTCATCGGCGATGTAACGACCGATGGCGAGACAGGCGGTTGCGCCTGGGGAAGGTGCATTGAGGACGTGCAGCGTGGATCCGGCCGTTTCGATGGCGAAATCGTCCACTAGTGAGCCGTCAGGAGAGACCGCCTGTGCGCGAACTCCAACCCCGCCTTCGATCAGTTGGGAGTGCAAGGTTGCGGGAACGAGACGCCGGGCCTGTCGGGCGTAAAGGCGGGTCGATCTCGAGCCAAGCATTTCTTTTGCGCCGGAGAGCCAATGCCGTCTCGCCAGCTTCCAGAATCCCCTGCTTCGGACGGTGTCCCCGAGATCTCCCCAGTCGGGTCCGACTCCGCGGTACTGCTCGCGTCCCAAGGCCAAGACGGCGTTGGGCCCCACTTCGACGCTGCCGTCGATGCGCCGAGTGAAATGGACTCCCAAGAAGGGGAACCGGGGGTCGGGCACCGGGTAGATCAGGGATTTGACCAGGTGGGCGGCGGAATCCTCCAACCGGTAGTACTCGCCCCGGAACGGGATGATGCGGATCTTCGTGTCGACCCCGGCGAGCGCTGCAATTCGGTCAGAATGTAGGCCCGCACAGTTGATGAGCACCCTCGCTCGCACTTGTTTGTCCCCTGCACCGACGACGACATGATCAACCTCGTGGACGATCGAGTCGACAGTGTGTCCCGTCAGCACCGTCCCACCGGAGGTGCTGAGTTGTTTGGCCAGCTTTTGGGCAAGCGCCGGGTAGTCCGCGACGCCTGCTTCCGGGACGTAGAGAGCTTGGAGACCTGTGGCGTGCGGTTCGTGGTCTTTGATGCCGGCAGGCCCAAGTCGTTCGAGGCCCATGAGCCCATTGCTGCGACCCCGTCGTTCGAGTTCGTCCAGTGGAGCGAGCTCGCTGGGGTGTGTGGCTATCACCAACTTGCCGGAGCGGAAAAAGGGGACGGCCTCCTCTGCACACACCTCATACATCTCCCTACGCCCTTCAACGCAGAGTTTCGCCTTGAGTGACCCCGGTTTGTAGTAGAGACCGGAATGGATGACGCCACTGTTGTGACTGCTCTGGTGAGCGGCCACACCGTCCTCCTTGTCCAGCACGGCGATCGAGACGCCATTGAATTCCCGAGACAACGCCTTCGCAACAGAAAGGCCGATGAGTCCTGCGCCGATAACGCACACGTCGAAGGTGTTTTCAGATGACATGATTACCGTCGGTGTTAAGCGTCACTGCACAACCAGTCCGGAATGTGTATATCCTCGCTTCACCTCGATCAAGGAGCTGATTGCCATGGCGGAAGGATCTGTTCTCATCGTTGGGGGCACCGGCGGGCTGGGGCGTGAGGTCGTACGACACTATAAGGATCGGGGCAGTCAGGTCGTGATCACCGGGCGCGATCCCGAACGCGCCGCCCAGATGGCCGCAGAGATAGGCCCCGGGGTTTCGGGGATTGGGTTCGACCTGGCCCAGCCGACCGGGATCGCCAAGGCGCTCGAGGGGGTCGGGTCGGTGTCGAGGCTCGTCCTGTCGGCGATCGACCGCGACCACAACCCTATCGAGGAGTATTCGATCGAGCGGGCGATTGCCCTGACGACGATGAAGCTGGTCGGCTATACCGAGACGATCAACGCTCTCCGCTCGAGGATGGAAGAAGATGCCTCGGTTGTGCTGTTTGGCGGGCGTGCGAAGGACGGGCCTTATCCGGGCTCCACCACGGTTACCACTGTCAACGGCGGGGTGGCCAGTCTGATCAACACTCTGGCGATCCAGCTGAAACCGATTCGGTTCAATGCGCTTCACCCTGGGATCGTCGGTGACAGCCCGTTCTGGGCAGAAAAGCAAGGAGCGCTGGCGGCCGTGATCGATCGAACTCCGACCGGAAGGCTTGTGACAATGGCGGATGTCGTCGACGCTACCGTCTTCTTGCTAGAGAATCGCTCGGTGAACGGAATCAACCTCTATGTCGACGGTGGCTGGATGCTGATGTGAGCTACGAACTGGGAGATTTCGACGTAGGGGTTCTTGATGGGATCGGTGACCGGCTTCGCCAGGAGCGCATGCGCGCCGGCCTCAGCCAGAGGGAGCTGGCCCGACGTGTCGGGTTGTCCGCAAGCTTGATCTCCCAGTTGGAGAGCGGCCTGTCGAAACCCTCTGTCGGAACTCTTTATGCGCTGGTTACCGAATTAGACGTTTCTCTCGATCGGGTGATCCGGGGCGAGGCCTACACACCGGACGGAAACGGACAGCCGGATGCTCAACCCCACGCCGGCGCCAAAAGTGGACCCCTCGTCCACCCGGTCGACCGGCAAGTGATCGATCTCGCCTCAGGAGTCCGATGGGAGGAACTGACCTCTGAGACCGAGGACGGGGTTGACTTTTTGGAGGCGATCTACGAGGTCGGAGGCGCCTCCACTCCCGACGAATCATTGATGCGACACCACGGCCGGGAGTATGGCTACGTCATCTCAGGGACTCTCGGAGTTCGGATCGGGTTCGAGGAACACACACTCAATCCAGGCGACTCGATCGCATTCGACTCCACCAGCCCCCACCGGCTGTACAACAAGGGTGAGGTACCCGTCCACGCGATCTGGGTTGTTGTCGGCCGCGAGTCCGACAGCCGCGCCCACAAGTAGCGGAACGCTTCTCCGGTACGCTTGGCCCCGTGACCGCCGAACTCGAAGGGGTGAGACCTCTGCACCTGGACTCTGCGACAGGCTTTTCACCACTCGTCGGTCGGTTCGTGACAATGTTCGCCGACACGCGGCGGAGACTGCATCGCGACCTGGCCGACTTCGACGGCGAGCACCTCGACGCGACCCCATCCTGGGCACCGAACTCGATAGGAACCCTGCTCTATCACATCGCCGCGATCGAGCTCGATTGGACATTCGCGGACATCCTCCAAGCCGAGTTCCCGCCAGGAGCACTCGAGTGGTTTCCCCACGACGTACGCGACGACGACGGGGTACTCGCAGCAGTGGTAGAACCGCTCTCGACCCACATTGATCGGTTGGATTGGGTGAGAGAGCACCTCTTCGAAGCCCTCCGGTCGTTGGACGATGCGGCACTGGACGGGTCTCGCACCTCCGGTGGCGAAGAACTCGGCGTCGGCTTCATACTCCATCATCTGATGCAGCACGAAGCCGAGCACCGGGGCCAGATAGGCGAGATCCGAGCCGCGCTTTCGTTCTAGGCACGAACGTCGGGCCTGTTGCAGCCGAACTTGGAGTATCGCCAAACCGGAGCACGACGTTTCCTCGGCAGAGGTCGCCAGTGCATTCGGGGAGTTCGCGACGAGGTCGCCATGGTCTCCGACGGGCGTAGAGATCGGCTGGAGGCCGTCTCGTCATTGACCGTCGCCTGGCAGCCGTCTCATCGCCGGGTAGGAGCGATCCGTAGAACCTCATCCGGAGGATCCGGTAACGACCCTTCCGTGAATCTCCGATGTGAGCCTCTGGACCTCTGCGGTCAGGAGAGTGTTCTGCTCGAGCAACTCCCGGAGACCGTCGGTCTGGCGAGCGGCTATCTCTTGTCGTTCGAGCGCCGCTGCCGCCAGTGCTTCGCGGTGGGAGGAATCCGCCTCCGCCAGCGCCTTGTCGCGATCTGCCTGACGGGTCTGGGCGAGGAGTATGAGTGGGGCCGCATACGCGGCCTGGAGCGAGAACAACAGGTTGAGCAGAATGAAGGGGTACGGATCCCATCGCCGCGACAGGGCAATTGCGTTGAGAATGATCCAGGCGGTCACCAATGCCGTCTGGCCGATCAAGAACTTGGGCGTGCCGAAGAACCGGGCGAACCCCTCTGCTTTACGGCCAAATGCGTCTGCTCCAAAGGCTCCGTGAAGGTGAACCGCTACTCCATGGCGGTGCTCGGGTGGGGCGCTCATCTGGTTCCTTTCGTTGGTTCTTCGACAGCTGTGGAGATGTTCACACCAATGCGTTTACGAGTGAAGAACGCCGACGAATCCGCCCAGTTGGTCATGCCGGCTCCCTGATTCGGCCGGCAGTGACAATTCGGGCGAGGCTTCGTAGGAAGAACAACGCATTACCTGCGAGGACTACTGCCCCGACACCGATTACGGCCGTGGCCCCTGCGCCGGACACCAGTGCCGTGGGCGGCCAGCGCCGATGCCGTCAGCACTACCGACTCGCCCAAAAAGAACGTCCCAACGAAAACGATCCAGGATTTGTGCAGCGCCAGCGTCGTAATCACCAATCCACGTTAAGCCACCCAGATCGCGGGCAATGCCTGAACCAGTTCCGGGTTTCGCTGCGCTAGTTGTCGCTGGGCCCGCGAACTGGTCCTATCTACGGAGGATGCCGAGTTATTCCTATATCCGGGTGACCAGCACTATTTCGCCGACTCAAGTCTGCCGTCTTACGACGCCGCGGCTGCCAAGTTGCTGACGGAGCGAGTTATCGAGGTCGTCTCGAAACCTACGACTGTCCTGCAGGCCTAGCGCCGGTCGGGAGCAGGCCTCAACCGCACCGAGGCGCTCGATCCCGCCTGAAGCCCCTCGCGCTCGCGGACAGCTTTTTTTACCGGAAGCACCATCGATGCCACCTTCTTGTCGGGGAAAAGAGACGTCTTCCAGGTCGTGTCGCCGATTGTGACTTCGACCCGAATCGACCCGAAACCACCGCGCTCTTCGACGATCTGGTCCAAGTCGTCAGCAAGTTCGATCGGGAGAGTGACGAAGTGCCACCCCGCCTCCCCGGGGTACAGCCAGACCTCGGCGGTGAATTCGGCGGTTTGGTATTCCGGGATGTTCACTCTCCCACCTTCGGCCTGGGGGCGCGCAGCGTAGCCACGGTGATTGGACTCAGCGCACGGAAGAAAGGACCCTTGATACGCTCACGCATTCGCTCTAGGTGTTCGACTCGGCGCGCTCTTCGTCACTTCGGAGAGTCCGGCCCGCCCTTCATCTGTTACAGACCAATCGACGCGCCCGCCGTGCATCCATGGCGCCAATCCAAAGACCGAAGATCGGCGATTTGATAGCCTCTCGGGATGTCTTCGTCCAGCCCCGTTCTCGACTGGCTCCTCGACCCCGTCGCCTCCGATCCGTCGATCAGATGGCAGGTGATGCGTGACCTTCTCGACGAACCGGAGGCGGTTTGGGCAGCCGAGCGAGCGAGAGTCGAAACCGAGGGCTGGGGGGCACGGCTTCTCGCATTTGAAGATGACGATGGCCAGTGGGCGGGTGGAGCCCACTTCCCTGCCGATTTCGATTGGGACGGGCCGGAAGCGCAGAGAGCGGAAGGAAGACTAACGAGTCAGCCTTGGACGTCGACCAGTCATTCGGTTTCCCAACTCCGCACATTCGGTTTCGACGCCACCTCGGACCGGGCCGTACGAATGGCGGAACTGATCGGTGCCAACTGTCGCTGGGAACATGCGGGGCAGCCCTACTGGGAGGGTGAGGTCGAACCCTGCATCAATGGAAGCGCCGTAGCCAACGGTGTCTATTTCGGCGTTGACATGCGTCCAGTCGTCGAGCGCCTCCTCGGTGAGCGTCTCGATGATGGAGGATGGAATTGCGAAGCCGAGAACGGATCTGTGCGATCTTCGTTCGACACCACCATCAACGTCCTTGACGGCCTTTTGCAGTTCGAACAGGCGACCGGTGGAACACCCGAGTCCCGAACCGCAAGACGTTCTGGTGAGGAGTACCTCTTGAAGCGGGCACTCTTTCGCCGTCTCAGTACCGGTGAACCAATCGAGAGGTTCCTGTACTTCATCAACCCTTCCCGGTTTTATTACGACGTTCTCCGAGCCCTCGATTACTTCCGGTCGGCCGGGATCCTCACCGGGACGGCCCCCGACCCGCGGCTATCGGAAGCGATCGAGCATGTTCAGTCGAAACGCGCCGGCGACGGGACCTGGGCGCTCGGCTGGAACCCGGCTGGGCGAATCTGGTTCAACGTCGATGATGGAGAAGGCGTAGCGTCCCGCTGGGTGACCCTGCGCGCTCTCCGTGTCCTACGTTGGTCGGAGAGCTAGCGGCCCGGCGGAGAGGTGGATTGGTGTGCGCGTACCCGTCCTGATTTGTACTCGGAGGGAGTCCCGTCGACCTCGCGCGTTGTTGGCTGTTACCCGGGACGGTTGCCCCACGCCCATTTTGAGGTGTATCCGTCGCTGGAGCTGGCGGCAGCCGGCTCTTCTCCCCTGAAGACTTCACAGCTGGCTCTCCCTCAAGGAGATTGCGAGAACGTCTATGCCGATAGTCGGTACGGGAGCCAGTCTCCAGAATATCGGCGGGCTGTCACTCGATTCTGACAACGTATTCCGCGACGGTTGGACCGACCAGCTCGCCAAAGTGTCCGGCTCCCCCGCCGAGGGCTACCTGGCCTCTCTTTTGGTACGGGTCTGATTGAAGGCGGATTTCGATCCCGTCCGCGTGGCACTCGTTGCCGGAGCGTTTGACGGGCCCATGGCCACCCGCGAATCTCACGACTCAGAAAGTGGAAGTATCGGCCCCGTACGGTGGTCAAAGTGAAGGAGATCACAAGTGGCGGCCAAGAGCACATCGGCCAAGGGCAGCGACCAGTCGGACACGGAAGCAGGCGGGTTCAGCGCGGAGGAGCGCGCCGCGATGAAAGAACGCGCCAAGGAAGTGAAGGCAGCCAAGGGCGGCAAGAAGGTTGACGGCACCGCCGACGTGCTGGAAAAGATCGCGGCAATGGCCGATCCCGACCGCGTCATCGCAGAGCGGCTCCACAAAATCATCACGGAGGCCGCTCCCGAGCTCACCCCCAAGACCTGGTACGGGATGCCGTCATATGCCCGAGACGGCAAATCGGTCTGTTTCTTCCAGGACGCGGGAAAATTCAAAGGCTCGCTACTCCACGCTCGGTTTCCAGGACACGGCTCTGCTCGATGACGGTGCCATGTGGCCCACCTCGTTCGCTCTAACCAAGCTGACGCCGGCCGTCGAGAAGGAGATAATCGCTCTCATCAAGAAGGCAGTCGGCTGACTGTCGGTGCCGGCTTCGAAGCAGGCATGAGACCATTCTCGGGTTCGTTCTCGGTCAGTGATTGAGCAGGGCCTTGATGTCGGCGACTACTGGGCTACCGATGGGCGCCTGGCTTCAAGCCGTAACGGGATTTCACACTGGTAGCGTCGGGGCACCTGGAGAACCATGCGAGCACTTCAACTGATCACACCGGGCAAGCCTCTCGAGCTGCGCCACCTGGCCGAACTGGATCCCTCCGGTGACGAGGTTGTGGTCGAGGTCAGGGCTTCTGGGATATGCCGTTCCGATGTCCACTACCGAGCCGGTTTCCCGAAGGTGGGTCCACTTCCGCTCACGCTTGGTCATGAGGTGGCGGGGGTGGTGGCTGGGTTCGGTGATCGAGTTTTGGGAATCAAACCGGGCGACCGGGTTTGTGTCCATTATCAGGTGGGATGCGGTGAGTGTGTCCACTGCGCAAAGGGGCTCGACCAGTTCTGCTCCGTTAGCACGATGGTCGGAAACGGTAGGAACGGTGGCTACGCCGACCAGATCATGGTGCCTGCCCGCAACGTCATCCCGGTCCCCGATTCGGTGGCTCTCGAACACGCGGCGGTGATGATGTGCTCCTCATCGACCTCACTTCACGCCCTGAGAAAGGGAAGGCTTGCGTCGGGCGAGTCGGTGGCCGTGTTCGGTTCAGGCGGTTTGGGGATGTCTGCAATCCAACTGGCGTTCATCGAAGGCGCCTCCCGGGTGTTCGCTGTCGACATCAACCCTGACAAGCTGGCGGCGGCACGCCGCCTCGGCGCCATACCTGTAGACGCTACCGGCGACCCTTCGCAGGCAATCCGCGACCAGGGGGGCTGCGAGGTCGCACTCGACCTTGTGGGTTCGGTGACGGTGCTGCGCCAAGCTCTCGACGCCCTCAACCCGATGGGTCGTGCCGTCGCCGTCGGACTCACCCCGGACACAATGCCGGTGGGGCCGTACCGGGACCTGGTCATCGGTGAACGCGAGCTGATCGGGACGTCGGATCATCTCGCCTCCGAGATCCGGGAGCTACTTGACCACGCAGCCGCCAGGCGGCTGGTGCTCGACGACATCGTCGGGCATGCGGTGCCACTTGAGGCAGAGGCAGTGAATCGGTCCATGGATGAGTTGGAACACTTTGGTGGAGCAGTCCGCACCGTGATCACACCTCAGTCCTGACCCCCGCCACGCACGTTCAACACCGTGCGGCGCCGACCGTGAACGTCGTGAAGTAGCTTGGGTCCATGCCAACCAGGTCCAGGATCGAAAGACTCAGCCGATGAAGACGTTGCTGCTGATGCGCCACGCCAAGTCGGACTGGTACGCCGAATATGGCTCAGACCACGAACGCCCGCTCAACGAGCGAGGGGTCCAAAGCGCCCGTGTGATCGGCCTGGCATTGTCCGCCCGCGATCTTGCGTCCGACCTCGTGATCAGCTCGACTGCGGTCAGGGCGCGAACCACCGCCGAGCTCGCCGCCGAAGCCGGATCCTGGGGAGCTTCGATCGTTCTTGATGGTCGTCTCTACGACGCGGCAGCTCGTGACGTGATAGCGGTGGTGGCGGCTGCACCAGCCGTCGCCCGACTGATACTGGTTGGCCATCAACCCACCTGGTCGACTGTCGTGTTTGAACTGACCGGCGAAACCGTCGACATGAAGACGGCCTCGGTGGCAGTGATCCAAGCGCCCATCACTGGTTGGAAGGAACTGAGCGCGGGGCCGGCCCATCTGGTCGACGTGCTTTACCCCAGCAGTTTCCTCGACTGACCGGCGTCTCGAACCTACGCGGTGGCCACGGCTTTCCGGCGCCTGGGCCAAACTACGAATGCAAGCACCAACCACGAGATCCCAGGGAGGGGGAACACCGGCGAGAGGTAGACGGTTGCCAGCCCGCCGCCAACGAGCGCAATGGCCACCCAGATCGAGATCACTTTCGCCCTCACGAGGTCAGTCGTGAATACAACCAGTGCGACCGTAAACAGGAGGGAGACGCCGCCCTGAAGTGCACCGCTCGTATTCGAGGCAGCGAGGCCGGTAGCTTCTTCAAACGTGATCTCGTACGAGCCCCACGGGAAAACTGCGAACTCGAGCAAAGTGGCCAAGATCAGCAGCCCGAGGCTGAAGAAGGTGAGTCGGCTGCCTGCGACGCCTAGCCGGCCCGGCTTTCCTCGGAGCAGATAGAGGCTGCCGAGCCCCACCATCAGGAGGAGCATCGACACAACCAAGATCTTCGACGTGTCCATCCAGGTGAGCCCCCACACCACCCGCATCTCATTGACTTCTGTCTTGCCATGTGCCGACTGCTGATGAAACCACACGACCAGCCAGAGGCCACCAGCAATCAGGCTTGCCGGCCCGCCCCACCGCCTTATCGCAACGGACACGACTTCTCCTTCAGACTTGTCGGTGAACGCGAATATTGCGCCGCTGGGATCGTAGGACATGACAGGTCGCTCAGCTGACACACCGATGGACTCAGTCCACGAGGGAGGTGCCGGAGTTTACGAGCCGACCGTCACGGTTCCTTTCATCCCCGCGGCGTAGTGACCGGGCTGGTGGCATCCAATGAGAACCTTTCCGGCTTCTGCGAAGTGCCAAGTGAGCTCCTTGCTTTCGCCCGCCGGAATGACGACGGCATTCGCTTCGTCATGCATCGTCATCTCCCCGCTTGTCATCATCTCGGCCATCTCGGCCGCGTGGGCGTCCTGAGCCCGCTGGTCGCCGAGGGTGAAATCGTGAGGGATGCTGCCGACGTTCGTGACTCGGAATGTGATCGTTTCTCCGGCAGAGACGGTGATCTCGGCAGGGTCGAACCTGAGAGCGTCGTTCGCATTGATTTCGACTGTGCGATCCGCATCCGACGACGCGGCGGGTTCCCCGAAGGCGAACCCTTCGCTGTGGTCGTCCATGTCCATGTGGTTCATCGTCGTGGAAGACGCCGACCCGCCACAAGATGCCAGGATTAGCGCAACCGCAGCCACAGAAATGCGACCTTTGGGTTTTGAATACATGGGTGGTCTCCTAACTACAAGGAATCGGGGGCGCGGTTCTGATCGAGCACGGCCCCGACTTGCGGGCGCCCGGCGTGCATGCGGCGAAACTGCCGAACAACGACGGCGACCATAACAACGATCAATCATGTGTGTTTCGTACTCACGACCACATCGTCCGAACGAGATGCCTCGGAGCGTAGAGCCGAAGGGCCATTTCCTTGTTTGCCATGGCGCGAACTCGGGTGGTCCTCTAAACCGTGACAACCAAAAAAAAGATCAGCGCAGGAACCGTGTAGCCAAAAGCCGAGGCTCGGCAAGCGGCTATGAGCTAGCGCCTGCGCCGGACTTCTCCAGTATCAGTAAGGCCGCAGTGATACCGTCGATATCCCCGGTAGCGGGAAGGCCCAGTTTCTCCTGGTATGGGGCGTTTGCCCGATGCAGGAACATGTGAATTCGACGATATTGAGGTGATTGGACCGATAGGAGATTTGCGATGGATCAATCGACGCAGCGTCCCGGGGCATTCACGCTCGCGACATTCTTGGTGGCAGTGGTCATTGGCGGTGGCAACTTCGTTGCGGTCAGCTTTTCCAACCGTGAGCTTCCACCGTTCTGGGGTGCCGGATTGCGGTTCACGCTGGCGGGCACGCTCTTCGTTGGGATCGCGCTGGTACTTCGGCTGCGCTGGCCGAGGGGACGCCAACTGGTTCTCACCGGCGTCTACGGCTTCTTCACATTCACCCTGTCATATGCCCTGATGTATTGGGCGCTGCTGCAGGTCACGGCGGGCATGGCAGCGGTGGTTCTTGCGATTGTGCCGCTGGTGACCCCGCTTCTCGCGGCGATTCAGCGACTTGAACCTCTGAATCGGCGAGCTGTGTTCGGAGCGCTGATTGCGCTCGGCGGCATCGTCTGGATGACGATTGGGCCGGGGGGTTTGACGCTGCCCCTGGCCGGTCTGATCGCGATGCTGACGGCATCACTCACAATCGGTCAGAGTGTCATCCTGAGCAAACGGGTCTCTGCCAATCACCCTGCCATGACCAATGCCGTTGCGATGGCCTTTGGCGCCCCCCTGCTTCTCGTTCTGTCTGCGCTCGCCGGCGAGAGTTGGGTGGTTCCAAGCCAACCCGAGGTGGTCTGGTCTCTGCTCTACCTGGTCACATTTGGATCGATTGGACTCTTTGTGGCTTTTCTCCTCGTCGTCCGCCGCTGGACCACCTCCGCGACTGCCTATGCATTCGTCTTGTTCCCGGTGGTGACAATGGTGCTCGAGGCATGGTTGGGTGATGTCCCGCTGACCATGCGTGGGGTGACCGGTGCAGTCGCGGTCATGGCCGGAGTGTGGTTCGGAGCCTTCGCCGCCTCTCCAAGTGCTTTGGAAGAGGCCGACACCTCCAAGCCCGCCCACCTGCCGGTGAGGTGAGCGAGTTCTCAGCTCAACAGCCGATGCTCCATCGCAAACACAGCCGCACCGGCCCGAGTGGACACTCCAACCTTGGCGTAGATGTTCTCCACGTGCCTGCCGACGGTTTTGACCGATATGAATAGCTCCTGACCCACCTGCCGGTTGGTCATGCCTCCGGCAACCAGTTTCAGGACGTCGACCTCCCGGTCGGTAAGGCCCCCTGGATTGGGGATCGGCTGATGTTCTGGCGTCCCGCCCGCTGCTGCAATCACGCTTTCGACGGACCGCCGATCCAGCCGGCCCCCCTTGGCTTCGTTTCGCATCGTCGCAGACGCGCCCTCGAGGTCCGACGCCTCGCGGTGTGGGCGGTTCGAGGTGAGCGCCGCCATCACATCTGCCGCGGCCAGGATCCGGGCCGCGCTGGAAAGATTGCCGGCATCAACCTGGCGATGGTATCCCGAGCCGTCCATCCGCTCATGGTGATTCGAAGCCAGTTCCCCCATTTGCGACAAGGCCGGGCACCGAGAGAGGATCCGGTTGGTGAGGTAAGGGTGCAGTCTCACTTTCTCCTTTTCGTCGAGGGAGAGCGGGCCTGTCTTGTCCCAGACACCGTTCTCGACCCCGGCGCGTCCCAGGTCGTGAACCAGCGCGGCACGCCTCAATCCATCTGGGTCGGATAGTCCGGATTCGATGGCGGCTGCTTCGGCCAGTTGGGCGACCGATCGGGAGTGACCTCTGGTCCAAGGAGACTTGAGATCGACGAAATCCGCCAGGACGCTCAACGCAGTGTCTAGATCGCGGACAAGAGACACCGGCGCCGGCTCTGCTTCCAAGACCTTCTCCCATTCGGCCTCCTGATTCCAATCTCTCAAGCCGAGGAATGCATCGACCACGTTGGGGTCGTATGCCCGACCCCGGCGCCGCTTCATCAGATCGACCGCATCTTGTCCTCGACTGTGGTGGAGATCGGCGTCGCCGGCAACGGTTGCGATGCGGATTTCGAATGACACAGCTTCGCCCTCGATCCCGACGGGATACCCCTTGCCGTCCCAGCGCTCATACGCGTGCCGGAGCGCCCCTCCCACGCACTCTTCTACTCCTAACCGCTGCGCCAACAATGCAGCAACTTCGCAATGGGCTGCCAGACCACGCGCTGTTCCCCCTGGGTCAGCGAACGCTCTGGCAATCATGACGG
>JBGTHP010000029.1:0-5124 GCA_041746105.1 Acidimicrobiia bacterium
GCCAAGCTCCCATTCCGGGTCGAGGCGATCCAAACCGACAACGGCGCCGAGTTCCAAAGCCAGTTCCACTACCACGTACTGGATCGGGGGATCAGACACGTCTACATCAAACCCGCCACCCCCCGTCTCAACGGCAAGGTCTAAAGGTCACATCGGATCGACGCCGAAGAGTTCTACCGGATGCTCGACGGCGTCGTCATCGACGACGCCGAAGTCTTCAACGACAAGCTGCCAGAGTGGGAAGACTTCTACAACTTCAACCGACCCCACGGAGGCCTCGACGGCCAAACCCCTTACGAGCGACTGAAACAGAAAACCCAGGACCCGGTGTAATCGATCACCGTCAGTTGCACAGGTTGACGGTGACCGAGATCTGCCGCCGCTACGGGATCTCGCGGCAGACCTATTACCGGTATCGGCGCCGGTATCTCAGCGAAGGGTTGGCCGGGTTGGAGGACCGGTCCCGCCGGCCGCACCAGCCAGCGAATCAGATCCCCGCCGACTTGGAGGTCCGGATCGTGCAGATGCGTCAGGATCATCCCCGGTGGGGTGCGAGGCGGATCCGTGCCGAACTGACCCGGGCGGGGATCGACCCGCCGGTGGTTTCGACGATCCATCAGGTCCTGGTCCGTA
The DNA here is from genome assembly GCA_041746105.1 of Acidimicrobiia bacterium. Taxonomy (GTDB): domain Bacteria; phylum Actinomycetota; class Acidimicrobiia; order Spongiisociales; family ZC4RG35; genus JBFHRE01. Next base: position 634 of record JBGTHP010000029.1, read on the forward strand.
ACGGCCTGGTGGCGGTCCGGCCGCTACGGCAGGGACGAGCCGACAAGCGGTTCGAGCGGGAGATCGCCAACGACCTGTGGCAGATCGACGCCACCCGTATCGTGGCGGCCGACGAGACTGAGGTGTGGGTCGTCGACGTCATCGACGACCACTCGAGGTTCCTCCTCGCCGCCATCGCTGGGCCGGCCGCGACCGGTAATCTGGCGTGGGACGCCTTCGAGATTGCCGCCTCCCGTTACGGGCTGCCCCGTCAGGTGCTCTCCGACAACGGTTTGATCTTCACCGGACGCCTCCACGGCACCGAAGTCGCCTTCGAAGTGTCACTCAAGGAGTTGGGGATCGAGTTGATCAACTCGGCGCCGTATCAAGTCATCGCCAACCTGGGTGCCGCGATCCTCGAGTCCTGGCTGGTCCATGACCGTCGCCCACACCCCGGGTTGGGACAGGTCAACCGGTGCTTGTGCCACACCAGCCGGGCCGGGCGACCAAACACAGGAAGATCCACCAACTCGACCCGCCGTCGTTCCTTGACCACACCCACCGAGCCGCAATCAGGACACGACCGGGACGGGTGCGCCACTTCGATGTGCACCCTCAGCGGGGTGGTGTCCTCGACAGCGAGCACGTTGACGTCTGGGAGTCCGACGAGCAGCTCGCACATGGCGATAGGGTCCGTGATCACGGGGGTCCTCCAAGCTGGATGGCGTTAGCACCCGCCAGGTTGGCAGGACCCCCGTCAACCCCCCTGAACCCTCACACCCCCCTCAAATCCGAAGCGCCCGGAATGTTCGGCGACGCGCGGGCGTTGTTTGGTAACGGTCGGACCAAGACCACGACCTAGGAGCACCAATGAGCGATTCGCTACTGCTCGACCTGGGGTTCGAGCCGCGAGCCCAACTCGATGTCGAGTTCGTTTATGTGGGCGACCCGATGTGCAGTTGGTGTTGGGGATTCTCACCTGCTCTTGAAAAGCTCGAATCCAGATACGACATCCCGTTACGTGTCGTCATGGGTGGACTGCGGACAGGACCTCTAGCTGAGCCGATGGGCATCGAGGCGCGCCAACAGCTCACCGGCTACTGGCAGGGGGTGGCACAACGCACCGGTCAGCCCTTCACCAACGCGTCGCTGGAACGAGACGGATGGTCATACGACACCGAACCGTCATGCCGGGCGGTAGTCACAATGCGCGAACTGGCCCCACAAGATACGCGGCGGTGGGTGGCCAGACTGCATCGCGCCTTTTACGTCGAGGGCGTCGACATCACCAATGTGTCGGTATTTCCCGGCCTGCTCGACGAGTTCGACGTAGACCCCGACCACTTCACCCGGATGCTCGCCGCTGATGCCACGATCGAGCGGACACGCCAGGACTTCGCCGAAGCACAACGTTACGGGGCCACAGGCTTTCCCACAGTCCTGTTCCGGGATGGCGAAGAAATTGGCATTGTGACCCGCGGGTACGTCCCATGGAATCAGCTCGAACCAGCCTTGACCGACTGGCTCGAGAAACGCTACGGCGACTTCACCGCAGGTCTCTTCTGCGATCCCGAAACCGGTCTCTGCTGACCTGCCCTCGCCCACCATCAGGAGGTCGGCATATCAGACGATCTCGCGACATCTCGTCGTCGAAGCGGCGACGCTTACGTGAGATGTATCCGCCACGTCGAGGATCTTCTACCCGGGCGATTCGATTCGGCGGCGGTGGTTCAGGTCTTCACGGGTCCTGTGGCCTGCCCGAGATAGATTGTGCGAGCAATGTTGCCAGTCCGACCAAGCGCGGGCGTATCGGTTCCGGGTGGCGTTGCAGAGAACGGTAGCCAGGTCACTATCAAGGCCTACTTCAACAGGAGCTCTCAGCAAAGGAATCGAATGAATGACGAACTAGCCGTACCACCGGATGTGGTTCACGCGGAGTCCACCAGCAATGCCGACCTCGCTGGCGTACATCGCGAGGCCGTGACCAGGCGCTTTGAACAATCGTCGCGCCACGGAGCCGATATCGGAAAAGGCGTTTGACCTGATGAGACGTCGCCTGATCGCCTTCGACCTCGACGGGACGCTCGCCGTGACCAAGTCGGCAATTTCGGAGGTCATGGCCGTCCGGATTAAGGATCTGCTCTCTCTCTATGAGGTATGTGTAATCTCGGGTGGCAAATTCGACCAGTTCGAGAGGCAATTGATAGGTCGGCTTGATGTGAGCCCAGAGCAGATGGTCAGGCTTCACATAATGCCGACGTCAGGCACACGCTATTTCCGATTCGATCGTCTGAGTCTCGAATGGGAATTGGAGTATGCCCAAGACCTTTCCCCGGAGAAGCGAGCCGAGATCGTCGGAGTTCTCACTACCGGCGCAAAAGAACTCGGTTACTGGGAGACCAAACCATATGGAGACATCATCGAGGACCGCGGTAGCCAGATCACCTACTCCGCGCTGGGCCAGGAGGCACCAGCCGACCTGAAGTACGCCTGGGACCCCGACGGGGTGAAGAAACGTTCGTTGCGAGACTTCGCCAGCGAGCGCCTTCCCGATCTTGAGGTGCATGTCGGTGGGACCACGTCGGTCGATGTGACGGAAGCCGGCATCGACAAGGCCTACGGCATGAGCCAGCTGATGAACCTCCTCGACATGACCAGCCAGGAGATCCTGTTCTTTGGGGACAAGCTGGAGGAGGGCGGCAACGACTACCCAGTCAAGGCGATGGGAATCGACACCATCGCGGTTAAGAGCTGGGAAGAGACAGCTTTGGCCCTCGAAGCGATCATCGAGGTCTCGTAGTGAGCGAAGGAGTTGCTGCATGACAGGTCGAGAAGGCGATGAGCGTCCCTGGGGCAGCTATGTGGTGTTTGGCGGTGGCGACGGCTACCAGGTCAAAGAAATCGTTGTCAAACCGGAACAGCGTCTCAGCTATCAGCGCCACGCTCATCGCTCCGAGCACTGGTACGTAGTCGCAGGTTCGGGTCAGGTAGTCATAGATGGTCAACCACGCGACGTCGCTGTTGGCGACGTGGTCGACGTTCCCATTGGGCGTTTGCACAGAGTGGGAAACACCGGCACGGAGCCCTTGGTCTTCATCGAGATCCAATTAGGTGACTATCTCGGTGAGGACGACATCGAGCGAATCGACGACGATTTTGGGCGGGCCTGAGATGACGAAGGACACCGCAGAGACGCTCTCGGGCAGTTCCGAGAAGCTTCGGGTCCCCGTCACCCGCAGCGACATCGAGCTCCGTCCCGACCCGCGCCGCGTGGTCGTCAGGCCTTTCCTTCCCGATGAAACGGTGTTGCCAGGCGGCGGGCTCCTCGACCGGATCCTCGGCATGCCCGAGGACGCCGTAGCATCGACTCTCGCCGTTGCCCATGCTCAATTCGAGGGCAGACACCTGGATCTGGAAGCGGTTCTGGAGGGCAACTTCGAATTTGTGGCTCGGGAGGCTGGTGAGCTACCGAACTTATCGAGGGACCGCCGTCTACTCATCGGGGCCTATTACACCCGCGAATTCTCGATCGAGGCTGCAGCCCTCACCAACCCATCGATCGTGGCGGCCCCCGATCAGTCCGGACTCGAGCCGGGGACCCAGAGATTCGTGCTGAGTCTCCGTGCGATCGGTGAGGGTCAGGTGTCGTCGATCGAGTTCCGATCCGGTGTGATCGACGCCGGCGGTGGGATCGTCGTCGAGGAGCCGTCCGGTTATGCCATCACCGGCAACCGCAGGCCGCCAGTCTTCGAAAAGACCGTCTTCTGTGCGAAGTTGAAGGAGATGGATGCCTTCAACGAGATGGCCGGATTGGTGATCGACCCGTTACCGGACCGATTCGAGCTAGATCAACTGGAGGAGGCCATTGCCGCCGTTGAAGGCAAGCGTGCCCCTCGTCGCCTGTCGGACCCGACCTGTAGAACCATCCATTGGCTCGCCACGTCCAACTATGTACTCAGGTTCGCCCCGGAGTCAAACATCTCCCAAAGGGTGATCTTCGCGGGATCGGAAATCGAGAGCCATGGTCTGGAGGACGCCCGATTCGTTCGCTTCACCAACGATGACGGAACGGTCACCTACTACGCCACCTACACGGCGTACGACGGATTTCGGATTCTGCCTCAGCTCATCGAAACGAAAGACTTTGCCTCTTTTCGCATCGCCACTCTGAGCGGGCTGTGTGCCCAGAACAAAGGCGCCGCGCTGTTCCCGCGGAAAATTGATGGTCGCTACGCGGCACTGTCGCGCTACGACGGTGAGAACAACTATGTCATGCGCTCCGACAGCGTGCGAATCTGGGAGGCAGCCGACAGGATCGAGTCCCCGGTTTCTCCATGGGAGCTGGCCCGGATCGGCAACTGCGGATCACCGATCGAGACGGATGCCGGCTGGCTGGTAATCACTCATGGCGTGGGGCCGTTCCGATCCTACAGTCTCGGCGCCATCCTGTTGGACATCGACGACCCGACCCGGCTCATCGGCCAACTCGACGAGCCGCTCCTCGCCTGGCGG
>JBGTHP010000030.1:0-43749 GCA_041746105.1 Acidimicrobiia bacterium
AGATGGTGATGCCTGGCGATAATACGGAGATGACGGTTCAGTTGATCAACCCGATCGCGATGGTTGAGGGGTTGCGGTTCGCGATTCGTGAGGGTGGTCGCACTGTCGGCGCCGGCAGAGTCGTCAAAATTTTGAAGTAAGGCAACCCGCTGGGCGGTGTTGGTCGCCTCCCGGACGCCCGCCGATATAGGAACGAGACACACAAAATGGCAGAACAGAAGATTCGGATCCGCCTCAAGGCGTATGACCACCAAGTGGTGGACGAGTCCGCGCGCAAAATCGCCGAGACCGTGATCCGGACCCAGGCCAAGATCAAGGGACCGGTACCACTACCGACCGAGATCCATCGCTACTGCGTGATCCGGGGTCCGCATGTGGACAAGACCTCGCGTGAACACTTCGAATTGCGCATCCACAAGCGTCTGATCGACATCCTCGAGCCGACCCCGAAGACGGTTGACTCCTTGATGCGCCTCGATCTCCCAGCCGGCGTAGAAGTCGAGATCAAGTTATGAGCAGCACGCACCAGGTTTTATGCGTAATGGGGGATGCGAGATGAACGCGATTCTTGGAGAGAAACTGGGGATGACCCAGATCTTCGATGACAACGCTCGTGCCATCCCGGTCACGGTGATCCAGGCCGGACCTTGTCATGTCGTCCAGATCAAGCGCAACGAGACCGACGGATACACCGCGGTCCAACTGGGTTATGGCGAAATCAAGCCGGGCCGGGTCAACAAGCCGACTGCCGGGCATTACGCCAAGGCGGGGGTTGTGCCTGCGCGCAACCTTGTCGAGGTGCGAGTGGATGACCCCGATTCTTTCGAACTCGGCCAGGAGATCACCCTCGCCGACGCCTTCACCGCCGGCACCAAGGCCGATGTCACAGGGATTTCGAAAGGCAAGGGGTTTGAAGGCGTGATGAAGCGCCACAACTTCAAAGGTCAGTCGGCCAGCCACGGAACCCACAAGAAACACCGCGCCCCAGGATCCATCGGCGCATGCGCCACACCCGCCAGGGTGTTCAAGGGATCCCGGATGGCAGGCCGCATGGGTGGCGAGCAGGTGACGACGCTCAACCTCGAGGTCGTCGCCGTCGACAGCGAACGCGGCCTTTTGCTCCTTGGTGGTTCGGTGCCTGGTGCCAACGGGTCGCTCGTTTTCATTCGGGAAGCCGTGAAGGGAGGCGCCCGTGGCTGATGTCAAGGCTCCGCTTTTCTCCGCCGATGGCGCATCCAAGGGCGACATCGCCCTCGACGCCGAGATCTTCGGGATCGAGCCAAACCTAACGGTCATGCACCAGGTGGTCACCGCCCAGTTGGCGGGTGCCAGGGCAGGAACCCACTCCACCAAAACCCGTGCAGAGGTTCGTGGAGGCGGCCGCAAGCCATGGCGCCAGAAGGGCCTCGGGCGAGCGCGTCAGGGGTCAATCCGGGCACCGCATTGGGCGGGCGGTGGTATCGCCCACGGACCCAAACCTCGCGACTATTCACAGCGCACGCCCAAGAAGATGAAGAGGCTCGCGTTGCACTCGGCCCTGTCGGCGAGAGCGTCGGAGGCGGCGATCACCGTCGTCGAGCCGCTCGATTGGACCGAGCCCAAGACCAAGCAGGCCGTCGCCTTTCTCGGCAAGGTCGGGGTAGCGGGTAAGACGCTGCTTGTGTTGAACCGGACCGACTCGGCCGCCGCCAGGGCGTTCCGCAATCTGCCGAACGTGATCATCTCAGAGCCGGGCCACGTCACGACCTATGACGTCTTGTGGTCGGATCGGGTGGTTTTCACCACCCACACGGTGGGGTCGATCGGGCGCGGCGGCTCGTACGAGGTCGCAGAAGACGACTTCGTCAAGGAGGCGAAAGCGTGAAGAACCCAAGAGACATCATTTTCGAGCCGGTCGTATCCGAAAAGTCCTACGGCCTGATCGAAAAGGCGAACACATACACCTTCCTGGTCGATCCACGGTCGAACAAGACCGAGATCAAACAAGCCATCCAATCCATCTTCTCGGTGAAGGTGGAAAGAGTTGCCACCCAGAATCGCAAGGGCAAAACGAAACGGACGGGCTACGTGCTCGGCACCCGCAAACGCACCAAGCGGGCCCTCGTGACTCTGGCAGTCGGCGACTCGATCGAATTGTTCGGAGTCTGAAATGGCAGTGAGAAAGACCAAGCCAACTTCTGCGGGGCGCCGTTTTCAGACGGTCTCGGACTTCGCGGATATCACGAAATCCGAGCCAGAGAAGTCCTTGCTTGCTCCAAAACCCAGGACCGGTGGTCGGAACACCCACGGTCGCGTGACATCGCGTCACCGTGGTGGCGGACACAAACAAAAGTACCGCCTGATCGACTTCAGGCGCACCAAGGACGGCATCCCCGCCAAGGTCGCCGGAATCGAATACGACCCGAACCGCAACGCTCGTATCGCGCTCCTTCACTACGCCGATGGGGAGAAGAGATACATACTCGCTCCTCTCGGTTTGAAGCCGGGCACCACCGTCGAGTCGGGCTCCAAGGCCGATATCCGACCAGGGAACGCATTGCCGTTGCGCAACATTCCGGCTGGAACGACCGTTCACGCGATCGAGATGCGGCCCGGTGGTGGAGCCAAGATGGCGCGCTCTGCCGGGGCATCGGTGCAGCTGATGTCCAAGGAGAACAATCTCGCACTTCTTCGTCTCCCCTCGGGAGAGATGAGACAGGTTTCTCTCGATTGCCGGGCAACGGTTGGCCAGGTGGGGAACACCGAGGCCGAGTTGATCAAGCTGGGCAAGGCCGGACGGAACCGCTGGAAGGGTGTTCGCCCTCAGACACGCGGTGTTGCCATGAACCCGGTCGATCACCCCCTCGGTGGTGGAGAAGGCAAGAGTTCGGGTGGGCGTCATCCGGTGAGCCCGTGGGGCAAACCAGAGGTCAGAACCCGCTCGAAGAAGAAGCAGTCGAGCAAGTACATAGTGCGCCGTCGAAGCACGAAGGGTCGGAGGTAAAGGATGGCACGGAGCCTGAAGAAAGGGCCCTTCGTCGACGATCACCTGATCGAAAAGATCGAAGCGCTCAACGCCAAGAACGAAAAGCGAGTGGTGAAAACGTGGAGCCGCCGCTCGACGATCGTCCCTGACATGCTGGGTCACACGGTGGCCGTCCACGACGGGCGCAAACACGTCCCGGTTTACATCACCGAATCCATGGTCGGACACAAACTCGGTGAGTTCGCACCCACCCGTACCTTCCGGGGCCACGTGGACAAAAAAGACAAGGCGGCGAAGCGGCGATGAACGTGAAAGCACAAGCCAAATATGTCAGGGAGTCCCCCAACAAGGTGCGTCGGGTGCTCGACCTGGTGCGCGGGTTGACCGTGACCGAAGCCGAAGCCGTGCTGCGTTTTGCCAACCGCGGAGCAGCCGAACCCGTGGTCAAAGTTCTGAAATCGGCAGTCGCCAACGCAGAGCACAATCATTCTCTTGACGCAGAAGACCTCTTCGTTGCCCAGGCCTATGCCGACGAGGGACCGACCCTCAAGCGATTCCGTCCTGCCGCTCGGGGTCGGGCAACGCGCATCAGAAAACGTACAAGCCACATAACCATCGTCGTAGCCAACAAGGAGGTGAACTGATGGGGCAAAAAACCCACCCGTACGCCTTCAGACTTGGCGTCGTAAACGACTGGAAATCGAAGTGGTATTCCGACAAGGATTACGTCGCGCTCGTCAATGAAGATTGGAAAGTTCGCGAATACCTGATGGGAGAACTGCGCCGCGGAGCCGTGTCGAGAATCGACATCGAGCGCACGCGAGATCGTGTTGTTGTCGAAATCTATACCGCCCGGCCCGGTGTTGTGATCGGTCGCAAGGGCGCCGAAGCCGAGCGTCTTCGCGCCGAACTCGAGCAGATCGCCTCAAAACCGGTCAAGCTCAACATCATCGAGCTCAAGGACGCCGATACCGACGCCCAATTGCTCGCACAGGGGATCGCCGACCAACTCGAGAACCGTGTTGCTTTCCGGCGCGCGATGAAGAGAGCCGTCGCGGCTGCCATGAAGGCCGGCGCCGAAGGTGTCAGGGTGGAGGCCAAGGGCCGTCTCGGTGGATCCGAAATGGGACGCCGTGAGTGGTATCGGGAAGGCAGAGTCCCGCTTCATACCATCCGCGCCGACATCGACTTTGGGATGGCGACAGCCCGGACCAGCGTTGGGGCCGTCGGTATCAAGGTTCATGTCTACAAGGGCGATGTCGTCGGAGGCAGGGCTGCCACTCGCGAGAAGATCGCGGCCGAAGCAGAACTTGCTTCGGGCGGTCCTTCGCGCGGCCGGGCCGCACCTGCCAGGGCGAAGGCTGAGCAGGCTGCTGGAGCTGATAGAGTTCCACGTCTCATCGAAGCCGGCGGCGGCAAACGAATGGTTGAAGCCGGCGGTGGGAAATCCGATGGCAAGCGTCTCATCGAGGCCGGTGGTGGCAAGCGCCGCCTGGATCCAGAAGAGGCCGAGGCAGAATATCGCGAGGAGCGAAGTCTGGCCGCTGCCCTCGATTCGGAAATATCCGAGAAGAAAATCCCTGATGAGGATGCCGCACCGGTCGCGGACGAGCCAACCGAAGTGATCGACACCCCGTCGGTGACCGAGGCGGAATCGGCGGTCGAAGCGGGCTCGGACGCCGAAACAGCACAGGAAGAGGAGTGACCAGGTCATGTTGATGCCAAAGCGCGTGAAACACCGCAAGGTGCACCGCGGCCGCAGGACCGGCCCTGCCAAGGGTGGCACCAAGGTGACCTTTGGCGAGTACGGGATCCAGGCATTGGAAGCCGGATGGATCACCGCCCGCCAGATCGAGTCGGCCCGTGTTGCCATCACCCGAACCGTCAAGAGAGGCGGGAAAGTGTGGATCACCGTCTTCCCGCAGAAGCCGGTCACTCAGAAACCGGCGGAAACCCGAATGGGGTCTGGCAAGGGAAACCCTGAGTTCTGGGTCGCCGTGGTCAAGCCGGGCAGGGTCATGTTCGAGCTGGGCGGTGTCCCAGAGGAAATGGCCCGTGAGGCAATGCGACGTGCCGGTCACAAACTGCCGATCAAAACACGATTCGTGATGCGGGAGGAGATATGAACGCGACCGAACTGCGTGAGCTCTCCTACCAGGAGCTGACCGACAAGCTTTCCGAGGCGAAGGAAGAACTGTTCAACCTTCGCTTCCAGCTGGCCACCAACCAGCTCGACAACACCGCCCGGATTCCGGCGGTCAAAAAAGAGATCGCCCGCATTCTCACAACGATGCGCGGTCAGGAAATCGAAGCGTGGCGCCAGCAAAACGCCACAGGGAAGGAAGCGTGATGGAGGATAGAACTCGACGCAAAGTCCGCGTCGGTGTCGTCATCTCCGACGCGCGCGACAAGACGGTTACGGTCGAGATTCCGACCCAGGCGAAACATCCACGCTACGACAAGATCGTGCGTCGTTCCGCCAAGTTCCACGCGCACGACGAGAACAACGATGCGCGCCTCGGCGACACGGTGCGGATCATGGAAACCAAGCCGATGTCCAAACAGAAGCGCTGGCGTGTGGTCGAGGTCGTGGAGCGTGCGAGATGATTCAGCAGGAGTCGCGCCTCAAGGTCGCGGACAACAGCGGCGCCCGGCTGGTTCTCTGTATCCGTGTGCTCGGCGGAACCCGCCGGCGGTACGCCTCGAGCGGTGCCATCATTGTCTGCGCGGTCAAGGACGCCACGCCCGGAGGCAACGTCAAGAAGGGCGAAGTCGTCAAGGCCGTGGTCGTGCGAACGACCAAAGAGCGTCGCCGGCCAGATGGCACATATATCAGATTTGATGACAACGCCTGCGTGATCATCAACGACAACAACGAGCCACGAGGCACCCGTATTTTCGGGCCCGTGGCGCGTGAGTTGCGCGACCGCAAATTCATGCGGATCGTCTCGCTGGCGCCGGAGGTGATCTAGATGCGATTGCGTTCAGGTGACAAGGTGAAGGTTGTGGCCGGCAAGGATGCCGGCAAGGAGTCGCGCATCGACCGCGTCTTCCCTGAGAACAACAAGATCTTGGTGGAAGGCGTCAACACCGCCAAGAAACATCAGAAGGCCCGGAGCCAGACCATTCAGGGCGGCATCATCGATCGCGATATGCCGATCGATGCGTCGAATGTGATGATCGTCTGTGAAGACTGCGGTCCCACCCGGATCGGTGTCAGGGTCGACGACAAGGGCAAACACCGTATTTGCCGCAAATGCGGAGGTGACTTGTGACACCGAGGCTGAAAACCAAGTTTCAAGAAGAAGTCGCTCCCAAACTTCTCACAGACCTGGGCTTCACCAACCCGATGGAGATCCCGCGACTATCCAAGATCGTGGTGAACATGGGTGTCGGCGAAGCGGTCGCCGACAAGAAACAAATCGATTCTGCTGCGGAGGAACTATCTCTGATCACCGGGCAGAAACCGAGGATCAACATCTCGCGTAAGTCGATCGCGGGCTTCAAGATCCGCGAAGGTATGGCACTCGGAACCTCGGTTACCCTGCGGGGCGATCGGATGTGGGAGTTCTTCGATCGTCTTCTGGCGGTCGCCATTCCCAGAATCAGAGACTTTCGTGGGCTAAACTCCAAGTCGTTCGACGGCCGGGGTAACTACAGCTTTGGTGTGACAGAGCAGTTGATCTTCACCGAGATCGACTTCGACAGGGTCACCACCACACGAGGTATGGACATAACGATCTGCACTACTGCCCGAACCAACGACCAGGCCAAGGCATTGCTCGAAGCGTTTGGGTTTCCCTTCCGCAAGCAGAGTGCCCAGGTCTGAGCGGAGGAATTAGATGGCCAAAAAATCAATGATCGCAAAAGCCAACCGCACCCCGAAGTTCAAGGTGCGCGGCTACAACCGCTGCAAGCGTTGTGGCCGTCCCCGCGCATATCTGCGCGACTTCGGAATGTGCCGTATATGTGTGAGAGAACTGGCGAGCCGGGGCGAACTGCCCGGGGTACGAAAGGCGTCGTGGTAACGATGATGACCGATCCAATCGCCGACATGTTGACGAGGATCCGCAACGCGGTGGCCGTTGGGCACCAGCGAGTGACGCTCCCTTCTTCGAAGATGAAAGAGTCGATCGCCAAGATCCTTGTTGCTGAAGGTTTTATAGATCGTTATGAAGTACAACCGGCCAAGACCGGCGGGACCTTGATGCTGGTCTTGCGTTATGGAGACCGCCGCGCACCCGCCATTCAGGGGCTTCGGCGGATCTCTAAGCCAGGTCACCGAATTTACCGCGCCGCGTCCGATATCGCCCGTGTTCAAGGCGGCTTGGGGCTGGCTGTTGTTTCGACGTCGCAGGGTCTGCTGTCGGACCGCGATGCCAGAAGGCGCAGCCTCGGCGGCGAGATCGTTTGCGAGGTTTGGTGAGATGAGCCGTATTGGAAAAATGCCGGTAGCGGTCCCGAGTGGGGTGGATGTTTCCATCGCAGGGCAAGCCGTGACGGTCAAGGGACCAAAGGGTTCGCTCGACAGGGTGTTCCCCGACAAGGTCTCGGTTGCGGTCGAGGACGGCACGGCCATCGTGACGAGGGCCGACGAAACCAGGCAGTCGAAGGCGCTTCACGGCTTGAGCCGTGCGCTGCTCGCGAACATGGTCGCCGGTGTGTCCTCCGGTTTCACCCGGGACCTCGAGATCATCGGCGTTGGATACCGCGCCATTCTCAAGGGCCGCGACCTGGAGTTGCAGCTCGGCTTCAGCCACGTGGTCAACTTCCCTGCTCCTGAAGGCATCACGTTCGATGTGCCTGAACCGACCAAGATCTCGGTGTCGGGCATCGACAAGGAACAAGTGGGACAGGTCGCCGCCAACATCCGCAAGGTTCGTCCGCCTGAGCCGTACAAAGGCAAGGGAGTTCGGTATGTAGGCGAGGTTGTTCGCCGCAAGGCAGGAAAGGCAGGTAGAGGCCGATGAGACGCTCACGCGGGCAGGCTCGCCAACGGCGCCACACCAGGGTGCGAAAGCACATCGCCGGTTCGGCCTCTCGTCCCCGCCTGGCGGTTTACCGGTCAAACCGGTATATCTACGCCCAGGTCATCGACGATTCGTCCGGTGCCACGCTGGCCGCAGCCTCGTCCCAGGAAAAGGACCTGCGCGCCAAGACGCTTACCGTTGAAACGGCGAGCGAGGTGGGCAAATTGGTCGCCGATCGCGCCAAACAGGCGGGGATCTCCACGGTCGTGTTCGACCGAGGAGGCAACAGATTTCACGGTCGCATCAAGGCTCTTGCCGATGCCGCCCGCGAGTCCGGGCTGAAGTTCTAGGAGGAGCCATGGTCGATCAAAGACAAGAAAGCCAATTCGACGAGCGAGTGATCCAGATCAACCGAGTTGCCAAGGTGGTCAAGGGTGGTCGGCGTTTTTCGTTCACCGCATTGTGTGTGGTCGGAGACGGCGCTGGAAAAGTCGGCATTGGTTACGGCAAGGCGAAAGAAGTGCCTGCCGCCATCCAAAAAGGGATGGAAGTGGCCCGTCGGTCCATGACTCTCATCCCGATGGCCGGCCAGACCATCATCCACCAGAACGTCGGCGAACACGACGCGTCCAGAGTGATGATCAAACCCGCCGCTCCAGGTACCGGCGTCATCGCCGGTGGCGCTGTCCGCCAGATTCTGGAAGCGGCCGGCATCAAGGACGCGCTCGCCAAGTCGCTTGGTTCCCCGACCCATCTCAACGTGGCGCGGGCGACGATGAACGCACTGAACGGGCAGAGGCGGCCCGACGAGGTCGCGAGACTTCGCGGAAAGCAGCCAGAGGACTTCGTGCCTCCAGGTCTGTTGGCGGCCTACCGATCAACAGAGTCCATGCGGGCCCGGGGCTGAGGAGGTCTGTGATGGCGACGAAGCTACATGTGACGCTCACGAAGAGCACCATCGGGGAGAAGCCCAAAACCCGAGCCACCGTGCGCGGTCTTGGTCTTCGGAAGATCCGCCAAACGGTCGAGCACAACGACACCCCCGATGTACGGGGAATGCTGCACAAGGTGAGACACCTCGTGAGCGTCGAGGAGAAATAGGTCGCGAGCCTCGGGTGTCGCGTCGCGAATCCGGGCAGACCCGAGGCAGGATGAAATCATGAGTGAACAAAAAGAACAACTGAAGCTGCATCATCTGGTGCCCGCTCCCGGGTCGAAACGTGATCGTGTCAGGGTCGGACGTGGAGAAGGTGGAAAAAGGGGCAAGACCGCCGGGCGTGGGACCAAGGGTCTGAAGGCTCGCAGCAAGCTGCGCAAGGGGTTTGAAGGTGGGCAAACCCCTCTCGCCATGCGTCTTCCGAAGCTGAAGGGTTTCAAGAACCCGAACAAGCAGATCCATGCGGTGATCAATGTCGGCGCTCTGAGCGAGGCGTTCGGTGCAGGCGCAACCGTCGACCCCGATGTGCTCCACACCCGCGGATTGGTCAAGCATGACGGTCTGATCAAGATTCTGGCCGAAGGTGAGATCGACAAGGCATTGTCGGTGCACACACACGCCATCAGCGCAGCCGCTCAGGCCAAAATCGAAGCTGCCGGTGGCTCTGTCACCATCATCTGAGGGGCGGGGTTGCGGCCGCGGTCGCCCTTGTCCGATAGCCATGGGAGAATGACGGATCTATGAATGCTCTTTCCATCTACCGTCACATGTTTGCGGTGCCGGATCTCCGTAGGAAGATCCTGTTCACGCTGCTGATGATGGGCGTCTATCGCCTCGGAACCGCGATCCCGGTCCCTGGTGTCGACCTCGACGCGCTGCAACTGTTCCAGCGCCAGCAGGAACAAGGTGGCATCTTTGGTCTGCTCAACCTGTTCTCGGGCGGCGGTCTCGAACAAATGTCGATTTTTGCCCTGGGGATCATGCCCTACATCACGGCATCGATCATCATGCAGCTACTCACGGTTGTGATTCCGCGTCTCCAGGCGCTCCAGGAGGAGGGCCAATCCGGACAGAAGGTGATCACGCAGTGGACTCGTTACATGACGGTGGTTTTGTCGCTGATCCAATCGACCAGCTTCACCTACCTGTTCCACATTGGCGTCTACACCAACGGGATCGATCTCGTGCCCAATTACTGGTGGGGCAGGGTGACGCTGATCGTGATCACGATGACTGCAGGTACGGCGTTTGTCATGTGGCTGGGTGAGTTGATCACCCAACGCGGCGTCGGCAACGGGATGTCGATACTGATCTTTGTTTCGATTCTTTCCCAGTTCCCGAGCACCTTCGGCATCCTGTACGCCAACACCGCCCAGGGTGGGCGCTGGCTGCCGTTCTGGATCGTGCTGGCAGTGTTCTTGATCATGATCGCCGCCATCATCTATATCGATCAGGGCCAGAGACGGATACCGGTCCAATTCGCCAAGAGAGTCAGGGGCCGGAGGGTGATGGGTGGACAATCCACCTATATCCCGATCAAGGTGAACACCGCAGGGGTCATCCCCGTGATCTTTGCCTCGTCCTTCTTGTTGTTCCCTGCGCTTTTCGTTTCGGCGATACCCAGCGACGGTCGATGGATGGCGGCGGCTCGTACCTGGGTGAACGAGAACCTCGGGGGCGGTGCAGGTCAGGGATCGATTTCGGTTTGGTACGTGATCGCGATGTTCACACTCATCATCTTCTTCACGTTCTTCTATACCCAGATCCAGTTTGATCCCGACAAACAATCGGAGATGATCCAGCGTCAGGGCGGGTTCATCCCCGGCGTGAGACCAGGTCGTCAGACTGCCGAGCACCTGCGTCATATCCTGAGTCGCATCACCCTTCCTGGAGCCGTTTTCCTCGGCGTGATCGCGATCCTTCCGGCCGCGGCCGGGTTGATCTGGAACCTTCCGCTTGGATTCTCTGGCGTGTCGATTCTGATCATCGTCGGCGTCGCTCTCGAGACGATGAAACAGATCGAGAGCCAGCTCACGATGCGTAACTACGAGGGGTTCTTGACATGAGCTTCGCTCATGTCGGTCGCGAGCCCCGAGTTGCGCGCTGCGAGTCTCGCGTAGGCGGTTTGCGTGTCGACCCGGGACTCGAGACCCGGGACCGAAGCCGAACGACGTGAGGCTTCTCTTTGTGGGACCTCCCGGCGCCGGTAAGGGAACGCAGGCCCAGCGGGTAGCCGAGAAGCTCGGGTTGGCCCATGTTTCCACCGGCGATATGTTCCGAGCGATCGATCCGATTTCGCCACTGGGTGCGAGGATCAAGGCGATCATGGAATCGGGTGGGTACGTATCCGACGACATCGTCATCGAGATGCTTCAAACCCGAATCGGTGAACCCGACGCCATCAACGGCTACATCCTCGACGGGTTTCCACGCACACTCCCTCAGGCCGAAGCCCTGGATCAGTTCCTGGGAGCCGAAGGGTTGGACGCAGTGGTCCTGTTTGAAGTCGCTGAGGACGAGGTGGTCTCACGTATGCTTTCAAGGGGCCGCGCGGATGACACCGAGGACACCATTCGCACCCGGTTGGGTGTCTACCGCGAACAGACCGAGCCGCTCATAGAGTTGTACGACCGAAGAGGAATCGTGCGCAGGGTCGACGCCATTGGTGAGATCGAAACCATCACCGACCGGGTGCTCGACATGCTCGGATCCTGACCAGTCATCGGCGATGGTGTAGGTCATTGTTTGGGATCCGCAGCCACACTGCCATGGTCTCAGGCGCCAAAACCTCTCTGAGAACCGCCGCCATCCGCGACGTGACCTCCTCGAGGTCGACGCTGTGGCTCAACTCGTCGGCCACCCGGTTGACCACGCGGCTGGTGTCGTAACGCGAGCGGAAGAACCTGCGATCGACGACCGCCTGGACCCGGCGCAGCAGCGGAGCGAAGAGCGAAGCGACCGCAAGAGTGGTTGCCGCGACCGGGAGGTCGCCTTCCACCGGCAAGAGACCCCTGAGGATCACAACAAGCAGCACGTAGAACACCGCGAGAACCGACACCACCACCACATAGGTAACGGATCGAGAGACGATCCGGTCGATGGCATACAGGCGGTAGCGGAGAATGGCCGCCACCACGGCCACCGGCAGAGCCCACAGGCCAAGAATCACCACGACGCCTGTGATCACGTCGAACACGTCCTGTCCGAGGTACTCCCCAAAGATCGGGCTGATGATCGCCATCAGCCCCAGTACAAATCCGGCGCCGGCGAGAAACATAACCAATTGGGCACGTTCAACGCCGTGTGATTGCCGGAACCGAACGAACAGCGTGGCCACCCCAATCAAGGCGCCGACGGGCAAGACAACGATTGCTCCGTCAACCACCGGGCCCACCCAGGCCGGTCCGAATCCGAGTGGATTTATTCGTCCCGAGACCTCCAACGGGCCCGGCCGGATAACCGCGCCAACCGGTATGACCCCCAGCAGTAACAGAGTGAACACGCGGTATGTCCATCGCGACCAGCGCCTTGGGATCAAGCCGTTCGGAAACACAAACAAGAGCGAAACGATCCCCCAGAAGATGATCATCGGCGTAGCGTTCGTCAGTGCCTCGAGCACACCTCCGGCTTGGTCGGTCATTTGTTCGGAAAGCCAGCCGCCGATAATGGCGAATCCGGCCGCCGCCCCGGAGATTGCCAGTAGCCGCCCGACCGGGTTGGCCGGACGCCGGATCAGCAATATGGCGCCTGCGACGGGAAACGCCAGAAGGCCGAACGGCCATTGCCAGTCTTCGACAGGTGGCAAAACCACTTCGAGCAGGATTCCGCCCGAGACGATCGACGCCCACAACAGATGTAAGAGTGTTCGTGGAGAAATGCTCCGGCCGGTTGTGGGCGCAGTCATCGTTGAGCCAATCGTCTTCTTGTGCCGTCACGTCATCGTTACGGTTGCGGCCGGTATCACCACCCCTCCGGCCGGCGCGTCGATCCAAACTGGGTGCTCGAGTGGGTGCAGGTTCGGCCGAAAATCCTGCAGGTTGTGGGAGCTGATAGAGTTTTCCAGCCCGAGCCGGGCTTGTTTGCGGCCCCAACGTTTTGGATCCGGCAATCTTTGGGCCAGGCCGAGCAGGACGCGCACGCGAAGAGGAGAATCGAGCCATGTTGAGGACACGGATGGAGCGATCCGTAACCGGAAGCTGTCCAAGCCCAACCTCAGGCGCCGTTTCCCGATCATGATCACTTTCAAAAAACCCCACGAGTTCGCCAAGATGGCGATCGCCGGCAGAGTGGTGGCGGAGGCACACGCCGCGGTCAGGGAGGCGATCCGGCCCGGTATCTCGATGGAAGAACTCGACATCATCGCCGACAAGGCGATCAGGGCCGGGGCCTGTATTCCTAGTTTTTTAGGCTATCTCGGAAGTTATCCGGCCGTTATCTGCGCCTCACCCAACGATGTCATCGTCCATGGAATACCGGGTGGATACCGTTTGAAGAGCGGCGACGTGGTAGCCATCGATGTCGGTGCGATACATGAGGGTTACCACGGCGACGCCGCATTCACGGCTGTGGTGGGCGATGTACCGCCTGAGGTTCAGCGACTCGTGGATGTCACAGAAGAGGCGATGTGGGCCGGTGTCTCTGCTGTCAAACACGGGTCGAGAGTCGGAGACATTGCCCACGCCGTCGAAGCGGTGGGACGCCGTGAGGGTTACGGGATAGTCGAAGGTTACGGCGGTCACGGGATTGGGCGCCAGATGCACGAAGAACCCCATATCCCCAACGTCGGACAGCCGGGGAGGGGCTACAAGCTCAAACAGGGGATGGCGGTCTGCATCGAACCGATGTTCAATCTCGGTTCGGCTGCTACCAAGGTAGATGCGGACGGGTGGACCGTTCGAACGGTGGACGGATCGTTGTCGGCCCATTGGGAGCACACCGTTGCAATAACGCCCGATGGCGTCACCGTCACCACCGTTCTAGAGGATGCGAAGCTCCCTGTAGCTCTGGGCTGAAACCTCGGCCCCTCAGAGGAGGCCGCGTGAGCTCCGCACCGTCATGACAGAGGAAATCCACCGTTGGTGACGAATCCGTTCTCGGTTGGTCGCGGGAGAAGTGGCAGAAGACTCTCTCGCTCTATCGAATTCCCGTACACGTAGATCGGCATCCCGATGTTCAGTTCGGTCGTCAGATAGTCCATGTCGTGAAGTTCGACGCGGACGCACCCGTGGGAGTCAGGGTATGGGGGAACGTTGTATGAACCGTGGATGGCGTACCCGCCCCGAAAGTAATAAGGGCGGTAGAGACCGCCGAGATAGGAGATGCGCCAGCCGTTGACGTGGCGATAGAAGCGGTAGTCACCCTCTGGTGTGGTCGCTTTTACGTATCGACCGCCGGCGTTTCGGTAGGCGGCGCCGTTGCCAGAGGAGATGGGCAACACCACCTTCACCAACTGTCGTTCGATCAGGTACAAGACCTGGCGGTCGAGGTCTACTTCGACCCGATCAGGTTCAGAGGCGACCGGCAGGCTCACCTTGATGTCGAGAAGTGTCCAGTCCTTTGACCGGAAAATGCCATCGCGGTCGAGTTTGTGGATCTTCTGAAAGGCGTAGACGGCTCCGAGGGTGGCCCCGCCGAAGTTCCCATCCGGCGTCCCCGGCCGGTAACCGGCCTCGGCCAAACGGTTTTGGAGATGCTCCACCCAGGGTCCTGCGTCTCCCCGCTGAAGTTCGTCAGGAACATAGTCACTCTGTCCGGGGAGGTAACTGGTCGGTTCGTCCGTGTACGCGTCGATCGCCACCGCCGGTGTGGTGCTGAAGACGGTGAGGGCGCACGCCGCCACAACCATCGAAATAGACCGCTTCGCCAACAACACAGACCCCTTTTCCAACACTCGGTCGCAACACGATAACTGCCCCTCGAAGGTTTTTGTGAGCTCAGCGGAGCCTCAAGCCTCGATGAGCGCGCCAAAAGCCAGGGGGAGGCGAAGCGGTTTTGCCCAAGGCGAAGCTCCCTGCCTAATATTGCGGTCCAGCTTCCGGTCGTTCGCGTCCGTTTGGTGACAAGCGACGAACGTCGAACGTGGTCCACGGATCGGCCCCATTCAGCCGCAAGGCTCGCATGGTGCCGATCTGAGCCTACCGCCGGGCCGTTCCGGAAGGTCTGAGCAGTAAGGCTGCCGTAGAGGCAGCTCGTCTAGATGGCGGCGGCCCGAGAGGGTCGACAAGGAGAAGAAAAAAATGAAGGTCCGTCCTTCGACCAAGAAGATGTGTGAAAGGTGCCGAGTCATTCGGCGCAAAGGTCGCGTCTGGGTCATTTGCACCAACCCCCGACACAAACAACGGCAAGGGTGATCTGATATGGCACGTATCGCCGGCGTCGACCTTCCACGGGACAAGCGTCTCGAGATCGGTCTGACCTACATTTTCGGCATCGGTCTCACCAGATCCCATCAGATCTGTGCAGAACTCGACCTCAGCCCTGACACCAAGGTGCGCGATCTCACCGATGACGAGACCGCACGGATCCGCCGCTTCATCGACGCCTCGTATCAGGTTGAAGGTGATCTTCGGCGCGAGGTGCAGCAGAACATCAAACGCAAGATCGAAATCGGTTGCTACGAAGGCATCCGCCACCGCAAGGGTCTTCCCGTGCGAGGCCAGCGAACGCACACCAACGCTCGAACCCGCAAGGGCAAGCGCACCGCGATCGCAGGTAAAAAGAAGATCGGGAAGAAGTAGGAGCAGCGAGTGGCAAAACCAACAGGACAAGCACCCAAAACCCGGGTCCGTCGCCGCGAGCGCAAGAACATCTCGCACGGCCAAGCCCACATCAAGGCAAGTTTCAACAACACCATCATCAACATCACCGATCAGGCGGGTAACACCGTCGTGTGGACGTCGGGTGGATCAGTCGGTTTCAAGGGATCACGCAAGTCGACGCCCTACGCCGCCCAGGTGGCCGCAGAAGAAGCCGGCCGTCGCGCCGGTGAGCACGGCATCCGCAAGCTCGATGTGATCGTCGCCGGGACGGGTTCGGGCCGCGACACGGCGGTACGGACGCTCCAGAACATGGGTCTGGAGATCACCGGTATCCGCGACGTGACCCCGATCCCTCACAACGGGTGCCGTCCGAAGAAGCGCAGGAGGGGCTGAACCATGGCCCGTAACACCGGTCCCCGTCACAAGGCCTGCCGTCGTGCTCGCACGCCGCTCTGCCAGTCCAAGAAATGTCCCGTCGACAAGCGTCCCTATCCCCCCGGCCAGCACGGTCGTGGGAGGATTCGCGAGTCGGACTATTTGGTCCAGCTTCGGGAAAAGCAAAAGCTCCGCACCATGTACGGCGTGCTCGAAAAGCAGTTCCGCCGCTACTACGAACTGTCGTCGCGCCAGCCCGGCATCACCGGTGACAACCTGCTGCGTTTGCTCGAATCCCGTCTCGACAACGTCGTCTGGCGTTCCGGGCTGGCCGCAACCCGGCCGCAAGCTCGCCAGCTCGTCAACCATGGGCACTTCAGGGTCAACGGCAAGAAGGTCGACATCGCTTCTTATCGCGTCCGTCAGGGCGACGTTGTAACCCTGAAAGATCCATCGGTGGACCTCGTCGCCGTGCAACATTCGATCGACACGCTCGGTCGCGTCGTTCCCGAATGGCTCGACGTGGAGCACAAGGCCCGCAAGGTTGTCGTCATCGACCTTCCGAGCCGCGACCAGATCGATACTTCCATCAATGAGCAGCTCGTAGTCGAGCTCTACTCCAAGTGATTTCCCCGGACGAGAGGTTCCCATTGTGTTGATCGTTCAACGCCCCCACATCGAAGAAACCCAAACCACCGATACCCGCTCGCAGTTCGTCGTCGAACCGCTCGAGCCGGGTTTCGGTTACACACTCGGAAACACGATGCGGCGGACTCTTCTGTCTCGGATTCCGGGCGCGGCTGTGACTCATATCCAGATCGAAGGGATCCAGCACGAGTTCGCCACGGTTCCTGGAGTGGTCGAGGATGTCGTCGACATCATCCTCAACGTGAAGCACATCGTTGTGAAACTAGATGGGATCGACGAGCACACGCTGTATCTCTCGGCCAAGGGCGCCGGCAACGTCAAGGCCGGAGATCTCAAGGTTCCTGCCGGTGTCACCATCGTCAATCCCGATCTTCATCTGGCAACCATGTCGGCCAGCGGACGCCTCGAGTTGGAGCTAACCGTCGCCCCCGGCGTCGGTTACCGCAGCGCCGATTCGAACAAGCGTTCAGGGGCTTCCATCGGTGTCATCCCGATCGACTCGATGTTCTCGCCCGTACGCAAGGTTGCGTACACCGTTGAAAGCACCCAGGTCGGCCAGATGACCAACTTCGACAAGCTGATCATCGACGTCGAGACCAGCGGGGCGATTTCACCGTCGGAGGCCGTTTCGTCTGCAGGAAAGACCCTGTCGGAGCTGATGAACCTGTTCGCAGACACTGGTGAGGGGATCGGTCTCGAATTGGGCGATCGTGACGACGAGTCGCTTGGCTCCCCGGATCTCGATCTCCCGATCGAAGCACTCGATCTCTCCGAGCGTCCTCGCAACTGCCTCCGCCGCGCCCAGATCAAGACCGTTGGTGAGCTCGTACTCCGGTCGCCGGACGATCTCCTCAATATCACCAACTTCGGCCAGAAGAGCCTCGAAGAGGTCGTGGTCAAGCTCGACGAGCTCGGGCTTTCCCTCGCCGAAGGTTCGGGTGTCTGATGCCGACTCCCAAGAAGGGTCGGCGGTTAGGTCACTCCTCTGCCAACCAGAAGCACATCCTGTCCAATCTGACGGCCGCTTTGTTCGATCAAGGAAAGATCGAGACGACGATGGCGAGAGCCAAGGTCTTACGTCCCCTCGCCGAGAAGATGATCACCAAGGCGCGCAAGGGAGACCTTCACAGCCGTCGAATCGTCCTCAAGACGGTGAAAGACAACGCCGTGGTCACCAAACTCTTCGATGAGGTGGCTCCTCGTTATGCCGACAGACCTGGTGGTTACACGCGAATCGTCAAGATTGGCCCACGTCGCGGTGACGGCGCAGAAATGGCGATCATCGAGCTGGTCTAACGGCTGCGGGCGGGGCGCGCCCTACCCGGCTCGAGATCGACGACAAGCGACCGATGAAGGGTCGCTTGTCGTGTTCTGTTGGGCTGTCATCTCCCTAAGCTCCTCGGCGTGACCGAACAGCAGAGCTCGCCATATCTTCGATTCAGTCGGACCGAATGGGCATCATTGAGAGCTTCGACCCCAATGACATTGACGCCGACGGATGTCGAGAACCTTCGCGGTATCAACGTCGAACTTTCGATGCGGGAGGTCGAAGACATCTACCTTCCACTCTCGCGTCTCCTGAACCTCTATGTTCGAGCGAGTCAGCAGCTGTTCAGCGTCACCGACACCTTCCTCGGTAAACCGACCCATCCAGTTCCTTATGTGGTCGGCATCGCCGGTTCTGTGGCTGTTGGTAAGTCGACCATCGCCAGAATCCTGCAGGCGCTGCTCGCTCGTTGGCCGGACCATCCAAGAGTCGATCTGATAACAACGGACGGTTTCCTGTTTCCCAACTCTGTGCTCTCGAACCGGAATCTGATGGAGAAGAAAGGTTTCCCGGAGTCCTATGACCAGCGGCTCCTGCTCGAGTTCGTCTCACATCTCAAAGCCGGTGATCCCACGGTCAAGGCGCCGGTCTACAGCCACCTGATCTACGACATCGTTGCGGGAGAGGAGAGAGTGGTGGAGCGACCGGATATCGTCATCCTCGAGGGTCTCAACGTGTTGCAGGCGGGTGGCCCCGGACCACATGTTTCCGACTACTTCGACTTTTCGATCTATGTCGATGCGGACCCAATCGATATCGAAGGTTGGTACGTCGAGCGTTTTCTGACGCTTAGGGACACGGCGTTTCGTTCACCAGACAACTACTTCCATCGTTATTCGGATCTGCCGGATTCCGAAGCCGAATACGAGGCGCGTCGGATCTGGAAAGAGATCAACCTGGCGAACCTCGAACAGAACATTCTGTCGACCCGGGAGAGGGCAACTCTGATCCTCTCCAAGGGGTCCGATCACGACGTCGACGTCGTCAGGCTTCGCCGACGGTGATCACCGAGATCGAGCATGCGCTGACGACGTTGCCCTTGATCGATGGGGCGGAGGCCGATCATGTCGCCAACCTGCGGGACCTCCTCGCACTCGGCACCGATTTCACGAGCAGGTTCCACTACAACCCCGGTCATGTGACCGCATCGGCTTTCGTTGTTCACCCCGACCAACTGGCGGTCCTTTTGATCCACCATGCCAAGTTGGGTGCGTGGCTCCAGCCGGGCGGTCACATAGAGGCGAGTGATCCGTCGCACGAGGCCGCGGCACGCAGAGAGGTCGAGGAAGAAACCGGACTGGGTGGTCTGAATCTCATCGGAGTCCACGACTTCGACATCCACACCTTCCCCAGGAATGGTGACCATCCAGAGCACCTCCACTACGACTTACGGTGGGCGTATCGCGCCAACGACGCAGCCATCTCGGTCGGAGACGGTGTAAAGGCCGTCCGCTGGGTTCCGTTCGCCGAGGCACTGACCATGCGCGAATCCGTCGCGAGACCGGTTCGCAAGCTCGCTGTTAGCCTCGCACCCCGATCATGAAGAAAATCTTTGCCAGGGCGTGGCGCGGTTCACTGTTCCAAAAGTCGGCTTTCGAAGAGTCGTTTTGGGACGACGACGCAACCGCAGATGCAGTGATCCTGGTCGGTGTGGTGTCCGGAGCGATCGTGCTCATCACGTCCTTTGTCGCTGGTTCGCTTGGAGTCGGTCTGGTGCTGGACCTTGTGGGTTCGGTGATCTCGGGTGTGGCTTCGTGGTTGATTCTGGCCCTCTGCGTGTGGGTGGCGGCCACCAAGGTTTTCAAAACGGGAGGCGGAATCCAGACGATGATGGCCACCCATGGACTGGCCTATCTGCCGCTCGGACTGAGCGCCTTTCCCAACCGCTATGTCGGGATCGCAGCCCTGGTGTGGTATCTGGCCGTCCTGGTGGTGGCGACCAGGGCCGCGACAGATTCCGATCAGAAACTCGCCGGACTGTCCGTGCTTGTCGGTTTCGCCATCCTCGCGTTGATCGACGCGCTGTTGAGCGGGATCACGTTTCAGGCCGTTTCGGCATTCAACCGATTGTTCTGAGTGCCTACGTATCGAATGGACCTGGCCTATGACGGCTCCGGGTTTCGGGGGATGGCCCGACAACCCGGCGTGCGAACGGTTCAGGGGGCCTTGGAAGATGCGATCGAGACGGCAATCGGGGTGCCGGTCGAGTTGGTCTGCGCCGGCCGCACCGACGCCGGGGTGCACGCCCGTGGCCAGGTCGTGAGTTTTGTCGTAGACGCCGATCTCGACACGGATCGTCTGGCAAGGTCGGTGACTTCGATGTTGGGCGGCGAGGTTGTTGCCTATTCTGTGAGCCTGGTTGAGGCTGGGTTCAGCGCCAGGTTTTCTGCCAACTGGCGTTCGTACCGCTATCGCGTGCTCAACGCCCCGTCGCCCGACCCATTTCTGCGCTCGACATCGTGGCATGTCACCGATCCGTTGGATGTCGCCGCCATGAACATCGCGTCGGTCGGCTTTGTCGGGGTCCACGATTTCAGCTCGTTTTGCAGACAAGCCGGCGGAAGGAGCAGTGAGCGGGAGGTCTTGGAGGCCGAGTGGGTGACGGAGGCCGAGCTCATCGTTTTTGCCATCCGCGCCGGCGCCTTTTGTCATCAGATGGTTCGATCGCTCGTCGGGTTTTGTGTCGATGTCGGGCGCGGCAAGGTGCCGGCGGAATCGGTTGCGGCAGTCATTGCCGCCAAGGACCGCCACGCAGCCCGCCCGATTGCTCCGCCCCACGGTCTGGTTTTGTGGGAGGTCGGTTACTGAACCCCCGCCGTGGCCCCCGATCCGCTTTCTGGGCCGCCAATTGGCGCGAAAACCGTGGGTGGCGTATCCTTGCCAGGCTCTCGTTCGAGGGCATCTCGTTTCCCACTCGAGATCCCAGATACGTGTCCGACGCGTCACGAAACTGGATTGGAACAAACATGACCAACAACAAAACCTTCACGCCCAAGCCCGCCAACGTCACACACGATTGGTGGGTTGTCGACGCCGCCGATGTTCCGCTGGGACGGGTTGCGTCCGAAGTGGCGCAACTGATCCGCGGCAAGCACAAGCCAACCTTCGCCCCTCATGTCGATGGCGGCGACTTCGTCATCGTGGTCAATGCCGGCCAGGTGGCCGTGACGTCAGACAAGAGCCAGGAAAAGATCTACTACCGACATTCCGGCTTCCCGGGTGGGCTCAGAGCCGAGTCTTTCGAGAGTCTGCTCGAGCGCCGACCAGAGCAGGTCATCGAACGAGCGGTCAAGGGCATGCTCCCCAAGAGCAAACTCGGCCGTCGCCTCAATCGCAAGCTCAAGGTCTATGCCGGCCCAGACCATCCACACGTTGCCCAGCAACCGAAGCCGTATCAACTCAACATCCGAAAGGTGGAGGACTGATGTCGAAGCCACTTGTCCAGGCCACTGGCCGCCGCAAGGAAGCCACCGTTCGTGTGAGACTCCGCGAGGGGTCCGGCCAGGTTCGGCTCAACGGCCGTCCCCTCGAGAATTATTTCCCGACGATGGCCAGCCGCATGCGTGTCATGGAGCCTCTCCAGATCACCCAAACCCAAGGGCGCTACGACCTCGATGCCACACTGGAAGGTGGAGGCACATCGGGTCAGGTCGATGCTCTGCGTCTCGGAATCGCCCGTGCTCTGATCGAACTCGATCCAACGCTGCGTCCAGGCCTCAAAAAGGCGGGTCTTCTCACCCGCGACGCTCGCGTTGTCGAGTCGAAGAAGTACGGTCTGCGCAAGGCCCGCAGGGCTCCGCAGTACACCAAGCGCTGACATTGCTCCGCGACGGCGTCCGCCTTTTTGGCACCGACGGCGTTCGGGGGGTTGCGAATCTCGAGCTGACAGCCGATTTCGCTCTTGCTCTAGGCAGGGCCGCCGGATCCGGTCGATCCGGCGGCTCTGCTGTTATCGGTCGCGACACCCGACTCTCTGGCGACATGCTGTCGATGGCGGTTCAGGCCGGTTTCCACTCCGTAGGGGTCGACACCGTCGATGTCGGAGTGCTGCCGACCGGGGGCATCAGCAGGCTGACAGCGGATGTTGGAGCCGATCTCGGGGTTGTGGTGAGCGCCTCCCACAACCCGGCGGAGGACAACGGGATCAAGTTCTTCTCACGGGCCGGCGCCAAACTCTCCGACGCAGACGAGGACCAGATCGAGGCGGTGCTGCGGAACGAGAATCAGCGGCAAGCGGCGATGGGTCCCGCCATCGGCACTCGCCGTCCGATGGCCGACCCTGTCAATCGGTATGTGAGCCTGCTCAAACAGGACGTGCCGTACTCTTTTTCCGGCATCTCTGTGGTGTTGGATTGCGCCAACGGCGCCTCCTACCAGGCTGCCCCTGAGCTATTTCGCCGGTTGCGCGCAGACGTCTCGGCGGTTGGGATCGTGCCTGATGGCATGAACATCAACGCCGGCTGTGGTGCTACGCACCCCGAGTTCGTGGCCTCGCTTTCCCAAGACCGTATCGGGCTTTCTTTCGATGGCGATGCCGATCGTCTCATCGCAGTTGACGAATCGGGCACGATCCTCGACGGCGACGTCGTCATTGCCATCCTTGCGAAACACTGGAAGAGTCAGGGCAAGCTCAAACGCAATACTGTGGTCGTAACCGTCATGTCGAACCTCGGTTTCCACCGTGCGATGCGAGACGCCGGGATCGAGGTCGTGACCACCCAGGTCGGGGACCGTTATGTCGCAGAACAGATGTGGAAACACAAGGCGATCCTCGGAGGCGAACAATCGGGTCACGTCATCTTTGCCGATCGTGCTCGGACCGGAGACGGTCTGCTGACCGCCGTTCGTTTGTTGGAGGTGGTCGCCGCAACCGGGAAACCACTTTCGGATCTGGCATCGGAGGCGATGACCAGCTATCCGCAGGTGCTCAAGAACATCAGAGTTGTCGACAAGGATCGGCTGGCGGTGGCCGCCGCCGTGTGGAAACAGGTGGCGGAGGTGGAGCGGCTTCTGGGCGACGACGGACGGGTCCTCGTGCGCCCCTCCGGAACCGAACCCCTCGTCCGGGTCATGGTGGAGGCTACAGACAGCGACCTCGCGAGACGATACACTGATCGACTGATCGAAGTTATTGGCATAGAACTTGGGAAGGAGTAATCAACCGGATCATTCAGGCGAAGCGGCACAACTCATTTCAAGCGCCAGACCTCCTTTCGGAGGTGACGAGGTGGAAGGTGATCGAAGTTTTCGGCGGATGCCTTCCCGGCCCACCAAGGTCGTGACGAACCAGCGCAAAGCCCGAGAGCGATCTCGGAGACAAGACGGTTCGAACTGGTGGCCCTGCCTGGGCCGCCGCCCAGCCACATTCCCAGCTCAGATGGGTTCTTTGTTGCCCATCCCCAGAGAGAGGTTGCACTCATGTGTGGCATTGTTGGATATGTAGGACCGCGACCCGTGCTCGACGTGCTCGTGCCGGGATTGGAAAGGCTCGAATATCGCGGGTATGACTCCGCCGGAGTCGCGTTGTGCGGTGCTGACGGTCTCGAGGTTGTCAAGAGGGCGGGAAGGATGACCGATTTGGCCGCCGCTCTCGCCGAGGAGAAACCCCGCGGCCTCATCGGCGTCGGTCACACCCGCTGGGCGACTCACGGTGCCCCCAACGAGAAGAACGCTCATCCTCATATCGATTGCGCCGGTTCGGTCACGGTGGTTCACAACGGGATCATCGAAAACTGGGTCGAATTGAGGGACGGTCTCATAGATCGGGGCCATGTTTTTTCTTCGGATACCGATACCGAGGTCGTCGCCCATCTGATCGAAGAGATGGCCGATCAGCCGCTGGCCGATGCAGTTCGATCGGTGATGCGGATTTCGGAGGGGTCGCTGGCTCTGGCCGTGCTGAGGGCGAGTGACCCGGATCTGATCGTAGGTGCTCGCCGGGGAAGCCCGATGGTGGTTGGAAAAGGTGACGGAGAGAACTTCCTGGCTTCGGATATCCCAGCCTTTCTCCAGTACACCCGTGACATGATCATTGTCGACGACGACAGGATCGTCGAGGTGCGGGCCGAGGGGGTTTCGATAACCGATCTCGATGGTCATCCCGTTGTCGCCTCCGAGCGGCGGATCGAATGGGATCTTGAGGCGGCAGAGAAGGGGGGTTATGACACCTTCATGCTCAAAGAGATCAACGAGCAACCGGCCGCCATCGCCGACACTTTGCGAGGAAGAGTGGATCCAACGGGACGGATCACCCTCCGCGAACTACAGGTCCCCGAGAAACTCTTGCGAATGATCGACAAGGTCTTCGTGGTTGCGTGCGGCACGTCCTATCACGCGGCGATGATGGCCAAGTATGCGATCGAGCGCTGGACCCGTCTTCCAGTTGAGATCGACATCGCCTCTGAGTTCCGCTACCGGGACCCGGTCCTCGACGACCGGACACTGGTGATAGGGATCAGCCAGTCAGGAGAAACTCTCGACACCCTTGCCGCCATCAGGTACGCCAAGGTTCAGGGGGCGACGGTGATCGGAGTGTCGAACGTCGTGGATTCGGCTCTGGCGCGCGAGGCCGACGCAGTGCTCTACACCCGCTCTGGTCCTGAGATCGGTGTCGCCGCCACCAAGACCTTCACCACCCAACTCGTGGCCATGCAGCTCCTTGGCCTCTACCTGGCACAAGAGCGAGGGTCGATCGATCCAGCGTCGATCGGCTTGATGGCCGAAGCGTTGCGCGAACTACCTGAGAAGGTTGCAGGCGCCCTCGAACTCGCCCCTGACATCATCGAGATGGCCAAGGCCTGGCCTGACACCAGGGACTTCTTCTTCCTCGGCCGGTCGGGGGACTTCCCAGTGGCGATGGAAGGGGCGCTGAAGCTGAAAGAGATCGCCTACGTCAGAGCAGAAGGTTATGCGGCGGGGGAGATGAAACACGGTCCGATTGCCCTGATCGAAAAGGACGTCGTCGTGGTTGGCATCGCCACGGACTCGAAGATCCGATCGAAAACCGTCTCCAACATGCAGGAGATGAAAGCGCGGGGGGCGACGGTGGTGATGGTCATAGAAGAGGGCAGTGAATCAGAGGTCGCCGAGGTGGCCGATTATGTGATAGCGGTTCCGGCGAGCCCAGATCTCATCTGTACCGTGACCGCGGTGGTCCCGCTGCAGTTGTTGGCGTATCACATCGCGGCGGCCAAAGGTTTTGATGTCGACAAGCCAAGGAACCTGGCCAAAACCGTCACGGTGGAGTAACTCACGGCCACCCCTGATGGTGCGCCCGAAATTCGGCGACCTCTCGGGCCGTGCGCGGTCCGAGGGGTTCCGGATCGACAGGGTGCTCCAACCTCGCCTCTTTGAGCTGGTCCTCGGAGTATCGCAACGGTGCCAGCACCGGGTCGATGCCGTAGAGCCGGGCGGCATTGAGGCCGAGGACCTTGGCCTTGATTCTTGGGGTCAGAGCCGGGTAGCCGTATTTCTCCTGGTATTCGGATGTGATCTCGAAGAGGCGGAAAGCGTCGATCTGCCCTTGTGGCGTGCCATAGAAGATCGAGTCGGTCCCCCAAAGCAGATTGTCCTCGCCCACCGCCAGGAGGAGCTTTCCGAGCAGATGGGCAGCCTCGTTGGGTCGTTTCATCAGGTGCCACCAAGTCGTGCCGATCTCCGCATAGACGTTGGTATTGGGCGGAACACCAGCCCGGCTCAGGGAGTCCACCAGCCGGTTGACCCCGACCGATGGCCGCGCCGACGTAAATGGTCCCTCTGCGACATCGATCTCGAAACCAGAGTGATAAACAACCATGTCGACGTCGGGGTGACTCCGGGCAGCCGGCCCGATGTCGGCAGGTGAACCGATCTCGGCTCCGCCTGCCAAGCCCTTGTGCACGAAAACGCGAGGCACCCCCAGGGATACGATCTTCTCCAAAAAGAGCCCGCCGACTTGAGGCAGGGCGGGGTTGGCATCGTCGAAACGCCAGCCCGATGGGAAATGGGTGAAGGTTTTCCATCCCATGACTTTCTGTTCGACGACGGTTCGCTCCATCTCTTCGAACACTGCTTCCAACGATCCGAGTTGTGGCAGCGCCAGGGCATTGACCAAGACCCGCTCGTCGCGACCCAGGGCTTCGACTACTCGCCGCGTTTCTTCCATGAGTTCTGGTGGAAGCGGGCTCCCTTCCGGGAAAATCGGAAGCCCCGACAGGGCGACCATCGTGGTGTCGGACCGTACAAAAATCTCTTCAAGGAAGTGATTCATCGTGAAGCAGGCCCTCGGGTCGTCTTCGTCGTCGCACGCGGCTTGCGGGAATTGTCTTCCCCAGAACCACGATCCCCGCGTTGTCGGGTCGAGATCGTATTCGAGAAGATGGCCCTGAACATCAAAGACAAACTCCCGCTTGCCGATCGACTCGAAGGCGGCGTCCGAGTCGAGTCTGGCTGCCGGGTCGATGAGGTACCGCCCGCCGGGTGTCGCGTCGGCATGGGCCGCCCGGTTGATCGCCGAGAGAGTGATCATGGTCGCCGCCGCGGATCTGAGGAACCTGCGGCGGGTGATCCCCAGTTTGTGGGCTGCTTCGGCACAGTCGGCGAGCGCCTCATGCATCGCCCTGGCCTCGTGTGCCATGAGCGGTGGCGGGTCGTACTCGCCGTTTGAAGCCGGTCCGAACGTCACCGGTAGTCCCTCGCTCATGGCTCAACGATACGTGAGGCGGTAGTCTCGAATCGAGAGGAGAACACACCCCTGTGACGACAATCGAAGGCCAATCGTTCACCTACACATTCACGGTCGGCCCGCCCCTATGAAGATCATCGGGCTCGGAGTGGATTTGGCCGACATCGAGAGGGTCGAACGCGTTCTCGAGAAGTACCCCCGATTCCTCGAGCGTTGTTTCACAGAACACGAACAGGAATACGCTCTCCGTTTTGCCAAACCGGGCCGCCGGCTGGCAGCCAGATTCGCCGGCAAGGAAGCAGTCATGAAATCGATGGGCACCGGTTGGCGGAGGATTCGCTGGCGCGACATCGAGATCACCGGGGGTGGCAAACCGACGGTTCGGATGGTCGGAAACGCACAACGCCGGGCCGAGATGCTCGGTGTCACGGAGGTTCACATAACGATCACGCACACGGACACTTCCGCGCTGGTGATGGCCGTGGCCGTAGGCGAACACTGAGGGACCCCGGACCGACGACCCCTGGTGGTGGGCGACCGGGAGGTCCGAACGACGCGAGTCGTCGAACCTCCCGTCGCCCTGAAGTCGACCCGACCGGTCACGAGGGGGCATGACCGGTTGGCGTTTGGCATCGAGGGGTCTCGGGCCGACAGCTTCCTCATCGGCCAATCGTTTCGACGATGAAGCGTTTGGATAGGATCGCCGAGTGCAACCGGTGATCACACCGCAGGAAGCGGCTCGTCTCGAAGAGGGCCACGACCTTTCCGTCCTCATGCATCGAGCGGGCGCCGCGGTTGCGGCTCGCGCCGTTTCGATGGGTGTTGGCTACGGATCGACGGTCGGCGTCCTGTGCGGGCCCGGCAACAACGGCGGTGATGGAATGGTTGCAGCGAGGCTCTTGCAGCGGAGAGGCGCAGCGGTCACGCTCCACGTGCTTGCCGAACCGCGTACCTCCATCAGTCGGGCGGCATTCGACCTGGCGCAATCTGAGGGTTGTTTGGTCGTTCCGTTGGGCCGGCCTGATTCCTGTGATTTGGTGATCGATGCCCTGTTCGGGGTCGGATTTCGGGGTGAATTGCCGGCGGTCGTCCGTGGCTGGGTCGACTCCGGCGCGCGGATTCTGGCGGTCGATGTGCCTTCCGGTCTCCTGGCGCTGACCGGCACCGACCCCGGCGGATCGTTCGTCGCCGAGGAGACCGTCACCTTTCATGCGCTCAAGACCGGACACGTATTGGGAAACGGACCTGAGCGGTCCGGTGTGGTGACGGTTGCAAACATTGGAGTCGAACCAGTTGAGGCTGCGTTGCGGCTGGCGGAGCTGGCCGACGCCCCCCGCCCAGGGCGGGCACGAACGTCGCACAAGTGGTCGGCGGGGTCGGTGGTAGTCGCAGGAGGCACTTTGGGGATGATCGGCGCAGCCGTACTCGCGGGTCGGGCTTCGCTCCTATTCGGTGCTGGTGCGGTCGGCCTCGCCACCCCCGACGTCTCGCTTGCTCAGTCCGCTGCTCCTGGCCTCCTCGCTCACGGCATCGACGAGATTCCGACGCGTTATCGGGTTGCGGTCGTGGGCCCCGGCCTTGGTGAGGCGTCGCTAGACGTTGTTGGTGGCATCCTTTCAAACGATGATCGTCTCGCCGTTGTGGATGCCGGCGCCTTGTCGGCTCTCACGCCGGCGATGCTGTCCTCCCGGGGAGGTGGAACCGTGTTGACCCCGCACGCCGACGAGTTCAGACGGTTGGTCGGCGAAGAGCCATCCCCCGCGGCCGCCCGCGAGTTCGCCGCCGCCACCGGGACCGTCGTCCTCCTCAAGGGGAATCCGACTTTCGTCACCGATGGTGATGTGCCCTGGGTGGTTCGTACAGGTGGTCCCGAGCTGGCATCAATCGGAACCGGCGACGTTTTGGCTGGAATGATCGCCGCCCTGATGGCTCGAGGGTTGAGTCCTCTGTCTGCGGCGGTCTCCGGGGCTTACTGGCACGGGGTGGCGGGACACGAGCTGTCTGCATCCGGAACGGTGACAGCGGAACTACTGCTGGATCACATCCGTGGCCATGCTTGGGACGACGCCAGATGAGGCCATCGTGGGTTGAGGTCGATCTCGCCGCTGTCGCCACCAATGTGGCTGCCTTGGGTCGACTCATCGCGCCCTCCGAGCTGTGGGCTGTGGTCAAGGCGGATGGTTATGGGCACGGCGACGTCCCGGTTGCGCTCGCTGCTCTGGATGCGGGGGCATCGGGCCTGTGCGTCGCTCTGGTCGAGGAAGGAGTTCGGCTGCGAGAGTCGGGCGTGGAATGCCCGATTCTGGTCCTATCCGAGCCGGCTGTGACCGACATTCACGCTGTGATCGAGTGGTCATTGATCCCAACCGTCTACCGGCACTCTTTTCTGGAGGCCCTCAACGAATTTGGTGTGTCATGTTCTCCGGCTCTCAAGGTCGACACCGGGATGCACCGGGTGGGCGCACCTTCTGAAATCGTGGTCGAGCTTGGCCGGCGTGCGTTGCAGCTGGGATTTGATGTCCACTCGATTTGGACCCATTTCGCCGTGGCGGAAGACGACGAAGACGGTTTCACAAGTGTCCAGTTGCAGCGCTACGAAGAGTGCTGTGCGGAGTTGGAGCGGATCGGGTTGCACGGTTTCAAGCGGCACCTCGCCAACACCGCGGGCGGAATCCTTCATCCGGCGTCCAGAGGCGACATGGTCAGAGTGGGCTTGGGCATCTACGGTCTGCACCCCTCTCCGGCCTGCGCCGAGGCCGTTTCGCTACGCCAGGCAATTCGGGTGGTTTCCCATGTCACGCTCACACGGAGGTTGCGGGCCGGCGAACGACCTTCGTATGGGCGCCGCCGACCGTTGCCGCACGATTCAACCGTGGTCACGGTTCCGATCGGATATGCCGATGGTGTCCCTCGGATCCTGTCGAACCGCCATGGCGAGGTTTTGATCGGGGGCGTCCGCCATCCGTTGGCCGGCACGGTCACCATGGACCAGATCATGGTGGATGTGGGTGACCACGATGTTGCGATCGGCGACGAGGTCGTCCTGCTGGGTGGCCAGGGATCAGAGTTCATTTCCGTCGACGAGTGGGCCGAGAAGGTCGACACCATCAGCTACGAGATCGTTTCACGCCTCGGACCCAGGCTTCCTCGCCGCTACACCGAATAGCCGGCGCCGCGACACCGCAAAGTATGGGTGGGTGTTGGATTGCCGGGCCTTGTGCGAAGGCTGCAGCGCCGATTTTCAAATTCGCCCTTCATCAATCTGGGCGCATTCCGGGGCGGTCGGTACGATCACCCCATGGATTCGGGTTCGACCATCACCGCCGTTGAGGGGATCGAGGTCGGTCATTGGTCGGACCCAGATGGTCGCACCGGTTGCACGGTGGTTGTTCTGCCAGAGCCAAACGTGGTGGCAGTGGACATTCGGGGTGCTGCTCCAGGATCCAGGGAGACCGCGCTGCTGGAGCCAGGAATGCGCATCGAACAAGTTCAAGCGATCGTGCTGACGGGAGGAAGTGCCTTTGGCCTGGCCACCGCCGACGGAGTAGTGAGGGAACTCGAAGCAGACGGGCGGGGACATGTCACCCCGGCCGGGCCCGTGCCCATCGTTCCCGCAGCAGTGGTCTTCGATCTCACAGGAGGCATCCGGCCCGGCGCAGAACACGGAGCAGCCGCCTACCGTGCCGCCGGCCCTGAGTTCGCCAGAGGGCGGGTGGGTGCCGGCTCCGGGACCACGGCCGCCAAATGGCGTGGGTTCGAGTTCGCCCAACCGGCCGGTATCGGCACGGCGGCGGTTCGATGGGGAGAGATGGTCGTAGGTGCGCTGGTGGTACTGAACGCAGTGGGGGATGTGTTCAGTCTCGAAGGTGAGTCGCTCACCGGGGGATCCCCGGCGCCAGGCCCACCCGCCTTCTTTCCGCCCCCTCTGACCAACACCACCCTGGTTGTGGTCGCCACCAACGCCAAACTTCCACGATCGGAGTTGACCAGGCTGGCCGTCCGCGGGCAGGACGCGTTGGCAGCGTGCCTGCGGCCGGCCCACACTCGTTTCGACGGCGACGTGTGCTTCTCCGTTTCTTGTGGAGGTGTCGAGGAATCCGTCGACGTGGTGGCGGAGGCCGGGTTCGAGGCCGTGGCGAGGGCGATCGAGGACGCGTTGGTCCAGGCGAGGGCATGACTTCTGTCACCCCACTCGAAGACCTCAGGATCGTGGCCGAGGCCTGTACCGCGTGCCGGCTTTCCGAAACCAGAACCAAGGTCGTGTTCGGCGTTGGCAACCCTGGCGCAGACCTTCTCTTCGTCGGCGAGGCACCAGGGCGCAACGAAGATTTGGAAGGTGTCCCTTTTGTTGGCGCGGCGGGGCGACTGCTCGACACTCTCATGGCGGAGGTCGGGATCGACCGAGATCGGTCCTATATCGCAAATGTCCTGAAGTGTCGGCCACCCAACAATCGTGATCCGCAAGCCGACGAGATCGACTTGTGTAAGGGATTTCTTCGCTCGCAACTCGAAATCATCGATCCGGTGGTTGTGGTCACTCTGGGTAATTTCGCGACGAAGCTCCTTCTCAAGACCGAGGTGGGAATCACCCGGATGCGTGGCTCGGTTTATCCGTGGTGGCGCGGGAAGGTTCTCATTCCGACCTACCATCCAGCTGCCGCCCTCCGTTCCGGCGACAGAGTGACGAATCTGATGCGAGCCGATTTTCAACTGATGCGCCAGGCCTTGGACGAATCCAGCGAGCCGTCCATAGATGGTGAGACAGATTCGCAAGGCGAGCAGCCAGAACTGTTTCCTAGATGATCCGGATCGATTGCCCCACCGAAGCGGACACACGCGCCGTTGGCAGAAAGCTGGCTGCGTTGTGCCGACCGTCTGACGTAATCGTCTTGCACGGACGTCTCGGGTCCGGAAAAACATGCTTCGCAGCCGGCCTGGGAGAAGGCTTGGCGGTGGAAGAGCCGGTGACGAGCCCGTCTTTTGTGCTGATGCGTCGCTACGACACGGGCTTTCTCCCGCTGGTACACGTTGACGTATACCGGTTGACGACTCTGGGTGAGTTTGATGACCTCGACGTACTGGACGAGGGTTTTGGCGGCGTCGTCGTCATCGAATGGGGAGAGGCTGTTGTCTCCGAACTGCCAGAGGATCGCCTTCGAGTGAGCTTCGAGGTCCATGACGATGGTGTGCGAACGATCGAGCTGTCGCCGCTTGGAGACTGGCGCAGCCGGCCGCTCTTGGAGCTTTCGTCATGAAAGTGTTGGCGATCGACACTGCAACTCCCGCCTCGTCCGTGGCGTTGGCGGTGGGACGCGAGGTGATCGCGTCGGCGTCCAGGATCGATCGCCGGGGTCACAGCGAATTTCTCGTGTCGGCGATCGACTTCTGTTTCGACCAGGCCGGCTGGTCCCCACACAGTCTCGACGCCATCGTTGTGGACATCGGGCCCGGTCTATATACGGGTATTCGTGTTGGCGTCGCGACGGCGCAGGGTTTGGCTGCAGCGATCGGCGTCCCGATCGTTCCGGCCCACTCCCTCGATGCGGTGGCGCTGCGAGCCGCCACCGGACGTCGACATATCTGGGCGGTGGTTGACGTGCGGCGCGGCGAGTTCGCCGTGGCCGCCTACCGGCCGGTGCCGGGTGGGGTGATCAGAGATGTCCCGGCCGAAGTCATGACCGCCGACCGCCTCAGGGCTCTGATCGAGAGCGACCCCGATGACGTTCTGTTGGTCGGCGATGTTGCCTCTCTGCCAGATGCGGTGATGCGCGGCCTCCACCGGGTCCGTCAAGGAAGGCCTCGCTACCCCCATGCCGAAACCCTCATCGAGATCGGGGCAGGTTTCCTCGCTCGGGGGGATGCGCCCGATCCAGATGATGTCAGGCCGCTCTACCTGCGAGAGCCCGACGTGAACATCAACTGGGCAGTGCTCAACCCCAAGAGCCCTTGGGAGCCGGCTTCATGAATTCGGTGGGCGGCATCACGCTGCGAACCCTTGCGCTCGACGATGTCGATCTGGCGGTGACGGTCGAAGCATCGGTGTATCCGCAGCCTTGGAGTCGCCAGGTCTTCTTGGACGAACTCGGGCATCCCAACAGAACCTACCTTGCCGCGATGAGCGACTCGGATTTGGCCGGTTACGGGGGAGTGATGGTGATAGAGCCAGAAGCACATATCACGACAGTGGTGGTGGCACCAGGCCATCGCCAGAACCGGATCGGAACCCGGCTGATGCTTGCGCTTGCGAATGCCGCCATCTCCCGGTCGGCGCGGTCCCTCACGCTCGAAGTGAGGATGTCGAACGAAGCCGCGCAGGCGCTCTATCGCCGATTTGGGATGGCACCAGTCGGTGTGAGAAAGAACTATTACCGAACAGAAGACGCACTGATCATGTGGGTACACGACATCGACCAGCCAGAGTACGGTCGGCGACTCGAGGAGATCGCCCAATCGCTGGCAGAAGGGGACCAGTCGTGAACCCTACCGTGCTGGCCTTCGAAACCTCCTGCGACGAAACGGCTGTAGCCGTGGTGCGGGGCCGGGAGATCCTCTCAAACGTCCTGTCCTCCCAGGTCGACCTGCACGCGCGTTTTGGTGGAGTGGTTCCCGAGGTGGCAGCACGCGCACACGTAGAGGCCATCCGCTCCCTGACTCATCGCGCACTCGTCGAAGCCAGTGTCCATCCAGACGACCTCGACGCGATAGCTGCTACCGAAGGTCCTGGTCTGGTCGGCGCTCTTTTGGTCGGGCATTCGTTCGCCAAAGCGACCGCCTGGGCCCGCCAGATTCCATTTGTCGGGATCGACCACATGGAAGGCCATCTTTTCTCGCCACTCCTGGAGAGCCCCGATTATGGGCCTCCTGCCATCGTGCTGCTGGCGTCGGGAGGCCATTCTCAGCTGGTCCACGTAAAGGCGTGGGGGGACTACGAGGTACTGGGGCAGACGATCGACGACGCAGCCGGCGAGGCCTTCGACAAGCTCGCCAGGGTGATGGGCCTTGGTTTCCCCGGTGGTCCCGCCATTGACGCCGCCTCGGCCGGAGGGGACCCGGCCGCAATCGATTTCCCGAGAGCGCTACCCGATAGACCACACCATTTCTCGTTTTCCGGGCTCAAGACGTCTGTTCTCAATTATCTGGACAAGGCTCAGAAAGCTGGAACTCTGGCACCACTCAACGACGTTGCCGCTTCGCTGCAAGAGGCGATCGTCGACGTACTGGTGGACAAGTCAATCAATGCGTGTGTAGCCACCGGAGTGGAGACGATCGGGGCCGGGGGCGGCGTTCTCGCCAATCGCAGACTCCGTCAACGCCTTACCGAAAGAGCGTCAGAAAAAGGAATCGAGCTCCATCTTCCCCGTCCGGAACTCTGCACCGACAACGGTGCGATGATCGGAGCGGCGGCGGTTCACTGGTTGGAGAAGGGCATATATTCGTCCTGGGAATCTGCGGTCGACCCCGGCAAACGCCTCTGAGGCCGGGTGTACCCGGGTCCGGTGTCTGCTTTTCGGCCGACCGTCTTGTCACTCTCGGGTATCGAGTGCTAATCTGCCGTTGGCACTCTCGAAGGGGGAGTGCTAGCAGTCTCGAAGTGAGCCTGCTCATTCCTACGATATTCACAGGAGGAGCTACATGAAGCTTCAGCCTCTCGGTGATCGGGTGGTTGTACAGGCCGAGGATGACCTCGAGTCTCGCACCCCGTCGGGTCTAGTGATCCCCGATACAGCCAAAGAGAAGCCGCAGATCGGAACCGTAATGGCCGCGGGCCCTGGTGCCCTCGACGAGGACGGCGACCGTCTGCCAATGGACGTGAAGGAAGGCGACCGAGTCCTTTACTCCAAATATGCAGGAACCGAGATCAAGCTCGAGGGCAAGGAGTACCTGGTGCTCTCTTCTCGCGATCTTCTCGCAATCGTCGGTTGACACGGAGGTACTGATAAATGGCTGCGAAAGATCTTCGCTTCAATGAGGAGGCCCGTCGGGGTCTCCAGGCCGGTGTAGACAAACTGGCCGACACCGTAAAAGTGACCCTTGGACCCAAGGGACGCAACGTCGTTCTGGAGAAGAAGTGGGGCTCGCCCACCATCACCAACGACGGTGTGACCATCGCCAAAGAGATCGAACTGGACGACCCGTGGGAGAACATGGGCGCCAAGCTCGCCTACGAGGTTGCCAATAAGACCAACGACGTCGCCGGTGACGGCACCACTACGGCGACAGTGCTCGCCCAGGCGATGGTGCGTGAAGGGCTGCGTCAGGTTGCCGCGGGTGCCAACCCGATGGACCTGAAGCGTGGAATCGAGTCCGCGGTCGACGCCGTTGTTGCGTCGCTGAGCGAACTTTCCACCCCGATCGAGTCGAAGAGCGTTGCCGCTGTGGCGTCGATCTCGGCGAACAACGACATGACGATTGGCAAGGTCATCGCCCAGGCGTTCGACAAAGTCGGTAAAGACGGCGTGATCACCGTCGAAGAGGGTCAGACCTTTGGTCTGGAGCTCGAGTTCACGGAGGGAATGCAGTTCGACAAGGGCTACATCTCGCCGTACTTCATCACCGATGCAGATCGCCAGGAAGCAGTGCTGGAGGATCCTTACATCCTCATCGCCAACCAGAAGATCAGCTCGGTGAACGACCTGCTTCCGGTTCTCGAAAAAGTCATGCAGACCGGCAAAGGCGTGCTCGTGTTGTCAGAAGATGTCGAGGGCGAGGCCCTTGCCACCCTCGTGGTCAACAAGATCCGCGGCACATTCAGCTCGGCTGCCGTCAAGGCTCCAGGGTTCGGTGAGCGTCGCAAGGCAATGCTCCAGGACATCGCCATCCTGACCGGTGGAACCGTCATCTCAGAAGAGGTCGGTCTCAAGCTGGAGAACGTAACGGTGGACATGCTGGGTCGTGCCCGCAAGGTCGTCATTTCCAAGGACGACACCACGATCGTTGATGGATCGGGTTCCGAGAACGATGTCAAGGCACGGATCAAGCAGATCGAGCGTGAGATCGACAATACCGACTCCGATTGGGATCGCGAGAAGCTCCAGGAGCGTCTGGCGAAGCTTTCGGGTGGTGTCGTGGTGATCAAGGCAGGCGCTGCCACCGAGGTCGAGCTCAAGGAGAAGAAGCACCGCATCGAGGACGCCGTTTCGGCTACCCGTGCTGCAGTCGAAGAGGGAATCGTCCCTGGCGGCGGCGTCGCTTTGCTTCGTGCCCAGACGGCTATCGACAAGGTTCGCGGCGGCAATGACGACGAGAAGACCGGCAGGGCGATCGTACGTCGTGCGATCGAGGAGCCACTACGTCAGATCGCAGCCAACGCCGGTTTCGAACCCGGTGTGGTTGTCGAGCAGGTTCGGACGGCAGAGGGCAGCTACGGTTTCAACGCTGCCACCGGCAAGTACGAGGACCTGATGGCTGCAGGCGTCATCGATCCGGCCAAAGTGACCCGGTCGACGGTTCAGAATGCGTCGTCGATTGCGGCTCTGCTTCTGACTACCGAGGCTTTGGTGGCCGAACAGAAGGAAGACAGGTCGTCTGGCGGCGCTGGTCATGACCACGGCGGCGGCGGCGGCGGAGGCATGGACTTCTGAGTTCAGCCCAAAGTAGAAAAGAGAGGGAGGGCTTCACGGCCCTCCCTCTCTCTTTTTGTCCGATCATCGGTCGGAAAACGGAAGAAGTGGAGGGCAGACGCCCTCCACTTCATCGTGTACCCGAACCCCGGGTTCTTCGGCAGCCTATCGTCGATTTCGCGACTTTCCACTCGGATCGAGGCGTTCTCGCCATACTGTGACCGGGCGGTTGGGTCGTTTTTGCGAGGAAGGTATCGTCCTGCAATGAGAAAGCTGCTGCGCAAACGTGGGCGATATCGCGCCCTTCCCGCGGCAACCAAGGTCCCAAAACCGCGTCCGGCCGCTGCCTTTCGAGAGGCGGTCGAGAGAGTAGAGCAGAGCGAAGCTCTTCCGGTGGGTGAGCTCCGTGCTTCCTCTCATTACCGATCTCGCCGCATGAGGCCAATCGTCACGATCGGCCTTTATACCGTGGCAATGGTTGTTCTGGCAGCGGTCTGGGTTTACCGGGGAGAAATCCTCGACTGGGCCGGGCGAGAAGCAGAGGGTTCGGTGGCGGCAACCGCCCCCACCGCACCGCTCGCCACCACGCCGTCGCCGACGACGATGCCAGACCCGGCGGAAGTGATCGAACAACTCAGGGTCGCCCTGGCCAATCGGGGGTTCGACTGGGTCAGCGCTTCGGTTGAAGACGGGACCTTGTTGCTGACGGGCGTGATACCAGCAGCCGGATTGGAAGATGGTGTGTTCGCGTTCGTCGGTTCGGTGACGGCCGTGGCTGAATCGGCCTCGGCCGGCCTGCCCGTCACCACTCGTATGACTCTGCGCGGGGACGCCGGCAGACTTGGCGAGGATCTTCGTGCCTTGACCGACCAAAGACCCATCACCTTCGAGGGCGGTTCCGAAGTACTCGGCGAAACCGATCAGGAAACGCTAAAGCTGGTGGCCGAGCTGATCAACGATCAGCCGGGGCTCTCGGTTCTGATCGCCGGTCACACCGACGCACCGGGCTCGGCAGCACAGAACCAAGAGCTTGCCCGCCGGCGCGGCGTGGTGGTGTTTGAATATCTCGTTTCTCAGGGTGTCGCTCCAAATCGGCTGAGCGTCGTGTCTTACGGCGAGATGTTCCCAGAAGAGGGCGGTGATCCGAACCGGCGGATCGAGTTCGAGGTCGGTCTGTGAGGGCGGCGGTCATGGTTGCCTCTCTGGCGCTGTTTTTTGCAGGCTGCACCACGGTTTCAGGTGTAGGCAGTTCTGATTCCACCGCGATTTCCACTACCGCCGCGCCTATTACCACGTTGGCCGCGACCTCGACGACGGGGTCAGAGGCGATCCGCACCGACGGGGTGACGGTGGCGGACGGGACAATCCATCTCGGGATCCTCGCCGATCTGACCGGGCCGTTTTCTGGTTTGGCGGTTGATGTGATCGATGCCCAGATCGTTTTCTGGGAAGATCTGAACCGGTCAGGGGGCATCGGGGGTTTCGACGTCGAACTCCATATCGCCGATACCCAACTCAACGTCGCGACCCATCTCGACAAATATCAGAGCCTGAAGAAGCAGGTCGTGATGTTCACCCACTCCACCGGGACCGAACAGACGCTGGCCATAGCGCCGCTCCTCGTGGCAGACCAGCGGCTGGTGGTTCCCCTGACCTGGTATTCGGGTTGGAGCGACCCCGACATCGGACGGAACGTGCTCGAAGTGGGGCCCAACTCGTGCGCCGAGGCCATCAATACCGTTGCGATCGTCTCCGACCTGTTCGAAGTGAAAGAAGGACGACCACCGAAACTGGCAATTGCCACCTCTCCTGGTGCGTTTGGACAAGACCCGGCAACCGGAGTCAAATTTGCGGCTCAGGCTCTGGGGCTCGAGGTGGTTTACGACGGTGAGGCCGCCCTGGTTCCTGGAACCGACATCAGCCCGGTAGTGGCCGGCATCGCCCGATCCGGGGCTGATCTCACCTGGATCACTGTGGACCCGATCACATTGGCGACAGTCATGGCGGGCGCCGTACAACTCGGATACACCGGATCATGGACAGGGTCTGCGCCGACCTTTTCGTCGC
Organism: Acidimicrobiia bacterium; assembly: GCA_041746105.1. Lineage (GTDB taxonomy): Bacteria > Actinomycetota > Acidimicrobiia > Spongiisociales > ZC4RG35 > JBFHRE01. The sequence goes on from JBGTHP010000030.1 coordinate 38,270, forward strand.
GGCTTCTCGACACTTCGTTGGGTGAAATCGTTTCCGATCGGGTATACGTACCCCTGCCGTTTGCCCCTCTCGGTTCGGACGTCGAAGGCATGTCCGATGTCTATGCTCGGCTGGCAGCGGCGTTGCCAGACCGATACCCCTCCGATGCCTTCATCCAGGGATACCTTCAGTTCGAGCTGACCCGACGGGTGCTGGAACGCGCAGCGACAAACGGCGATCTGACTCCGGAGGGTGTGGTCGAGGCCTCCCGCCAACTCGGCTCGATCTCTTTCGATGCAGTGTCTCCACCTCTTCTCTACTCAGAAGATCCGAACGCTGTGGTCTCGAGGGCTACCGGCGTCGGTGTATACGACAAGGAATTGTTCGAGAAACAGGGTGGACTCAGTGCTCGACTCGGGGATGGAGCCGTTTCTCCTCTTCGTTACGAGACCAGATTCATCGCAACGGACGTCGTGACGCGCTACGATTTTTCTGAACCCTGTTATTCGGTCGGTGGGCCCTGACCTGGTCCTTTCCCAGTGGCGAGGCCTCGATATACCTGCAGGTAGTCGCCCGCCCGGCGATCCCACGAATTGTCGACGGCCATCTGACGCCGTTGCAGCGATTGCCACGAGGGCCGATCCGCGTGGAGGGATAGTGCCCGTCCGATGGCCCAGCCCAGGCCGTCTTCTGTGTAGTGGTCGAACACGAAGCCGGTGCCCTCGTCGTCCTCCACCTGTTGGACGGTGTCGGCGAGCCCGCCGGTTTTTCTAACCACCGGTGCCGTGCCGTAGGCCAACGAGTACATCTGGTTGAGCCCGCACGGTTCGTACAGCGACGGCATCAAGAAGATGTCGGAGCCGGCCTCGATGCGATGAGACAAACCTTCTGAGTAACCCTGGTGGAATCCGACTTTGCCTGGGAAGCTCGCAGCGAGCCAGAAAAAGAACTCCTCATACTGGCGTTCTCCGCTTCCCAAGAGGACAAAACGTACGTCCCATGTTTCGAGGAAGTGAACCAAGGGGCCTCTCATGATCTCGATGCCCTTTTGCCAGGCGAGTCGTGTGACTGCGCCGATCACGGGGACATGTTGTCGGTACTCGAGGCCGAGTTCCCCCAGAAGCTCCCTCTTGTTCCATTCCTTTCGCCAAAGGCTCCTGGCCGAATAGCGGAAAGGGATCAGGGGATCGCGAGAAGGGTTCCAGGTGTTCATGTCGATTCCGTTGAGAATCCCGATCAGAGAGTCGCTTCTGGCCCTCAACAGCCAGTCGAGGCCCGCCCCACCCTCTGGCGTCTGAATCTCGAGGGCATAGGTCGGACTCACTGTCGTGATGACGTTGGCGTTCATCAGGCCGGTTTCCATAAAACTGAGGTATCCGCTCGATGAGGATCCTCCGACCAATTCGGGATGGGCGCCCATTCCGAGGTCGTCGAAGAGATTGTCGGAAAAACGGCCCTGATATCCGAGGTTGTGGATCGTGAAGATCGTTGGCACTCCGCCTAGCACCGGATCGCCGTGGTAGCGGCCCCTGACAGCTGCCGGGACCAGACCGGTCTGCCAGTCGTTGCAATGAATCACGTTGGGCCGAACCCCGGCCAGTCGAACCCATTCGAGGGCCGCGTGCTGGAATACGGCGAACCGACGATGCTCGTCGGTCGATTCCGAGTAAAGGGTGGGTCGGTCGAAAAAAGCAGGAATGTCGAGAAATACAACGTTTCCATCGACACATGGGATGACTTCGTGACCCTCCGCGTGGAACGGTTCGCCGATTGACAGTCCGGATTTGTCGATGCCTCGATGTAGGGGCGTGATCGTGACCATGTCGACGTGGCGCTGCGAGAGCGCTGCCGGGAGTGCCCCAGCCACATCTGCCAGACCTCCGGTTTTGGAATACGGGGCGACCTCCGATGACAGGAAGATCACTCTCATCTGAAATCGCCGGCGATGCGAGCACATGCATCCAATTGGGTGATGACCTCGGATGACGAACCGGATTCGATGCCAAACGTCACGCGCCCCATCCCTGCCGCTTCGAGTCGCTCGACACTTGCGTGATCGGGTTTGGCGCCGAAATAGGTGAAATCGAATTCATCCGGGTTGCGTCCTGCGTTGGTGAGGGCTTCCTTTACCTTGCTGGTGTCGAGTGTGTGGCGTCCCAATGGAATCCAGCCATCGCACAACTCGACGAGGTCGCGCAGCGTCCGTGGACCAAGGCCTGCGCCCAGGATCACGGGCGGATGGGGGCGTTGGACCGGTTTGGGCCATGACCAGGATGGCGCCAGGTGAAAATGGTCACCGTCGAATGAGGCGACTTCGTCGGTCCACAACGACTTCATGACCAACAGGTGCTCGCGCAGGACCTCCCGGCGATCCTCGTAGGCAAGGCTGTGCGTGTCCATCTCTTCGCGGTTCCATCCATAACCCACGCCAAGAATCACGCGTCCGTTCGAAATGACGTCGAGCGAGGCGACCTCTTTTGCCGTCCAGACCGGGTCGCGCTGGGCGAGCAGAGTGATTCCGGTGGCGAGTTTCAGTGTCGTCGTGACTGCGGCGGCCGCCGCCAGCGCAATAAATGTGTCGTGGGTTCGCCAATACTTTTCTGGTAGGGGCTGAGCGCCTCTTACTCCCCCCCACGGCGTTGCTCGCGATGTCGGTATATGACTGTGCTCCGGCAGCCACATCGACTCAAAACCGCGTTCTTCGACCGCCCTGGCAAGCTCGACCGGTTGCAGAGTTGTGTCCGTGGCGAAGACGTTTATTCCGAATCGCATTTGTCTCATTCTGGCCGGTTGTTCCGGCACCCGCGTTTTCGGCACAAAGCGGTTTGTGTTTGGCGGGGCCGCGAGTGAGGCTGTCGCCATGAAGGACAAGCTGGTCGACCAGATACTGCGGTCGGGGCCGATCCCGTTTGAGCGGTTCATGGCCGAAGCCCTCTACGGCGAAGGGGGCTATTTCAATTCCGAAACCCTCAGATCGCACCGGGGAGGAGATTTCCTGACCTCACCCGAGGTCAGTCCGTGGTTCGGGCGGATGATCGGCCGCTTCGCCGACGCCGAAACTGTCAGGATCGCCGGCCCGATTGTTGTCGTGGAAGTGGGCGCAGGCTCCGGCTCGTTGCTCGAGCCATTGGTGCAGTCAACCGACCACGACACATTTGTTGTTGAGGCTTCACCGGCGGCCCGCCGCAAGTTGGCCGACGTCATCGACGCCGATCGGGTGTTCGAGGATCTCGACGACGTTCCTCCCGTTGACCGTGGTCTGATAGTCGCCAACGAACTCATCGACAACATCCCGATGGCCCTCGCCCAACTCACAGTCGACGGTTGGCGCGAACGCTGGGTCGGAGTCGAGATCGACAGGCTGGTACTGGTCGATGCACCGGCGCGGCCGGCAGTCCTCTCCTGGCTCGAGCGTTTTGCGGGCCCCGTCGTCATCGGTGGCTGGGTGGAGATCCAGATCGAGGCCGGGATGTGGCTCGAGAAGGCTTTGGCGCGGCTGGAATCCGGAGCCGTGGTCCTGATCGACTACGGCGATACATCGGAGGGACTGGCCCCCCGCAGACAAGCCGGAACGCTTCGAACCTACCGAGAACATCATCTTGGACCTGAACCGTTGGCGGAACCCGGATCCACCGACCTGACTGCCGATGTCAACTTCACGGCCCTCATCCGGCACGCCGAGGATGTCGGCGCCACTGTTTCTCTGGTTCGTCAGGATGACTTTCTCCGTGAGCTCGGCCTGGCCGAGGAGATAGACCGTATGCGAGAGTCCGAGCAGGTCTTGGCGCGGACCGGTGATGAGATGTCTCGACTGGCGGTGCGGACGGAGAGACTGGCCGCCGAGACGCTGCTCCATCCCCGGGGTCTCGGCGATTTTCGGGTGCTCATAGCGAGGAAGTAGACCGGTCCTCACCCCTTGGAAAAAGAGGAAGGCCCCCTTGGAAAAAGAGGAAGGCGTTCGAACACGAGAGGCGATGGCCAACTCCGTCCGTCCTTATGTTCCTTTGATCTCATTCTGGATACCATTGGATCATGAACAATTTGAAGACAACCGGTCTTTTGGCCTTCATGTCGATCCTGGTGGTCTTGATTGCGCAGTCTTTGGGCATGTCGCTCGGCCTCTCGCTGGGAATCGCCGGCGCCTTGAACTTCTTCATGTACTTCTTCTCCGACAAGATGGCGATCGCGGCGGCGCGGGCACGACCGGTCGAAGAAAGCGAACTCCCGCAGGTTTATGCGATGGTGCGGCGCCTGACGATGCAAGCCGACATGCCGATGCCACGTATCTACATCATCGACTCGCCGCAACCGAACGCCTTTGCCACTGGTCGCAATCCCAAACATGCTGCCGTGGCCGTCACCACCGGAATCCTCACAGTGCTCGATCAGCAAGAGCTGGAGGGTGTGATCGGTCACGAACTCTCGCACGTGAAGAACCGAGACATATTGATCAGTTCGATAGCCGCCATGCTGGCGGCGGCGCTCTCGATCCTGGCGCGAATGGCGTTCTGGGGAGGTGGTCGGCGTGACAGTCGTGATGGCGGGATGGGAGGAATCCTGGCCATCGTTGCCCTGATCGTTGGCCCGATCGCGGCGATGTTCATCCGAATGGCGATTTCGCGGACTCGCGAGTTCCAGGCCGACCGCAGCGGCGCCGAGATGACAGGACAACCCCTACAGCTTGCCTCTGCCTTGGCCAAGATCGGCCAGGCTTCTGCCAGGGTGCCGATGAAGGTCAACCCCGCGGTCAGCCAGCTGTTCATCGAAAACCCGATGAAGGCGTTTGGGGCCCGCGACGTGCTCTCGAAGATGTTTGCCACCCACCCGCCCATGGAAGATCGAATCGCCCGTCTCCAGGAGATGGCCTACAACCGATGACGTCGGAGTCGGCGGTCGGTGTGATCGGCGGCACAATGGTTCTGATGGTGGCTGGCGGCGCCTGGTTTTCGACGATGTCGGCGGTGAGAGGCCCACGCTGGTCTCTCGGTCACATTCGGGCGCTCAGATCAGGGGGCCTCACGATCGCCGCCGTCGGACTGGTGCTGGCGGTGATGGTGCAGCCACGGTGGCTCGGCTTGTCCATCCTCTATCTCGCCGGTGTCGTCGCCTTTCTCGCCTGGGCCTTGGGGCGGTCGCTGGCACGGATGGACGCCGTCGGTGCCCTCGACGATTTCGACGAAGATGGTCGCAGCACGGTGATCAAACGAGCCAAAATCGGTCTCCTGGTCGGCTCACTTGCCTTTGCGGCATTCGCCACGGTGTTGACCGGGGTCCTTGCCTTCACCATGACAGCTCTCTCCCTCGCTCTCTTGGCCAACTGGATCGGCCTCCGCCTCGTGTCAACAACCCGAACTCAAGATCCACAAACGACTGACTTCTGACGGGCGACGAGCGACGGGCGACGGCGACGGGTGACGGGCGACGGGTGACGGGTGACGGTTTTGTTTCCTCCCCCTTGAGCGAAGCGAATCTGGGGGAGGTGCCCCGAAGGGGCGGAGGGG
>JBGTHP010000031.1:0-38057 GCA_041746105.1 Acidimicrobiia bacterium
GCAGCGCGCGGACGCCGACCGGGCGCGCCGCCCAGCGGCCGGTACCGAGCGATCGACCGCGGGCGCGTCATGCGGCTGCCGCCCCAATAAAAACCAAGGTCAAAAAGGCAAAAGCCGGGCAACCAACTCCGGCCGCCGAACCCGACGAGGCGGTGACGGCGGTTCGCAAGGCGCCAGATTCGGGCGGTTACCAACTTCCTCCTTTGGACATATTGGGGCGTGGTGGTGGTGAAGAAACCAACAGGCGTGCATTGGAGACGACGGCCGCAGAACTGTCGGAGACCCTCCGCCAACATGGCGTCGATGCCGCGTTGACAACGATCGTCCCTGGACCGACGGTGACCAGGTTCGAGGTCGAACTTGCGCCAGGCGTCAAGGTCAACCGGATCCAGAATCTCGCCCACGACATCGCCTACGCCCTCGCCACCCCCGACGTTCGCCTTCTCGTTCCGATCCCGGGCAAGAGTGCGATCGGAATCGAGGTTCCGAACAAGAAGCGGCGACTGGTCAGCCTCGGCGACATTCTTCGGAGTAGCGAGGCTTCCGCCGACCATCACCCGTTGTCGGTTGGTCTGGGAATGGACATCAACGGCTCGGCCAAGCTGCTCAACCTGTCCGAGCTTCCTCACGTGCTCATCGCCGGGGCAACGGGCGCCGGCAAGAGCTCGTGTATCAACTCGATCGTGACGTCGCTGTTGATGCGATCGAGCCCCGATGATGTCCGCCTGATCATGGTTGACCCAAAGCGGGTCGAGTTGGGTCAGTACAACGGAGTCCCGCACCTGCTGACGCGGGTCATCACGAATCCCAAAAAGGCCAATGAAGCACTGAAGTGGGCAGTCGCCGAGATGGATCGGCGATATGACCTACTTGCCGACGCGAAGGTGCGAGACATCGGTGGCTACCGGGAGAAGTTGGATGCCGGAGGGCTCGACCCGGATGGTTTCGATCGGTTCCCGTTCATAGTGATCATCGTCGATGAGCTGAACGACCTGATGATGGTCTCCGGTCGCGAGGTCGAGGACTCCATCGTCCGCATCGCACAGATGGCCCGCGCCGTGGGGATCCACCTGGTGCTGGCGACTCAACGTCCTTCTGTCAACGTGATCACCGGAGTAATCAAAGCCAACATCCCCTCCCGACTGGCGTTCAGTGTCGCCTCCCAGACCGACAGCCGGGTCATCATCGATGGGGCCGGGGCGGAAAAACTCGTTGGAATGGGCGACATGTTGGTGATCACCGCCAAAGAGCCGAGGCCTCAGCGAATCCAGGGATCGTGGGTGAGGGAAGACGAGATCCACGCCGTCGTGGACTGGGTGAAAGCCCAGCGCGAGGTGAGATACGAGGACAAAGCGGTTCTCGAAGCCGTGGCGGCTGCCTCGGCGGCAGCCGCGGTAGAGGCAGAAGACGACGAGGACGCGCAACTCATGCGTCAGGCAACCGAGTTGGTCGTCCGCTCCCAGCTGGGATCAACGTCGATGCTTCAACGGAAACTTCGAGTCGGATTCTCCAGGGCCGGCAGGATCATGGACATCCTCGAACGACAAGGTGTGGTCGGCCCCTCACATGGTTCGAAGGCTCGCGAGGTGCTGATGTCAGAAGAAGAGCTCGAGTTGATGCTCGAAGCCGAAACAGCAGACGCGTGAGCCGACCCCCGGTTCGGGTTCACTAGCCTCCCTCATCGTGCGTCAGATCCTCACACCTTCGGGCGACCTGGTCGGAGAAGCCCCGTTTGACATCGAAATGGCCGTGCGCCTCTACAAGGCCATGGTTTTTGCCCGCAGCTACGACCGCAAATCCACAGCCCTGCAAAAGCAGGGCCGGCTCGCCACCTACGCCCCCTTCGAGGGACAGGAAGCTGCCCAAGTCGGTAGTGCGGCCGCCCTCGAGGTCGACGACTGGATGGTTGCGACGTATCGCGACGCCGCGGCCATGTGGATGCAGGGTTATCCGATGGAACTGCTTTTTGCCGGGCGCACCGGCCACGAACAGGGGGGAAGCCCGCCGCCACATGTGAATGTGATGCCGCCCTCGATCACGGTGGGTGGACACATGGTCCACGCAGTGGGCCTTGCTTGGGCCGAACGGATGAAGCAGAGTTCTCGCATCGCCATCACCTATTTCGGAGATGGTGCGACCTCGGAAGGTGATTTCCACGAGGCGATGAACTTTGCCGCGGTTTTCAAGGTTGGTGTGGTCTTCTTCTGCCAGAACAACGGCTGGGCGATCTCGATGCCCCGGGATGCCCAGACTGCCTCCGAAACGATTGCGCAGAAAGCGATCGGTTACGGAATGCCCGGCGTCCAGGTGGACGGGAACGACGTCATGGCGGTGTATTTGACCACCAAGGAAGCCGTCGCCCGGGCTCGCACGGGTGGGGGGCCGACCCTGATCGAAGCCGTGACCTACCGGGTTGGACCCCACACGACGGCGGACGATCCAGGACGGTATCGCGACCCTGACGAGGCCGCCGCCTGGGCTCACCGTGACCCGATCGAACGTTTGCGCCGGTATCTCTCGGAGTGGGATTCCTGGGAGCCTTCTGTGGGCGAGGAGGTCGAGGAACGCGCTTCTGCCGAGGTGGAGCGAGCCATGGCACAGGCGGAAGCTCTTGACGACGTGTCGGTTGACGACGTGTTCACATCGATGTTCGCCGAGATGCCCGGTCATTTGCGGGAGCAGCGAGAGCGGGCAGCCGAACGATGATGCGAGTTCTCACCCTGGCCCAGGCACTGAACCTGGCTCTGGACAACGCGCTCGAGGTGTGGGACGACGTTGTGGTCATGGGCGAAGACGTGGGCCGAACCGGTGGAGTTTTCCGGGTATCCGATGGTCTGCTGTCCAAGTACGGCCCCGAGCGCGTGATCGATACCCCCGTTGCCGAGTCAGGTATAGCCGGGGTGGGGTTGGGTATGGCGATCGGCGGCATGCGACCCGTTCTGGAGATGCAGTTCATGGGCTTCTCCTATCCGGCGTTCGACCAGGTGATTAGTCACGTTGCCCGCATCCGGCATCGTTCACGGGGCAGGTTCACCGCTCCCCTGGTGATACGGATCCCTTATGGGGGAGGCATCGGGGCGGCTGAGCATCACTCCGAATCGGCAGAGGCGATCTACGCCCACACGCCAGGTTTGAAGGTGGTCGTCCCCTCTCGTCCCGACGACGCCAGGGCCCTGCTGTTGGCTGCCATCGATGATCCCGATCCGGTTATCTTCCTAGAACCGATCCGCCTCTACCGCGCGGTCAAGGAAGAAGTCAATCTGGAGATGGAAACCGCGGTGATTGGTGAGGCCAGAGTTGAACGGAGCGGCAGCGATATCACCCTCATCTCGTACGGGGCCATGATGAAGGAGACAAGGCTTGCCGCCGACGCGCTCTCCGAAGCCGGCGTGTCGGCGGAGGTGGTCGACGTCAGGAGTCTCGTGCCTCTGGATATCGATACGCTGGCGGAATCCGTCGGTCGTACCGGGCGGGCGGTTGTCATCAACGAAGCCCCCCGAACAGGTGGTTTTGCCGGGGAGATCGTGGCGCAGTTGCAGGAGCGCGTTTTATATGACCTTCTGGCTCCGATTCAGCGTGTGACCGGATGGGACACTGTGTTTCCGCTCAAGCGCGGCGAACACCACTACCTGCCGTCGGTCGCTGCGATCACAGCCGCGGCCTACAAGGCGTTCGCATGATGCGCGGGCGCTCGATCGGTCGACTACCGCCCGGATAGGATGGGGGACCCCAAATGGCGAAAATCTTCAAGCTGCCTGATATCGGCGAAGGACTGGTCGAGGCCGAGATCGTGCGCTGGCTGGTGCCGGTTGGCAGTGCCGTCGGGATGGATCAACCCATTGTGGAGGTCGAGACCGACAAAGCCGTGGTCGAGATTCCGAGTCCGTTCGCGGGTGTGGTGCTTCATCACGGAGGGTTGGAAGGCGAGGTCGTCGAGGTCGGGTCGGTTCTCGTTGTGATCGGAGATGAAGGCGAGGTCTGGACAGATTCAGATGCGGGCTCGGGCGACGCGGCCCCGATAGTCGGCTCGATCTCCGAAGACGCGACAACGCTCACCGCTCTCGGTTCGAGCGGACCACAATTGTTCTCGAGGCGCGTGGCGGCCCTGCCCGTTGTCAGAAAACTCGCACGCGACCTCGGCGTCGACCTCGAGGGCGTCAATCCGACAGGGGCCGACGGCAAGATCACCCGCGACGACGTCATGGCGGCGGCAGCCGAGATCAAGCGTGACCGTGTCCCGGAGCCTTCTCCGACGGAAGTATCTCCTGCGGAGATTTCTCCTGGGGAACTTGGCACGTCTGAAGACCCAGCACCGGAATCCCCTGTAGTTGAGACGGACCGTGCGCCGGCCCCGATCGAGAAGGTCGATGACCGGGTCGAACTCGTTTCTGTTGATGAGCTCGAGACCGTCGAAGAATCTCAGGTGCAGGGGACTCATCGAAAATTGTCACGTATTCGGAGAACCATCGCCGCGAACATGTCCAGATCTTGGGCTGAGATACCCCATGTGACCACCTTCGATTCTGTGGATGCCACGAGGCTTCTTGCGTCCAAGAAGGCATTGAGCGGCCGTCACGGAACTCCGGTGTCGTTGGACGCTCTTGTGGTCAAGGCCGTACTGCCGGCACTGCAGTCACACCCCGAGCTGGCGGCGCGGCTCGATGGAATCGAGATGGTTCTGCCTGAAACAATCGATATCGGTGTTGCCGTCGACACCGACGAAGGTCTCATGGTGGTCGTGGTGCGCGATCCGGCCCATATGTCTCTGATCGAGCTGTCTGACGCGATTCGAACGCTGGCAGAACGGGCGAAGAACCGGAGCGCGGGGCCGGGCGACCTCACCGGCCAAGACTTCACGGTCTCGAACATCGGGGCCGTGGGTGGTGGATTCGGTACACCGATCGTGCCACCAGGGACCACTGCGATCCTTTCTGTCGGGAGGGCCAAGGAGCAGGCGGTCGTCCGCAACGGCGTCATCGAGGTCGCACCTCTCCTTCCGCTGTCCCTCTCTTACGACCACCGGCTCATCGACGGTGGCAAGGGTCGCCGTTTCATGGCCATGGTCATCGAAAACCTGGAAGAACCCACGTTGTTCATGGCCTAGGGCCGGTGTCACTGCTCAACAGATGGACGACGACGTGGCTCGGCCCGAACCGCGCCTGACGCTGGTCGGCCTAGAGCGGGCGCACAGGGCCCGCACGTATACTCGCCGTCCATGTCCCTCGTTTCGGCTTCAACCTCAAGCGCCGAACAGAGCAATTCGCGATTGGCGGAATCGGCCAAGCCAATCCTTCGGGCGTTCGTTCTCCTCCTGGCCGGCGCCTTGCTGTGGGAGGGATACAAGGCGATGGGGCAGGCCACTGGCGGAACCTGGCCCCTCACAAATGTGAGTCTTCCGGTGCGGACCAACAGCCGTTCGATGCCGCATGTTTGGGATGTGATTGGAGCGTTGTTCCGACCGGCCCGCCGCGGAGGTGAAGATCTGCTCCTGATCATTTTGCTGAGAGCGGCCCTCTTTACCTGGCGTTCGGCCATGCTGGGTTTCATTCTCGGATCGGCCGTCGGTTTTGGGATCGGAGTCTTGTTCACCCGCTCTCGCTTGGCGGAAAGGGGTCTCATGCCGTACGTGGCAGCCTCTCAGACCATTCCTGTTATCGCGATTGCACCGATCCTGGTCATCTGGGGCGGAAAGCTCGGGCTGCCGAACTGGGTTCCGGTGATGGTGGTCTCGTCATATCTGGCGTTCTTTCCGGTGGCCATCAACACCCTGCGCGGCCTTCGTTCACCCGCTCCCACAGCCGCCGAGTTGATGCGCTCTTACGCTGCGAGTCCAACACAGGAGCTGTGGAAGCTGAGGGTGCCCGCATCACTTCCGTATGTCTTTCCGGCGCTGAAAGTCGGTGCGTCGGCCGCCGTCATCGGCGCAATCGTCGGCGAGCTGCCGGCGGGAATGGGACAGGGCCTTGGCCGGGCCATCCTCAACTTCGCCAGTTCGTTCTCATCTGCGCCGGAGAAGCTGTTCGCATCTGTGGTGATATCCGCTCTGCTGGGACTGGTGTTCGTGGGCCTGGTGAGCGTGTTCGAGCGACTGACCGTTCCTTCCACCAGCCGTCACGCCAGGAAAGAACCATTGGGAGCCCGGACGTGAGCTTGGATTCGTCCGCTGCGATTTCTCTTCGTGATGTGAGCGTGACGTTCGCCGGCGGCGCCGGCGGCAATGTCGAGGCTCTGCAAGGCATAGGACTTGACATTCAGCCCGGTGAGTTCATCTCTTTGATCGGCCCATCTGGTTGTGGAAAATCGACATTGCTCAGAGTGGTCGCCGATCTGCTCCAACCCACCGCCGGCGCCGTCTCTTTGACGGGCAAAACCCCGCAGGAGGCGAGACAAGACCGCGACTACGGAATGGTGTTCCAGGCGGCCACTCTTCTCGATTGGCGCAAGGTCCTGGCAAACATCGAATTGCCCCTCGAGATCATGGGCCTCGACAACGTCGAACGCCAAGCGAAGGCCAACGCCATGCTCGAACTGGTTCAACTCTCCGGCTTCTCGGACCACTACCCATGGCAACTGTCTGGCGGGATGCAGCAGAGGGTCGCCATTGCCCGAGCTCTGGTCTTTGAGCCATCCATTCTGCTGATGGACGAACCGTTCGGCGCTCTAGACGAGATGACCAGGGAGCACATGCAGATGGAGGTTCTCAACATCTGGCGCAGCACAGGGACCACGGTTCTTTTCGTCACACACTCGATCCCTGAAGCAGTTTTCCTTTCCACCAGGGTGGTTGTGATGTCTGCCCGACCAGGCCGAATCACCGACGTCATCGACATCGACCTCGAGCACCCCCGTCGATTCGAGACCAGGGAAGACAACCGGTTCTTCCAACTCCTGACCGAAGTGCGCGAGGCCTTGCGAAGAGTCGAGAGTGAATCGTGATGAAAAAACTGCGGGCGAATGGACCTGCGGTGATGGTGTTCTTCGGGGGAATCGCCCTTTGGGAGATTGTGGTTCGGGCGTTTTCGATTCAGGGTTTCATCCTTCCGGCTCCAAGCGCGGTGGTGACAGCCCTGATACAGCAGCGGGCAGCCCTCCTGCAAGCAGGGATCGGGACTTTTCTGACGGCTCTCGGGGGTTTGGTGCTGGGTGCGGTATTGGCCGTGGCGGCTGCCATGGCGGCGGTGCGCTGGGCGGCGTTGCGGGATGCCTCCATGACGGTTGCGATCGCGGCCAACAGCACCCCGATCATCGTTCTGGCCCCGGTTGCAAACTCCTGGTTTGGGATCCTTTCGCCCTGGTCGGGCTTGACCGTGGTGGCGGTGCTGGTCTTTTTTCCGATCATGATCAACCTGGTCAAAGGCTTGCTTTCGGTGAGCGCAACCCAGCTCGAATTGATGCATTCCTACGGAGCTCCCGATGGCCGCATCCTCCGCAGCCTGCGGACACCGTCGGCGCTTCCGTTTCTTTTCAGCGCGTTGCGGGTGGCAGCGCCATTGAGTCTGATCGGGGCCATCGTCAAGGAATACTTCGGTGGTTCCCAGGAGCGCCTCGGCCAATTCATCACGTCGAAGGCCTCTCTTTTTCAGTTCGAAGAAGCCTGGGCCGCCATCGTGGTTGCATCCGCCGTGGGGATCCTGTTCTACCGGGTGATCGCGGCAGCGGAACGACGAATCATTCCGTGGCATGCTTCGATGCGATCGGGTTGAACTGCTGGTTTCCGTTGGCAGAAGCTTGCGGTGGGCCTGTATCGTCGGGGCAATTGAGAGCGGCAATTGGTTAGAGAGAGAAGGTTGAAGGAATGATCCAAAGAAGTATGAAGCGCTCCTGGCTGGTCGCACTGATCGCCCTGGGGGTAGTCGCTGCGGCCTGTGGCGGTGGCGACGATGCGGCAGAAGAGATGACTCCCATCAAGCTGCAATTGCAGTGGGTGGCCCAAGCACAGTTTGCGGGTTACTACGCCGCAGTGGATCAGGGTTTTTACGAGGACGAGGGCCTCGATGTGACCATCCTTGAGGGTGCCGTCGAGATTGTCCCTCAGCAGGTGGTAGCGACCGGTGGCGCCGAGTTCGGCCTTTCGTGGGTGCCCAAGGCGTTGGTCTCCAACACCGAAGGCGCGGGCCTGGTCAACGTTGGCCAGGTTTTCCAGCGCTCCGGCACACTCATGGTGAGCTGGACCGATACCGGCATCACCAAGCCCGAGGACTGGGCCGGCAAGAAGGTCGGTAACTGGGGCTTCGGTAACGAGTTCGAGTTGACCGCGGCCATCGAGAAGTTTGGTGTTGCCGACGTGCAGCTTGTGGCTCAGAACTTCGATATGGAAGCTCTACTCAACCGTGAGATCGACGCCGCCGAAGCGATGATCTACAACGAGTACGCCCAGGTGTTGGAGGCGATGAACGAGGACACCGGCGAGCTTTACCAGCCGGGCGATCTCAATGTCATCGACTTCAACGATATCGGCACGGCGATGCTCCAGGACGCAGTCTGGGTAACGGCCGCCTATGCCGATTCCAATCCAGAAACCATCGAAGCGTTCTTGCGTGCATCGTTCCGCGGTTGGATCTTCTGCCGCGACAACGCTGACCAGTGCGTCGATATCGTCCTGGCTGCCGGTCCCACACTGGGTCGCAGCCATCAGACCTGGCAGATGAACGAGATCAACGGATTGATCTGGCCATCTCCGGGCGGCATCGGCGTGATGGATAAGGCGCTATGGGATCAGACGATCTCGGTGGCCACCAGCCAAATTGCCGAACTGCAGGGCGTGACCATTCCCGCCGACTCGTACCGCACCGATTTCGCCGAAAACGCCGTCAAGGCGTTGAACGACGACGGTTTGGACACGACCGGATCGGCCTGGACCAAGGCAACTGTGACGCTGGAACCAGGCGGCGAATGATCTAGGACAAGCAGAGTGGGGGGCGCCAGGCCCCCCACTCTGCGTTCGCAGCCACGTGGCTGCGAGAGAGGAGCAACATGTCGAATATCGTGCGCGCAGCGGTCGTCCAGACCGCTTGGACCGGCGACATTCCATCCATGGTCGACAAGAACGTGAAATTCGCCGAGGAGGCCGCCAACCAGGGTGCCAAGGTGATGTGTTTTCAGGAGATCTTCAACACGCCCTATTTCTGTCAGGTGCAAGAAGATGAACACTTCGACACCGCCGAGAAGATCCCGGACGGGCCGACGATGGAGCGGATGACGAAACTGGCAAAAGACACCGGGATGGTGCTCGTGGTGCCGATGTTCGAGCGCGAAGACGATGGTTTTTTCTACAACACGGCGGGCGTCATCGACGCCGACGGATCCTATCTCGGCAAGTACCGCAAGACCCACATACCCCACACCAAGGGGTTCTGGGAGAAGTACTACTTCCGCCCAGGGAACATGGGTTATCCGATTTTCGACACCGCGGTCGGGCGAATCGGTGTCTACATCTGTTATGACCGCCACTTCCCAGAAGGCTGGAGAGCGCTCGGTCTAAACGGTGCGAAGCTGGTGTTCAATCCTTCCGCGACCAGCCGTGGGCTTTCGATGTATCTGTGGAAGTTGGAGCAGCCGGCGGCGGCGGTGGCCAACGAATATTTCATTGGGGCTATCAATCGGGTCGGATCGGAAGAATACGGCGACAACGACTTCTACGGATCGAGCTACTTCGTCGACCCTCGCGGTCAATTTGTCGGTGAACCAGCATCTGACACCGAAGAGGAACTCGTTGTACGCGACCTCGACATGGACATGGTCGATACGGTCCGTAAGACGTGGGCGTTCTATCGCGATCGCCGGCCAGACGCATACGGTGACCTGGTGGCGCCCTGAGCGCAGGGCCCGGTCGAGTACGAGGCGCCGTTGAGGAGAGGAGCTAGACGATGAAGACACTCATCAAGAACGGAACGGTCGTCACCCACGCCGGTCGCAGCGCAGCGGACGTCCTGATCGATGGCGAAAAAGTGGTGGCCATTGCCGCCCCGGGAGCCCATGATTGGGAAACTGGCGCCGCCAAGGTCATCGACGCCGCCGGCAAGTACCTGCTTCCGGGGGGCGTGGACGTTCACACCCACATGGAGTTGCCGTTTGGAGGCACCTTCGCCTCCGATGACTTCGAAACGGGAACCAGGGCCGCCGCCTGGGGCGGAACCACCACAATCATCGACTTTGCGGTCCAGACGATCGGCGAGCCGATGATGGACGGCTTCGAGGCATGGCGGCAGAAGGCGGACGGCCGCTGTGCCGTCGACTACGGCTTCCACATGATCGTCTCCGACGTCAATGAGCAGTCCCTCAAGGAGATGGACATGCTCATGGGCGAGGGGGTCACCAGCTTCAAACTCTTCATGGCGTATCCGGGTGTGCTCTATTCGAACGATGGCCAGATCTTCATGGCGATGCAGAAGGCTGCCGAGAACGGCAGCACGATCATGATGCACGCCGAAAACGGGATCGTCATCGACGTCCTCAGAGAGCAGGCAATCAAACGGGGGGAGACCGATCCGATCTACCACTCGCTCACGCGACCGCCGATAACCGAGGCCGAGGCCACTCACCGCGCCATCAGTTACGCCGAGTTGACCGGATGCCCGCTCTATGTGGTTCACATGTCGGCGAAAGAGGCCGTGGCCGAGGTGGCGAACGCCCGTAACCGAGGGCTCAACGTGTTCGGCGAAACGTGCCCTCAATATCTCTACCTGGGCTGGAACAACCTGAAAGAGCCCGATTTCGACGGAGCGAAGTACGTTTGTTCGACTCCGGTCCGCAACTGGGACGAAGGTCACCAGGAGTGGATGTGGAAGTATCTCGCCACCAACGATCTCCAGGTCATCTCGACCGATCACTGTCCTTTCTGCATGAGCGACCACCCGACGCTCGGGACGCAGAAACGGCTGGGGGAGGGAGACTTCACCAAGATCCCCAACGGCCTGCCAGGGGTCGAAGATCGCATGAGGCTGATCTATCACGGGGCAGTCGCCGAAGGCCATCTTGGTCTGGAACGTTTTGTCGAGGTGTGCTCCGCTACCCCCGCCAAGATGTTCGGCCTCTACCCGAAGAAGGGAACGATTGCAGTCGGCTCCGATGCCGACATCATCGTGTTCGATCCGAATGAGATGACCACCATCTCGGTCGAAAGCACCCATATGCGAGTCGATTATTCGTGTTACGAGGGCAAGCAGGTGCAAGGAAAGATCGAATCCGTGCTCAGCCGCGGCCGCGTGCTGATCGAGGACGGCCGCTACCACGGTCAACCCGGTGATGGGGCTTATCTCGAGCGCGGCACCAACCAATACCTGATTTGAGGACATCATGATCACGCACTGGATCAACGGGAAGACATGGGAGGGCGCTACCGAGCGCACCGGTTCGGTCTTCGACCCGGCCAACGGACGGGTGCAGGACACCGTCGCTCTGGCGTCGGTGGAGGTCGTGGACGAGGCCGTGAAAGCGGCCAAGGATGCGTTCCCGGAATGGCGCGACGCACCGGTGGTGCGACGTCAGAGAATCATGTTTTCGTTTCGGGAACTGGTCGACTCGCACCGAGATGACATCGCCAAGGTCCTGACCCAAGAACACGGCAAGACGTTCGACGATGCCAGGGGCGAAGTGCAAAGGGGACTCGAGGTCATCGAGTTCGCATGTGGCATCCCCCAACTCCTCAAAGGGGAGTTCTCAGAACAGGTCTCGACCGGCGTCGACACCTTGACGGTGCGCCAAGCGCTGGGGGTTGTGGCCGGGATCACCCCGTTCAACTTCCCGGCGATGGTTCCGATGTGGATGTACCCGATGGCGATCGCCTGTGGAAACACCTTCGTGCTCAAACCATCGGAGAAGGACCCGTCACCCTCGATGCTGTCGGCCGAACTGTTCGCAGAGGCCGGGCTCCCTGAGGGTGTGTTCAACGTCGTGCACGGCGACAAGGTGGCGGTCGATCGAATCCTCGAGCACCCGGACATTGCTGCGGTCTCCTTCGTTGGTTCGACACCGATAGCCCGATACGTCTACGAAACCGGGACGCGCAACGGGAAGCGGGTTCAGGCTCTCGGTGGGGCCAAGAACCACATGATCGTGCTTCCGGATGCGGACATGGAACTGGCGGCCGATGCCGCCGTCTCGGCCGGATACGGGTCGGCTGGGGAGCGTTGCATGGCGATCTCGGTTGTGGTGACGGTGGGCGACGCCGCCGAACGTCTCCTCCCCAAGATCCAGGAACGCATAAGAAAGCTCAGCGTCGGGCCCGGTATGGAGCCTGGCGCCGAGATGGGTCCTCTTGTCACCTCCGAACATCGCGATCGCGTAGTCGGATTCATAGACCAGGGGGAAAAAGAGGGAGCGACCTTGCTCAACGATGGGCGTGGTCTACAGATCGACGGACACGAAGAGGGCTTTTTTGTCGGTCCGACTCTGTTCGACAATGTCACCATCGGCATGGAGATCTATCGCAACGAGATCTTCGGTCCTGTCCTCTCCATCGTGCGGGCCGAGCACTACGAGGACGCAATCTCGATGATCAACGACAACCCCTACGGCAACGGCACCGCGGTATTCACCAATGACGGGGGCGCCGCCCGCAAATTTCAAAACGAGATCCAGGTGGGGATGGTTGGTGTGAACGTTCCCATCCCGGTTCCGCTCAGCTTTCACAGCTTCGGGGGTTGGAAGGATTCGATCTTCGGGTCGCATGGGATCTACGGACCGGAAGGCATCCACTTCTACACCAGGCAGAAAGTTGTGATCACTCGCTGGCCCGACCCGATCCATCGAGGCGTAGACCTCGGCTTTCCTCAACACGGCTGACCAACGAAAGGCTGACATGGACTTCGGAGTTGTGCTTCAAACCGACCCGCCCGCGAGCAGGGTGATCGAACTCACCAAGCGGGCGGAGTCGAACGGATTCGGATACGGCTGGGCGTTCGACTCCCACGTCTTGTGGCAGGAGCCGTTTGTCATCTTTTCACAGATGCTGGCTGCGACCGAGCGGATGGTGGTCGGACCGATGGTCACCAACCCCGGCACCAGGGACTGGACGGTGCTGGCCTCGCTGTTCGCAACGCTCAATGACATGTTTGATGGCCGCACGATCTGCGGTATGGGTCGGGGCGACTCCGCCCTTCGCTACATCGGTAAATCGCCCACCACTCTCGCCACGATGGTTGAGGCGATGGATGTGATCAAGCGCCTGGTGGCCGGTGACGAGGTCGACTACGAGGGCAAGAAGCTGCGGATCCCATGGATCGAGAAAGGCTGGGATCTCCCGATGTGGGCGGCCGGATACGGCCCCAAGGCCCTCGACACGGTCGGCCGTCACGCCGACGGGTTCATCCTGCAACTGGCCGACCCCCAGATTCTTGAATGGACGGTGGCGGCGGTGCGCCAATCGGCAGAAGACGCCGGACGCGACCCCGCCTCGATCTCGATTTGTGTGGTCGCTCCCGCCTACGTCGGAGAGAACATCGAACATCAGCGCGACCAACTGCGCTGGTTCGGGGGGATGGTCGGCAACCACGTCCACGATCTGGTCAAGCGTTACGGCGAAAACGAGTCGATGGTGCCAAAGGTGCTCACCGACTACATCAAACAGCGGGAGGGCTACGACTACGACCATCACGGCCGGGCCGGCAACCCCGATACCGAGTTCGTTCCCGACGAGGTGATCGACCGGTTTTGTGTTCTCGGTCCGGTTTCTGCCCACATCGAGAAGCTCGAACTGCTTCGCTCGATGGGGGTCGACCAGTTCGGCATCTACCTGATGCACGACCAGCAGGAACAAACCCTCGACGCCTACGGCTCGGACATCATTCCCGCCTTGCGGTAAGTCCCAAACCCTTCTTTTATGAGGTGAGGCTGAGCCTCCGCTTCACGCGCCAAAACCTGGGTTTAACGTTCGCGGAGAAGGGCCGACATGCGGCGGCGCAACAGTGGTGGGGCGGTCGAGATGCCGAGATCGACGGCGAACTGCGCATCTTCGGTGATGTCGAGGATCACTTCTTCGCCTTCAACACGCATGTGAAACCCGTCGGGCAATGCATTCACCCGTACGTCTTTGCGCGACCAGTTGCCGATTTCGGTCTGCGCTGAAGACAGCCTCATCCGATCGTCGGTCAGGTCGATGACCACGCCTAATCCGGCCCCGCTGTCACCGGGCATCCGGAGGTGTCCCCTGTATTCGGTCATTCAGCTCTCCTTGTCCGCCAGCCAACAGATTAACGGACGTCACCGTTCTGGGAAGAGGACTCCTTCTGACGTTGGGATTCCACAACCTGGGCCACCTCTTCTGGATCCGAGAATGGGGAAGCCAAAACGTCGATCAGCTTTTTCTGCGTTCGTCCATGAACCCTCACGCCGTCGAGTTGCCGTCGCCTGCAACACGGACCGTCCGGGCACTGGGACGAGACCTGGCGGTCGGTTCGACGCCCCCGGAAAAGTCGGGCGTGTTCGTACTTCACTCCAGATGTAAAGGAGTGCCCGTCCTGATCGACTGCAACGTGGGTGGCGCACCAGTAGGAACCGGACGGCGTGTCGGTGAACTGATGGTGGATGTCGAACCTATCTTCCGATCGGAACGCCGCCCTTGCCCCGAATCGACTGCACAACACCTGTCCTTCCGACCCGCCATGCACGTCGGCAGGGAGTGATAGGTCGTCCAGGACGAGTGCCTTCCAGACCACGCCGTCGAGATCGGTGCGAAGAAAGTGCGAGGGGATTTCGAGGTGGTGTAGTGCGAGGTTGGTGAATCGCTGGGCGGCCATCTCATAGGACACGTAAAAGCGCTCTTTGAGGTCGCCGACGGCGATGTCTCTTTCCTTCATGGACCCGCGCAGCATTGTGACGGCCGCCGGCTCGGGCATCAGCACCGCCGCCGCAAAATACGAGGTCTCCAGGCGTTGGGTGAGGATCTCGAGCGCGGTCTGTGGTTCCTCATGCGCCAGCGCCAGCGAGCCAAGGGTTTGGAGGACTGCTTTCCGGGCCTGTCTGGTTCTCAGTTCGTTTCTCTGGGCGACGTACAGGATCTTGCGCTCCTCATCGACTATCGAGCGCACGCTTGCCGGTATGTCGTCGATTGCCTTGATCTGGAATCCGAAGACCTCCGCCGCGTCCGCGATCTCACGCGATGTCAGCGGGCCCGATCCGTTGTATTCGACGGCTTCGACGATCTGGCGAGCCGCCTGTTCGACGTGGGCAAGATGACCGTTTCGACCTCGCAGCCATTCGGCGAGTTGGGCGTTGGCCAGTCGCAGCCCCTGATCGTCTCGGGCGGTCTGGGCGTCGGTGGTGACCAGCTCGTCGAACAAGGCGAGGATGTGGGTCAGAACCTCATCTGAGACCCTCGCCGAGGGTTTCAGTATCGGAAGTCCGATCTGGGTGTAACGGGGATGTTGTTGGGCACGGTCGACCCTGATCTCGAGTTCTGCACGGCGGTTGGGGGCTTCGGGGGCCATCAAGTCGGCCGGCGAGATCTCCAGAGCCTTGGCCAAACCGGCGATGGCAGAGAGCCTCGCCTCGCGTTTTCCGTTTTCGAGGAGAGAGAGATAGGGTGCCGGCCGCCCGATCTTGGCGCCGAGTTGATCGAGGGTGAGCCCTTTGAGCGTCCGAAAATGGCGGAGGCGGTGTCCAAAAACGGTTGGGTCGAGTTCCATCGTCTACTTTACGTGAGTCGAAAGATTGATCGATCTTAACAGCGACTCCTACCGGGATCGGATGGGCCATCGATAAGACTGTGAGTGATTATCAAAGAAGGGTCGGCGTGGGCATCGAAATCATCGGCGGGGAACATCCACTCCTGACGGAGGAGGCGCTGGCGTTTCTGGCCGATCTCGAACGTGAATTCCGAGACCGGCGTGAAGAACTCCTTGCCAGACGCCAGGTGCGCCAGAACCACATCGACGGTGGTGAGTTTCCCGATTTTCTCGACGCAACCGCAACCATCCGCGACTCCGACTGGAGGGTTGGTGAGGTTCCGTCCGACCTGGCCGACCGTCGCGTCGAGATCACAGGACCGGTGGACGCCAAGATGATGATCAACGCTTTGAACTCCGGCGCCAACGTGTTCATGGCAGATTTCGAGGACGCCACCACTCCAACATGGTCCAACCTCCTCGACGGCCAGCAGAACCTGATCGCGGCTTATCGGCGAACGTTGACCCACAAAACCGAGGCCAAGTCATATCGTATGGGTCCAACCCCTGCCACTCTCATGATCCGCCCCCGCGGCTGGCACCTGAGCGAGAAGAACGTGTTGGTCGACGGCGAGCGGATGTCGGCATCGCTTTTTGACTTTGGCCTCTACCTGTTTTGGGGCGGCCGGGTCGCGATCGAAGAGGGTTCCGGTCCGTATCTCTACATACCAAAGCTCCAGGATCATCTGGAAGCGCGGTTGTGGAACGATGTTTTCGAAAGGGCGCAGGCAGCTCTTGGTATCACAAACGGCACCGTCAAGGTCACGGTGCTGATCGAGACGATATTGGCTGCTTTCGAGATGGAGGAGATCCTCTATGAGTTGCGTGATCACATCGTCGGAATGAACGCGGGACGGTGGGACTACCTCTTTTCGATGATCAAGACCTTCCGCAACCATGCCGAGTTCGTCCTACCTGATCGCAGCCAGATAACGATGACGGTTCCGTTCATGCACGCCTACACCGAGTTGCAGGTGGCGACCTGTCATCGGCGTGGGGCCCACGCCATAGGTGGGATGTCGGCGTTCATTCCGAACCGTCGAGACCCCGACGTGACTGCAAAGGCAATCGAACAAGTGGCAGAAGGAAAACGGCGTGAAGCCCGTCAGGGCTGCGACGGGACCTGGGTTGCCCACCCCGATCTGGTGACGGTGGCCAAGGCCGAGTTCGATGCGGTCCTGGGCGACCGGCCCAACCAGGTAGGTCTTCTGCGGGAGGATGTGTCGGTTTCGGCCAAGGATCTCCTCGGCACCTCGATCGAAGGCGCCGCCGTCACTCGAGGGGGTCTCGTCACCAACATCCGGGTCGGGATGAAATACCTCCAATCGTGGCTTTCTGGTCAGGCCGCGGTGGGAATCGACAACCTCATGGAGGACGCGGCAACGGCCGAGATCTCGCGTTCCCAGGTTTGGCAATGGGTGCGGCACCGTGTTGCCTTCGCCGACGGCGGTGTCGTCGACAAAGAACTCGTCGAGGGACTCATCGAAGTCCAGTTCGCCGAAATGCGAGGCGAGCCACAGGCAGAAGCCGCCAGAGACCTATTTCGCCAGGTGGCCCTGTCAGAAGAGTTCATCGAGTTTCTGACCTTGCCCGCCTACGAATTGATCGATTGATATGGAGGACGACATGACCAGAGAAACCGAGATTCAGGCACTCGAACGGGATTGGGAGCAGAACCCACGCTGGGCTTCGGTCACTCGCTCTTACACCGCAGCTGAGGTCGTTGGGCTGCGCGGCTCATTCCGGGAGACCCATGCACTTGCGGAGGCCATGGCCGAACGTCTGTGGAACCTCCTCGAAACGACCGAATACGTCTCGGCGTTGGGTGCCCTCTCTGGTGGGCAGGCGACGCAAATGGTCAAGGCCGGACTCAAGGCGATCTACCTCTCTGGCTGGCAAGTGGCGGGAGACGCCAACCTCGGCGAACAGGTCTATCCGGATCAGTCTCTCTATCCGGCAAACTCGGCCCCGGCCTTGGTGCGACGTATCAACAACGCTTTGCGACGCGCCGATCAGATCGACTGGGCCGAGGGCGGGAGCGGAGTCGAGTGGTTCGTACCAATCGTCGCCGACGGCGAGGCAGGGTTTGGCGGCGCTCTCAATGTGTTTGAACTGACCAAACAATTCATCGAGGCGGGCGCCGCCGGAGTTCACTTCGAGGACCAGTTGGCGGCAGAGAAGAAGTGTGGCCATATGGGAGGAAAAGTCCTCGTTCCGACCAGTCAGCACATCCGAACCCTGACTGCAGCGCGACTCGCCTCCGATGTGATGGGGGTTCCGACGGTGATCGTGGCCCGAACCGACGCCAACGGCGCCAGCCTGCTCACATCCGACGTCGATCCTCGCGACCGGGACTTCTGCACCGGCGAGAGGACCGGCGAAGGGTTCTATCAGGTCAAGGCCGGTCTCGACCAGGCGATTGCCCGTGGCCTCGCCTATGCCCCGTATGCCGATCTCATCTGGTGCGAAACCGCCCGGCCCGATCTAGACGAGGCTGCGACGTTCGCCGAGGCGATCCATGCTCGATTTCCCGGCAAACCACTCGCTTACAACTGCTCGCCCAGTTTCAACTGGAGAGCCCACCTCGATGACGCCACCATCGCCGGCTTCCAAAAAGACCTCGGCCGGATGGGCTACAAGTTCCAGTTCATCACCCTCGCCGGGTTCCACGCCCTCAATGCTTCGATGTTCGAACTTGCACAGGGATATGGACAACGGGGAATGCCGGCGTATGTTGAGTTGCAGGAGAGGGAGTTCTCGCTGGAGGAAGGTGGTTACACCGCTACCAAACACCAGCGGGAGGTTGGGGCGGGCTACTTTGATCGGGTGTCGACGGTGATCACCGGCGGTGAGGCGAGCACGCTCGCCTTGGTAGGCTCGACCGAGGCAGAGCAGTTCTGATTCTGGGTTCGAGGGAAGGCGCCAGGAGGAAACATGGCCAACATCGTCCACGTCGTCGGAACCGGCACGATCGGTGAACCTTTGATCGGCCTTCTGGCCGACGATCGGGATGCTCTCGGAATCGATGAGGTCACGTTTCACAAGAGGACGCCGCTTCTGACGGAGCGGGGCAAGGTCAACGACCTCGTTCGCAGGGGGGCGGTTCTGACTGTTGACGACGACCGTCGTTCGGCCTTCGAGGAGTTGGGGCACGCCCCCAAATATGAGGCCAAGGAAGCGATCGAACGTGCCACCGTGGTGATCGATTGCACTCCGGTCGGCAATGCCATGAAGGACGAGTTCTATTCGAAGGCGTCAGGTCCGATCGGGTTCATGGCGCAGGGTTCCGAGTTCGGTTTCGGCAAGCCGTACGCCCGCGGAATCAACGACGACGCACTCGATCGCGAATCGGACCGGTTCTTGCAGATCGTGTCTTGCAACACCCACAACATCTCGGTGCTGGTCAAGACCCTTGCGATGGACGAGGACGGGACCAACCATCTGACCGACGGGCGGTTTTTGTGCATCAGACGCTCCAACGACATCAGTCAGGACTCCGGGTTCTCGCCGAGTCCGACGGTCGAGCCGCACAAGGACGATCAGTTCGGCACCCATCACGCCCGCGACGCTCACGGACTGTTCGCCACGATCGGTTACGACCTCAACATCTACTCGTCGGCGATGAAATTGAACACCCAGTACATGCACTTGATCCATTTTTCGATGACGCTCGACCGGGAGATGGGCCTCGATGAAGTGAAAGAGCGATTCGCCGCCAATAAGCGGATCGCCGTCACCTACAAGCGATCGGCCAACTCGGTTTTCAGCTTTGGCCGCGACCACGGTTACTTCGGGCGGATCTTGAGCCAGACGGTGGTGGCTCTCGACACACTCGCGGTCCGCAACGGCAACGAACTCGTAGGATTCTGTTTCACCCCCCAAGACGGCAATCCACTTCTGTCCACGCTCGCGGCCACTCTCTGGTACCTCGACCCTGAGTCGGTCGACAAGAGAATGGACGTGATCCGCCCCTACCTCTTCACCGAGGTCTAAGCGGGGCCCCTCGTTTCTCCCCTGACCAAGCGGAGCGGCGGGTACTGGGAGTGCGGTGGTGTGTGTCTCTCCCCTTGACCGAGGCGGAGCGAGGGAATTTGGGGGGAGTACCGGCGTGGGGGCTCCCTGGGGTGGGGGTGGTGGCCCCCCCGGCCCGGGGGGCGGCCCCACGTCCACCTCCCCCAACACTCGCTTTGCTCGCGAGGGGAGGAAATATCTCCCTCCCCCGTTTAGGAAGTGGGTTTGTGTCTTCCCCCTTGAATGAGCGGAGCGAGTGAATTTGGGGGGAGTACCGGCGTAGCCGGGGAGGGGGGTTACGCCCGGCGTGTGGGTTCACCAGGTTTGTGGTTCGCCTGGGGTGGGGGTGGTGGCCCCTCCGTCCCAGGGCCCCCCCAGCCGGCGGGCCCACGTCCACCTCCCCCAACACTCGCTCCGCTCGCGGGGGAGGAAACGTCTCCCCTTCCCCTTGACCGAGCTGAGTGAGGGAATCTGGGTCTGTGTCTCCCCCCTTGAGTGAGCGGAGCGAGGGAGTTTGGGGGGAGTACCGGCGTAGCCGGGGAGGGGGGTTTGCGGGGCGCTCGGCTGTGGGCGGTCTAGCCTTGCCGGGATGGACGGACAGTTGCAGCGGCAGGCGCTCAGCGCGGCGGAAAGGGCCCTCGAGGCGCTCGGACGAGGTGACGCCGGAGGGGCGAGGATGGCAATCGCCAGCGCCGTCGACCGGGATCAAGTCGGATTGTTCGCGATGCTGGCGGATGCGGTCTATCTCGCCTGCTCCGAACTCGAAAAGGACGACCACATCGCCGAAGCCACCTGGAATCAGCTGGCGGACGCAGCCGGTCCCGGCCCGCTACAAGGGCTGATCGAATCGCTCCGCGGCTGACCTTGTGTTTGGCGGCTAGATGGTCGCGTTGCAGAGCACGGGCGTTTGGATAGCCTTCGGGTAGTACGAGGAGGTTTCATGAAACCAATCACCCGTCGGATTCTGCTGGCGGATCTCGGTCGAGGGATGGCGGGGGCTCTCGTCATCACGGCATGCGGTTCTGCCTCGGATTCCCCCTCACCGACGACCGTGGCCACCCCCACGACGGTCGCGCCTGCGACCGAACCGGCCGGCACCGGAGCAGCGACCCGACCGGCGGTGACGGTGCCATCGGAGTTCGAATGGAGGCGGGTCGTGATCGGGAGCGTGTCGGCATACCTCCTGTCGAAGGATGGGGAAGTGGCAGTTGTCGACACCGGGGTACCAAATTCCGAGGCCGCCATCGGCGACGGTCTGGCGCAGTTGGGGCTGGGCTGGGACTCCGTTGGACACGTCATCCTGACCCACAAACACCCCGACCACGTCGGAAGTCTCGATGCCGTGTTGGGACTGGCCACAGCTGCCACTGCCTACATGGGTGCCGAGGACATTCCCGCGATCAACTCGGTTCGCACCGTAACGGCCGTCGGTGATGGTGACCTCGTGATGGGCCTTTCCATCATCGACACACCGGGACATACCCCAGGACACATCTCCGTTCTCGACCCTGGCCGGTTGCTGGTGGCCGGAGATGCGATGAACGGAGTCGACGGCGGAGTGGCGGGGCCCAATCCGAGTTTCACCGAGGACATGACCCTGGCCAATGCCTCGGTGGTGAAGATGGCGGGTTTCGAGTTCGATACCGTGGTGTTTGGCCACGGCGACCCGGTCACGACGAACGCTTCGGTCCTGGTGGGAGAGCTGGCCGCGACCCTCTGAATTCAGATTGATCCCGGCGTCGCCTGGCACCGTGATTACCGTGCTGAACCGTGTCTGACTATCACCTCCATCTTCATCCGCATGTGACGTCGGGGGCGCCGGTCACCACCACGTTCCCTCTCGATCACATCGAGTCCTACGTCGAGGTGGCAGCTGCCCGCGGCGTGAACGAGCTCGGTTTCACCGAGCACCTCTACCGCTGTGTCGAGGCCGCCGCGGCGCTCGGCGCCTTCTGGGAGCGCGAGCCCGACCGCAAGCTGGCCAACCACACTGCGGCGTTTGTCGCACTCGACCAGGTGTTGTCGCTTGAGGCATATGTGGACGCGATCGTCACCGCCAAGAGTCGCGGTTTGCCTGTGAAGCTGGGCCTGGAAGTGGACTTCTTTCCAGAGACGATCGATGCCGTCATGGAAATGTTGGAGCCGTATCCCTGGGACTTTCTGATCGGTTCGGTGCATTGGATCGGTGGTTGGGCGATCGATTCGTCCGATACCGCCGCCGAATACGACCGGCGCGGTGTCGACGTTGCCTGGGAGCAGTATTTCGAGCTCGAAACCCGGCTGGCAGCGTCGGGAGCGGTCGATGTGCTCGCCCACGTAGACGTCTGCAAGAAGTATGGAAAACGCCCGGCCCAGGAGCCGCTCGAGCTGTACCGGAGGGTGGTGGAGGCGGCTGCGGCCAGCGGCACCGCGGTCGAGGTTTCGAGTCAAGGTCTGCGCAAGCCGTCACAGGAGATCTACCCGAGTCCGGTGTTTCTTCAAATGTTCTACGACGGTGGTGTTCCCATCACCCTGGCATCGGACGCCCACCAACCCGACGAGGCAGGCTGGGGCCACGCCGAGGTTGTCGCCGCCGCCCGCACCGCCGGCTACAGCACCCATCTCCGATTCGAAAAGAGACTGAGCATGTCCACCCCGCTCGGGTGAGGCGCCGGATCTCTCAGTGCCCTCGTCACCCGAACGGTTCGTTGTACCAACGGAGAATCCTCAACGCTCTCAACGTGGACCAGCGGCCGGGACCGCGGGTCTCCATCGGGAACCAATAACGACCGGGATAGGTGCGATAGTGGGGCCAGGTCCCGTCAGGGCGTTGGGTTTTGCGTATCACCGCTACCGCGTCCGAGAGCCGTTCGTCTTTCGGTGCCCCGACCGCTCGAAACATCTCTAGTCCCCGCATGATGTCGAAATGCCATTGTGGCGGGAAGGGAAAACGTAGAAGGGCAGGGTCGATGACGGCGCCGGTGCGATGTGATCGAAAAAGCCGGTGAGCGAGGAGAAACTCGAGCCCGTCTCTGACCGGCTGATCGAACCCGGCCTTCTGCTCGAAAGCGGCATGGGCGGAGAGGGCTTCCAACACCGAGATCGAGGTGTGCACCGAGCCGTGGCGTGATCCTTGCCGGACGGTTTCGCAGTTCCAACCACCGTCATCGAGTTGTTGGCCGAGCAACCAATCCACCACGGTGTCCAACCCCGTGGGCTCGAGGCCGAATGAAGCGGCCAGGAATACCATCATTGCGGTGATGCAGGTCTCCGGTTCACGTATGGTCTTGGCCAGGTTCAGTCCGCCGTCATAGCCGTGAGCGCCCGACCAGAGCTGTTCACAACCGCGTAGGGCCTTTGGATGCCCCGGAGACAGTCCGAGGCGTTGAAGTAGCAACAGCGTGTACGTGGTCGAGGTCCACTTTGGGCTGTAGAGGGCATCGGCCCACCGACCGTTTTCTCCCTGGACCGAGAGCAGTCTGGCGCCCCAGCCAATCTCGGCGACCAGCGCCCTTTCGGCGGCCACCTCTTCCGGCGGTTGCGCGGTCAGGTCTGCCATGGTCTGCCATCTGATCGAAGGGTCGCCTTCCATCAACCAGTCGATGGTCTGCTGACTCGTCGGCATCGGCTCCGATAAACGGTCCACGGGGCCAATCTGATATGTTCGTATCTCTTCGGTCTAGGGCAAAAAGTAGTTTTCGAGGCCAGATCACCGAGTCGCCGATCCGGTCTGCGAAGATCCAGAGATGGAGACAACCGGCGTGATCAGGGCGGTGCGGACCGAGGATTCACCGGGCCTGGTCGAGATCTACGGTCCGATCGTTCGTGACACCGCGATCTCATTTGAAATCGAGGCGCCGACGATCGAAGGCTTCGTCGCTCGGATTGAGCATGTGACCGCGACCGATCCCTGGCTGGTGTGTGAGCGTGCCGGGGCGATCACCGGTTATGCCTACGCGACCAGTTTCCGAAGCCGGCCCGCCTATGCCACCACCCGCGAGACGACGGTTTATGTCCACCCGACCCACCAGCGTCAGGGTGTGGGGCGGTCACTGATGACGGCGCTCCTGAAAGAGTTGACCGACAGGGGTGCCTGCCTGGCGATAGCCGTCATTGCCCTCCCCGGCGCCGAAGGTGAACCAAGGGGTAGGCCACCGGCGATCTCGCCGGCAAGTGTGGAGTTGCACGAGAGCCTCGGGTTCAGGCGCGCCGGGACTCTCAACCGGGTCGCCCGGAAATTCGACACCTGGTGGGACGAAGGTTTCTGGCAACTCGATCTCTGATTGCCATTCTCTCTCCCGTCGCTTTCGATCTCGGCGGCCACTGGCCGGCCCGCACCTAGACTTGTCCCGTTATGTCTGCTCCCACCGTCTGGCTCACCACTTTGGGCTGCGCCAAAAACCAGGTCGACTCAGAAAAAGTGACCGTCATGCTGGAAGAGGCGGGGTACACCCTCGCTTCTTCTCCCGAGACCGCCGACGTGGTCATGGTCAACACCTGCGCTTTCATCGAGGAAGCCCGCCGCGAGTCGGTCGAGACCATCCTCGAAGCCCAGGACACCAAACGATCCGACGCCAAAACGGTCGTCATCGGGTGTATGGCCCAGCGCTTCGGGACGGAAGTCGAGAAGGCGCTGCCGGAAGTCGACGCGGTCATCGGATTGGATCGCTACGGCGAACTGGTTTCGACTCTGGACACTCTCACCAAGTGGAGACCGGTCGAGATCAAACGGCGCCCGGTGATGGACATCCTTCACGTGGTCCGCCGGCCCGCCCCGACAGTGCCGTTTGCATATGTCAAGGTCGCAGAGGGATGCGACAAACCATGCACGTTCTGCGCCATCCCACTGATTCGTGGAAAACAACGTTCGCGGCCTCCGGTCAACATCCGCGACGAGATGGTGGAACTGGCGCGGGCAGGCGTTTCGGAGATCGTTCTGGTTGCTCAAGATCTGGCTGCCTACGGGAGGGACATCGACGCTCCCGGCGGCATCACGGAACTGCTTCATTTTGTGACCGACGTGGACGGGGTCGAAAGCATTCGGCTGCTCTACCTCTACCCCAAGGAGATAAGACCCTCGCTCATCGAGGCGATGGTGACCGAGCCCAAACTGGCCTCCTATTTCGACTTGTCTCTACAACACGCATCGGGACCGTTGCTGAGGGCGATGAAACGTCCGGGTGATGGCGAACGACACGCCGCCCTCATCTCCGACATCCGCACAGCCGACCCAGAGGCGGCCATGCGTAGTTCTTTCATCGTCGGGTTTCCCGGTGAGACCGACGATCAGGTCGAGGAATTGGCCGACTTCTTGTCGGAGGTCCGGTTGGACTGGGCGGGGTTCTTTCCGTACTCCGCAGAAGATGGCACTCCGGCCGCACTTCTCGAAGGCCGCATACCCCGACCTGTGGTCGAAGAGCGGCTCAGATACCTCCAGGACCTTCAGGACGAAATCACGGCGGAAAAGAACCTCGACCGGATCGGAACCACCGCCAGGGTGCTGGTCGATCTCGTAGAAGAGGGAATTCCGGTGGGCCGGTCCTACCGGGAGGCCCCCGAGATCGACGGGATGATCACGCTCGACCGGGGCCAACCAGGACAATGGGTCGAAGCCGAGATCACCGCCGCCTTCGGAGCCGAGTTGGAAGCCAAGGTCCTTGCGTGATCGTTGAGGTGGTCGCGGTCGGGACCGAACTGCTTCTTGGTCAAATCGTCAACGGAAACGCAGCCACGATCGGATCTCGTCTGGCCGAGGCCGGGCTCGACGCCCACTACCAGCAGGTGGTCGGAGACAACCTGGTTCGGATGGAATCCAGCATTCGGGACGCTCTGAGACGAGCCGATGCCGTGATCCTCACCGGAGGCATTGGTCCGACTCAAGACGACATAACCCGCGAGGCGATCTGTGCCGCCACCGGCCGGACGATGCTCCATTCGGAGGAATATGCCCAGAGCTTGCGCCGCCTGTGGGAGGAGTTGGGACGGACGTTTCCGATCTCCAATCTGCGACAAGCCGATTATCCCGATGGCGCCACGATGATCGAGAATCCGAAGGGAACGGCTCCCGGGATTGCCCTCGAACACGAGGGAAAGTGGATCTTCGCCATTCCGGGTGTTCCAGAAGAGATGACCTATCTCCTCGACACCGAGATCCTGCCCCGTCTGCGTGAGTCGGCCGGGCTTGCCCGGTTGGTGAAGAGCCGGCTGATCCGCACCTGGGGGCTGGCAGAATCCACGGTCGGTGAGATGCTGGCCGATCTCTTCGAAGCCTCGACCAACCCCTCGATCGCGTTTCTCGCTTCCGGTGGCGAGATCAAGGTCAGGGTCACCGCCGGGGGAGCGGACGACGCAGAGGTGGAAGAGTTGATCGCTCCGGTTGAGGCCGAGGTCACGAGACGGCTCGGCTCTGCGGTGTTCGGAGTAGACGACCAGACCATCGAGATGGTTCTGCACCAACAGCTTCGGGCACGGGCCTGGACCATCGGGACCGCAGAGTCGGCCACCGCCGGGCTGGTCAGCGCACGGCTGGCCGGGATTCCGGGAGCCTCCGAGATCCTGAGAGGGGCGGTTGTGGCCTACGCAGAAGACATCAAAGAGAATCTCCTCGGTGTCGATGTCGGCGACGGTGTGGTCTCCGAAGAGGTGGCGCTGGCGATGGCCGGTGGTGTCCGGCGCCTTCTCGGCTGCGACGTAGCCATCGCCGTGACCGGGTCGGCCGGCCCTGAGAGCCTTGAACAACCGGTGGGAACGATGGTGGTTGCGATTGAAACCCCCGAAGACGGTCGTGCCAGAACCCTTCGATTGCCCGGTGATCGCGAACGAGTGCGGACGTATACCGCAACCGGAGCACTCCACCTCGCACGTCTGGCGATTTCTGGCACATGGTGGGCGTAGTCCGCCTGTTCGTTGCGGTCGAGATCCCAGACGAAACGCGTTCTTTGCTGGCGGCGACCCTGTCCGAATACCGGCTGCCAGGGCGACTCGTGGCCCCAGAGTCATGGCATCTCACGCTGCGTTTTCTCGGAGACACCGACGAGGTGGGTTTTGATCGGGTCTGCGCCGAGCTCGACCAGGCGCGCCTCGGGCGCTCTTTTCGCCTGGGGCTGGGTGGCCTTGGGGCGTTTCCCCGCCCAGACAATGCGACCGTGTTGTGGATCGGGCTCAACGGTGATGTCGGGGCGCTCATCGATCTGGCGGGCGTGGTCGAGGACGCGGTGGAGGAGGCAGGGTTCACCCCGGAAGACAGACCGTTTCGTCCTCATCTGACACTCAGCCGTCTCCGTCCCCAACAGGAGGTGTCGGGTCTGCTCGCCGAGTTTCCTCCAACCGGAATCCGTTTCAAGGCATCCGACGTCGTGGTTTATCGAAGCCATCTGGGCGCGGGTCCGGTTCGATATGAAGCGCTGGAGCGGTTTCGGCTCGACCGGGTCTGATTAATCCTTCGGATCGAACAGGTGTTCGTATATAGTCTTTCAAACGCCGATCAAACGACTTGCCCAAGATTTGTCGTACGGTCGACGTAGATTGCAATTCAGCCGGGACACAACGGCGTCTGAAAGCCGGAAGGAGCACAATCGTGGAACGCGACAAGTCACTGGAGATGGCACTCTCCCAGATCGAGCGTCAATTTGGTAAGGGCGCCATCATGAAAATGGGCGAGGCCGCGTTGATACCGGCCGAAGTCATCTCCACCGGGGCGCTGGCACTCGATCTCGCTCTCGGTATCGGCGGAGTGCCCCGTGGTCGCGTGGTCGAGATCTACGGTCCGGAGTCCTCGGGTAAAACCACTCTGGCGTTGCATGTGGTGGCCGAGGCGCAACGCAACGGCGGTGTTGCAGCTTTTATCGACGCCGAACATGCCCTCGATCCCATCTACGCCAAGGCGTTGGGGGTCGACGTCGACGAACTACTGATTTCTCAGCCCGACACCGGTGAGCAGGCCCTCGAAATCACCGACATGCTTGTACGTTCCGGCGCCCTCGACGTGGTCGTGATCGACTCGGTGGCCGCTCTCGTCCCGCGAGCGGAGATCGAAGGCGAGATGGGTGACACCCACGTCGGTCTCCAGGCCCGCCTCATGTCCCAGGCGCTTCGCAAACTGACCGCCAACCTCAGCCGTTCGCGCACCACCTGTGTCTTCATCAACCAGTTGCGGGAGAAAATCGGCGTCATGTTCGGGTCGCCGGAGACGACGCCCGGTGGACGTGCGCTCAAGTTCTACGCCTCGGTGCGTATCGATGTTCGCCGCATCGAAGCGATCAAAGATGGCGGAGAAAATGTCGGCAACCGGGTGCGAGCCAAGGTCGCCAAAAACAAGATGGCTCCTCCGTTCCGTCTCGCCGAGTTCGACATAATGTTTGGCGAAGGAATCTCCCGGGAAGGAAGCCTTCTCGATGTTGCCGTCGACCAGGGTGTTGTGCGCAAGGCCGGCGCCTGGTTCACCTTTGAGCAGGATCAACTCGGTCAAGGTCGTGAGAATGCCAAGCGGTTCCTGCGCGAGAATCCCGATGTTGCCCTCCAGCTCCAGGCCAAGATCTATGAGCAGGTGGGTCTCGGTGGAGCGGGGTCGGCGAAGAAGGAAATCGACGCCGATGCCGAGGTCGAGGCCGATGTCACAGAGGATGTCACCGCCGACGAATGAAGTTATCGAGACTTCGCGACCGGCGAGGTAGACTCGCTGTTGCACATACGACTAACACAACCGAAACCGCACCGTATTTCAGAAGAAGGAGTTGACAGTCGGACACAGTCCCGACCTGAAGTTGTGACCGGGAAATAATCCCCCTGTTCGTTCGTGTGTGCCGAGCCTTTGTGCTCGGCATGTGCGTTTGAGGGCCAGAGGTTGACAGACGACTCAAGAAAAGGGTCGTCAAAACCCAACTGGCGAGGGAGATTGGGCATAGGGATTCCCGGTCTCGGTCGAAGCGAAAACCGCTTCCAGGAAGGTGTCTGACAGCGAGCCGGCGAACGGCGCTCAACTCCGAGGCTCGAGTACTGCGGCTTCGGGATTGAAACGAGGAAGAAATGCCAGATCAGAATGCCCTGATCGCCGGATTGGCCTTCGTCATCATCGCCGTCATCGGAGTTCTGCTTGGCCTGCTGTTGTCGCGGAACCGGCGCTCAGGATCAGGGACCGTGCCCGGCGCCGAAGAGAATGTCACCGCAGCCCGGGCCGAGGCGCAGCGGATCCTGGCCAAGGCCGAAGAAGAGGCTCGGGCCAATGCCGAGAGTTACCGCCAGCGAGAAGAGGCCAGGCTCGAACACCGCAGAGTCGAATTCGACACCGTGGAAGCGCGTCTCACCCAGCGTGAAGAGACACTGGAGCAACGGGCGGGCAATCTCGCAGCACGCGAACAAATGTTGTTCGAGCGCGAACGTGAGGTGGCGACGGTCCGGTCCGAGGCGGAGACCGCCCGCGAACAAGGCAGGGCCGAACTGGAGCGGGTGGCCGGTATCGACGTCAAAGCCGCCAAAACCGAACTGATGGCCGAGGTCGAGGACCAGGCTCGACGCGACGCCATGATTTTGGTGCGTGACCTCGAGATCAAGGCAAGAGAAGAAGCCGACAAGCGAGCCCGGCGCATTCTGGCAACCGCCATCCAGCGTCTTGCCTCCGAGGTCGTGACCGAATCCACGGTGTCGGTGGTGGCTCTTCCCTCCGATGACATGAAAGGCCGGATCATCGGGCGGGAGGGGCGCAACATCCGCACCCTCGAAGCCGTCACCGGTGTGAATCTGATCGTTGACGACACTCCTGAAGCCGTTTCTCTTGCATCTTTCGATCCGGTGCGGCGCGAGGTGGCGAGACTCACCCTCGAGCGACTGGTGGCAGACGGGCGGATCCATCCTGCTTCGATCGAGGAGGCTCACGAAAAGGCGCTGGCCGAGGTAGAACAGTCGGTGAGAGACGCCGGAGAATGGGCTCTGCTCGAAGTGGGGCTTTCCCGGATGAACCCGGAATTGGTCACGCTGCTGGGACGTCTCAAATACCGCACTTCTTACGGTCAGAACGTGCTGAACCACCTCGTCGAGAGCGCCCATGTTGCCTCGATGCTGGCATTTGAGATGGGTCTCGATCCGATCCCGATCAAACGTTCGGCTCTCCTCCACGACATCGGCAAGGCAGTGACCCACGAGGTCGAAGGCTCCCACGCTCTCATCGGCGCCGAGATCGCCAGACGGTTTGGCGAGGACCCGGCAGTGGTTCACGGGATCGAAGCGCACCACAACGAAGTCGAACCTCGCACGGTGCTGGCGGTTCTCGTGCAGGCGGCCGATGCCGTGTCGGCGGCACGGCCCGGTGCCAGGCGGGAAGCGCTCGAATCCTATGTCCGCCGTCTCGAGCGGCTCGAAGCGGTCGCCCTCGAGTTCGAGGGTGTCGATCGAGTGTTTGCGATGCAGGCCGGTCGCGAGGTCAGGGTGGTTGTCGACCCAGGGTCGATCGACGATCTGGCGTCGGGCGATCTCGCCAGGAAGATCGCACGCAGACTGGAGGAGGACCTCCAGTACCCAGGGCAGATCCAGGTCACCGTCATTCGCGAGTTCAGGGCAACCGATTACGCTCGTTGAGCCAATGACCACCCTGCTTCCGAACCCGACCCGCCGCCAGGCGGCTTTTCGCACGCCCGGACGGGTCGGCAAGAGTTATCTGATCCGCACCTTCGGGTGTCAGATGAACGCCCACGATTCCGAGCGGATCGCCGGGTTGTTCGAAGCGGACGGAATGAGTCCGGCCGCCGGACTCGAACAGGCCGACGTGGTCTACATCAACACGTGCACGATCCGAGAAAACGCCGACCAAAAGCTCTACGGCACAATCGGACATCTCAAAGCCCTCAAGGATGTCAACCCCGACATGCTTCTCGTGGTTGGTGGTTGTGCCGCCCAGAAGGACCGTGAGATCGTCCGGGAACGGGCGCCGTGGGTCGATGTCGTGATGGGCACTCACAACCTCGATCGAGTGGTCGACCTGATGGACCATGCGGAACAGTGGGGTCCGATCACCGAGGTGGTCGACGAACTGCAGGCGATGCCGTCGTCGCTTCCCACCAAAAGGGAGTTGGAACATTCCGCGTGGGTGACGATCCAGGTCGGGTGCAACAACACCTGCACCTTCTGCATCGTTCCCGCGGTCAGAGGGGTCGAGATCTCACGCCGTCCCGGCGACATTCTGGCCGAAGTCAGAGGTCTGGCCGCCGATGGTGTGGTCGAGGTGACGCTGCTCGGTCAGAACGTCGACACCTATGGACGCGATCTGGCGATCGACGGGCGTCGCCGTCCCATCTTCGATGACCTGTTGCGTCAGGTGGGGGAGGTGGACGGAATCAGGCGGGTCCGTTTCACCAGTCCCCATCCCAACGATTTCACGGAAGGGGTGGCTCTGGCGATGGCCGAGACCCCGGAGGTGTGTGAACATCTCCATTTCCCCCTCCAGAGCGGGTCGGATCGGATCCTGGCCCGGATGCACCGGGGATACAACCGCCGCAAATACGAGGACCGGCTGTCGATGGCCCGTCGCATCGTTCCAGATCTCCACGTGTCCACCGACGTCATCGTCGGGTTCCCCGGCGAAACCGAAGAGGAATTCGCGGCGACCCTCGAAGTTGTAGAAGAGTCGCGCTTCGTTCAGGCTTTCATGTTCATTTTTTCACCAAGGCCCGGGACCTCCGCCGCCGAGATGACCGACGATTTTGTCGACCCGGCCGTGATCAGCGAACGCTTCAACCGACTCACCGAGATCCAGAACCGGATCTCGGGCGAGATCCACGCAGCCCAGGTCGGTAGGCGGCTCGAAGTGTTGGTCGAGGGCCCGTCGAAGAAAAACCCGCTGATCGCAACCACCCGCACCCGGGGAGGCCTGGTCGCCCATGTTCCTGGGGTGTTCGAATGCGGGACATTCCTCGATGTCGAAATCAGCGATTCGTTCCAGCACCATCTGATCGGGAGTCAGGCCTGAGCATCATCTGGGCGGTGGTTGGACCCACGGCCTCGGCCAAGAGCGAGGTTGCCTTCGAAGTCGCCCGTCGCGCCGGAGCGGAGATCATCTCTGTGGATTCGATGCAGGTGTATCGGGGTCTCGATATCGGAACCGCCAAGGCTTCTGCGGCGATGCGGGCACAGGTTCCTCACCACATGCTCGACGTAGCCGAACCGGAAGACGAGTTCACGGTCGCCGATTTCCAAAGGTTGGCGCGGGCTTTGATTCTCACGGGTCGCCAGTTCTTGATGGTGGGGGGGAGCGGTCTTCATTTCCGGGCTGTGGTCGACCCTCTCACCTTCGAACCGTCGGATCCGGCGGTCCGCCGTGGACTCGAGGAGGTGGAGCCGGAAGTGTTGGTCGAGCGCCTGCTTCTGTTCGACTCTGGGGCAGGCCTGCAGGTTGACCTCGCCAACAACCGCCGTGTGATG
Source organism: Acidimicrobiia bacterium (assembly GCA_041746105.1). Lineage (GTDB taxonomy): Bacteria > Actinomycetota > Acidimicrobiia > Spongiisociales > ZC4RG35 > JBFHRE01. Next base: position 32,061 of record JBGTHP010000031.1, read on the forward strand.
CGTGCTCTCGAGGTGTTGGAACTCACCGGCCGCACCCCGACCGAGCGGGCACAATCGGCGGAACGCCTCGCAGTGGACGCCTATGAACCTCTGTTTCCGGTCAAGGTGATCGGAATCGACCCCGGCGGTGACCTGGCGGCTCGGGCGGCGGCACGAGTTGAGGCGATGTGGGACAAGGGATTGGCCGACGAAGTGGCCCGCGTCCGTCCGAGGTTGGGCCGGACGGCGGCGGGCGCCATTGGATACCGCGAAACGTTTCCGTTTCTCGACGGAACCGCCGACGCCTCCGAGGTCAAAGTCGCCATCACCTCCAACACGGTGGCTCTGGCCAAGCGTCAACGCACGTTCTTTCGTCGTGATCCCAGGGTGAAGTGGTTGGAGTGGTCGAGCGATCCTGCCAACCTCATCTCCACAGTGATGCGAGAATTCTCTCCGTGATCGAATTCGTGAAAATGCACGGTTTCGGCAACGACTTTGTCGTTGTGGGCGAAAACACCCCGATCGACCCTGATCTGGTTCGGGCCTTGTGCGATCGCCGGTTCGGGATCGGCGCCGATGGCGTCCTCAGGGTTTCGGCACCGGCGGGCCTGGTCACCATGGAATATTGGAACGCCGACGGTTCCGCCGCCGAGATGTGTGGCAACGGTCTGCGGTGTGTGGCGCGTTATGCCTACGACCGGAAGATGACCGATTCAAAGGAATTCCTCGTCGACACACCGGTCGGCGAGCGCAAAGTCCGCATCGAGGATGTTTCTTCGGTTGTGGTCGAGTTGGGATCTGTCTCACGCCACGGTTCGGTTGAAGCAGGTGGTTTCCAATTGGAGAGGGTTTCTGTAGGCAACCCGCATGCCGTGACTTTTGTCGACAACGTCGGCGAGATCGACGTGTCAGCCATCGGTCGTCGCATCGGCACCGACACCACCCTGTTTCCGGAGGGCAGCAACGTCGAGTTTGTCAGGATCATCGGGACATCCGAGATCGAAATGAGAGTGTGGGAACGCGGCGTCGGCGAAACACTCGCCTGCGGAAGCGGGATCGTGGCGGCCGCCGCCGCCCATCCGAGCGGGGCGGAGTCGGTGACGGTCCACATCCCCGGCGGCACTGCCCAAGCGGTGGTCGAGGACGATTCGTGGTTCTTGCGAGGTCCTGCCGAGTATTCGTTCTCGGGGATCTGGGAGCGTTAGCGGAGGCGGCGCAGCACCGACACCACTTTGCCGAGGATGCGAACGCCTTCTGAGAAGACCATGGGATCGTAGGCAGGGTTTTCTGAATGAAGGATCACGGTTGATCCTCTCTTTTCGAATCTCTTGACAGTTGCCTCTTCCTCGTCGACGAGGGCGGCGACGATGTCACCGTTGTGGGCGTCAGGCTGGCTTCTGATCACCACGTGGTCGCCATCGAGGATGCCGGCGTTGATCATCGAATCACCTTTGACGGTGAGCATGAACACCGGACCAGGACCCACAAGGTCTTCTGGAAGGGTCATGACGTCGTCGAGGTCTTCTGTCGCGAGGATAGGGCGGCCTGCGGCGATTCGGCCCAACACCGGGACCTGGCGCAGATTCAGCGACTCGATGGTTGGGGCGGAGGGGGCAGAGTCCATGATCTCGATCGCCCGTGGTTTGGTGGCGTCCTTGCGGATATAGCCGGCCTTGACCAGCGCCCCGAGATGGCTGTGGATGGTCGAAGGGGAGGAGAGCCCGACGGCTTCGCCGATCTCGCGTACCGTTGGCGGGTATCCCCGGGTGGCGACGGTTTCACGGATGTGATCGAGGACCTGTTGCTGGCGGGCCGTCAACTCGACCCCGCCGGAAGAGTTCTGGTTTGGCATGTGGCTGGCTCCCGTTCTCTCCGTTTCGGAGAAGATTCCGTCGGTTGTGGTCGGCTGTTTCTGTCTGGCGCTTCTGAGCGGATGCTAGGTATTTCGACTTCGCGATCCAAACACCTGTTCGACTTGACAACCGAACGTCTGTTCGACCATACTAGCGAACATATGTTCGTTCTTCAAGCATCCGCCACCGGTTCATCCGGGCTGGAACCCCAGAGGTCGCGGCCCCAGAATCGGCAGTCCCAGATCCGGCAGTCCCGGAATCTGTCACACCCCTCCGATACGTTGCGAGACGTAGGGAGATCCCCGCAGTATTCGAGAGGAGGAAAGGTCATGTCGCCAAACGCCCGCCGTCTGTCTGTCAGGCTGCTCTTCCTCCCTGTGGCGCTGGTGGCCGCCTTCCTCCTCTCGAGTACCCGGGTTGGAGCCGAGGAACCGCTGATGACAACCACCTATGTCGTCACCAGCGGCGACACGTTGTGGGAGATCGCCGAAACAATCACTCCGGCCGAAGACAGCGTCCGCGCCACGCTCGCCGAAATCCGTGATATCAACGGGTTGGTGGACACCACACTGCGGCCGGGACAAAAGCTCCAAATTCCAACACCCTGACGACGAAGGGCCCGCCAATGGGTACGCTTGCTCCCGCAATGCAATGCCCCGCCTGCCAGGGCCCAGAAACCAGGGTGATCGACAGTCGCCCCGCCGATGGAGATCGTTCCATCCGGCGTCGGCGCGCCTGCGGGCAGTGCGACCACCGTTTCACCACCTACGAGCGCAGCGTCCCGTTGTTGTTGGTGAAAAAGCGCAGTGGTCGGGTTGAGCCGTTCTCGTCCGAGAAGCTCAGAGCGGGTTTGGTGGCGGCTCTGGCCGACCTGCCTGTCGCTCCCGACGCGATCGATGATCTTGTCGAAGAGATCGAAGGCGAGGCGATCTCCGCTGGCGACACGATCAGTTCAGAACAGATCGGCAGGCTCGTCCTGGAGGGTCTTCGCCGCTTGCACGAAGTCGCTTACCTGCGTTTTGCCTCCGTCTATAAGGATTTCAAGGTGGGCAGTGATTTCGAAAGAGAGTTGGCGTCCCTCGAGGCAGAACTCGGCGCCGACTGACAATCGCTCCGCCGCCCGGTTCAGGGTGCGAGCGTCTCCAACTGGCCCAAACCGGCGGCTGCGGTCAGAACGACGGTGTCTTCGATCGCAGTGCGGACGGTTTCGATCTCGTTCTCCAACGAGGCCAGGGCCGCAGATGGATCGTTTCCTTCTCGCAACGAATCGAAGTAGCCCGCTTTCCACTCGTCGAGTCCGGCGACCAGCGCCGAGATTCGTTCCAGGGCATGCACGGTGTCGGGATGGCTCGGGATCAGGGCGAGGGTGTCGGCGAGGGCGGCCTGCCAGACAGCCAACTCGCCGGCGAGTTCGGCTGCCTCTTCCGGGGTGGCGGTTTTGGGGAGAGTGGGCGGCGCCAGGATCGGGATGGTGATCGACTCGAGCATGTTGGCCTGCTCCATCCGTTCGACGACGGTGAGCACGGTCTCGGCTTGGGCGAGGAGGGCGGCACGTTCGGATGGTTCGGTCACGGTGCTGGTCGCACTGAACAGTGATCGTCCGGCAGCGCCGGCGTCGGAGATCCGAGCGGAGAGGGCCACCGGGTCGACCTCGATCCCACGGCTCAGAGATTCGAGGAGCGGGGCGAGTTCGGCCCTGGCCTCGGTGAGTTGGGTTTGGGCGGGTCCGAGCGCCGGAACCGAGGTGGATGCGTCGGTCAGTCTCCACACCGCCAACCCGCCCAAAACCAGGCCGGCTGTCACCAGCAAAGCACCGGCAAACCGCCGTATCGGATGACGGTCGATGTCGGGTTCGGTGTCGTCGATCGAATGAAACTCCCATGGTTCGGCCTCGTTGTTCGCCGTATTCCAGAGGGCTTCGATCAGCGGACCGGTGCGAGACAGCGATTCGGTCGGACGCTCCAGCAGGTCCAGTGCAGGTGGAGCCGGTGCCAGCACCGGTGCGATGTAACGGGTGGGAGGGTCGATCGTCACGTCGATCACAGTTTGTCGGGCGGCAGGGCGGCGATGGGGGACGCTGGCACTGCTGCGTTGAGGACGAGAGGACGCGTGACGGCCAGAACGCGTCGAAACCGTCGATACGTCGACCCGATGGTCCAAGAGGCAGAGCCCGGCTCGAACCGTGACCTCGGCCTGGCATTCGTTACAGTAGGCGTGCGCCACGCTCGTCAACTCCCGTGGTGAAGTCTCCGCCCGACCGCCCCACGTTGTATGACCACGCCACAGATTAGCTTCCAACGCCTCGATTCTGAACTACCTATTCCCCGGCGTGCCCACAGCGGCGACGCCGGGTTCGATCTTCATGCCCGCCACGACGTGACACTGTCCCCGGGAATGAGGAGCGCGGTGCCGACCGGCCTCGCCATCGCCCTTCCGGTGGGGTACGCCGCCCTGGTTCTGCCTCGCAGTGGATTGGCCGCCCGGTTCGGAGTCGGGGTGATCAACGGGCCCGGTTTGATCGATTCGGGGTATCGGGGTGAGATCGCAGTGTTGTTGATCAACCACGGGTCGGAGCCTGTCACGTTTGTGCGAGGCGAGCGGATCGCCCAGTTGATGATTGTGGAGGTACCCGAGACAGAGTGGATCGAAGTCGATACTCTGCCGTCCAGCGAGAGGGGAGCGGGGGGTTTCGGATCCACCGGGGTATGACTTTTGGTGGCGGCGTCGGGAAGGGTATGATGCCGCTCCCTGCGGAAGTAGCTCAGTTGGTAGAGCGCAACCTTGCCAAGGTTGAGGTCGCGGGTTCGAGCCCCGTCTTCCGCTCCAGGCCGGTGTCAGCCGGTCTCAGCGCCGTCTTGAGTCGATTCGGGTACGTCCCGGCTCTACCCTCGGCGGGTCTGACGGCGACGTGGCCGAGTGGTTAGGCGCGGGTCTGCAAAACCCGTCACCCCGGTTCAATTCCGGGCGTCGCCTCCAGCGCCGGACGGCCGGCGGACAACAGAGGGCTCTTAGCTCAGATGGGAGAGCGCTTCCCTGACACGGAAGAGGTCAGAGGTTCAATTCCTCTAGGGCCCACAAAAGAAAACCCCCGCCTGTCGGGGGTTTTCTTGTTTTAGGAGGCGGTGGTGGAACCCGCCTTGGGGCGTCAACCCCACGCCAGCCCCACAGCCGAAGAGCCGTAGGCTTCGTCCAGCGGGTCATCTCCAAAAACCAAAGGTCAAAGGCGACAGTATTTCTCTTGGGTTGAGCGGTGACGGAACGTGGCGGCTGATTGAAGCTCGGGTTCCCGAAATCGCCTTGCGGGAGTTCGGAGTCGAGATGGCGAAGGATCGTCTGTCTGGTCGAGTCTGACAGCGTCGAGGACGCCAACACCGTTCACCCGGGGAGCTCACGGCCTGGTAGCATGTGATCTACATAGTCAGCGAACACATTTGACGCTCCAAGTCTGAGCGAATTTCAACAGGTTGGGGTTAGAATGCGCCTTCTTCACATCGTTGCCACGCCACGAGGGCTCGCGTCGAACACCGCCCGTGTTTCCAGCGTCTTCTTGGAAGCACTCCAGGACAAGCGTGACGACGTGACGGTTGAAACCCTGGACTTGTTCAGCGCGGACCTTCCCGCGGTAGCTGGCACGAATATTGAGTCGAAATATAAGCTCATGACCGGGCAGGCCTTGGATGAGGCCGCGTCGAGGTCATGGCGCCAGATCGAGTCCACCATCGAGAAGTTCTTGGGCGCAGACATCTACCTATTGACGACTCCAATGTGGAACTTCGGGATTCCGTACGCGCTCAAGTACTACATCGACGCCATCGTGCAACCGGGCTACTTATTCGAGTACGACGAAAATGGAGCCCCCGTAGGACTCGTCCAAGGAAGGAAGATGGTCTGTGTCACGTCGCGCGGCGGTGACTACTCCAGTGGGCCGCTTCAGGCCTACGACTTCGTCGAGAACTACTTGCGCACCATCTTCGGGTTCGTCGGGATCACAGATATGAGCTTCTTCAATGTCCAACCTATGGACATCTCTGTGGAGACGCGCGCTGCCGCTCACAAGAGTGCGATCAGCGAGGTCAGGGATTATGTGGCGAAGACCGACTGGGGATCCGCCGCAGCCGCACCAACCAACCTGGGCATTGAAGGATTAAAGCCCGCCCCGTTGCCT
>JBGTHP010000032.1:0-247959 GCA_041746105.1 Acidimicrobiia bacterium
CTTACTTCAAAATTTTGACGACTCTGCCGGCGCCGACAGTGCGACCACCCTCACGAATCGCGAACCGCAACCCCTCAACCATCGCGATCGGGTTGATCAACTGAACCGTCATCTCCGTATTATCGCCAGGCATCACCATCTGAGTCCCCTCAGGCAACGTCACCGCACCAGTCACATCCGTCGTCCGGAAATAAAACTGGGGCCGATAACCAGCAAAAAACGGGTTATGCCGGCCACCCTCCTCCTTCGTCAACACATAAACCTGAGCCTCAAACTCGGTATGAGGAGTAATCGAACCAGGCTTCGCCAACACCTGACCCCGCTCAACATCATCCTTACCCACACCCCGCAACAACACCCCAACATTGTCACCCGCACGACCCTCATCCAACAACTTCCGGAACATCTCAATCCCAGTCGCCACCGACTTCTTCGTCGCCCGAATCCCAATAATCTCCACTTCCTCATTCACCTTGAGCACACCCTGCTCCACCCGACCAGTAACCACCGTCCCCCGACCAGTAATACTGAAAACATCCTCAATCGGCATCAAAAACGGCTTATCCATATCCCGAGCCGGCTGCTCAACATACGAATCCACCGCATCCATCAACTCCATCACCCGATCAGCCCAACCAGAATCACCCTCCAACGCCAACAACGCCGAACCCCTCACCACCGGCACATCATCACCAGGAAACTCATACTCAGTCAGAAGATCCCGCACCTCCAACTCCACCAAATCCAACAACTCCTCATCATCAACCATGTCACACTTATTCAAAAACACGACAATCGCCGGCACCCCCACCTGACGCGCCAACAACACATGCTCACGCGTCTGAGGCATCGGCCCATCAGTAGCCGAAACCACCAACACCGCACCATCAACCTGAGCAGCACCCGTAATCATGTTCTTGATGTAATCAGCATGACCCGGCATATCCACATGCGCATAATGACGAGCCGCAGTCTCATACTCCACATGAGCAATCTGAATCGTGATCCCCCGCTCACGCTCCTCCGGCGCCTTATCAATATTGTCAAACGACGTAAACGTATTCGACCCACCCACACGATCAGACAAAGTCTTAGTAATCGCCGCAGTCAAAGTCGTCTTCCCATGATCAATATGACCCATCGTCCCAATATTCACATGCGGCTTAGAACGCTCAAACTTCGCTTTACCCATGGTCTCGATCCTCTCGTGGTGTGTCTTGGACTGTTACTTGTTCAGGTGCCGCGGCGTGCCGAAACGATTTCTTCGGCAATGTTTCCGGGGACGTCCTGGTAGGAATGGAACTGCATTGAATAGGTGGCGCGACCTTGCGTCTTCGAACGCAGGTCGCCGACGTAGCCGAACATCTCCGACAACGGAACCAGGGCTTTGACCACTCTGGCGTTGCCTCGCTGGTTCATCGACTCGATCTGGCCACGACGGCTGTTCAGGTCGCCAATCACGTCACCCATGTAGTCCTCGGGGGTAACTACTTCGACCTCCATCACGGGTTCGAGGAGCTTGACTCCTGCCTTGCGGGCGGCTTCCTGCAAGGCCATTGAACCGGCGATCTTGAACGCCATCTCAGAAGAGTCGACATCGTGATAGGAACCGTCAACCAGCTTCGCCCTGACGTCGACCAGCGGGTAACCGGCGAGCACGCCGTTGTCTAGGGCGCCTTCGATCCCTTCGTCGACCGCCGGGATGAACTCACGTGGCACGCGCCCACCCTTGATCTCATCGACGAACTCATAGCCGCCGCCCGGACCCGTTGGCTCCAGATCGATGACAACGTGTGCGTACTGACCTTTTCCACCGGTCTGCTTCACGTAGCGCAGCTCGACCTTCGAGACCGCCTGCTTGATCGTTTCGCGATAGGCGACCTGGGGCTTTCCAACATTGGCAACGACCTTGAACTCACGAACGAGGCGATCCACGAGGATCTCGAGGTGGAGTTCACCCATCCCGGCGATGATCGTCTGGCCGGTTTCCTCGTCGGTCCTGACCAGGAAGGTCGGATCTTCTTCTGCGAGTTTGGTCAGCGATTCTCCCAGCCGTTCGTCGTCGGCCTTGGACTTTGGCTCGATTGCGACAGAAATGACCGGTGCCGGGAACTGCATAGATTCCAGCTGGATCTCGGAACTGCCGTCCGACAGGGTGTCTCCGGTTCTGACGTTCTTGAGCCCGACTGCTGCGACGATGTCGCCGGTGAAGACGTGATCGATGTCCTCACGATGATTGGCGTGCATCCGTAGGAGTCGTCCCAGACGTTCCTTGTTGCCGGAAGTGGTGTTCACCACGGATTCGCCCTTGGCGGCGTGGCCAGAATAGACCCTGAAGTACGTGAGCTTGCCCACGTGCGGATCGGACATGATTTTGAAGGCGAGCGCCGAGAAGGGCTCCGTGTCGTCGGCGGCCCTCTCGAGTTTGACCTCTTCATCCCCAGGCCGGTAGCCGACGGTCGGTGGGAGATCGACAGGGCTCGGCAAATATTCGACAACGGCGTCGAGCAGCAGCTGAACGCCTTTGTTCTTGAATGCCGACCCACAAAAGACGGGGGTGAAGAGGTGGTGAAGAGTTCCCTTGCGGACCGCCGCTTTGATCTCGTCGACCGAGATATCCAGATCCTCGAGATACTTCTCGAGCATCTTCTCATCGGCCTCGGCTGCCGTCTCGATCAGTCGAGCCCGATACTCATTGGCCTTCTCAACCATGTCTGCGGGGATCTCGGCGATGTCCCACTGTTTTCCGTCGTCGCCCCTCCAGATGTGGGCGCGCATATCCACCAGATCGACGACGCCGAGGAAGTCTCCCTCCACGCCAATCGGAAGCTGCATCACCAGCGGGGTGACGGCAAGCCGATCGACGATCGAGTCGATGTCTGCATAGAAGTCGGCGCCTGTGCGGTCGAGTTTGTTGATGAAGCAGATTCGGGGAACGCCGTAGCGATCGGCCTGGCGCCACACCGTCTCCGACTGGGGCTCGACACCGGCCACGCCGTCGAACACCGCTACCGCCCCGTCGAGCACCCTGAGGCTTCGTTCGACTTCGACTGTGAAGTCGACGTGGCCAGGAGTGTCGATGATGTTGATGTTGTGGTCGTGCCAGATACAGGTGGTTGCGGCCGAGGTGATGGTGATCCCTCGCTCCTGCTCCTGTTCCATCCAGTCCATCGTGGCTGCGCCCTCGTGGACCTCACCGATCTTGTAGTTCTTACCGGTGTAATAGAGGATGCGCTCGGTGAGCGTGGTTTTGCCTGCATCGATGTGGGCCATGATCCCGATATTCCGGGTCCGGCTCAGCGGCACCGTGCGCAGGTGCGACAGCGCGTTGTTACTCATCTCTCTCTACTCCGGTCGTTATGCACTTGTCAGGATCGACGGGTCAGAACCCGGCGATGCTCACCAGCGGTAGTGGGCGAAAGCCTTGTTGGACTCCGCCATCTTGTGAATGTCTTCTTTTCGTTTCATGGCCGCGCCCGCATTGTTGGACGCATCCATGATCTCGTTTGCCAGACGAGCCGACATCGTCGGCTCCTTGCGCTTTCGGGCGTATCCCACCAACCAGCGAATGGCCAGCGCGGTCGAACGCCGAGGCGAAACCTCGACCGGCACCTGGTAGTTGGAACCACCGACGCGGCGCGAACGAACCTCGACTGAAGGGCGTAGGTTGTCGACGGCTCGCTTCAGGACGTTTACCGGATCCTGATTCGAACGCCGCTCGACCACTTCGAGGGCGTCGTACACGATCGAACGGGCGACGTCCTTCTTGCCTTTCCAAAGCACCTTGTTGATGACCTGGCTGACGAGAACGCTTCTGAACACCGGATCCGGATCGATACGACGTTTTTGAGCTGGGGCGCGACGCATGTCAGCCCTTCACTTTCTTGGTGCCGTAGCGTGAACGAGCCTTCTGGCGGTTCTTGACACCTGACGCGTCGAGCGTGCCGCGAATGACCTTGTATCGGACTCCCGGAAGGTCACGAACTCGCCCTCCGCGAACGAGGACGATCGAGTGCTCCTGGAGGTTGTGGCCTTCGCCGGGGATATAGGCGGTGATTTCGACCCCGGACGACAAACGGACGCGGCACACCTTGCGCAAAGCCGAGTTCGGCTTCTTGGGCGTCACGGTATAGACCCGAGTGCACACACCCCGGCGCTGCGGAGCCCCGGCGAGGCCGGCGGTTTTGGTCTTCTTCTTCTTTGGCTTCCTGCCCTCGCGGACAAGCTGCTCAATCGTTGGCATAGTGCTCCTCGAGCGATGGATCGTTGCGACCTCTCGGTGCGCAGAATCCATGGTTACAACCACAAATCTGTTCTTCAATCCCGACGGCGAACCACACTCAGAGGTGTTGGGGAGCCTCAAGACGCGCAGTCGAAAGCCGAAGCACAACTGCGGGACGCGAGTATAGGGAGGACCGCCAGGGTGGTCAAAAGCCATGAGCTCTGGGTTACCGACTGCTCGCCCCGAGGTCGAAAAGGCGGGCAAACCCGTCGTGACCAGCGATTGACCACGTGGAGCATCGCCGGCGTTGGGCGACGGCTCGCCCCAGACTCAGTGCGCCCGGTCCGTCTCCCTCAGCCAGATGGCGGTTCGGGTCGGCTCCACTGTGTCGCCGACAACGAGCTCCAGGTCATCGCAGATCGTCGAGAGGTCGACGTGATCACGGAGCTGAGCTGCGAAGTCGTCGACAACTCGTCCTGCGTTGTATCGAGCGCGGTTGAATCTACGGTCGATGATCCGCTGCGCCCACCGGCGGATCGGCGAAAAGGCAGCGGCGGCGGTGAGGGTGGAGGCGGCGATCACGAAATCGTTGGAACCACCGAATGTCTGAGCGAGAACGAGCACAGGAATCACATAAATGAGACCGACCAGGACGGCGACTGTCGCGTATGTGAGCGTTCGGGAGACGATCTTGTCGATGGAGTAGAGGCGGTACTTCAGAATCGACACCATGAAAGATGCTGGAACGAGGAGGTAGCCGGCAACCAGGAGCAGCCAGACAGGGTGGTCGTCGTGTCCGGCAATGAGCGAAGCGGTGATGCCCATGGCCAGGGTCGCCCCCACATAAACGAATGCCCAGACCACCCACCGATATTGCAGCTGTTCCTGTGACCGGGCACGCCGGTAGCGGCGCACGAAGTCTCCGAGGACCAGCGGCAGCATCACCAGTGGCACAACAAATGCGGCTGCGCCCACAGCGCCGGGCACGACACCGAATGGAATCGGGCTTTCTACCGTCCCTTCGACAACCGGGATGTCTTCCCGAAAGAAGATCAATAAGACCGCGATGGTGTTGATGGCGAAGACTGCCCAAGGAAAACGCCGCTCCTGTTTAGGGCGCTCGGCGAGCCGGTTGGGGAACACGAGGATCAGGCCCGCCCAAACCGCCCAGAACAGCCCCTGGGTCGACACGTAAGTGAGCCACGCCCACCATTCGCCGGCAGGTGTCGTCGGGTCGATCTCCGGAGCAAACGAGAAGTTGAAGCCGACCGCGAGATGACAGAGCACCCATCCGACCGGGTGCCAATCGGATCGGAGGAGGACGATGACTCCCGGAACCAGGTAAACCAGGCCTGCCACCACCGGGAATATCCAGAACCCGCCGTCACGCTCCCAGTTGAGGCTCTCGGCGAAAGGATTGAGGAGGGCGAGCATCGACAGGCCGACGACAATGAGTATGAGAGCCATCAGTGCGGTGTAACGAAAAGCCATGCGCGCAGGACTCGCCGTGACACCGGCGCCCTGAGACTTCATCGATGAACTGAACGGCTGAATGCGAGGAGCAGGACCGGTTCGGGCTGGTGGGGCCGACTCATGCCGGAAGCCCGGCAAAGCGTCCTGTTGGTACTGGCGTATCGCCCGTGGTGGGCTGTGTGCAGACTGCGCACTCGAAACAAGGCCAATGTGGGACCTTCGGCGACGCTGTCCATATGCACAGTGAATCAGCGGTCCGTCACGAGAACGTTACGAGGTGACTGTGACGCGGGCCGGCGCGCACGATTCGTTTTGGTATCGATCGATACGATTATTGGACCTGATGGACGATGGGGTGGGTCTGGTAATCGCAGACCAGGACCGGCGACTCCGGGTTCATGGTCCCGAATCAAATGGGGTCGGATCCCTCGAGATCCGACCCCATCTTCGAGCCTTTGCCAACTCACTCTTCGGAGTCGTCGGCTTCCGCATCGTCACTTCGCTTCTGGGCACCGAGCGAGGCGAGCCACTCCGCCGGATTGTCGGGAAGTCCCTCGTCGACCGAGCGGGCCGGAGCCTCGCCCCCGAGGAACCCGAGAGCGGCGACCGTGGTCGCACCAGGGAGTGCCGGCTGCAACATCTGGTATTCGGTCGAACCGGTTCCGGCGGGAATCAGCCGGCCGATGATCACGTTCTCCTTGAGACCGCGCATGTAATCGGATCTCGACTGGATGGCGGCATCGGTGAGGACTCTGGTGGTCTCCTGGAACGATGCAGCCGACAGCCACGAATCCGTCGCCAGGGACGCCTTGGTGATACCCATCAGCTCGGAGCGGCCCTCCGCCGGGACCTTGCCGTCCTGGACCAATTCACGGTTGGCGGCCCGGAACGTCTGGTCCTCGACCAACTCGGCGGGCAGGAAACCAGAATCGTTGTTCGAAACGACCCTGATCCGCTTGAGCATCTGACGGACGATCAGTTCGATGTGTTTGTCGTGGATTTCCACGCCCTGGGAACGGTAGACCTCTTGTACCTGGTCGACCAGGTACTGCTGCGCGGCGCGGACGCCGCGGATCTCGAGCACTTCCTTGGGGTCCAACGGTCCTTCTGTGAGCTGTGCGCCGGCCTCGATGACGTCGCCGTCGGCAACACGAAGGCGGGCTCGACGAGATACCGGGTAGGCAACCTCGCCTTCCTTTCCTTCGATGATGATCCTGCGGCCTTCCTCGTCCTCGACTACACGAACGGGGCCCGCGAGTTCGGACAGGATCGCCTTGCCCTTGGGGGCGCGGGCTTCGAACAGCTCGACAACTCGGGGGAGTCCATGGGTGATGTCCTCTCCGGCAACACCACCGGTGTGGAACGTGCGCATCGTCAGCTGGGTACCAGGCTCACCAATCGATTGAGCGGCCATGATCCCAACGGCCTCACCGAGCTCAACCGGTTTTCCGGTTGCCAGCGACAGGCCGTAGCACTGCTGGCAGACGCCGAGAAGCGCGTCACAGGTGAGGACAGAGCGGACCCTGACGGTTCCGATCTCGACAGCCTTGGCCTCGACGGCAATCAAGGCCTTGGTTCCGATCATCGTCCCGGCACGAAGTTTCACGCCGTCGGACGCCTCGACCAGGCTCCGCTCGATTTTCACGTCGTCGGCGAGCACACGGCCGTAGATCCGTGAACGCAGATTTCGGATGGGGCGCCCGCGATCGTCAAGGAGACCGATCTTGATCCCTTTGTCTGTCTCGCAGTCGGCCTCGTTGGTGATGAGCTCCTGGCTCACGTCCACGAGACGACGGGTCAGGTAACCGGAGTCGGCGGTGCGTAATGCGGTGTCTGCCAATCCCTTGCGAGCACCGTGGGTGGAGATGAAGTACTCCAGCACGGAAAGCCCTTCGCGGAAGTTGGAGATGATGGGCCGCGGGATGATGTCACCCTTCGGGTTGGCCACCAGTCCACGCATTCCGGCGATCTGACGGACCTGCATGATGTTTCCACGGGCCCCTGATCCGATCATCATGTCGATCGAGTTGAACTTCTCGGTCTTCATGTTCGCTTCCATCGCGTCCTTGACCCGATCGGTCGCCTCGGTCCAGATTTCGATCAGCTCCTGGCGCCGCTCGTCGTCTGTGACAACACCCTTCTGATAGAGAGCTTGGACCTTGTCGGCCCTGACCTCGTACTCCTCCAGTATCTGCGCCTTGTTCGGGGGTGTTTTCACGTCATCGAGAGCGATGGTGAGACCCGCCTTGGTTGCGTAGTGGAATCCGAGCGTCTTTATGTTGTCGAGGGTCTCGGCAACGTCGGACCGTGGAAACCATTCGATGATGGTTTCGATCAGTTTGCCGATGTCGGTTTTCAGAATGATCGAGTTGACGTACGGGAAGCTCTCTGGAAGTGCGCCATTGAACAACGCCCTTCCGAGGGTGGTGTCGAACAGTTTGGTCCCGTCGACCGCCTCCTCTGTGAGCAGATCACCGAGGATTCCCTTGAAGTCGGAGTGCAACTGAGGGTCGCCTGCGATCGCCCCGAGACGGATCCTGATCGGCGCATGTAGGGCCAAATCTCCGCCGTCGTACGCCATGAACGCCTCGTCTACGGAAACGAAGTTGCGTCCAAAGCCCTTGGCGTCATCAACCAACTCCGACAGGTAATAAACACCGATGACCATGTCCTGTGAGGGAGTCACGATCGGGCGGCCCGATGCCGGGCGCAAGACGTTGTTGGTCGACAACATCAGAATCCTGGCCTCGGCCTGGGCTTCGGCCGACAGCGGCAGATGGACCGCCATCTGATCGCCGTCGAAGTCTGCGTTGAAGGCCTCACACACCAATGGATGGATCTGAATCGCCTTACCCTCGACCAGGACCGGCTCGAAAGCCTGGATTCCGAGACGGTGCAAGGTGGGAGCACGGTTCAACAGGACGGGATGTTCCTGGATAACTTCACCGAGGACGTCCCATACCTGGGGACGCTGCCGCTCGACCATCCTCTTGGCCGATTTGATGTTCTGGGCGATGTCCAGATCAACCAGACGCTTCATCACGAATGGCTTGAACAGCTCGAGCGCCATGATCTTGGGCAGGCCGCACTGGCTCAGTTTGAGCTGCGGACCGACCACTATGACCGACCGGCCGGAGTAGTCCACCCGTTTTCCGAGGAGGTTCTGACGGAATCGGCCTTGCTTTCCCTTGAGCATGTCCGAGAGTGACTTGAGAGCGCGGTTGCCCGGTCCTGTGACGGCGCGGCCTCTGCGACCGTTGTCGAATAGGGCATCGACTGCCTCCTGCAACATTCGCTTCTCGTTGTTGACGATGATCTCGGGCGCACCGAGGTCGAGGAGTCGCTTGAGTCGGTTGTTGCGGTTGATCACACGCCGATAGAGATCGTTCAAGTCAGAGGTTGCAAAACGCCCTCCGTCGAGTTGGACCATCGGACGAAGATCCGGCGGGATGACCGGCACTGTCTCGAGAATCAGGTCGGTCGGGTGGTTCTTCCCCTCCCAGAACGGCTTGACCACCTTGAGGCGCTGGGTTGCACGCTGGCGCTTCTGGGCAGAATTGGCCGTCAGGTCCTCGTTAAGCGCATCCATCTCGGCGTCGAGGTCGAGGTGGGCCAGGAGGTCCTTGACGGCCTCGGCGCCCATCCCACCATGGAAATACATCGCATAACGCTCGAAGATCTCCCGCCAAAGCTGCTCTGAGTCGATCAGGTCCTTCGGCTTGAACTTGCGGAACTGGTCGAACGCGTCCTCGATCAGTTCGACCTCGCGGGTGGCGCGCTCCTCGCGGTCACGCATCTCGCGCTCGACCTCGCGGCGCCGTGCCGATATCTCCTGCGCCTTGGCGCCGCCCTCTTCCATCCGGGCCAGTTCGTCCTCGAGTGCCTCGAGCCGGTTGCTCTTCCACTCATCGAAGTCTTCGCGGACCAGGGTCACCTCATGCCGGAGATTGTCCTCGAGTTCCGGGATGTCCTTCTGGCGCTTGTCATCGTCAACCGACGTGATGATGTAGGCGGCGAAGTAGATGACCTTTTCCAGGTCTTTGGGCGACATGTCGAGCAGATAACCGAGTCGGCTGGGCACACCTTTGAAGAACCAGATGTGGGTGACCGGCGCGGCCAGCTCGATGTGTCCCATCCGCTCACGGCGAACCTTGGAGCGAGTTACCTCGACTCCACACCGCTCACAGATGATGCCCTTGTAACGGATGCGCTTGTACTTGCCGCAGTAGCACTCCCAGTCGCGCTGGGGCCCAAAGATGCGCTCATCGAAAAGGCCTTCCTTCTCGGGCTTGAGCGTCCGGTAGTTGATCGTCTCAGGCTTCTTCACCTCGCCGTACGACCAGGCGCGGATCTGCGCGCTCGAGGCGAGACCGATCTTCAGTTCATCGAATACTTGGCGTGCCATGACTTCCCTTCGTCCCAGGCGACTTCAACGATCAGACTTCTTGTTCGGGGCGTTCCGGACGGGACAGATCGATACCGAGACTCTCGGTGGAGCGATATCCCTCGTCGTCGAGGTCTCGTAGTTCGACCTCTTCGCCGGCGGCCAGCATTTCGACGTTCAGTCCAAGGCTCTGCATCTCCTTGATGAGAACCCTGAAAGACTCAGGGATCCCTGGCTCGGGGATGTTGTCGCCTTTGACAATCGCCTCGTAGACCTTGACTCGACCCTGGACATCGTCCGACTTGATCGTCAGCAGCTCCTGCAAGGCGTAGGCGGCGCCATATGCCTCGAGCGCCCAGACCTCCATCTCTCCGAACCGCTGTCCACCGAACTGCGCTTTTCCACCGAGCGGCTGCTGGGTGATCATCGAGTAGGGGCCGGTGGACCGAGCGTGGATCTTGTCGTCCACGAGGTGCACCAGTTTGAGCATGTAGATATAACCGACGGTGACGTCGGTATCGAATGGTTCTCCCGACCGTCCGTCGTAGAGAGTTGCCTTGCCGTCGTTGCCGACGAGCTTGACTCCGTCACGGTTCGGCTTCGCGTTTGCCAGCACCGCCATGATCTCGTCTTCACGGGCTCCGTCGAAGACCGGGGTTGCCAGCCTCGTCCATGCCTCTGCACCGACCTTCGCCGGGCTATCGCCCTTGAAAGGCTCCCAGCCCTGGGAGGCGGCCCATCCGAGATGGGTCTCGAGGACCTGGCCAAGGTTCATCCGGGAAGGGACACCGAGAGGCGAAAGGATGATGTCGACCGGAGTTCCGTCCGAGAGGAACGGCATGTCCTCCTCGGGCAGAATCTTTGCCACAATTCCTTTGTTCCCGTGGCGTCCGGCCAATTTGTCGCCTTCTGAGATCTTCCGCTGCTGGGCAACGTAGACACGGACCAATTCGTTGACACCGGGAGGCAGATCGAAACCCTCCGAGCGCTTGAAGACCTTGACCGCGATGACCTTGCCCGCTTCTCCGTGTGGCACTTTCAGTGACGTGTCACGGACTTCGCGAGCTTTCTCGCCAAAGATGGCGCGGAGCAATCGCTCCTCTGGCGTCAGTTCGGTCTCTCCCTTTGGAGTGACCTTGCCGACCAGATAGTCGCCAGGGCCAACTTCGGCCCCGACCCGGATGATTCCGTCGTCGTCGAGATCGGCCAGCACTTCGTCGGCAACGTTGGGGATGTCGCGGGTGATCTCCTCGGCACCGAGCTTGGTGTCCCTGGCATCGATCTCGTGCTCTTCGATGTGGATCGAAGTGAGCATGTCCTCTTTGACCAGGCGCTCGGACAGAATGATGGCGTCTTCGAAGTTGTGACCATTCCAAGGCATGAACGCAACCATCAGGTTGCGACCAAGGGCCAACTCGCCCAGATCGGTCGAGGGACCGTCTGCCAGGACATCGCCGCTCTTGACCTTGTCGCCTTCACGTACCAGCGGCTTCTGGTTCATGCAGGTGCCCTGGTTCGACCGTTCGAACTTGTCCAATGGGAACGAGTGCTTCTTATTGGTCCCGGTCTCCTTGACAACGATCTCGTCGCCGGTGACCTCCACCACTTCGCCGGCAACCGTGGAGACGATCATGTCTCCAGAATCCTGGGCGGCTCGGCGCTCGACCCCGGTTCCGACCAATGGCGCTTCTGCGGTCAGAAGCGGAACCGCCTGCCGCTGCATGTTCGAACCCATCAACGCCCGGTTGGCGTCGTCGTGCTCGAGGAACGGAATCAGCGCGGTCGAAACCGACACCAACTGCTTGGGCGAGACGTCCATGTAGTCGACCTGGGACGGCGTCACATAGTCGACTTCACCGCCGGCCCTCCTGACGAGAACTCGATCGTTGACGAACGAACCGTTTTCCTTGAGGGGGGCGTTGGCCTGGGCGATGACGAACCGCTCCTCTTCTGTCGCCGTGAGATAGTCGATCTTCTCTGTCACCTTGCCCTTTTCCACCTTGCGGTAGGGCGTCTCGATGAAACCGAAACGGTTGACCCTGGCGTAGCTGGCGAGCGATCCGATCAGACCGATGTTTGGGCCTTCCGGGGTCTCGATCGGGCACATCCGCCCATAGTGAGAAGGATGGACGTCCCGGACCTCGAACCCTGCCCGCTCACGGCTCAACCCACCTGGCCCGAGAGCCGAAAGCCGGCGGCGGTGCGTCAGACCGGCGAGCGGGTTCGGCTGATCCATGAACTGACTCAACTGGCTGGTGCCAAAAAACTCTTTGATGGACGCCGTCACCGGCCGGATATTGATCAGGCTCTGAGGCGTGATCCCTTCTGGATCTTGAGTCGTCATCCGCTCTTTGACGACGCGCTCGAGGCGGGTCAGGCCAACCCGGATCTGGTTCTGGATCAGCTCGCCGACGGTCCGAATCCGACGGTTCCCGAAGTGATCGATGTCGTCTGTGCTCACAGGAACGGCCACGCCCAGATGGGTGGTCATGCTGTTGTTCCCTGCGTGCATCTCGACCAGATACTTGATGGCATCGACGATGTCTTCGTTGCGAAGCATCTGGAGGCCTTCGGCGCGATAGTCGTCAGGGACGTCTGCTCCGAACTTCTGGCTCACCTTGTATCGGCCGACCCTCGTCAGGTCGTAACGTTTCGGGTTGCGGAAGAGGGTCTGGATCAGGTTGCGGGCAGACTCCACCGTGGTCGGCTCGCCCGGCCGCAGTTTGCGATAGAGATCGACGAGAGCATCGTCCTTGGTGTGGGCGGTGTCGCGCTCCAGGGTGTTACGGATCGACTCTGCTCCGTCGAAAAGATCCAGGATCTCCTCGTCGGTCTCGGCGATCCCGAGCGCACGCAGAAAAGCAGAGACGTACTGGCGACGCTTGCGGTCGACACGAACGCCGATCGTGTCGCGCTTGTCGGTGTCGAACTCGAGCCAGGCTCCACGGCCAGGAATGACCTTGCCGGAGTAGATGACGCGGTCAGTGCCTTTGTCCGGGGTGGCGTCGTAATAGACGCCTGGCGAACGGACGAGCTGAGACACGACGACCCGCTCGGTTCCGTTGATGATGAACACGCCATTCTCGGTCATCATCGGGAAATCGCCGAGGAACACCTGCTGTTCCTTGATCTCGCCGGTCTGGCGGTTGATGAACCTCGCCGTCACAAACAGCGGACGAGCGAAGTTCGAGTCGCGCTCCTTGCATTCTTCGAGCGACATCGGAGAGTCACCAAACCGATGATCGGTCAACTCGAGGGCAAGAGAACCCGTGAAATCTTCGATGGGAGAGATCTCAGAGAAGATCTCTCCCAGACCTTCATCGAGAAACCAGGTGAAACTCTCGCGTTGAACAGCGAGCAGATCGGGCAATGCGAGAACTTCGGGAATTTTTCCAAACGAAAAGCGCTCGGCGACGCGCGAGGACAAGACATGCCTCCTTGGGGGTCCGGACAACCAATTGGGAACATTACCACTATCGGCAAAGTCCTTCAAATGCGAACGCAACCGGCGGGGAATCCCGGTTTCGACGCTCGGAATCCTCACCAGGCGACTCTTGGTTGTCCGAGGCACGCCTTCGCGTGCAGCGGGTGACTACGTCCTGTAGCACTGCCCCAGAATCTAGGCGATCAAGTGCACAACTGTCAACGGTTTGGGATGCTGTTGGGTCAACTTGGCATCCGGGGGGTCGATCGTCCTGCTCGAGAGTGGATATCGGACCGGGGCATCGGGGAACATGCAGGGTCATCCCCGATGGTGCCCGGGATGGGTCTCTGCCAAGCTCTGCCCTCATGCCGCCAGTGATCGCGCTAGAGCAATTGACTCACGCCTACCGGGCCGGTGTCGTGGCCTTGAACGATCTGACCCTCGACATCGAATCCGGGGTCACCGGTCTGGTTGGGGCCAACGGCGCCGGCAAAACGACGATGCTCCGCATCCTCCTCGGTCTGCTCCACCCAACGGCCGGGAGTGCCAAGGTTTTTGGTCACGATGCGCTTTCTGAGCCTTTGGCGGTCAGAGCATTGGTGGGATACATGCCAGAGACGGCATGCCTTCCAAAGGATCAGACGGCGGCGGACTTCGTTGCCTTCTCGGCCGAGATTGCAGGTGTGCCCGCCAAGGACGCACGCCGACGTTCGTCGGAGACTCTTTTCCTCGTCGGACTCGAGGAGGAAAGATTCCGCTATCTGGGTGACTTCTCGACGGGCATGCAGCAGCGAGTCAAACTCGCCCAGTCGATAGTCCATGGACCTCGTCTGGTTTTGCTCGACGAGCCGGCTTCCGGTCTCGACCCTGCGGGCCGCCAGCAGATGCTCGACCTGATCCGACGCCTTGGCGGGTTCGGCATCAACGTGGTCATGTCGTCGCATGTCCTCAGTGACATCGAAGAAACCTGCAGCAACGTCGTCATGCTCGACGGCGGTCGTCTCATACGATCGGGGCCTCTCGAACGTCACGAATTCGACGCAACGATCACGGTGGAAACGACAGATGACCCGCTGTTCCTGGCCGAGAACCTACGCAGACTCGGGTTCGAGGCAGTGGTCGCAGGACAAACTGTGACATTAGGCGCAGGCGATGACGCCGTCTTCGATGTGATCCGTGACCTGGCGGCGGATTCCGGGACTGGCATCTTGCGTCTGGGCCGCACGTCCATCACGCTCGAGGACGAGTTCCTCTCGAGTGCCCTCCAATGAGCGAATCAACGATCTTCGATCGGGGTTACCGGTCCTACGACGGCCGGCTGCTCGGCCGGGCGGCGGTCCGGAGAGCCATGGTCAAGGACGGCATTCGCAGGATCCTCGGCTTACGTCGCAAAGCCCGTAGAAAGATCCTCCCCTGGGGACTCCTCGGGATCGGCGTCATCATGGCGGCGGTTTTGATCGGCCTTCAGTTCGTCGCAGGCTCGATCGCAGCCGCGGCCGCCGAGGGGTTGCCGTCGTATGCGGAGCTCTTCGACGTCTACTCGAGGATCTCGCTGCTGTTCCTGGCCGTGACGATTCCAGAACTGTTGGGACCCGATCGATCGCAAGGAGTCCTGTCGGTCTACTTCTCGCGTCCGATGACGGTCGGCGACTACCTCAGAGCAAAAGGCCTCGCCTATCTGGCTATCGCCAGTTCGATCTATCTGATACCGCAACTGGCGTTCCATGCCGGATTGGCGGCTCTGTCGAACGATGGATTTCTCTCATACCTCGGCCAGAACCTCGACGTGCTGTGGATGATTGCCGCCACCACAGCGGCATTCGTCACCGTTCATGGTGGGGTTCTGGCAATCATCTCCTCCTATGTCGATCGAACCCCTTTCGCGGCGGCCACCTTCTTGGGAGTGTTGATCGCAGGCGGCAGCATCGCAGAGGCGATTTCGCGAGCCGATTTCGCCGGTGCCCGCTGGTTCTCTCTCCTCGCGTTCGACGCCCATGCCCGCTACATCCGCGACTGGTTGTTCGGGTCAGACCTCAACGACTACCCGCCCGAGGCTGCAGGCTTTTCTCCATGGGCATCCGTTGTCGTCATCTGCGTCGTCGCCGCCGTCGGCACAGGTTGGACGTATCGCCGTTATCGGAGGCTGGCATGACGGTCGAAGCAGTTGGGCTGTCAAAATGGTTTGGGCAGAAAGTGGCGATTTCCGATGTCACGGTTTCCTTCGGGCCGGGTGTGACAGGGCTTCTGGGTCCCAACGGCGCCGGAAAGACAACTCTGTTGCGGGTTCTGTGCGGTCTGCAGGTCCCGAGCCAGGGCACAGTGACCATTCTCGGAGCGGACCCGCGGGCCGACCGATCGATCTACGCCAAAGTTGGGCTCGTCCCTGAAGACGAACATGTCTACCCCGATATGACAGCCCGCCAGTTCATAGGCTTGAAGGCGAAACTCGCAGGAGTCGTCGGGGTTCAAGATGCCGTTGACGACATACTGGAGGTCGTCCAACTGACCAGCGAGGCGGACCGTCGTCTAGACGGGTTCTCAAAGGGAATGAAGCAGCGAGCCAAGGTTGCCAGCGCCCTGGTCTCGGACCCCGAGGTCCTGTTCCTCGACGAACCACTGAATGGGGCCGACCCGGTCCAGAGGGCACAGCTCATCGACCTTTTCATCCAACTCGGCAACGCCGGCAAAACAGTCGTCGTGTCGAGCCATGTGCTGGTGGAGGTGGAACGCATGACCCACCAGGTTGTGGCAATGGTCGACGGCCGGCTCGCCGCGGTCGGGGATATCACGGGTCTGAGGGCCGCCATGATCGACCGTCCGAGACAGGTCAGAATCCGCGCCGACCAACCGCGGCGGCTGGCAGCGTCGCTGCTCGCGACGGACGCAGTCACTGGCGTGTCGGTTGGTGATGGCGCATTGATGGTCGTCACCACGGACGCCGCACAACTGGCGCGGCTGCTACCGGTAGCAGCCAGGGATGGCGGCGTCAGGATCACCGAGGTCTCGCCACAGGATGAGTCGATGGAGTCTGTCTTTCGCTACCTGGTTGAAGCGTCTCGATGAACCTCCGACTCACGCGCCACCTGTTCACCCGTCTCATGCGGTCTCGGCGTCTCGTCGGGATGTTGGCGTTGGCGTCGGTGGCAGGTCTGATCGCATGGGTGTCGGCGCTCGGCGAGGAGCCGGAGACCGCAGCCGCGACATACCGGGTGATCGTGGCAACGGTTCCCGCTGCCACTCTCTCCATCGCCATGCTCTTCCTTGCGACGGCAACGCTGCGAGATGAACGCGACGGCGGAACCCTCCCCTACATATTCGTGACACCGATCCCGCGGTTCGTTTTCGCCTTCTCGTCCTGGCTGGCCGCAACCGGCGCTTGTGTCTTGGTCGCCGTTTTCGGCTGGTTCGTCGGTTGGATGGGACTGGGGCTTGCCACCGGGAATTGGGGAGCGGGAACATCGTCGATCGTGGTCTATGTCGCGGCGGCGGTGGGCTACTCCGCCGTTTTTCTTCCGCTGGGATATCTCTTTTCTCGCTCTTTGATCGTCGGCCTCGGCTACGTCTTCGTCTGGGAGGGCATTTTGGCGGCGTTTGTCCCAGGCATAGGCCCATCGTCGGTGTGGCGAGTAGCCCTGTCGATGTGGGCAGACGTCACCGAACTTCCCAGGGACGCCATGGATGTTCTCGGCTCCGTAAAACCAGGGGCGGGCGGCGCCGGGTTGACTCTTTTGGTTCTGTTCGCAATATCGACGGGCGTGCTGGCATCGGCCCTGCGGACCCGCGACGCGGTCTGATCGGCGGCCTCGCGGCTAGGGGCGGTTTCGCTCGATCACGTCTCGATACCAATCAAAGCTCGCCTTCGGTGTTCGCTTCAGGGTGTCGTAGTCGACCCTGACAAGCCCGAACCGTTTTGAGTAACCGAGAGCCCACTCGAAGTTGTCCAGCAGTGACCAGACGAAGTATCCGGCCACGGGAACCCCGCCCGCCATGGCGTCGCCTACGGCACGGAGATGTCGCTCCAGGAATTCGATGCGGTCCTGATCGTCGACAAATCCTGACGCATCGGCAGCGTCGGGATATGCCGCTCCGTTCTCTGTGATGTATATCGGTCCAACCTTGTATTCGTCGTGGAGACGCAGAAGCAATTTCGAAAGACCTTGAGGATGAACCTCCCAACCCATGTCGGTGGGTTCGCCGTCAGCTTTGATGACGTCCGACCGCTCCTCGTCCGAGAGGTCGCTGGCCCGTGAAATCTGGCGGGTGTAATAGTTGAGCCCGAAGTGATCGATGGGCGCGGAGATCGTGTCAAGGTCGCCGGGACGGACAACTGACTGATCCCATCCATGGTCACGAACCGCCCCTTCCGGATAACCGCGACCTGTTACGGGATCGAGAAACCACAGGCTCATCTTCTGGTCGGCCATGTCGGCCGCCGCTTGATCGGCTGGATGGGCCGACGCCGGCTGGCACCAGTCTTGATTCAGGACGATCCCGGCCTCGCCTCCGGCCGCCTGGATGATGGGTGTGGCCAACCCGTGGGCCAGCAACAAATGGTGTGAGGCGTCGAGCGCGGCCGGCACATCGACTCGACCGGGGGCATGGTCGCCCGTCATGTAGCCGAGCACTGCCGAGCACCACGGCTCGTTGAGGGTCATCCATTTCGTGACCCGGTCGCCGAGGCGAGACACAACTGCCTCGGCATAAGCAACAAACGCGTGCGCCGTAGATCGCGCGGTCCAGCCGCCTTCGTCTTCGAGGGCCTGGGGCAGGTCCCAGTGATACAGCGTTGCAAACGGAACGATGCCGGTTTCCAACAGACCGTCGACGAGGCGGCTGTAGAAATCGAGGCCGTCCTTGTTCACCTCTCCCCTGCCCTCGGGCATGATCCGGGGCCATGCGATCGAGAACCGATAGGCCTTGGCGCCGAGGCGCGAGAGGAGGTCGAGATCTTCTGGCCACCGGTGATAGTGATCACAAGCGACGTCGCCGGTGTGTCCTTTGAATGTCGATCCGTCGGTGTGGCTGAACCGATCCCATATCGATTCCCCCCGCCCGCCTTCGTCAACGGCACCCTCGATCTGATACGAGGCGGTGGCTGCACCCCAAACAAAACCAACCGGAAAACGCTGCGACATGCCAGGAACGCTAAACGACCAGAACTCGTCGGATGCCGTCGCCTTCGAACGAGGGGTCGTCACCAAATCCGAGCGCTTGGGCCAAGATCACGAGTAGGCCAAATAGGGCGAGGGCGATGATCAAGCCCACCACCCACTCAGGCGGTTTCTCTCGTGGCATCATTTTGCCGCCTCCGGTCTTTCGCCTTGATCCATCCTGATCGGATCGGGCAGGTAGGTGCGGACGGTTGGGTACGCCAGTTCGAGTGTCGGGTTTGCCTCGAAGGCCTTGAGCAGGGCGCGCCACATGTCCTGTTTGATCTTGCGCCGCTCCCGCACCGCCACCAGATATCGCCCGGTTATCAAGACCCCCGAATCCTCGACCGAGAGGTAGGTGGTCGGCTCGAGATGGGTATAACGGATGAAATAATCGTGCGCCGCCCGCTTGATCTGTTCTGCGTACCGCGCGGTTTTTACATCCGGAGCCTGGGCGGTGACCAGTTCGAGAATCAGTCGTTCGCCCAACTCCCAGTCGGATTCGAACGTGACCAGCACCGGCAGTTCGTCCCAGAGGAATGGAAACCCCTCGCTGTAGTTGGCGATCGACTCGGTGAACAAGACCCCGTTGGGAACATGGATGAGCCGCCCGGTCGATTGATCGGCGCCGACCCAGTTGCCGATCTCGAGCATGGTGAATCGGAAAACGCGAATGTCTACAACATCTCCGCTCCGCCCGTTCACCTCGACCCGATCACCAACCCTGAATGGTCTCCGGGCAAGGATGTACGCCCAACCCGCCAGGTTCTTGAGCACGTCGGCAAGCGCGATCGCAATACCGGCGGAGACGATCCCGATATAGGTCAGGGCTCCGGTCAACCCTCCCAACCAGACTTGGAAAAACCCAACCACCACCATGAAGGAGGCGAGATAAGTCGCCGTCTTCCGGGTGCGGAACCAGACCTGTGCGTCTTCGATCCGCCTGTGGACGACAGCAAGGACCACCCAGCGCACCAGCAGCACACCGACCAGAAGGAGAGCCGTTTGCAACAAACGGTCCTGGGTCGGGCTCAGTTCGAATTGTTCGATTAGCCAGTCCACGTTCGGCCAGAGCCTACGGTACGGGCGACCCAGAACGCTTTTTATGAGGCCAGCGGTGCGTATAGGTCCGCTGCGCGCGCTAAAAAGCTTGGATGACCTTTCCGACCGCAAAACGAATCCCGATCGAACAAACCCTGCATGGTGTCACCTGGACCGACGAGTACGCATGGCTACGCGACCGCAATGATCCCGACACGATCGCTTATCTCGAGGCCGAGAATGCGTACACCGCCAGGGAAACCGCGCACCTCGACGACCTGAAGCAGGCAATCTTCGACGAGATCAAGGCGCGCACTCAAGAAACCGACCTTTCTGCCCCGGCCAAACGGGGTGACTGGTGGTATGCCAGCCGGACCGAGGAAGGCAAGCAATACCCCATCATGGTCAGGAGGCGGGGGGACGCCGACGGGCCGGAGGAAGTCCTGTTGGACTTGAATACCGCCGCCGAAGGGCACGACTTCTTGGCGGTCGGCGTCTTCACGGTTTCACCCGATCAGCGTGTGCTGGCTTACAGCCTTGACACCGACGGGTCTGAGGATTTCACGCTCCGCTTCAAAGACCTGACCACCGGGGAGCTTTTGGCCGATGTCATTGAGCACACCTATTACTCCGCCGCCTGGTCGGCGGACTCGAGCCATCTCTTCTACACGACGATCGACGACGCCCACCGTCCCTACAAAGTCTGGCGTCATGAGCTCGGGGTCGGGACCGACGAACTGGTCTATCACGAGCAGGACGAGAGGATGTTTCTCGGTGTCGGAAACAGCCACGACGACCGCTACATCTTGATCGCGGCCGGCAGCCAGACCACCTCCGACGTTCACTATCTCCCCGCGGACGACCCCAGCGGAGCTTTTGCGCCCGTGTTGGAACGCAAGCACAAGGTGGAGTACCACGCCGAGCACAAAGATGGCCGCTGGCTGATCGTGAGCAACGACGACGCCGTAAATGGCCGGCTCTTCTCGATCGCGGTCGACGATCCGTCCGACTCCATGGAAGTGATTCCTCACGATCTTTCTCGCAAAGTGATCGGGACGTTGCCACTTCGAGACAACATCATCGTTTTCGGCCGCAAGGACGGGCTCACCTCGGTCACGGTTCTGGACCAATCGGGCGAAGGCTCCGAACTCACGTTCGATGAACCGGTCTACACCGTGACCCCTGGCCGCAACCTGGAGTACGAAACATCAACCATCCGTCTGTCGTATCAGAGCCTCGTCACTTCACCTCAGGTTCTCGACGTGGATCTGGCAACCGGCGAGCGCACCGTCGTGAAGCAAACACCGGTTCTCGGTGGCTACGACCCTGGTGATTACGAAACTCGCCGCGATTGGGCGACCTCCCCTGACGGCACGGCGATCCCGATCTCGGTCGTATCCAAAAAGGGCCTGGCACTGCCGGCCCCCGCCGTTCTATATGGCTACGGGTCCTACGAGATCTCGACCGATCCATGGTTCTCGATCGCGCGCCTGTCGCTCCTCGACCGAGGCGTGGTTTTTGCCATCGCCCACATTCGCGGCGGAGGTGAATACGGAAAACCTTGGTATGAGGCGGGCAAACTCCGGAACAAGGACAACACGTTCAAGGACTTCATCGCCGCCGCCCGCCATCTGATCGGTTCTGGTGTGACCGCCCCAGATCACCTTGTGGCAATGGGGGGCTCCGCCGGCGGCCTTCTCATGGGTGCGGTGGCGATCCAGGCACCGGAGTTGTTCAACGGGATCGTCGCCGAGGTCCCGTTCGTGGACGTGATCAACACGATGCTCGACGCCACCATCCCTTTGACCGTGATCGAATGGGAGGAGTGGGGCAATCCCGCCGAAGCGGACGACTTCGGCTGGATGCAGGCGTATTCGCCTTACGACAACGTCGATGGCGCCGAATTGCCGGCGATGCTCGTTACCGGTGGCCTCAACGACCCCCGCGTTGCCTTTTGGGAGCCGGCGAAATGGGTGGCGAGAATGCGACACGGTTCAAGCAACAGAGGACCGCTGTTGCTCAAGATGGAGATGGGCGCCGGCCACGCCGGGCCGTCAGGGCGTTATTCGGCATGGCGGGAGACGGCTTTCGTCCAGGCGTTTGTCCTCGATCGTTGTGGGTTGAGTTAGCCGGGACCAAAACCCAGGGCCGAACGGCCCTTGCATGGCGTACTTCGACCAATCACACTTGGGCCGCGAGAGGAGCCGTGCTGGAAGACTTGACGCCGCGACCAGAAGAACTCGACCCGATCGAGACCGCCTCGATCGACGAGATCAGAACTCTCCAGCTGGAACGGCTCCGGTGGTCTCTGGCCCACGCCTATAACAATGTCGCCTTTTATCGGGCCGCGTTCGAAACTGCGGCCATCCACCCGGCCGATCTGGTCGATCTCGATGGGCTGTCCGGTTTTCCGTTCACGGTAAAAGAGAACCTGCGCCAGAACTACCCGTTTGGAATGTTCGCAGTCCCCCGGTCCGAGGTGGTACGCCTACACGCATCGTCCGGCACCACGGGAAGGGCGACGGTGGTCGGCTACACCAAACAAGACGTCGCTATGTGGGCCGAAGTTGTTGCGCGCTCGATCAGGGCAGCGGGAGGTCGGGCGGGCCACATGGTCCATGTCGCCTATGGGTACGGCCTGTTCACCGGCGGGCTCGGAGCGCATTACGGAGCAGAGCGATTGGGATGCACCGTGGTTCCCGTGTCGGGGGGAATGACACCACGTCAGGTCACGCTCATCCGGGATTTCGAACCCGACGTGATCATGGTCACACCCTCCTACATGCTCGCCATCCTCGACGAGTTTCGATCGATGGGGATCGACCCAACGTCGACTTCCCTCAAGGTCGGCATTTTCGGCGCCGAGCCCTGGACCAACGCAATGCGACGAGAAATCGAGGAGTCGTTCGACATCAATGCCGTGGATATCTACGGATTGTCCGAGGTGATAGGACCCGGGGTGGCCATGGAGTGCGTCGAAACCAAGGACGGGCTCCACATCTGGGAAGACCACTTCTATCCGGAGGTGGTGGACCCGAACTCCGGAGTCGTTCTGCCGGAAGGCGAAATCGGGGAACTGGTATTCACGTCGTTGACCAAGGAGGCGTTTCCCCTGGTCCGATACCGGACCGGAGACTTGACCAGATTGTTACCTGGGACTGCCCGCTCGATGCGGCGGATGGAGAAGGTAACCGGTCGGGTCGATGACATGATGATCGTGCGGGGCGTGAACGTGTTCCCGACCCAGATCGAGGAACTGTTGCTCGAAGTCGAAGGCCTATCGCCGCATTACACGATCGAACTGACCAGATCTGCTCGCCTCGATGTGATGACCGTCAATGTCGAAGCCGCGAGAAACAAGCTCGGTCAACCAGACGACCGTAATGCTGCCGGAACCCGCCTCGAAGCCGAGATCAAGGGCCGGATCGGAGTTACCGCGTCGGTGCTCGTGTCCGATCCGGGCACTGTGGAGCGGTCGTCCGGCAAGGCGCAGCGCGTGGTCGACCTTCGCTGAATCAGGGCGAATCGGCCGGGCGGGAGCGTTTTTCGATCCAACGGTCCATATCTGCCCAACAGCCCAGCAACCAAGACGAGAGGACCTCTCTGTCCTCCCAACTCTCTGGGCGCTCTACCACCCTCGCTTCGAGGCGAATCTTCCGGCCTTCCGGAATTGCACGCCACAGATCGACCAGCGAGTCGATGTCCTCGTAGCCGGAGTGACCTACGAAGACGACCGTGGCATCGCGGGCCCCGGCGAGGGCGGCGCCCACTCCCCCTGGCCTTGGCAGAAGAAGATGGCGCAGCCCCGAAGCGGCTTCGGCCAGATCATTCCTTCCGATTTCTCGGAGCCCGGCGACGGCCTGCGACCGCCGCTTGAATGTGAAGTTGCCGCCTTCCGGAAACGAGATGAACGCCCCTCTCGGGCCCATGGCGGAGTTCTCGCCGACCAGACCGAGGGGATCGGGTCTGGCGGCGTCCAAAAACACGAAACCGGCACGGGCGGCGACGTGGTCGAAGAACGGATCCCAGAGGAGTTTCCCCTTGCCTACTGCTCTGATCTCGCGACGCTGGTGAAATGCCAGCTCGGCCATCAGAAAGAGAGCGTCTCCCGGACCCGCGTGTCGACTGAGCACAACCAGAGAGGCATCTCCGGTGTCGGGAAAAGCGACCTCGAATTCAAAACGAAGGCACCATCGCATCGCCACAGTGATCCATTCGAGCCACCAGGCAAGGACCGCCTGGTAGGTATTCACCATGGATCGCGCACTCCACCCGAAACCACTCGCGATCCAGACGACCAACATCGCTGTGAGCGCCGCCGTTTCGAGCATGCCGAAAACAACCCCCAGACCAAGGAGCCGGGTGAATCTCATCCGGCGGCGGTCCGCAATGTCAAGCGCCAGCGAAATCAGAAATAGTGCTGGGGAGAGTGCCGCGATCACGAACCCACCGGCCCACGCCAGCGGAGTCAACAACAGCCACCGAACCAAACGGGGAGGAGGACCCATCATGCTCCTGGAATCGTTGCGGCGGTCATGCCCTACCGTCCTAGTCTGACAGTTATGGCAATCGAGCGTCCCGGTTCTACGGCATTCGTGCTTGGCGGCGGGGGCCTCCGGGGAGCCTCAGAGGTCGGCATGCTCAAGGCTCTCTCCGAGGCCGGAATCGAGCCAGACTTGATCGTCGGGACCTCTGTTGGCGCATTCAATGGCGCAATCATCGCCTCAAAACCACTCGACAAGGCCGTCCGGCGCCTGGAACTCGCCTGGAACTCGCCGGATTTCCATTCCATCTTCTCGGAGACATTTTTGGCGCGAACGATGAATCTGGTCCGCCATCGCACGCATCTCCACTCAAACCATGCCCTCAGGGATTTGGTCAATCACTGGGCACCGGCAACCAGGATCGAAGAACTCGGTGTCAGATTCCAGTGCGTCGCTGCTCGCATAGAGACTTCGTCGGAGGTCTGGTTCGATCGCGGCCCTCTGGCAGACGCGGTTCTCGCATCCTCGGCCGTGCCGGGACTTTTCCCCCCAGTTGAGATCGGGGGAAGGCATTATCTCGACGGCGGGGTCGTCAACTCGATCCCGATTTCTCGGGCCATCGAATTGGGGGCCGATGAGATCTATGTTCTCCATGTCGGCAACATCGACGCTCCCTTGCGAGTCCCACGCCACGCATGGGACGTCGCCTTCGTCTCCTTCGAGGTAGCGCGCCGCCATAGGTTCAATCGCGATCTGGGAAGCGTTCCCCCTGGCGTCAAGGTGAGGGTGCTGCCGACCGGAGCGGACGAACCCGACAGGTTCAACGATCCATCTCGCCTGCGTTATCGCCGATCGGCCTCGATCGGCCACGCCATCGAACTCGCCTATAGGGCGACGAGCGAATACCTCACCAACGAACTCGCCATCTGAAACTGACCGGCCTTTCGCCGGCTCGACTCAGCCGGCGAGCCAGCGACCAAGAGCGGCAGCACAGGTTGTCACTTCGTCGATCGAAACGTGCTCGTCGGCCGAATGGGCGACTTTGGCGTGACCGGGCCCGTACATCACGGTTGGGATCTTGCCCTCGTTGATGAGAAGCCGCATGTCGGCTCCGTAGGGAGCTCCGATCATTGCAGGGATCGACCCTGTCACCTCCTGGTGTGACCTCGCCATCTCGATCGAAAGTGGGTGGTCCGGTTCGATGGAACAAGAATCGAATCTCCCGCCCCAGACCTCGAGATCGAGCGGGAAAGCGCTCAGCCATTCATCCGACTCCCAAGCCGTTGCGAGAGCAGCCCGCAAATCGGCGGCCGCACCATCACAATCCTGGCCGACACGCACTCCGTACCGGCCGTCCACCTCCACCTTGTCCATCACGGTTGACGCCCACGACCCGCCCTCGACCATTCCGATGATTGTCGGATAGGGCAGACCGATTGCCCGCATGATCGGATCGGTTTCAGCGTCGTTTCTCGACTTCTCATCCGCACGCAACGCTTCCAAGAGAAGGTAGAGCTTGTCCAGTGCCGATACTCCTTCACGGCGCATCGAGGCATGAGCCGCTTTGCCAGGGACCCGAATCGTGAAAGTGATCGCACCGGCGTGCGCCACGACCACTTCCAATCCCGTCGGTTCAGGAATGATCGCCATGTCGGCGGTAACCCCTGCCTGCAACGCAGCAAAGGTGCCGGCTCCGCCGTCCTCCTCGGCCGGGACACTGACAATCAGCAGATCGCCGTTGATCTCTGCGTCCGATTCAAAGGCCACCCTGACCGCCTCGATCATCGAAGCGACACCACCTTTCATGTCGCACGCTCCTCGACCGAACAGCAGTCCGTCCCTGACCTGAGGTTCGAAAGGAGGGGTCGTCCAAGTGCCAGGATCGCCGGTGGGGACAACATCGATGTGCCCAAGGAGCATCCTCGTCGGTCCAGGACGACCCGATGAATGCCGACCAACCACGACCGGAAGATCGGTGCGGGGGACCTCGATACCAGGGAACCGGGGGTGTTGGGCCAGCACGCCGGGATCGGTCTCGATCCATTCGACGTCGAGCGTCGCTTCCTCCAACAACATCGCAACATGCTCTTGGACTCTCCGCTCGGACCCGGTCACCGATGGGATCGCCACGAGCGCGGATAGGTCCTCGGTCACCCGGTCGACATCGACGTTCACGTGTGCTCCTTCAATACCTCACGAACCCAAGGCACCATTTCGATTCGATCCAGATCTGTCGTCGCCAACCAACGTACTTCTATCGTGCTGGACTCTGGCTCCATTATTCGAGGTTCACCGGCGGCCTCGACCGCAAAGAGGATCTGGAGATGGTGCAACTCGTCCCATTCCTCCCACGGTCCAAACAAGGTCGACCGGACGTCGAGCAGTGTCGCCTTCGCGATCGCGAGCCCGGTTTCTTCCCAGAATTCGCGATGCAGCGTTTCGAGCGGCGTCTCCCCGAAATCCATGCCACCGCCGGGGAGGGTCCACTGCCCTGCGTTCGGATCATGTGCCCATATCTGTGCAAGCAAGATCGATCCACCGGCCCGACACAGCCCGTAGACACCGATCCTGGTCCGCCTCTGCATCAGTCGGTCACCGGCGTCATCCCCGAAACACCGGCCGGGTCAGACAGGTGGGCCCACCGTTTCCGTTGAGACAGATCTCGTTGCCCGAGAACTGATGGACCGCGATGCCGAGACTTTCCAGGGCCCGGGCGGTTTCGTCGTTTCCCTCGAGCATCACAACCACTCCCGGTCGAATCACCAGGATGTTGCAGCCGAGTGTGTCTACCTCGTGATCGGCGATCCCCAGCATCCTGACCCCGTTATCGACCAGCAACTCAAACAGTCCCACCGGCAGACGCTTCGATTCGACCACGGCGAGGTCATCGAGGATCGGTGACACCACTGACAGCAGGTGGAGGCATTCGGCCGGACCGTTGTCGTACGGAAGGTCGAAAACGTGGACCTCGCCGTCGACCAGGTCGGACAACTGGCGAATTCCGGAGCGATTGGTACGCAATGAGCGGCCGACACAAACGACACCTTCCTTCAGCCAGAAGACATCTCCCCCATCCACCGTCCCTGGCTCCTCGATGCTTCCAACGACCGGAATTTCATGCTCTTCGAACCATTCAGCTTGGAGAAGTTCTTCGCCACGACGGCTGGGTTTGCCTGACCGAAGCAAGATCGCCCCTCGTGTGGTGACCAATGAAGGGTCGAATTGGTAGACGAGGTCGGCGCTCTTGTTCTCCCTGCCCAACTCATGCACCTCAACACCGAGCGACTCAAGAAGGCCGACAAACGCCGCGAACTCGCGGAGGGCGGCGTTCATGGCAACCGGCCGCCGAAAACCAACGTCGGGCTTGCCGTGCGCGACCCGAAATGCTCCGCCCGGTTTCTTCACCAAGACATGCTGCAATGGGGCCGTCATAGATTGGGCGCCGAATGGAACCATCGGGCGATCGTATCGGGGGTTGTACCCCGATGCCGTTTCAGGGACATCACCGATGGATTCGAACCGGTAATCGACCGATACTGAGAGCATGAACCCGATCCAGACGACACTCAAGGCAGCCGAAAAGCTGGCGATGGCAACGCCTCCAGAGCGCAATCGTTACGTCGATCTGCTCAGAGCACTTTCGATTTTGGTGGTCGTTTTCGGGCACTGGCTCATGGCAGCACCAGAAGTGATCAATGGCGAGATCCGCATCGGTCACGCCCTCACCGACATCCCTTGGACGCGAGGGTTGACGTGGGTACTCCAGGTCATGCCGATCTTTTTCTTCGTCGGCGGTTATTCCAATGCGCTCGGTCTGCGTGCTGCGCGCCGCAAGGCGATTCCCTACGGGAAATGGCTCCGTGATCGACTACGACGTCTCATCGTCCCGGTGCTGCCGGTCCTGGTGCTGTGGGCGCCGGCGGCGTGGCTGGCGGTCACTTCTGGCGTGGACACCGAACTGGTCAAGGTCGGGTCACAAGCGGCATTGGTCCCTGTCTGGTTCCTCGCGACCTACGTTCTCATCGTCGCTCTGGCGCCGCTGACCCTCGCCCTTTGGGAGAAGTACGGGTGGGCGAGTTTCATCGGTTTTACCGCAGCGGCAGCAGCGGTCGACAACGCATTCATCGGTTTCGACATTGGGTCCGTCCGCTGGCTCAACTACGTCTTCGTGTGGAACGCGGTCCACATCCTTGGTTATGCGTGGGCCGATGGCCGGATCGCAGGCATTGGCGCTCGTTGGGGCATCGCCGTCGGCGGTTTCGCGACGTTGGCTGCGCTGATCATTCTGGGGCCGTACCCGGTATCGATGGTGGGATTCGCCGGCACAACGGTGACCAACTCCAACCCACCCAAGGTCACACTGGTGGCGCTCGGGGTGTTCCAGTTCGGACTTTCGATGATCATGGAAAGGGCTGCCCGCCGCCGGCTCGAGCGGGTTTCGACATGGACCAAAGTGGTGGCCATCAACGGTTCGATCATGACGCTCTACCTATGGCATCTGACCGCAATGGTGGCAGTGGTCGGAATTTTGCTCCTCGTGGGAGCGCCCGGGCTCGGTCTACAGGTCGGCACCGCTGCTTGGTGGGTGACGCGGCCGCTGTGGCTGGCTTTCATGACCGTTATCGTCATGCCCTTCCTGATCGCATTCGGCCGTTTCGAGCGACCGAGGACGGACAACCGGCCTGCGCCTCCCGCCTGGAAGCCGGTACTGGCGACGCTGGCCGTCTGCGCGGGGCTGGGTCTTCTGGCCGCCGGCGGCATCGCCGACGCCGATGGGCTCAATGTGGTGGCACTGATACTTCCGTTGGCGGGTGTTGTGGCAGGCGGAGTGGTGGGCGCCGGGCGTTGGGAGCAACGCCACCGCGATTCCGACCCGACGTCCAAACCTGCAGGCTGACGAGTACGACAGGTCGGAAGCCTCTACCGATCGGACATGGTTGCTTCGACCATTGGTTGAGTGCAACCAAGGCAAAGCGTTCAAGGCCTGCTCCACGGAAGAGGCCTCACCCAGCTCGAAGCCACCGCCCTCCTGGCCCGACATGGTCACAACCAGCTCCCCACGCCGGCACCCGAGCCGATCTGGCGAAAGGTGGCGACGGCGCTACGCGAACCGATGAGCGTGCTCCTGATCGCCGCGGCAGCGGTCAGCGGCCTGCTGGCGGGCGAAACCGCCGAGGCGATCGCGATCCTCGTCGTGGTTGCGCTGAACGTGGCGATCGGCGTCGTCCAAGAATGGAGGGCGGAAGGAGCGCTTCAAGCGCTGATCGACATGCAGTCACCGACCGCTCGTGTCATCCGAGACGGCGTTCCCCAATATCTACCAACAACACATGTGGTGCCGGGCGACGCGATCCTGCTCGCCGCCGGGGACCGGGTTTGCGCCGACGGGCGCATTGTCATAGCGACCGATCTCGAGGTTGATGAGTCGACCCTCACGGGAGAGTCACTTCCTTTGGCAAAGGCCGGCGCCGACCCTCTTTGGTCAGGCACGATGGTGTCGCGCGGCACGGCCACGATGGCGACAGAGCGCACCGGAGAGGACACCAAACTGGGACGCCTCGCCAAACACCTCGAGCGCCCGGAAACCGAAACCCCTCTCCAACGCCAACTCTCGAAACTCTCCTGGCGACTCGGGCTGGCGGCGATGGCGATTTCTGTGCTTGTTTTTGCCGCCATCTCATTTACTTCCGGGGATTGGCAAACGGCATTTTTGACGGGGGTGGCTCTGGCGGTGGCCGCCGTTCCAGAAGGCCTCCCCACTGCAGTGGTGCTGGCCCTGGCACTCGGGGTGACCAGGATGGCCAGGCGCAAGGCAATCGTGAGACGTCTATCGGCGGTGGAGACACTTGGATCTGCCACCGTGATCCTCACGGACAAGACCGGAACGCTCACCGAAAACCGGGTCGAGACATCGGGCCTGATCACGGGGTCCGGCCGCCACTTTCAGATCGGCGAGGTTCCCGAGGCGATCAGCCTGTCTGCGGGCAGGATTGCCCGCAATTGCAACGACGCCACACTCGATCCACCGTCCGGTGATGCGATCGATCTCGGATTGCTACGAACGTTTGTGAACCACGGTCTTTCTTCACCTGGCCGACGAATCGCCGAGCGGCCGTTCACCAGCCAGCGGAAGATCCACACCGTTGTCTCCGAGCGGAACGGGGCCGTGGACCTCCTGGTCAAAGGCGGACCGGAGATCGTGCTCTCGATGTGTTCTCAATACCTGTCAGACGAGTCCGAAGTGGTTCCAATCGATGTCCGCGATCGCCATGCGTTGCTCGAACTCGTCGAAGACGAGGCTCGAGCAGGAAGCAGACTGATCGCCCTGGCCGAACGAAGGCTGACGGGGTTCGATGGCAACATCGAAGGCCTCGAGACCCAGCTCACCCTGGTTGCGATCGTGACCATGCGAGACCCGGTGCGCCCCACTGCCAGGGCAACCATAAATGCCGCGCGCCACGCCGGGATCGACGTTTTGATGGTGACCGGAGACCACCCTGGGACCGCCCATACGATCGCGGTCCAGGCCGGGCTCGAAGAACGGGGCGTGATCACAGGATCGGATATCGAACGCGACGGCCTCCCCGAGAACCCGCGCTCGGTCTCGGTCTACGCCAGGGTCGAACCAGAACAGAAGTTGAGAGTGGTCGAAGCGCTTCAGGCCAGAGGTGAGGTGGTCGCCTTCAAAGGTGACGGCGTGAACGATGCACCCGCGCTCAAAGCTGCCGACATCGGCGTCGCAATGGGCCAGGGCGGGACAGAAGTGGCTCGACAGGCCGCCGACATCATCATCACCAATGACGACCTCGAGACAGTGGTCTCGGCCATCGAAGAGGGCAGGGCCATCTACGACAACATCAGAAAGGTGGTCGAATATCTGGTCGGGGGGAATCTTTCAGAGCTGATAGTGATGATCGCCACGATCCTGCTGATCCCGGCTATCCCGGTTCCACTCCTACCGCTGCAACTGCTGTTCATCAACCTTGTCACAGACGGCCTGCCCGCGCTCGCTCTCGGTGTTGACCCTGGGGCATCAGATCTGATGCAGCGGTCGCCTCGACTCCGCGGCGAGTCCCTGCTCGACCGGCGACGGTTCCTGCGCCTCGTCGGGCGTGGCGCGGTAATGGCGGCCGGTCCGATGATCGTCGGAGCGTCTCTGGTCGGAACCAACGGTCCCGTAGAAGCGAGATCGGCAATGTTCATCACTTTGACCTTGGTTCACCTCGGATACGCATTGGTCGTCCGTTACCCCACAACCGGTCCCAATCGCATGCTCTCGGCCGCGTTGGTCGGCGGCGCCGGACTTTTGGGCGTTGCGCTTGCTGTTTCTCCGCTGCGAGAGCTGCTCGACCTGGCGGTACCGACGACCGCCCAATGGACGTTTATCGCAGCAGCCGCCGTCGTTCCCTTGGTGGCCCTGGCGATATCGATGCGGGTTGGGGCCAGGCACCAATCCCGGATTTGACCCGACACCGCAAAACGAGCTCTTCAGCGAACCTCGGTCAGCAGGCCGGTGTCGACATCAAAAACAAACCCCCGGATTTCGCCGGTCGCAAAGGGGCTGCGAGAGATTGCGGCGAGAGAGCGTCTGACCCCATCATCGACCTTCTCGAAGCTCCCGATCTCAAAGCTGGGCCGGCGACCGACCTTCTTGGACACGCTTGCCCTGACGTCGGCTTCCCGCAAACCTTCTAGACCACATTTCGTGTGGCCCACGACCATCACCGATTCGGTGCCGAGCAGGTGTTGGGAAAGGAGCAACGACCGAATCGTGTCCTCGGTGACCAGGGCCCCGGCATTGCGCAGAACGTGGGCTTCACCTGGCTGCAATCCAATCATGTCCTCGACTTTGATGCGTGCATCCATGCAAGTCACCACGGCAACTCGTCGCCTTGGCTGAGGCGGCATGCCCGGTCGGGCGATCCGTTCTGCATTCTGCTGATTCCAAGCCAGGAATTCGTCGATCGTCGACATTCAGACCGGTCTCCTTCTCCTCGAGGTGATCACGCCAGTGTCAAAACCTCCCAGATGCAGACCTCCTGCAAATCGAGCGTGCTCTATCTTCAGGCAACGGTCTTGAACTACCTGCAAACCGGCGGCCACGGCCTTGGCGGCAGCCGCGTCATGGCGCAAGCCCAGTTGAAACCAGACGGCGCCGGCACCCACCGCAATTGCTTCATCAACGACAGCGGGTAGTTCCTCTTCCCGCCGGAATGCGTCAACGATGTCGGGCGTCTCCGGAAGGGCTGCCAGGCTCGGGTAACACCGCTGCCCCAAAACCTCGTCATACATGGGGTTGACGGCATAGACGCGAAACGGGGTCTTGACGAGGTAGGTGGCGACAAAATTGGATGCCCTCAACGGATTGGCGCTAACTCCAACGAGGGCAACCGACCGAGCCTCCTGGAGGAGGCGCAATCGGGCAAGCGGAGATGCCTCGATCAAGCCGGTTGTCATCAATCCTCTCCGAGCGCTCGATCGAGGTCCCAAAGAATGTCGTCGAGATCCTCGATCCCGACGGAGATCCTGATCATGTCGTCACCGACTCCGGAAGCCAGTCGCTCTTCGCGGGGAACCTGTTGATGGGTCGTAGACGCCGGGTGGATGACCAGCGTCTTGGCGTCGCCGACATTGGCCAGATGGCTTGCCAATTCCACGCCGTCGATGAACCGGACCCCGGCTTCGAACCCTCCCGTCAAACCAAAAGTGAACACTGCGCCGGCACCCCGTGGTGTGTACTTCGAAGCAAGATGGTCGTCGACACCGGGGTAGCTGACCCATGCCACCCTTGGGTCGGAATCGAGGAATCGGGCAACTTGGCGTGCATTCTGAACATGGCGATCCATCCGCAGCGGAAGAGTTTCTAGTCCGAGCAGTATCAGGAATGAGTTGAACGGCGACAGTGCTGCTCCGATGTCACGAAGAGATTCGGTCCTCGCTTTCGTCAAGTACCCGTACTCCCGAAAGTTTTCCCAGAACCGAAGCCCGTGGTAGGCGGGGGACGGCTCGGTCATCACGGGGTGCCTACCGTTGTCGAAAGGAAACCGACCCGACTCGATCAGTACACCGGCAATGGCCACGCCGTGACCGCCCAGGAACTTCGTCGCCGAATGCACAACGATGTCGGCTCCCCACTCGATCGGCCGGCAAAGGTAGGGCGTGGCAAACGTGTTGTCGACGACAAACGGCACGCCGGCCTCGTGGGCAACAGCGGCGATAGCCTCGAGATCCAGGACGTCGGCCCTCGGATTACCGATGGTCTCCCCATAAACGAGCTTGGTTCGATCGTTGATGGCGGACGCAAAGGCGTCGGCCTTCGGCTCGACGAATGTGACATCGATGCCCATCCTCCTCAGCGTCACGTCGAACTGTGTGTAGGTGCCCCCGTAGAGATTCCTCGAAGCAACCACATGGTCGCCCGCCCGGCACAAGGTCAAAATCGCGATCAGTTGGGCGGCTTGCCCAGAGGCCGTGGCGACGGCGCCGAGACCACCCTCGAGCGACGCCATCCGCTCCTCAAACGCCGCAGTGGTCGGATTGCCGATTCGGGTGTAGATGTTCCCGTAGGTCTGAAGCGCGAACAGGTCGGCGGCCGTGCGGGCATCCTCAAAAACAAATGACGTGGTTGCATAGATCGGCTGTGCCCTGGCCCCTGTCTCCGGATCGGGCCTCTGCCCGGCATGGATCGCTCTCGTCGCAAATCCGAATTGACGCTCGTCGCTCACCCTCGAAGGCTACCTGGCGTGGCCGGCCCCAGATCAACGGCCAATCGACAAGAACAAACGGGAGGCCCGGTGTGGCCGGGCCCCCCGTTCGCGAGCATGACGTTCAGCCGGCGAGCATCCTGTCTCCAGCGCCTACGGTCACCTTCCGTGGCTTGGATTCTTCGGCGACAGGGATGGTGATCGTGAGGACGCCATGGTCATAACCGGCTTCCACCCGATCTGCGTCGAGGCTGTCACCGAGCATGAAGCGCCGGGTGACTGTTCCCTGTGGCCGCTCCGTGATCAGCATCGAGGCGCCGTCCTGCGGGGCCCACGAGCGCTCGGCTTTCACCGTCAACTCATTACGTTCGACCGTGATGTCGATCGAGTCCTGGTTGAAACCGGGCAGGTCGAGGTGGATGAAAAACCGGTCGTCGAGTCGGTAGGCATCTACCGGAACCGAATGCTGGCGAGCATCTCCCCAGAACTCCCGGGTGAACCGGTCGAGATCATTGAACGGGTCAAACCGCATCAACATGTTTCCCTCCTTACTTGTCAACTTCGCACCAATTATGCATCACTTAATCTGATATGTCAAGACTCATATTATCTAGTCCAATCCGTCTGCTCGGAACGCTGGGTCTCAACCATGGCCGTCGAAATCGGGGAGAAACGCGTGGGTGATGTCGAATTCGGGGTTGTAAAGAAGCCGCCGATCAAAAAGAGCAGGATCGAAACGAGCACGGCGGGCCTCGACGTCGCTTGCGACAACCTCACCACCATCAGGATGCGGCCGCCCCGACACACACTCCTAGGAATCCGCCGGGGGACCACCCTGTAGATTTCGGCAACCGCCCTGATCGGGCACCAAATCGAGATCGAGCACATCCCGACAGAAAAGTGGTGGCAATCTCCAGATCGGCCCACGCGCAAAGAAGTGAAGAACTGATCGAACTCAAATGAGTCCATTCAGCCCGGCGAGGATCCGGTCGACCTCTTCGTGGGTGTTGATGTGGACAAACCCGATCCGCACCAGCCCTCCCCGGTCGAGGAGACCAAGCCGTTGCATCGGCTCGACGGCGTAATTGTGGCCGGCCCAGGTGGCGATGCCGGCATCGCCAAGTGTTTTTGCCACCTCGTCTGGGGACCGGTTGGCAACCTCGACCGCGAACGTCGTGACTCTCCCCTCCATCCCGCCTCGACCCCAAAGCTCGACTCCGTCGGGGAGGCCAGACAAGAAGCGGCGGCCTAGCCCTGCTTCGTGGATGGCGATCTGTTCGTACGCATCATCGAGGCGGGACCTTCGGTCGGAGCCGCGTCCGAGACCGGCGATGTAATCGACCGCCGCCGTCGCCCCCGCCAGCAGCGGGAATGAGAGAGTCCCGGTCTCGAACTTTTCGGGGGCATGAGCCGGTGCGGGGCGGACCTTGTATGGCTCGATCGATCGCAGCCAATCTCCCCGCGCCCACAAAATGCCGACATGAGGTCCGAAGAACTTGTAGGCGGAGCAGACCAGGGCATCGCAGCCGAGGGCGGCGGCGTCCAGTCTCCGATGAGGGGCAAGGTGGACCGCGTCAACGAACAGGCGGGCCCCGGGCCGATGGACGATCTCGGCGACCCTGGGGACATCCACGAGTGTTCCAAACGCATTCGAGCAACCCGACACCGCGACCAGTCGCGTGCGTTCGCTCATCAATGACTCGAGGCGAGCCGGATCGAGCGAAACGTCGCCTGGCTCGAGATCCCAGAAGACGACTTCAACCGACCTGTCCTGGGCAGCCAGGATCCAAGGGGTGACGTTTGCGTCATGGTCGAGGCGCGTGAGGATTATCTCGTCGCCGGGCTTCCAGGTCCGAGCAACGGCGCGTGAGAACGACAGCGTCAAAGAGGTCATGTTGGCGCCAAACACGATCTCGTCCGGCCCACCGCCTACAAAGTCGGCGAGCGCCTGTCTCGCGTGGTCGACCACGGCAGACGAGCGTTTACTGGCTGCGAACGGACCACCAAGGTTCGATGCCGCTCTGACCATCGCGGTCGAGACGGCCCCGATGACGGATTCCGGCAACTGGGTGCCGGCTGGGCCGTCGGCATAAACCGTGCCGTCGGCGAGCGCGGGAAACTGGGCCCTGAGAGTGTCTAGGTCCAAAGGCATGGGTTTCACGCTACCGCTCTCCAGATACGGGTCAGCCCCGGGAGCCCCAGCCTTCCAAAGGAATCGCTCCCCCGCCTCTATCCTCGCTCGATGTGATCGCAACAATCCGATGTGCCGAGAATTCTGATGGCGGCTGAAAAACAGGTCATCGGATGGCGGGAGTGGGTGGCGCTTCCAGAACTGGGAGTGGGGTTGATACGCGCAAAGATCGATACCGGCGCCCGGTCATCGTCGCTTCATGCCTACGCGCTGGAGCGGTTCGAGGCCGATGGCAAGCCCATGGCCAGGTTCCGTCCCGAACCAGGCAAGAACACGCCTTTTGTCGAAGTTCCTGTCCTTGCAGAGCGGCGCGTGCGCAACCCAGGAGGCCGGACAGAACTCCGTCCGGTGATCAGCACAAAACTTCGATGGAACGGGCGTCTGTGGCGCATCGAGCTGAACCTGACTCGCAGAGATGAGATGGGTTTCCGTATGCTGCTGGGCAGACAAGCCCTTCGAAAACGCCTTCTGATCGACCCTGGTCGATCATTTCTAGGCGGCACCAACCCCCGCAAGGATTAAAATGAATATCGGCATCCTGTCACGTAACGCCAAGCTCTATTCGACGCATCGCCTCAAGGAGGCGGCGCTCGAGCGGGGCCATGACGTGAGGGTTGTCGACTATCTCCGCTGCTATATGAACATCACTTCGGCCAAGCCCAAGGTCTTGTTCAGGGGTGAGGAATTGACCTTCGACGCAATCATCCCGCGGATTGGCGCCACCTATACGTTCTATGGGACCGCGGTGGTCCGCCAATTCGAGATGATGGGGGTATATCCAGTCGTCGAGTCACAGGCGATCGATCGCTCCCGTGACAAGTTGCGTTCACTCCAGCTCCTGGCGAGAGCCGGAGTCGGGCTTCCCGTGACGAGCTTCGCCCACTCCACCCAGGACATCGAAGGCCTGCTCGAGGTTGTGGGTGGCGCGCCGGTGGTGGTCAAGCTTCTCGAAGGGACGCAGGGTCTGGGCGTGGTTCTCGCTGAGACAAAAAAGGCGGCAGAGTCTGTGATCGGGGCGTTCCGCCAGCTCGACGAAAACATTCTCGTTCAGGAGTTCATCAAAGAAGCAAAAGGCGCTGACATTCGGTGCTTCATAGTCGGGGGCAAAGTGGTCGCGGCCATGCGCCGGCAAGGTGCCCCTGGCGAGTTTCGTTCGAACCTGCATCGAGGCGGATCCGCGGAAAGCGTCAAGCTAACATCGATGGAACGAGCGACTGCCGTCAAAGCGGCCAAAACGATGGGTCTCAATGTCGCCGGCGTCGACCTCCTTCAGAGCAACCACGGTCCACTCGTTCTGGAGGTCAACTCGTCACCGGGTCTCGAAGGAATCGAGGCCGCCTCCGGTCTCGACGTT
This sequence comes from Acidimicrobiia bacterium, assembly GCA_041746105.1. GTDB lineage: Bacteria > Actinomycetota > Acidimicrobiia > Spongiisociales > ZC4RG35 > JBFHRE01. The sequence goes on from JBGTHP010000032.1 coordinate 37,428, forward strand.
GCCGGCAAAATCATCGAGTTCATCGAAGCCAATGCCCGCCAGGGAAGGACTCGTGACAAGAGTCAAGGCTGAGCCGATACAAGTCGGCTCCGAGGTCATCGAGCCGGGGCGCAGCCTGACGTTCGATCTGCCTTTCGCCCGCCTTCCGACCGGAACCTGGGAATCGATCCCGATTTCTGTGATCAACGGTCGCAAACCAGGGCCATATTTATGGCTCAGCGGCGCCATCCACGGAGACGAAGTCAACGGCGTCGAGATCATCCGTCGAGTGCTGCCTCACCTCGATCCGAGAAAACTCGCAGGGGCCGTCATTTCCGTGCCCGTCGTGAACGTCTTCGGCTTCCTGAACCAGTCGCGTTACCTGCCGGATCGAAGAGACTTGAACCGCATGTTTCCAGGGGCAAATCGTGGCTCGCTCGCTTCGCGCCTTGCCCATCTTTTCATGAGCGAGGTCGTCAACAAGTGCGAGTACGGAATCGACCTCCACACGGCCGCAGGATTCCGTACCAACCTTCCCCAGATTCGTGCCGACATGAACGACGCGGAGACCAGGAAACTGGCCGTGGCTTTTGGAACCTCGGTTGCAATCCACGCCAAGGTACGAGACGGATCTCTCCGTCAAGCCGCGACCGAGCTGGGTATCAAGGTTTTGCTATACGAATCGGGCTCGGTCCAACGATTTGAAGAGCATTGCATCGAGGCCGGCGAATTCGGGATTCTGCGAGTCATGCAGGAATTGGGCATGGGCACCTGGGAGACGCCGCCGCCTTCACGGGAGCCTGCGGTGATACGAAAGACGACGTGGGTACGCGCCAGCCGGTCCGGAATCGCAACGATTTCTGTTGAACCGGGCGATTCGGTCGATGAGGACCAGCGAATCGGCACCATTGGGGATGCAATCGGTGGAAGACCGACTCATGTAAAGGCCAGCGCCACAGGTGTGGTGATCGCCCGTACGCTCAATCCCCTGGTATCCCAGGGTGATGCCTTGGTCCACATCGCAGTGCCCAAGGTCGAAGGTCGAGACGAACCAGCCGAATCCAGGCGCCGCAAGTAACCCGCTCGTCGCGGTCGCGTTGTTGGCTGGAATGCAAAACCCTGCCCTGCCCGCCGCCGTCCCTGAGGTCGTTGCGGCCGGCCCGTCAAACCAGGCTCATGAACCACCAGAGATACGTCGGTGAGCCTTGGTCAGCTCGCCCGCCGAAGATCCTTCAGCCATAGCCGTCGGAGTGCGGCCCGTTCCACGGGCGTCCTCCCGCCCCAGATCCCGTACGGTTGATTGGTCTCGATCGCGTAGGCGAGGCAGTCATCGAGCACCGGACAAGAATCACACAGCGCCGCAGCCCTTCTGGTACCGACGTTGTCGTCGCTGAAGAAGTCAGGGTCGGTGCGGTCGGCGCATGCCGCCGCCTCTCTCCACGATTCAATCTCGGTGATCATCAACATATGTAGCTCGCAGTGTCGTCGAGGTCGTATAAACCAAGCGTCAAGGAACGTTGTTCCCTGTCAGACGATCCGCGGGGTCAAACAGTTCCCTCGGGGAACGGATACGGTTCAGGGACCGCCCCTGGTTCGTACCTGCCGAGTTCGGCGCGTGCGACGGACCTTTTGTGGACTTCGTCTGGTCCGTCTGCGATCTGCAGCCAGCGGCCCATCGCATACATTTCGGCGAGTGGAAAGTTCTCGGTGAAGCCGGCGGCCCCAAACACCTGCATCGCTCGATCGGCCACGTAGGTGAGCAACCTCGGGGCGGCAACCTTGATCGCTGCGATCTCGACCCTTGCCCCTTTGGTCCCGACGGTGTCGATCAACCACGCTGTCTTGAGAACCAGAAGCCGAGTTTGTTCTATTTCGATGCGAGCTTCGGCAATCCAATCCTGGATTACGCCTTGATCCGCCAGAGGCTTGCCAAAGGCCACGCGGGCTTTGGCCCGCGAGCACATGAGGTCGAAACAGCGCTCGGCCGCCCCGATCGCTCTCATGCAGTGGTGGATCCTCCCTGGCCCCAAACGCGCTTGCGCGATCGCGAAGCCGCCGCCTTGATCGCCCAGCAGGTTGGTGACGGGAACTCTGACATTGTCGTAGTGGACGACAGGATGGGCGCCCCGGTCGGCGTACCCGAACACCTTGGGTTGTCGTTCCACCGTCACCCCGGGAGCGTCCATCGGGACCAAAACCATCGACTGCCTCCGATACGCATCGGCGTCGGGATCGCTCACACCCATGACGATCGACACCTTGCACCGGGGTCCCGCCGCTCCTGAGGAGAACCATTTTCGGCCGGTGACCACGTATTCGTCGCCGTCACGCTCGATCCGGGTCCGGATGTTGCGTGCGTCAGAAGAGGCAACGTCTGGTTCCGTCATGCCGAAACATGACCGGATCTCTCCATCCAAAAGAGGGTTCAGCCAGCGTGATTTCTGGTCTGTAGTGCCGAACATGTGGAGAATCTCCATGTTGCCGGTGTCCGGCGCCGCACAGTTGATTGCTTCAGGAGCGAGCCAGGGGCTCCGCCCGGTTATTTCGGCAAGAGGGGCGTACTCGAGGACCGTCAGCCCCGCCCCGTGTTCTTCGTCGGGCAGGAACAGATTCCAAAGCCCGCGGCTACGTGCGTCCTGTTTCAGATCCTCGATTATCGCGGGGTGATGATTGGGGTCGCCCGAGTCTTCCATCTGTTGGCGGAACACGGCCTCGGCCGGAAAGACACGGTCTTCCATGAACCCAAGTAGGCGGACCCTGAGGTCCTCGACTTTTTCGGTATAGGCAAACTCCATCGACTCAACCTAATGCAGGGGGAAGACCTCCGCCGCCCGTCATCGGGGGTGGACCAGGCCGCCGATCCTGCCAGGTCCTCACCTCGTCGAGCAGCAAGAACGCACAGAAGACGGCAGCAAAAACGAACCCACGCAGGTAGGCGAACAGGCCAACCGCAACAGTGGTGAGAGGGAAGACGACATCGGTAACGGCTCTTGCCTTCCGGCCCAGAGCAGCCTGGAGAAACCCGCTCAGGATGTGACCGCCGTCCAGCGGTCGGATGGGAAGCCAGTTGATCACGCCCCAGAAGACATTTACGAACACGAGAGCCGAGATCAAATATGCGGGCAGACGGCTGTTGACCACCAGAACATCGGTCCAGAGCGCCAGATAGACCAGGCCCGCAATTCCGAAACCGACCGCCGAACCCGCCGACGCCACGGCAACTCGGCGCAGAGGAGAAATGGGCCGGGGCGTAGCCCAGGTCGTGAATCCCCCCATCAGGTGGAGTGTGATCTCGACTTCGGCGCCAAAGCGCCTCGCGCTGAATGCGTGGCCGAGTTCGTGCGTGAAGACACTGAAGAAGACAACGGCCGCCCACCCCGCCAGGTAGAGCGCGGTGCTATCGGACAGCTCGGCGGGAATGGGTAGACCCAGAATCACGGCTACCACCCAGAACGTGGGTTTGACCGTCACCGGGATTCCGCGGAACTGAAATCTGATCACCGGGGCAGGCTAGGCGCAAGTCTGGGCACATCTGATCGCCCATTGCGGAGATCGGTTCCAACATTCGAAGAAGGGTTAGCCTCACCGCATGCACCAAGACCTACAAGATCGAGTCGCCGGCCAGTTCAAACAAATGACCGATTTGTTGTCCGACCTGGTTCGGATTCCGTCGGTGAGCGCCGAGGGCTACCCGGCGGAACCGGTCAGGAAGTCTGCGGAAGCGGTGGCGGCGATGTTGACGAGCGCCGGGCTCTCTCAGGTTCAGCTGTTGGAACTCGAGGGCGCCCATCCGGCTGTATACGGTGAGATCCCGGCGCAACCGGGGGCGCCAACCGTCTTGCTCTATGCCCATCACGACGTCCAACCACCCGGCCCGGCCGACGAATGGCGTACCGGTCCTTTCGAGCCCTTTGTCGAGGACGGCCGGCTCTACGGCCGGGGAGCATCCGATGACAAGGCCGGAATCATCATGCACCTTGGGGCGATAGGCGCCTTCGAAGGAAACCCACCTGTCGGAATCAAAGTTTTTGTCGAGGGCGAGGAGGAAGTTGGTTCCTCGCATCTCTCGACGTTTCTGGACCGCTACGCGGAGCTTCTCGCCGCCGACGTCATCGTCATCGGCGACTCCGGAAACTGGCGCGTCGGACAGCCGGCGCTCACCACCTCTCTTCGAGGTTTGGTGGCTGTGACCGTAGAGGTCAGAACCGCCAAGGTCGCAGGACACTCAGGCATGTTCGGTGGACCGATACCGGATGCGATAACCGTGTTGTGTCGCTTGCTCGCAAGTCTCCACACGGCGGAGGGCGACGTCGCGATCGCCGGTCTCCATTCGGCGGAGTCGCCGCCGCTCGACCTCACGGAGGATGAGTTACGCGCTCAATCAGGGACGGTTCCAGGGCTCGAATTCATCGGAACGGGTGGATTGACGTCGAGACTGTGGACCAAACCTGCAGTTTCGGTTTTGGCGATCGACGCGCCACCGCTGAAGGAGGCGATAAATCAGCTCGTGCCGGTCGCCAGGGCCAAGGTCAGCATGAGGATCCCCCCCGGCCAGGACACGGGAGCCGCGATGACCGCGCTCCGTAGCCATCTCCTGGATCACATCGAGTGGGGAGCCGAAGTCACCGTGGTCGGTGTCGAAGGCGGCGACGCCTATGTCACCACCACCGACGGACCGGCCGCCGATGCCTGGCGCGCCGGCATGATGGTGGCGTTCGGGACAGAGGCCATCGACATCGGTGTCGGCGGGTCGATCCCGTTCGTCGCCGACTTCAGTTCCCGCTACCCGAATTCTTCAATCCTGCTGACGGGTCCCGGCGACCCTGGCTCGAACGTCCACGCACCCAACGAAAGCCAGCACCTCGAAGATCTCCAAAAATCGATATTGGCGGAGGCGATCGCACTCCGATTGCTCGGAGCTTGACCGGGCCCGCGTCAGCCGACCACAACTAGCCTCCTCTGGCATGCGCATCGTCATCGCCGATTGCACGGTTGACTACGTTGGTCGGTTGTCGGCACACCTTCCTCGCGCCACCAGACTGATCATGGTCAAAGCCGACGGATGTGTGTCAGTGCACTCGGATGGCGGCGCCTACAAGCCGCTGAACTGGATGAATGCCCCCAATTCACTGTCCATCGGCGAATCCGAATGGGTCGTCGTCAACCCCAAAAACGAACGCTTGACCATCACCATCCACGCGACGATCTCTGACTCAGAACACGATCTCGGAGTTGATCCAGGCCTCCAAAAAGACGGCGTCGAGGCTCATCTTCAAGTGCTTCTCGCAGAGCGCCCTTGGGTGATCGAAGAGGGCATGACCCTCATACGACGCGAATTCCCAACCGATATCGGGCCTGTTGATCTGTTGTGCACCGATCAGAACGGGGAGACGGTGGCGGTCGAGATCAAACGCCGCGGGGAAATCGATGGGGTCGAGCAACTCGCCCGCTACGTCGAACGGCTCAACCTCGACTCGCGTTTGACACCCGTGCGCGGGATTTTCGTGGCTCAGGCCGTCACGCCACAAGCACGAACGTTGGCGGCGGCAAGAGGCGTCGACACGCTCGAAGTCGACTACGACGGACTTCGTGAAATCGAGTCGAACGAACTGACCTTGTTCTGAGCCCGTGTTCAACGTCGTCCTACACAACCCCGAAATTCCGCCCAACACCGGCAACGCCATGCGTCTGTGCGCCAACACCGGCTGCACGCTCCATCTCATCGAGCCACTCGGCTTCGACCTGGAGGATTCAAAGCTGCGCCGCGCCGGCATGGACTACCGCGACCGAGCCGTGATCAGGGTTCACTCCGATCTCGAAGCATGGCTCCAGGATGCCGAGCCGGGTCGTGTGTTCGCGCTCGCCAAATCGGGCAAGACATCAGTTGCCGACGTGCATTTCAAAGAGGGCGACTCTTTCTTGTTCGGCCGTGAGTCGGTGGGTTTGCCTGCCGACGTCATGGAACGGCCGTGGCTGACCGACACTCTTCATCTACCGATGCGGCCCGAGGTGCGAAGCCTCAACCTGTCGAATGCGGTCGCCGTGGTCGTTTACGAGGCGTGGCGTCAAAACGGGTACGAAGGTTCCGACCGCTAGACGACACAGAACTCGTTGCCTTCAGGGTCGGCCATGACCACCCATTCCTCGCCGTGCTCGCCGTGACGCGCCAGTTCGGTAGCTCCTGCCTCCGTCAACTTCTGTACGTGCTCGTCGATCCGTCGGCGGCGCTGGGCCTCTTCGACCTCGCTTCCTCCGCCTGCATAGATATCCAGATGGATTCGGTTCTTGGCGACTTTGGGCTCGGGGACCCTGACAAAGAGAATCCGCTTTTTGGGATAACCCGGCTCGATGATGGCGCCGTACTTGTGTCGATCCTCCTCTGTCATCGAATGGGCATCTGCAAATGCCTCCCACGTCTCGAACCCTGCAGGAGGGGGCTGCTCGATCCAACCCAGCGCCAACGCCCAGAAGCGAGCCAGGGCTGCAGGGTCGGCGGCATCGAATGTGACTTGATAGCCGAAAGTCATGATTGCGAGAGTAGGCAACTCGGAGCAGGCTCGTTACAAATTCTCGGCGCCTACCCTCCTCCAGATGTCGACTCCCCCTGCTGCCCGCGCTGTCAACGCGTCCAAGATCTATCGTACGCAAGCAGACGAAGTGAGGGCTCTCGATGATGTCACGGTCGACTTCGCTCGCTCCCGCTTCACCGCGATCATGGGCCCATCGGGCTCTGGCAAGTCGACGCTTCTCCACTGCCTTGCCGGGCTCGACACCGTCAGCAGCGGCCAGGTCTTCATCGGAGAACAGGATCTGGGCACTCTCTCCGACCGCGATCTGACTCTTCTCCGCCGGAAAAGAGTCGGTTTCATCTTCCAGGCGTTCAACCTGATTCCGACCCTCAATGCGTCGGAAAACATCACGCTTCCGCTCGACATCGCCGGCAATACACCAGAGCCGGGCTGGTTCGAGAGGGTGATCGAGGTACTCGGATTGGCAGACCGACTCAGCCATCGACCGTCCGAGCTCTCCGGTGGTCAGCAACAACGAGTGGCGGTGGCCAGGGCGCTCACGTCACGACCGGACATCATCTTCGCCGACGAGCCTTCCGGCAATCTGGACTCGAAGTCGGGAGCCCAGCTTTTGTCCTTCCTCCGCCGGGCCGTCGACGAGTTGGAGCAGACCATCATCATGGTCACTCACGATCCGATCGCAGCCGGGTATGCGGACCGTGCAATCTTCCTGAATGACGGCCATATCGTCGACGAACTCCAGAGCCCCACGCCGGAGGCGGTGCTCGACCGCATCAAACTGCTGGAGGTCTGATCGTGTGGAAGGCCACATGGAAAGGACTGATCGGCCACAAACTCAGGCTCGCCCTGACCGCTCTCGCGATCGTTCTCGGGACCGGCTTCGTGGCAGGCTCGTATGTTTTTACCGACACCCTCGACGGTGCGTTCAGCGCGCTGTTTCAAGAGGCCTTCGCCGGCAGCGATGTGATCATCCGACCATCGGTTGATGAGGACCTGAGTTTTGTTCTCGGTGACCGGATGGATGCGGCGCTGGAGAATGAGGTCAGGGCGATTGATGGAGTTGCCGGAGCGGAGGGCACCCTCGGTGGGTTTCTCGTACTCATCGTCGATGGCGAGTCGGCGGGAGGACAGGGGCCGCCGACCTTGGGATCCGCCTGGGTGGATACCGGCAACCCACTCGAGCTGCGAGATGGACGGAAACCCGAAAGTGCAGGCGAGGTTGTGATCGACAAGAGCTCGGCCGATCGTCTGGGTTTGACCGTTGGAGAGCAGGTTCAAGTCATAGCCGTAGGGGAACCCGTCGACATGGAAGTGGTGGGCCTTGTCGGCCTCGGCTCCAGCGACGGCTTCGGTGGGGCCACCGCCATGGCTTTCGAACGCTCTCAAGCCGAGTCCTTGTTCGAGGCAGAAGGCCAGGTCGACGCCATCAACGTGGTAGCCGTCGCAGGTGTGACACCCGCCGAACTGATATCTCGAATCACTCCAATCCTCCCCGACAATGTGGAAGCGGTTGACTCCAGAACGGCGAGTGAAGAGCAGCTGACCGGTTTCAAAGACGCCCTGGGCTTTATCAACACCTTTCTACTCGTCTTCGGGTTCGTCTCGCTTTTTGTCGGGTCTTTCATAATCCAGAATACGTTCAGGGTGATCATTGCCCAGCGCACCAAGGAACTCGCGATGTTGCGAGCGGTGGGGGCGACCAGAGCCCAGATCATCCGGATGGTCCTCACCGAAGCGGCGATCGTCAGCCTCATCGCCTCCTTGGCGGGTGTTGTCGCCGGCATCGGCCTCGCCTATGCCATCAAGGCAATCTTCGAATTCTTCGGCGGTTCGCTGCCCGACTCGGGACTGGTGGTTCTGCCAAGAACCCTTGCTGTAGCTCTGGCCGCAGGCCTCACCGTCACGCTTGCCTCGGCGCTGTTGCCTGCGTTGTCCGCTTCACGGATTCCTCCTGTGGCGGCGATGCGGGAGGTTTTGTCCCCTGCAAAGAAAAAGAGTTTGCGCCTCAGAGCTGTGATCGGGTCACTGCTCACGGGCTCCGGCGGTGCCGCATTGTGGTTCGGGCTCACTGGCGAAACGCCGGAGAACCTCGCACCGGCTGCAGTGGTCGGCGCCGGCGCCGCGACGATCTTCGTTGGAGTTGCCGTTTTGACACCGCTGATCGTTCGACCGGTGGGCAGGGCGATCGGCGCACCCCTGAAACGGTTGGGGCCGGTCGGGACGATCGCAACAGAGAATGCGGTGAGGAGCCCCCGGCGCACATCGGCGACGTCGGCATCGATCATGATCGGGACCGCCCTCGCCGGCCTGGCACTGATCTTTGGCGCGAGCCTCAGCGCGACCACCGATGCGCTGATCAAGGACCAGTTCCGCTCCGACTTGATCGTGCAACCCTCAGGATTCGGCGGCAGTCAGCTCAGTCCGGAGATCGCCCGCCAGATGAGCATTCTGCCTGAGGTCGAGAGTCTCGTTTCAATCCGTCAGAACGCGGCGAAACTCAACGGAGAGCGAATCTTTTTGGACTCGGCAAACCTGGAAATGTTGACAGAACTCGTCCAGATCGAATCGGTGCAGGGTGACATTGCGAGCCTCGCGGATAACGAGGTCGGGATCTCGGCCGACTTGGCCAAAGACAAAAATTTGACGCTCGGCGACGAGGTCACGATGACATTCGCCCGAACCGGCGACCAGCCGTTCCGCATCGGGGCCATCTTTACCCAAGAGGGACCTGGCACCTCGATTGTCATCACCGATGGAGCCTGGGATGCCAACTTCTCGGAGCGTTTCGACACCGCGATCTTCATAAAGATCGCACCCGGAGTCGGCCTGGAGGAAGGTCGGGCGGCACTGACTACGGTCTCGGAAAAGTTCCCCGGAGCGGAGATCCTCGATCAGAATCAGTTCGCGGCGGAAGCAAAGAACCAGATCAACCAGTTCGTCGGGTTGGTGTTTGCCCTTCTCGGCCTCACGTTGCTCATCGGCTTCTTCGGAATTCTCAACACCCTCCTCCTCGCCATCATCGAGCGAACAAGAGAAATCGGTCTACTCCGAGCCGTCGGCACCACTCGCCGGCAACTGTCGGCAATGGTGACCTGGGAAGCGGTCATCGTCGCCGTCTTCGGATCGCTGCTCGGGATTGCCCTAGGAATTTTTTTTGGGTGGGCGCTTATAACCGCGATCCAACAAGATTCCGAACTCCTGCTCAGCATTCCAGTTCTCGCTTTGACGCTTTCGGTGATCGTGGCGGCGCTGGCCGGAGTCGTCGCTGCGGTATACCCGGCCTGGCGGGCGAGCAGATTGAACGTCCTGGCCGCGATCGCCTACGAATGACTCAGACTGGTCGACGTAGGCGTTCCATCACGCCGACCAGCGTGGCAGCCTCTTCCTGGGTCATGCGCGAGGTGAGTTCACGTTCCAGGTCGACGAGGTGGACAACGACCGCCTCACCCAACTTTTTCCTGCCGACCTCGGTCGTCGCGACGTAAAGCACCCTGCGATCGGTTTCGCATGCACGACGTTCGACCAGATTCTCGGCCACCAACCGATCAACGAGTCGGGTCACACCGCCGGTGGTCAGCGATATCTGCGCTGCCAGCTCCCCCATCGTCATGAACCCTCCCGATCGCTCGATCCGCAGCAGCGCCTCGAACCAATTCTGACCGATTCCTGTCTTCTCGCGGAGAGACTGGTCAAAAACCTGGTTCAGGCGCGTCAAGGCTTCGAGGAAGACACCAAAAGTGTGGATTCCGGAGTTGTTGATGTCGCTGAGCGTATTGGATTCGGCCACGACCAACATCTTACACATAAACATTTGCAGGTCTCAATAGTTGTGTGATAAGATACTGTTTATACAGAAGTTGATCTAGAAAGGAACAAAGAAATGAGTTCGACAATCACTACCCCCAAGGTCGGAACCTGGGTTTTCGATCCCGCTCACACCACGATCGGCGTCACCGCCCGCCACATGATGCTGACAAAGGTGCGCGGCACCTTCTCAGATTTCACCGGATCCATCGAGGTTGGCGACACCGCAGAAGAGAGCGCGGTGACAGTCACCATGGAGGCCGCCACCATCAACACCGGTGTGGCCGACCGGGACAACCATCTCCGTTCACCGGACTTCCTCGACGTTGAGACGTTCCCGAGTATCACGTTCAAGTCCACTTCGGTCGAACGCGATGGGTCTGGGTTTGCCCTCAAAGGTGATTTGACCATCAAAGACGTAACCAATCCCATCATCCTCGACCTCGAATACGGGGGGACCGTCGCCGACCCATGGGGAAACGAGAAGGCGGTTTTCTCGGCTAGCGGCACCTTCGATCGTGAGGCTTGGAGTCTTGGTTGGAACGTCGCCTTGGAAGCGGGCGGTTGGCTCGTGAGCAAGGAGTTCAAAATCGAAATCGAAGCCCAGGCCACCCAGGCCTGAAAAGAGGCGTAGTGGCCTTTCGGGTGCGAGTCACAGACCCGAAAGGCCATATCTCCCGACACCGACCGCGCTCACCCTCAGGACGACCGAGCGCTCGCCCTTCCACTCCCCAGAACGGGAATGGAAGCAGCGAACAGGACCCCGACCACCAGCCACCCGGTCCGATATCCGCCTGCCTGATCGACCCACCAACCAAAAAGGGGCGCCCCCGCTCCCAACCCCGTGAGAAAGCCTGCGAGAACAACACCACTCGCTCGACCGGCGGTTGCCACCGGAGACTGCTGAATCACCGCCAGCATCCCTACCGAATTCCAGGCCGAGGCGCTGAATCCGGTCACCGCCGCTGCCACCCACAACGCCGGTTCGCCCCAACTCTCGGCGGTCGCTAGCACCACTGCCGCCGCGACCGCCAGAGCAGACACCCAGCGCAACGCCGGCACAGTGCCCAGGGTTCGTTCTGCCGCCCGCCCCCATGCGATTCGACCGACCACTCCACAAACTCCCATCAAGGCCACCACTCGTCCCCCGGTGACGTTGGATACACCCAATTCCTCCTGACCAAACAGGGAGATGAACGCAAAGATGGCGGATCCGCCGGCGCCGAGCAAAAACCCGTATGCGGCGAGAGGAAGAATTCCGGCCAGAACGCCCCTCGCCGGTCTCTGCGGAGCATGACGTTCGCCGAGCGGGTCTCTCGGAACAGACATGAGGGCGTACCCGGCGACGCCGAGTGGGAATGCCGCAGTCAACGCCACCGTTGGACGCCAACCGAGCGAGATGGCGCCGATCGGGAGAAGAAGCCCGCCGAGAAAGGTGCCGAACTGAACCCCCGACTGTTTCAACCCCGTCACCAGCCCGCGCCTGCCGGGTTCGACATGGTGTGAGATCAACTTGTTGGTCGACGGGTTTCCCCCCGCTTGTCCCACCCCCGAGAGCGCCGCGGCCAATAGCAGCCAGGCGTAACTCGGAGCGCCGGCGATCGCCAGCAGCGCCAACCCACCCGTGATGAGAGTGGCCACCGTCGCCCTCCTCGCCCCGACACGATCCGTGATGGCTCCGATCGCCGGCGACAGCACGGCACCGGTGATCGAGGAGGCGGTCCCCAACAAACCCAGCTGGGCTCGACTGAGGCCGAAGACAGAAATCAGCTGCTGGGGAAGCACACCAAAAACAGTCAGAGAAAAGGTGGCGCTCGCCATCGTGGCGCCAAGGACCAGATTGAACCCAACTTGCCGCTTCACCACATCACGGTACCGGCCGATCATCTAGGCGTGGGAAGTTGGCAGACTTGGTGAGAGCATGATCGATGGACTCGTCTTCACATTCGGCGTTGTCGCCCTATTCGCAACTGCGAACGCGCTACGTCCTCCCTCGCCGCCTACTTCCCGATTCCCTCCACTGTGGCTTCCGGCAATGGTGACGTCGGAACTGGCCACCTTCTGGCTCGTCGTTCGAATTGGAGTGGCGATAGCGGCGTTCCTGCTCGGAGCATGGGACAACGTTGTCGGCCGGACCGGGCTTCTTCTGATCCTGGCGTCCGTGATCTTGCTCACCCCGATTCTGCGCGATCGAGCGATCCTGGCGAAACGGTTGCCTGTGCCGTGGGCCGAGCGAGGTGCCGCCCGCATGTTGGGGCGCCATCAGGTCCCGCCAGAGATATCGCTGACCACCGAGTTGCCCTATTCGCCAAGCCACTCGCTCGACCTTTACACCCCTGGCCACAGCGAGGGCCCCACCCCCCTCCTCTTGTACGTCCACGGCGGCGGCTGGACCGGGGGCGATCCGCACAAACAGGCGCGGACACTGTTCCACCTTCTCGCGTTGAAGGGATGGCACGTTGCGACGATTCGTTATCCGCTTTCTCCCGGCGCCACCTTCCCTGAACACCTGATCGCCGTAAAACGCGCAATCTCCTGGGCCAAGTCCGATCCCCGCTTTGATCCGAACGCGATCGCCATCGCGGGAGGTTCGGCGGGCGGACATCTGGCTGCGCTGGCCGCTCTCACCGCCAATGACCCCCAGTTTCAGCCCGGTTTTGAGGAAGCCGACACTTCCGTCGCCGGCTGTGTACCGATGTACGGGATCTATGACTTCTTCAATCGAAATCAAACTCGCTGGGATTGGCCGGTCATCCCTCGCCACGTGATGAAAACCACTCCTGAGGCCGACCCCGACCTGTATCGGTTGGCCTCCCCGCTCGACCAGGTCCACTCTGGGGCTCCGCCGTTCTTGGTCATCCACGGTGCCAAGGATTCGCTGGTTCCTCCACCCGAGGCGCACCAGTTCGTTGCCGCCCTCGAAAAAGCGGGAGTGCCCGTTCGTTATCTAGAAATCAAGGGAGGCCAGCACGCTTTCGACGCGCTGGATTCTCCTCGCAGCAGGTACGTCGCCTCGGAGATCGCAATGTTTCTCGGCGAAACCGTCACAACAAGGACCTGAGAGTTGCCCCGCACCTCCGGCCCGGCACCCCTTATTCATGTCGGGTAGAGTTGGAGTCCGTGGGGAAACGGACCCATCTAGACCTGGGAGGAAATAAATGATTCGATCACAACGATCGAAGCGCTCGCGCCTGTTGATTTTGGGCGTGGCCGCAGCGACCGCCGTAGCGCTCTTTGCGGTACCGGCCACTGCAGGATCACACAGAGAGAGACCACCGGTTGAACTCCAGATCCTGGCGATCAACGACTTTCATGGAAACATCGCCACGACTTCATCGTCGTTCGGCGGGACCGGCAGGGCCGACTATCTGGCGGCCAACATCCGGGCAGAGGAAGCAACCGCAACGCACTCGATCTTCGTGTCGGCAGGTGACCTGATCGGCGCAACGCCGCTCATCTCCGCCCTCTTCCATGACGAACCGACCATCGAAGCAATGAACCTGATCGGACTCGACATCAATGCCGTGGGCAACCACGAATTCGACGAGGGCGCCGATGAGCTCCTGAGAATGGCGTACGGTGGCAGCCATCCGGATGGCGATCTCGACGGCGACGGTTTCGCCGGAGCCGATTTCTCGTTCCTCGCCGCCAACGTGATTCAAGACGCGACCCGCCGGACCTTGTTCCCGGCGTACACCGTCAAGAACTACGAAGGCATCCAGGTTGCTTTCATCGGTATGACCCTCGAGGGCACGCCGTCGATCGTGACCCAGGCCGGAGTGGCAGGACTCACATTCCTTGACGAGATCGAAACCGTGAACAAGTTGATCCCGCGTCTTCGTCGCCAGAAGATCGAGGCGATCGTGGTCTTGTTGCACGAAGGTGGATTCTCAGACGGCGGACAGAACGACTGCGGGACCGGGCTGACCGGCCCTATCGCCGACATCGCCGCCGGTTTGGACGACGCGGTCGATCTGGTCATCGCCGGCCATACCAACGACGAATTTGTATGTGAGATCGATGGCAAGTGGGTCACGATGGCCGACAACGCCGGGCGTCTCTTCACCGACATCGACGTGACTCTCGATCACAGAACCCGGGACATGACCGTGGTCTCGATCGTCAACAAGAACAACAGCCAGGCCGGTGTCACGCCGGCTGCCGATCTGACGGCACTGATCGACAAGTACGACGCCTTGTCGGCGCCGCTGGCCAATGCAGTGATCGGCGAGGTCACGGCGGACATCACCCGGACCGCAAACGCGGCTGGGGAGTCTCCTTTGGGAGATGTGATCGCCGACGCCCAACTGGCGGCGACCGCCAGCGCCGGAACAGGGAACGCCGTGGCGGCGTTCATGAACCCTGGCGGAATCCGAGCCGATGTTGTCTACCTGCCTTCTGGCGCAGAGGCACCAGGCGAGGTGACCTACGGCGAAGCCTTCTCGGTCCAACCGTTCGGCAACAGCCTGGTCACGATGAGTTTGACCGGCGCCCAGATCGACACGTTGCTTGAGCAGCAGTGGGAAGGTCAAACGTCGCCGCGCATCTTGCAGGTGTCGAGCGGCTTTACCTATGAATGGAGCCTGTCCGCCCCGAACGGGATGAAGGTAGACCCGGCAACGATCAAGATCAACGGAGTCACCGTTGACCCCTTGGCCAGTTATCGAGTTACGGTCAACAGCTTCCTGGCGGACGGCGGAGACAACTTCTTCGTCCTGATCAGTGGCACGAGCCGCCTCGGTGGCGAGGTTGATCTGGACGCCCTGGCGACATACTTCGGTAACAATTCGCCGGTTGCTCCTGGACCCCAGAATCGAATAACCCAAGTCGGCTGATAACACAGTTGCAGACCAAACAGAAGGCGCCGGATACGCTCCGGCGCCTTCTGTCATGTCTCAAGTGACATTTGCCACCCCCGAATCCAATCGGAGAAATGAGTTGTCGACTCGTTGTTGAAAAAGCCGCGCCATAGGCTTGACCGATGGACAGCATGGTCGAGCACCCGCTGGAGGTGAGGTCGCGCAATCCCTTCGTGAGGGCTGCATACTTCACGCTGGGCACGATCAGCCTGATCCTCCTGGCCTTCTCGTTCCTGCCCGGGATCCCGACCGCGGATCTCGTCGTGCTGGCGCTTTTCTTCTTCGCCCGGTCCTCTCCCCGTTTCGAGCGCTGGCTCAGAAATCGCCCTGTCGTCCAGCGTATCCTTGCCCGCTATTCGGGTGGGCTGACCCGTGCCACCAAGATTCAGGCGACGGTCGGCATCGTCGCCTCGCTTCTACTGTCCGCCGGGGTTCTGACCTCGAATACGACCATCAGGACCATCATCGGCTTCGTCGGGTTGTACGCGCTCTGGTTCGTCTGGTCGCGGCCGGGAAAGCCGATCTCCTGAGATAGGACTCCGAGCCGAATTCGGCTAATTTCGGCCTTCCGAAGGAAGGTTCGCTCGTGCCTATCGCGACCCCGGCAACTTATCGGTCCATGCTCGACTCCGCCCGAGCAGGCGGCTATGCCTTCCCCGCGATCAATGTCACGTCGAGCGAAACGCTGCACGCAGCGCTCAAAGGGTTTGCAGATGCAGAGAGCGACGGCATCGTGCAGGTTTCGACCGGCGGTGCAGAGTTCTTGTCTGGCCTCTTCAACCGTGACATGCCGCTTGGAGCGGCGGCGCTCGCCGAATTCGCCTACGTGGTCGCCGAGAAGTATCCGGTGAACATCGCGCTTCACACCGATCACTGCCAACCGGAAAAGGTCGATTCGTATATCCGTCCGTTGCTGGAGTTGTCGAGAAGACGGAGATCTTCCGGCGCGGGACCCCTCTTCCAATCGCACATGCTGGACGCATCCGAGTTGCCTTTGGAAGAAAACCTGACCTTGGCCTCGGCTCTGCTCGATGAGTGCGCTGCTCTCAACATCATTCTCGAACTCGAAATCGGCATTGTCGGCGGCATCGAGGACACAACCGACAATGAAGACATCGACAAGTCAAAGCTGTATACCTCGCCGGCGGATATGGTCAGGACAGCCGAGGTCCTCGGTACCGGCGAACGCGGTCGATATCTGCTGGCCGCAGTTTTTGGCAACGTGCACGGGGTGTACAAACCCGGAGCGGTTCAGTTGCGCCCGAGCATCCTCGACGACGGACAAAGGGCGATGGAGGACAAATACGGCGAAGCTGGACGCCACCTTTTGGTCTTTCATGGCGGCAGTGGATCCACGCTCGCGGAGATACATGAGACATTGGGTTACGGCGTTGTCAAAATGAATGTCGACACCGACACCCAATACGCCTTTACCAGACCGCTGGTCGATCACATGATGACCAATTACGCGGGAGTGCTGAAGGTCGACGGGGATGTAGGCGACAAGAAGACATATGACCCCAGGGCCTATATGAAGAAGGCCGAGGCCTCGATGGCGGACCGAGTCGCCCAGGCATGTGCCGATCTGAGGTCGGCAGGACAAACCATCTACCGATAAGGCACGCAGAAAAAATGGACACAAGCCAATCCGAGCGGGTACACCAGACCTGGATCCACTCGGACCGGTACATTCCGCGCCGTTTCATGCGGCCGATCCAGAACTTCATGCGGATCGAGGCCGCCTCCGGCGTTTTGATGCTGATCGCGGCTGTGGTGGCGATCGTCTGGGCCAACTCGTCTCTGTATGAATCGTACGAGCACTTGCTCGACATCCATTTCGAGCTGAGCTTCGGCGGGTTCCACCTCGAGGAGTCGCTCCATCACCTCATCAACGACGGTCTCATGGCCATCTTCTTTTTCGTCGTTGGCCTCGAGATAAAACGGGAGATGATTCTCGGCGAATTGCGTGACCGCAAGGCTGCGACTCTGCCGGTCATGGCAGCGATTGGCGGCATGATCGTTCCCGCTCTCATTTACGTGGCTTTCAACGCAGGCAACGCGGCTGCGCTCCGGGGGTGGGGTGTTCCGATGGCGACCGATATCGCCTTTTCGCTCGGAGTCATCTCGCTGCTCGGCAAGAGGGTCCCGTCGGGGGCAAAACTCTTCTTGTTGGCGCTGGCCATCGTCGACGATCTTGGTGGAATCATCGTGATAGCAATCTTTTATACCGATGAACTGAGTTTTGGCTATCTCGGTCTGGGCGTGCTCGGCCTGGTTTTGATAGCCATCGCGTCGAGAGTCGGGATTCGCCATCACGTCTTTTACATCCCGGTCGCCTTTGCCGTCTGGTACTTCTTCCTCGAGTCGGGCGTGCATGCCACGATCGCAGGGGTCGCCCTCGGGTTCCTCGCCCCGGCCCGCCCGATGTACGGAGTCAGGGAGATGGACAGGCGCAGCCGGCAGATTCTCGACACCTATCCGGCAACGGACAACACTGCCGAGGATCGCGAACATGCAGACCATGAGGCCCTCATGCTCTCTGAGATCTCCCGAGAGGCCGTTGCCCCACTGATCCGGGCGGAGCATCGTCTCGCTCCCTGGAGCTCGTTCGTGATCATTCCCTTGTTCGCCCTCGCCAATGCCGGAGTCCGTTTTGGCGACACGTCCATAGGCGAAGCCCTCACCACCCGGCCCGCGCTAGGCGTGATGCTCGGATTGGTCGTAGGCAAGACAGTCGGCATCAGCTTGTTCACCTGGCTGGCGGTCCGTTGGAATCTGGGGCGGCTCCCCGACGGCGCCACCTGGCGTCACATGATCGGCACCGCGGCCACGGCGGGCATCGGGTTCACCGTTGCGCTGTTCATCACTGCCCTGGCCTACACCGACGATGTCCTTGCCGATGAAGCAAAAGTCGGTATTTTCGCCGGATCGTTGGTCGCCGGCTTGATCGGCGTCGCCATTCTGCGAGGGGCCAAAGTGCCTTCGCCGACTCCAACGGTCGCCCCCTCAGAATCCCACCTGGTCAAAACGACTTCCGGATGACGGCCGGTCGGGGGCTAACCTCCGACTCGTGACACCTCCATCCGAGATCGATTGTATCGAGTGTGGCGGAGTGGCCTCGATCATCAGCTTCCTGCCAGAAGGTGGCGAAGTCGAGGCCGGGACCGTCGTCGCATACCGTTGTGCCGATTGCCTCGATCGCTTCGACGTCGTGATGGGCGAAGAATGAAATGAAGAGTGGGACGGGCTTCCGTCCCACTCTTCTTCATTCCGACTCTTTCAGACCGACTCTTTCAGACCGACTCTTTCAGAGTCAGGCCGCCAGGGTGTAATCCCCGCCGCCGTCGTCGCGTTCGTTGGTCAGCCTCCGCGCCAGCTTCATCAGCACAACTGCAATACGGTGGCGAAGGTCGGGCTGCGTTGCGCGAACAAGACGGTGCTGTGCAGCCCGCTTCTCGGCTTCGGCTCGCTTCTGGTCAACCAGAGGCAGATAGGTGGTGGTCATTGTCAAGCTCCTTTGTGTTCTTTCAATGGTTCCCTGAGATAGGCATCGAGAGCCCCACGGGCGTCGGGCATCGAAGCCGTCCTGAGGGAATAGGTAGTGGCGCCGTCCGACTGCACCAGGGTTCTGACGAACCCGGCAGAGCGTAGGATCCCGAGATGGTGAATGACGGTGGATTTCGATAGACCGACCGCCGCGGCAAGATCGGCCAGGCCGGCGTCTCCATCGGCCATCCGCCGCAGCATCTTCAATCTTCGCTCGTCAGCCAGGGCCTTGTGATAGGTCATGAGCCAACGAGGAACGGCTTCGGAGTCGGCATCGAGATCGACGTCCGCGACCGGGTGGATGATCACCGCAACCGAACCGAGTTGAAAAACGATCGACCATGGCCTCACGACCACCGAAGGAACCAAAACGAGTTCGGTTGTCCCGAGCGGCATCTGGTAGTTGATTCCGTTCGTGGCCGCTTCGATCAAATCGACCGGACCAAGGGCGGGTATCAATGCCGAGACCGAGGCAGCCGAGCGCTGGAGCGATTGTCCGGCGATTCGGTTTACATCCCCCAGGGTCGTCGCCATCAACTCTCCGAGCACCGTTGCGATCTCGCCTCCGAGAGTGCGAGGATCGGCGGTGAAGAATGGATGAAGTCCTCCCGGTGAGCAAACGGAGACCTGAGACAGAGCAGTTGTGAGGGCTTCATCCTCGCCTCCAATCGCCCTGGCCACACAGGTGTCGTCAGACCCCTCATAAACGCCATCGAGCAGAAGCGGCATGACATCGGTGAAGTCAAAAGACCGGATCCACTCCATCTCATCGCCCTCGGCGCCAGGCCCCATGGCCGCTGCCACCAGCGCTACGGCTGCCCAGGGGTACGCATGATCGCCACCGAATGTTTTGGCCTTTTCCAGGGTTGCCGGCGAAAAACCGGCGGCGATGTTGGCGAACCAGGATTCACCGAGTTCGGAGGACCCTCTTTTATCGGACCCTTCCAGCGCCGTCCACAATGCGATCGCATGCTCGACCATCGGCGAAGCCAAGGTCTTGATCGGAAACCGATCCCGGCGGGAGCTGAGGTTGTGGATTCTTGCCGTCATTGTCGTGATCCTGTGGTCTGTAGTCGGGATCTGTCCGGTTGATACAACCGGCGCTCTGGTTCACATATTTCCTACTGTTTGAAGTTTATCAAACGCTTGGCATCTGTCAACCGATTTCAGAATATTCAGATCCGCCGGCGGTAACGGTGGCGGAACGGATATCGGATACCCTGCGCCGGCATGACCCATCAATATGACGCCGTGGTAGTTGGTGCCGGGCCCAACGGCTTCACCGCCGCCATCACAATGGCGAGGGCAGGACAATCCGTCCTGCTCATCGAAGGTGCCGACACCTATGGCGGCGGAATGCGCTCGGCGGAACTCACGCTTCCCGGTTACATCCACGACATTTGCTCCGCCGTCCACCCTTTGATCGCAACCTCACCGGTGATGACATCCATTCCGCTGGCCGATCATGGGCTCAGTTTTTCGCATCCGGAGGTGCCATTGGCGCACGCCCTCGATGAAAATCGTGCGGTTCTTCTGCACCGCGACATCGCCCAAACGGCCGCCGGCCTCGGAGCCGATGAAGCACGTTATGTCCGGCGGTTGAAATGGATGACGGACGCCTGGCCAAAACTCCAAAGCCAAGTTCTCGGGCCTCTGGTCCGCTTGCCCGACCACCCGATCACCCTCGGGCGTTTCGGACTCGACGCCATTCGACCCGCCACTCGGTCCGGCTTCAAGACCGAGGCGGCCCAGGCGTTGTTTGCAGGCAACGCAGCTCACTCGTTTCTGCCGCTCGAGCGCCCTCTCACTGCGTCGTTCGGTTGGTTCCTCATGGTCGGTGCCCACCGCTTCGGTTGGCCGGTCGCCACCGGCGGGTCGCAACAGGTCGCAGAGGCGTTGGCGTCATATTTCAGATCGCTTGGCGGCGAGATCCGCACGGGCACACCGATCAGCTCGCTCGCGGAGCTGCCATCACACCGGGTTGCCTTGCTCGACGTGACCCCGTCCGGTTTCGCCAAACTGGCGCACGACCGGCTTCCTGCACGCTATCTCGCCAGGACAAAGCGTTTCCGACACGGCCCGGCCGCGTTCAAGCTCGACTATTCACTCTCGGCCCCGGTTCCGTGGATCAACCCCGATCTCGGCCGAGCCGGGACTGTTCACATCGGGGGGACCGCCGCCGAAATAGCAGAGTCAGAAAGGGCGGCCTGGGTAGGCCGGCCAAACCCCCGTCCCTTTATTCTGGCTGTCCAACCGTCCCTTTTCGATCGCTCCAGAGCGCCAGAAGGAAAACACACATTGTGGGTTTACGGACACGTTCCGAACGGCACCTCGATCGATTTCAGCGAAGCCATCGAGCAAC
Organism: Acidimicrobiia bacterium; assembly: GCA_041746105.1. Lineage (GTDB taxonomy): Bacteria > Actinomycetota > Acidimicrobiia > Spongiisociales > ZC4RG35 > JBFHRE01. The sequence goes on from JBGTHP010000032.1 coordinate 58,508, forward strand.
GACTCGAATGGCTGGCGCCAGGTTTCAAGAAAGTCGTGCTCGGGCGTCACGTGATGACGCCCGCCGACTTCGAGTCTTACAACCCCAACTACGTCGGCGGTGATATCGCCGGTGGAGCCCACAACCTGTCCCAACTCGTGTTCAGGCCTTTCCCATCGACCGATCCTTATGCGACACCAATAGACGGTGTGTTCTTGTGCTCCTCCTCCACGCCCCCCGGGGCGGGAACCCACGGGATGTGTGGATTTCACGCCGCCCAGAGGGCCCTTGCGTGGACCAGCCGGCGATAACCCAAATCGAGCGACGTGCGTTTCGAGCGGCTCCGGCCGTCGAGACCTTTGGAGTCGAGAGCTGGACCGCCAACCTCGGCCGAGGTTCGGTGTCGCGAACGAATTCGGTGACGACCTTTGGCACCACGGCCTTGGACATGTTCGAAGCGGTCGCGCTCGTCGAACGCCGCTATCGCGCTCGTCGTCGTCCGGTCAAGTTCCGGCTGACAGCTCTCGACGCCGAACTCGATGATCTGCTGTTCGCCCGCGGCTACGACAAGTCAGACGATGTCTTGGTGATGCGCAAGGAAGGTGTCGTCGCCGCCCCTCCGAACGGAAGCGTGCACACTCCGGGAGTCACCTCCGATTGGCAAAAACAATACATCCACTTCAGACCAGCGGACGAAGCACGAGCAGCCGAGCGGGCCGAGAGCCTCGCTGCACTCTCGCTGCGACACGCCACCTTCCATCTGGAGGGCCGTGCGGTCGGTGTGGCCGTGCTCGATGCTGCGTGGGTTGGCCTCTTCGACATGGCTGTGGACCCTCAGTGTCGACGACAGAGTTTGGGTCGGAGGCTCGGTCTCGACATGCTGTCTTGGGCGGCTCTGTACGGTGCACAGTCGAGTTACCTACAAGTGGAAGCGGCCAACTTCGCCGCCCGCCAACTCTACGTGGATCTCGGCTTCGAGGACTCATACCGCTACTGGTACCGCTCCCGCGATTGATCAGAGGGCGTGTGAGAGGAGATCCTCCATCCGACAGAAATCAAGCGACCTCTCGTGTGTTGAGACGAGAATCACGCTCGGCGCCATTCCCGCTTCCAGAGCCTGCTGCCAACGAGCGGCGCACAAACACCAACGATCGCCCGGCTGGAGGCCGGCGAACTCGTACATCGGCATCGGAGAGCTCAGATCGTTGCCGACTTGTGCCGAGTACTCCAGAAATCCAGACGTGACTTCGACACAAACCGTGTGAACCCCGAGATCCTCAGGCCCGGTGTTGCAACAAGCGTCTCGGTAGAAGCCGGTCAGTGGCTCGATCGAGCAAGGCATGATTTCGGTGCCGACGACATTTTTGGCCATGCGTCAAGACTATGACCTCGGAGACACGGAAGTCGGGTCAGCGCCGGGGTATCTCTCTGGCGGCGAATGACTCAAACCCAAGCTCGTCACACAGTTCGTCGAATGCGGGCCCGTCGATCCCCTTCCACTCGAGATCGTCGAGGGACTCTGTAACCGGAGCATCGAGGGCGAGCGTGGTCAAGACTCGATACAGGTAGACGTCCTCCCTCCGTTCGAGCAAGGTTGCGGCCAGCTTGTCGGCCCCCCTCACCGATACATCCCAATCCTCAGAAGAAACCGGAATGTCCTCCAGATGCCGATATCGCGCCAGAACCACCGAAGACGATTTTGCCCCCCAGCCCGGCAGTCCAGGCACCCCATCTGCCGTATCACCGACAAGGGCGAGGTAGTCCGGAATCGATTCCGGCCAAACGCCGAACTTGGCAAACACCTCGCCTTCTCCCAGCTGGGCGCGTTCCCGGCGATTGAACGTCACCACCTTCTTGCCCTCAACACACTGGGCCAAGTCCTTGTCTGGCGTCAGGATGATGATCTGGTCGGCTTGATCCTTGAATCGGGCTGCGGCGGTTGCGATGGCGTCGTCTGCCTCGAACTCGACCATCGACCACAACACCATTCCAAGAGCTCTGAACAACCGGTCGGCTATGGGAAACTGCGCCCACAGCGCCGGCTCGATACCGTCACCAGTCTTGTATCCGTCGAAGAGACGGTTGCGGAAGGACTCGATCACCTGATCGGTCGCCACTGCGACGTGGGTCACGTCGGGGTCCAGCAACAAAGACAAGGTCGTGTCGATCAGTCCCCTGATCGCTCCGATCTCCCTGCCGTCGGGTGTCACCGTTGAGGGGAATCCGAAATGAGCCCTGAACAACTCATATGTACCATCGAGGAGGTGAACGTTCACGACTCCGACTCTAGGGACGACCCATGGCAGCGGGCGAATGAACAATGGGCCGACCTGGCTGCATCGTTCAAGAGCCATTACCAATCGATCGCCGGCGAGACCGGCCCCGATCAAAGCGAGGTGGCGGAGGCTCTCCAAACGCTCGGCAAAGCAGCTCAACGAGTCACCGACTCCATGAGCAAGGCCCTCAAGGATCCAGACTCCCGCGAACAGGTGAAGAGCGTCGCGGCCGGGTTTTTGACTGCGATCGGTCGCACGCTCTCCGACCTTGGCAACGAGTTCGCTCAACGTCCCGATGCTCCAGTCAACGAAGACAGTTCCGATTCCTAACCTGATCCGATGCGCCTCGGGAATTCCCTCATAGTCATCGGCATCGGATTGACCTTGCTCGGCCTGTCCATAAAAGCCGGGTTTTTCGGTTGGTTCGGAAACCTGCCGGGTGACTATCGGAATGACACCGAAAGAACTGCGATATTCGTACCGTTCACGTCGATGCTGGTTGTAAGTGTCGCCGCCTCGATCATCGCCACCATCCTGCGCCGATGGACTCGCGGATGATCGCTCCAGGGAAACCCACGAGAATCGGCAAGGAAAAGCCAGAAATGATCTTGATCACGCCGAGCGCACTCGATGAGATCCGCGAGACCGTCCGCGTATGTGACGTTCGCTGGTACCTCGGCGAACCGGATCGGGGACAAACCGAGTTCGACAAAGGGCATATACCCGGGTCGGTGTTTGTGGAGGTGGACCGGATGTTGTCTGGCCCCTCCGGACCTGGTCGACACCCTCTCCCTTCAGTAGACCAATTCGCCAACGATTTGGGCCGTATGGGGATCTCACCCGAGACGATGGTGGTTGTCTACGACAACTCAGGTGGCGGAATAGCGGCGCGAATGTGGTGGATGTTGCGCTCGATCGGTCACGAAGCGGTATCTGTCCTCGATGGCGGTTGGGACGCCTGGCCCGCGGATGGGCGCGCCATCTCAACAGAAGTATCGATTCCGACCGCAGTTGTTTATCCGGCCCCGATCGGATGGACCGGCGTGGCCGACCGGAATATGGTCGTCGCCCATCAAGGAGTATTGGTCGATGCCCGTGCTGCCGAGCGGTATCGAGGCGAAGTGGAGCCGATCGACCCCCGCCCCGGTCACATTCCCGGCGCTGTCAACCTCCCTCATCTCGGCAACCTCGATGAATCTGGAAGTCATCGCGGACGCGACGAACTCAGAGCCCGATTCTCCGAGGTCGGCACGGCACCGATCGTCTATTGCGGATCCGGTATCACTGCCTGCCACAACCTCTTGGCAATGAGCATCGCCGGGATCGAGGGTGGAATGCTCTATGAGGGCTCGTGGAGTGACTGGGCTGCTCAACCCCACCTGCCCTCCGAAACCGGCGCATGATCGACAGGAAAACGCACGAGGCCGTCGAGGCATCGAATACCGATGCGCTCATTCGCATCATCGACGGATGGTGTGCGAGTCGCTCGTGGGACCAACTGCTCGACCTGCGACCTTATCTCTCCGCCGCCGGTGAACGCGGCAAACAGTTGTGGGGGGTCGACGAGCACATTCGGTATCGGCTGGCCCTGGAGGGACCTGACGATTTGGCGGCGCTCGCCGTGGCGGAAGGTCCTGCCCGATTCACCCTCGGGCCTTTGACCGAGGTTGTCGCCCAGGGCCACAGCTGGAAATCGCTCGAGTCGCACCTCGGGTTCGGCCCGCACCGGACGCTGGTCGCTCAGGAAAGGGTTCTTCGCGGAGAGACCGTCGACCAGGGCGACCTGGACACGGAGCTGCCTCTTGACCTCCAGCCCTTCGAACCTCCATACCCCCTTGCCGACTACTCATCTGACCGCGCCGAGTTCCCGACCCCGCCAATTGAACGATTCGAGTGGTTTGCCCTGCCCCCTGGGGGCGAACCTGCCGATGACTTCGACTCGATCGAGGCGCTCGAACACCTGGTGACACCATGGATCAACGAATCGACCGGCCGCGTCGACGTGAGGGCCGTCGAAGGCACAGCACTTTCGGCGATCGGCGCACTGGGTATCCACAACGCCGGCGTAGTCCAGATTCCGGCATCAACCGCCCTGGCCTGGATGGGGTGGGCGGCGTCTTCTGGCGGCGCCCATGGCCGGCGCCGTGGAGCGTCCGTCGGTCGAGTGGCGGCATGGTGGGCTGCAGCGTCCATGGCTTCGATGGACTGGCCTCCAGAACCCGAGGAGTTTGCCGAGGTGCTGGATGAGTTCGAATGGCTCCTCTTCACTGACGGCGACGACACCGGCTGGTCGCTGCGGCTTGCGGCGGCCGACCCGAGCCACGGTCTTGCCTGGGCTATCTCGGCAATAGACACTCCACCGGTCTGATCGCTGCAGAACAGGAAGCGTCGTTGACTTTCAGAATGAGTGCAACCGCCGCACCAGTCCCGGCAGCTTGCGAATGGTGTAGATCAACGCTCTTCTGGACACAAGCGGCGCTACGGGGGCAAGAGTCACATGTTCGAGACCGGCCGCGCGCAGCTCTGTCAGCTTCTCCAACACCTGATCCGTCGATCCCCACAACAGATAAGAGGACACCATGTCTTCGGGGACAGCGTCGATCGCGGCCAACATTTCGGATCGACCGTACCGGGCCGGTACAAAATCGACCATGCCCCCGAACCCTGCACCCAGCGGGTGGACCAACCCGCTTCGTTGCCAGAGACGGTCAGGGGCAAGCAGCGCCAGGAAACGAATGGCCGGGTGTGCGAGCCATCTACGGGCCATGTCCTCGTTGGGAGCTGCAAGGTAGAAGACCTGCATGCCGGCCGTGATTCCGGCTCCGTCCCTTCCTTCACGATTGGCGGTGTCGCGGATGGTGGCGAGAGCTGAGGCGTAGTCGCCGGGGGTCATCGGCAGCGTCGGGTACCAACCGTCTCCGAATCGAGCGGTGAGTTCGAGCATCCTCGGTCCATGGGCGGCGATCCATATTTCAGGGATGCCTCCCGGTCCCGGAGCAAGATCCAAAATCGCTCGCTCGAGTTGATAGAACTCGCCGTCGAAGTCGACAGGACCTCTCGAATCGAAGCACAACCGAACCACCTGGAGTGCCTCCTCGAGGCGCGAGACCGGTCTGTCGAAAGAAAGCCCGTAAGGATCTGTGTTCTCCGCCTCACCGGCGCCGATACCGAGGATGAATGGCCGGCGCGAGATATGGGAGATGGTCAAGGCGGACTGGGCAAGCAAAACCGGATGCCGTCGGATCGGTTCTGTGACGCCAACCCCGAGACGCAAACTCCGATTCCGGCCGGCAACATAACCTGCCATCACCTGCCAGTCGTAATAGGCGTCAGCCGAACCACCACCGCGCGCAAGCCATGAGAAATCACCGGTCCACAATTCGGGAGGAAACCAACCGGTGAAGTGGTCGAGGATCCAGACCGAATCGACCCCCATCACTCTGGCCACACGTGTCATCAATCGATTCCGCCACAACGGCGGGGAGGTCCCGATGTTCACCCCAACTGTTAGAGCCGACACCGCCCCATTCTAAATCTCTGTCAGTTGACGATCACTCTGATGGTGTGATGACCGGTGGCTCCGTCCGGAGCCGGTTTACGGATCTGATCGGTCTGAGTGACACCACCCGAATCCGTGGCCCGCACCGAAATCGCATAACTCCCCGGCGCCGGGTCCCAAGGCATCTTCCACTGAACCCAGGCGTCTTTTGTGAGCGGTTCCGATAACTCAACCGGCTGCCATTGACCTTCATCGATCCTCACCTCAACGGCGCTCAATCCGACGTTCGGCGCCCAGGCCACGCCTGCGATGGCGGTCAACCCACGCTCGATCGTCGTGTTTGCTCTCGGTGTGTCGATCCTCGATTGTGTCTTGACCGGGGCTTCCTTCGCCCAGCCCCGCGGAATCCAATAGGCATCAAAACCATCCCAGGTGGTCAACTCGATCTCCGAGAGCCACTTGGTCGCCGAAACGTACCCGTAGAGTCCCGCCACGACGAGCCGAGCCGGGAAGCCGTGATCAAATGGGAGCGGTTCGTCGTTCATGCCGACGGCCAACAATGCTTCACGCCCATCAAAGGCGGCCTCTACCGGAAAACCGACCGTGAAACCGTCGACCGAACGCGCAACGATCTGCTCCGCGCCCTCTTGAACCCCCGCCCGAGTGAGGAGGTCGGCCAGCGAATGGCCGAGCCATTTCGCGTTGCCGACCAAACGCCCGCCCACTTCGTTGGAGACACACGAGAGCGTGACATAACGCTCGACCATCGGCATCCCCAAGATTTCGTCGTACGTCAACGTGAGTGGTCGGTCCACCATCCCGGTCACGGTCAACGTCCAGGTGGAAAGGTCGACTTGCGGCGGATTGAAAGGAGCCGTGTCGATCCGATAAAACCGGTCGTTGGGCACTACCAACGGGGAAAGACCCTCGACCTCGAACTCGTTGGCAGGACCGGGCGCCGCCACAACCTCGTAGGGCTTGGGCAGAATCACCTCGTCACGGCGAGCCAGCATCTGACGAGCCCGTTCAGCCAGAAAACGACCCCCGGCGGCGGCGAGCACGGCGAGTCCAAGGAGAGCACCGGCCTGGGCCAGCAACCGGCGCCGCCCCTGATCTGTCTCCGATGGGGTGCGCGCCATCAGCATCCAAGATCCGTACCCGATAAGAGCCGCCACCACTCCATTCACGAGTGCAGGGGTCAAATCGTTCAATGGCGAGCGAGCTGTCGCCCATGCCGCAAAGAGCCCGAACAGTCCAAACAACAACAATGCGGTCCGCCTGCGGGCAAACGAACCGATCACGATGGCAACCACCACTATCCCGATGCCGAGGACCAATTTGTCGTAGGTGCCGAACGTCCTGATGGCGAAGTCTTTGATCGGCTTGGGAACCGTGTCGATCACAAACGTGGCCACCCCTGCGACGAGGGATGGGATGCCGGAAAAAAGACCGGCCAGGAGTTCGGATGCGGCTAGCGCAACTGCGACCGCAATCGAGCCGGCCAGGGCCATGGCGGCTTTGGCGCCATCCTTTTTTGTCGGGTTGTCCGAAAGCGCAGTTTCGGGCGCGGCTTGTACGTCCATGGTTGAGAATGTACGGCTTTCTGCGTCCCAGCCCAAGGCGGCGGCCCGGATGTTTCGCAGCTGTTCACACTCGCCTACCCTCGCCTGCCCATGTCCAAGCAGGTCATTCGCAACAAAGCGCTGGTGATCGGACTGTCCACCGTGCCGTTTGGACTTGCATTCGGAGTTGCCTGCGCCGAGGCCGGCCTCCGCTGGTGGGAGGCGTCGGGATTTTCGTTGTTGGTCTTTGGGGGTAGCGCCCAATTCGCGGCAGTTGGAGTGCTGGCCGATGGCGGAACGGTGGCGGCCGCGATTGTGGGGGGAGCGCTCCTCAACCTCCGATCCTTGGCCTTTGGGCTGCTTCTGGCGCCTGCATTAAAAGGGCCACTTTGGTGGCGAGCGCTCGTCGCTCAATGGATGATCGACGAGTCGACCGCAGTAGCGACAAGCATTGAAGACGTGGCACTGAGACGCTACGGATATCTCGCCGGAGGCATTTCTGTCTTCGTACTCTGGAACATCTCGACCCTGATCGGGGTGGTCGGGGCAGCCTCGATGGGGGACATGGTGCAGACCTTGGGACTCGATGCCACCATCCCCGCAGCTTTTCTGGCCTTGATATGGCCGCGCTTGCTCGACGCCGACCATCGGCGAGTGGTCCTGGTCGGCGCAGTCATCGCCGCCATCCTCGTGCCGATAGCACCGCCCGGAATACCGATAATTGCTGCCGCACTCGCCGTGTTCGCCTCCCGCACCGCGGCTAGACCATGACTGCGGCCACCATCACGTTTCTCGGTCTGGGGGCGGTCAGCTACATCCTGAAGGCCGCAGGACCGGTGCTGCTGGGCGGGCGCCCGATGCCAGAGAGCTTCAGCCGGCTGGCCACCTTGGTTCCGGGCCCTTTGCTCGCTGCTCTGGTCCTGGTCTGGTCGACCGTCGACGCAGGCCGGTTTGTTTTGGACGCCCGACTGGCCGGAGTGGCTGCCGCTGCGATCGCGCTGCGGTTCAGGGCCAACTTCCTCGTCACCGTGATTGCCGCCGCCGTCGCCACGGCGGTGGTGCGACAGCTGTCCTGATCCGACCCACGCCCGCTATTCCTCCAAGGATTCGACCCGACGGAGGCTCTTGGCGATCTCCACCAGGGGATCATCGCCCGCTTCAGACCAGATCTGATAGAGGCAGCCTTCTCCAGGCAGAGACAATTCGCCGAGTCTGCGCGGATTGGACTCATCGAATCCTTCGCCGCCCCAGCCGAAGACGGTTCCATCATCGAATCGGATCCGGTTGGGCCAGCGGATGCCGACATCGGCCGGCGCCATGACCGCCGCTCCGGCAATGCCGAACAGGGAACGCTGATCCGATGAGTCATATGCCACAGCCCAACCATCCGAGAAGTTGGCTGCTCGTATTCCAGACCAGTCGAAGAGGAACTCCGAGAACAGCCCGGAGCACCATTCCCGGTTGGCTGCTTTGCGCCACTCCTCGGCAAGGACGGCGGGAACCTGATCAGATCTCAGCGGCGGTTGATTCCACGGCGCAGGCACACCGTCTTCGAGGAAATCGATGACCGGCTGCGAGTCGGTCGTGGCGCTCGGCTTAATGGTGGTCGTAGGCACAACCCGAGGCGTCGAGTCCGGCCCGGTGGAGGTGGCCGGGAACGACCCTGTGTCGGGGGTTGCAACCGGGCTGATGCGATCGTCGCCGTCGAGGACTGCTGCAGTTCCGATGCCGATGATAAGGACCACTACCGCCGCTACCGGTGCCCACACCCATCCGGGGCGAACGCCCCGTGTCGAACCCGCCAGCGACTCCTCAAGGTCCTCCCAGAACGTTGGCCCGTGCTCTGGTACCTCGAGAGATTCGAAATCAGACATCTTCTCCCCCTTCGAGTTTCTGGCGGAGCTGACTTCTCGCCCTGGACAGCCGGCTGCGGACCGTTCCCACCGAGACTCCGATCACCGCGGCCGCCTCGGCGTAGTCGAACCCGGCCCCATCGATCAGCAGCACAACCTGGCGATGGTCGTGACCGAGCTGTGCGAGGGCTCGACCGAGATCCAATCGGCTCACCGCCGCGGATTCCATTTGCCCAAGGTCCCTTACATCGAAGTCGAGGGTTCGGTGCGAACGCCGCGACCGGATGGCGTCGATGGAGGTGTTGCGGGCGATACGAAACAGCCACGTCCGCAACGACGCGTCGCCTCGGAAACCCTTCAGCGAACGGAAGGCCTTTATATAGACCTCCTGGAGGACGTCGTCCATGGCGTGGCGATCTGCCAGCAACCGATAGGTGAAGCTACGGAGTTCCTTGTCGTGCGGTTGAATGAGACGCATGAACGCATGGGCGTCACCTTGTCGCGCCCGATCGAGATCTGAAAGCTCAATGTCCATCGTCGAGATCATGTCCTGGATACCGACGAAACCGAAACCTGATTCGTTCCAAGCCGGTCAACCCCGGCGATGTTGGAGGGAGGCGGTGGCAAATCGATGGCTGCTCGCTCGAGGTGCCGTTGCCACGGCTCGCCCTCGGATATCGGACCGCTCGGATGGAAAAAGGGTGCGCGAAATTCGCTTTCCTGTCGAGTTTTCGCGCCCCTGGCATCTTGGTCTATGTTGCCGATGTCACCGTTGGATCTCTGGATAGGCGCTCGCGACTGCTCGCGAAATCTCCCACGGGAAAACGTTGCGGAACAACAGTTGTGTAATTACAGTCACGTGCCCATCCCCTAGATGTGGTGTCCGAATCGGAATGGACCACAACATCTAGTGGTTGAGACAAGGATTAGAGGTCAAATTTGGGAATTGTCACGACCGGCACCAGTCACAACCCAGAACAGCACGACCCATAACAGGACGGCCCGGACCAGTCACAACTCAGAACAGGGCCTCAACCAGAGGCCGCCAACCAGGCACAACCGCACCACAGACCAGCAGGTCGGTCGTGAAACCGGATAACCCAGCCGAGACAACCCAGCCGAGACAACCCAGAAAAAACAAGGCAACACGGTCCAAGGTCGAACGAGCGCACCAGCGTGAAGCACCGGCAGGATCCAGGTAACGGGATCCAGGTAACCGGATCCAGGTAACGGGATCCAGGTTGGGGGGAAAAACTCCCGGCCGGGACGAGATAGCAGGCATCAGGACAGCGGAGAGAGGGAACAACCATCAACATGAGCGACACCACCGGACTCAAGATCCAGCGTCGATTCACCACGGCAGGGACAGATCCCTATGGCTCCATCGAATGGTCGAGAAGAGACTCTCGCATCACCAACCCCGATGGTTCTGTCGTGTTCGAGATGCTCGACGCCGAGATCCCGGCCGGATGGTCGCAAGTCGCGGCAGACATCATGGTGTCAAAGTACTTTCGCAAGGCCGGCGTACCTCAGATCGACGAGAACGGAACGCCATTGGTCTCGGCCGACGGCACGCCGGAGACGGGGCCGGAGTCATCGGCGCGACAGGTGTTCGATCGTCTGGCAGGAACCTGGCGCCACTGGGGTGAGAAGACCGGCTATTTCGACGCGGAGAGCGATGCCGACGCCTTCGAGGATGAACTCAAGTACATGCTCGCCACCCAGATGGCAGCCCCCAACTCACCTCAATGGTTCAACACCGGACTGAGCCATGCCTATGGCATGACCGGTCCGGCCCAGGGCTTCTGGTTTGTGGACCCCGGAAGCGGGGACATGGTCGAGTCCCCTGATTCTTACTCCCGACCTTCGCCTCATGCGTGCTTCATCTTGGGGGTCAGCGACGATCTGGTGAACCCTGGCGGAATCATGGATCTGTGGGTGCGCGAGGCGCGCATCTTCAAGTTCGGTTCAGGCGCCGGTTCCAATTTTTCGGCTATTCGTGGCGAAAACGAGCGTCTGTCCGGGGGCGGGAAGAGCTCGGGGGTCATGAGTTTTCTCAAGATCGGTGATCGGGCCGCGGGTGCAATCAAGTCCGGAGGCACGACCCGACGCGCCGCCAAGATGGTCATCCTCGACGTCGACCATCCCGATATCGAAACGTTCATCGACTGGAAAAAGGTCGAAGAGGACAAGGCTCGGGTTTTGATCCAGCACGGTGGAATGCCCGCAGATTTCAACGGCGAGGCCTACCTCACCGTATCCGGTCAGAACTCCAACAACACCGTTCGCGTTACCGACGACTTCATTCAGGCGGTCATCACCGATGGTGATTGGCAACTACTCAATCGCACCGATGGCAGTGTTCGTAAGACGGTGAAGGCTCGCGACCTGTGGACCAGGATCGCCGACGCGGCATGGGCCTGCGCCGACCCCGGCCTCCAGTTCGACACCACCATCAACGAATGGCACACCTGCCCCGCCGGCGGCCGGATCAAGGCGTCGAATCCTTGCTCCGAGTACATGTTCCTCGACGACACCGCCTGCAACCTGGCGTCGCTCAACCTGATCAAGTTCTATGACGCCGAGTCGGGCACCTTTGACGTCGACGCCTACCAGCATGCGATTCGGATCTGGACCGTCGTGCTCGAGATCTCCGTGACGATGGCCCACTTCCCATCCAAAGAGATCGCGCAGGGCTCATATGACTACCGCACGCTCGGTCTCGGGTACGCCAACCTCGGATCGCTGTTGATGCAACAAGGCATCGCATACGACTCCGACAAGGGCCGAGCGATTGCCGGCGCCCTCACCGCCATCCTCACCGGGTACAGCTATGCGACCTCCGCCGAGATGTCTGCAGTAGTTGGTCCTTTCCCCCGGTATGCCGAAAACGCCGAGCACATGCTTCGGGTGATCCGCAATCATCGGAGAGCCTCTCAGGACGCGGCTCCTGACGAATACGAGAGCGTCACCAGCCACGTCATGGGAATCGACCAGAGCCTGGCGCCGCTCAAACTTCTGCTGGCGGCGCGAGAGTGCTGGGACCTGGCGCTCTCACTCGGCCAAAAGCATGGATTCCGCAATGCCCAGGCGACCGTGCTGGCACCAACCGGAACCATCGGTCTCTTGATGGACTGCGACACGACCGGTGTCGAGCCCGACTTTTCACTGGTCAAGTTCAAGAAACTGGCAGGCGGCGGCTACTTCAAGATCGTGAACCAATCAGTGACTCCGGCACTCCACAACCTTGGCTATCAGCCAGGTGAGATCAAGGCGATTGTCGAGTACATCGTCGGCACCTCTCGGCTCGAAGGCGCTCCCCACATCAACCGGGAGAGTTTGGGCGTCCTGGGATTCAGCGAAGAAGAAATAGCAAAAATCGAAAAAAGCCTCCCATCGGTTTTCGAACTGAAGCACGCTTTCAACGTGTTCGCTCTCGGCGAAGCCACATTGCAGCGTCTTGGGTTCGGCGTCGACGAGTACACCTCGTGGGAGTTCGATCTGCTGCGATCGCTCGGATTCACCCCGATTCAGATCCGCGAAGCGAGCGATGAGATCTGCGGACGTCAGACCATCGAGGGAGCGCCGCATCTTCGCGACGAACACCTCAGCGTCTTCGACACCGCCAACCGCAACGGCAAGGACGGACAACGATTCATCCACCATACGGGCCACATCAAGATGATGGCTGCCGCCCAGCCCTTCATCTCAGGGGCGATCTCGAAGACGATCAACATGCCGAACGAGGTCACCATCGAGGATATCGAAGAGTCCTACCGGCTCTCATGGGAGTTGGGCCTGAAGGCAATGGCGCTCTATCGAGACGGATCGAAGGCAAGCCAGCCACTCTCCTCCTCCTCTGATGATGGTCAATCCGACGAGGAGACCGAGGAGATCACCGCTGCGCACGAGGTTGAGAAGAAGATCATGTGGGGCCAGATTCCGGCCGGGATGTCTCCGACCGAGGCCTACGCCCAGGGGATGCGCCCCCCGCGCTTCCTGCTTCCCTCCCGCCGCGGTGGATTCAATCAGGAAGCCAGAATCGGCGGACACAAGGTGTATATGCGCACCGGCGAGTACGAAGACGGGACGCTCGGCGAGATCTTCATCGATCTGGCCAAAGAAGGGGCGACTCTGAAAGGCATCCTCAGTTGTTTCGCCATCGCGGTGTCGAAAGGCCTCCAATACGGGGTGCCGCTGGCCGAGTTCGTCGACACCTTCACCTTCCAGACGTTCGAGCCGAGGGGCATTGTCGAAGGCCATCCCAACATAAAGATGGCCAACTCGATCATCGACTATGTGTTCAGGGCTCTGGGTGTCGAGTACCTGCACCGCGATGAGCTGGCCCAGGTGCCTCCAACTCGCGAAATGGAACTGGCGGAGCCGCCCAAGGGTTTGGCAGTCGAAGCCGGCGTCCAACTCGATCTGGCAGATGCTGTGTCCGAGACAGAGGTGAACGCAGTCCAGGCTGCCGCCATGTTCGTTGCCGGCACCGTGACGGCTCCGGCCGCCGCCCCCGAAAAAGCACCGGTGGCCATGACCCCCAAGCCGATGGCGGCGACGTCGATGGCGAGAGCAACCGATGCCGGAACGGCCAGTATGCAGTCGGTCCTTTCGGAGATGATGGGCGACGCTCCCCTCTGCGACATCTGTGGGCACATCACCGTTCGTAACGGCTCGTGCTACAAGTGTCTCAACTGTGGAAACAGCCTCGGTTGTAGCTGAAACGGCCCGGCAGGACGTCACAGACAACACGGGAGAGCGGCGATGTCTGTCGAAGAAGTGGATCGGTATCTGGCGCAGCTGGATGACCGGAGCCGAGCATCCATGGAACGACTCCGGTCATCGATCCTCGCGGTAGTGCCCGAGGCGGAACAGGGCCTGTCCTACGGTGCTCCGGTGTTTCGCCTCCGGGGGAAAAACGTGGCCGGGTTTTCGGCAGCCAAGAATCATCTCAGCTATCTGCCCCACAGCGGGGACGTCCTTGCGACATTCAGCCCGGAGGACCTTGCCGGATTCAGCGCCTCCAAGGGAGCCCTGAAGATTCCGATCGACGCCTCGCTACCCGACGATCTGGTGGCGAAGCTGATCGCAGCCAGACGGTCCGAGGCAGGGGTTTGACTCTTTGGCCAAACCTCGCCTTTCTGGCGGGTTGTGGAACTGGCGGGTGTGATCCAATCACCAGGCGACTAGACCGTCTTAGTGGCCGAGGATGGCCCGCGCCAGGTCCCGGGGGCGGGTGAACTGGGGCCAATGGCCGGTCGGTAGATCGACGTATTCGACGTGGCGCAGCCGAGTGAACTCTGCGACAGGTGCCATTCCCTGCTCGATCCAGTCCTTGAGCATGTCCCCGGTGAACTCGGGACAGATGACCGTTACCGGCACGTCGTAGCGGCGTTCGTCGTAGAGCTGCTGGGGATCGGTGGTGACCCGGGCTGGGGAAGGAATGGCCCGCTCCCGAAAGGCCTGGAGGGCGGCATCGTCAAGACCGCCCAGGTCCGCCTCATCGAATTCCGTGAACTCTGGCATGACCACCTCACCATTGGCAACCGGGAAACCGGAGGCAAGCGCCTGCCCGTCCCCGATGGGAAAGCCTCCGATGTAGACGACACGCGAAACCCGGTTGGGTCGGGCGTCGACGGCGGCATACGCCACCCCACAACCGGCGGAATGGCCCACCAGCATTATCTGGCTATCTGGATCACAAGCGTCGATCACCGCCACCACCGCGTTGACATGGTCACGCAAGCCGATCTGCGATCGATCCGCCTCACTCGATTCCATGCCAGGAAGTGTGAGCGGATGAACGCGGTGCCCCTCCTTTTCGAGAGTGGGAACGACCTGGTCCCACGTCGCGCCGTCGAGCCAAAGGCCAGGAATGAGAATGATGTCCATGGGCCCCATGCTTCCACGGGATCAATCGCTATGCGTCGAGAGGAGCCCCAAGGATCCAGCCAAAACCTCGGCGGCCGCAGTCGCCGATTGCCGATCTCTGTGACAATGATCGCGATGAGATACATGGTGGTCGAAAAGTACAAGAACGGACCCGGACCCGTTTATCAACGAGCAGCAACATCTGGACGAATGCTGCCACAGGGACTCGACTATCTGGACAGCTGGATCGTCGCCGACGAGTCCCTCGACCGGTGCTTCCAGCTGATGCAGACCGATGATCCTTCGCTGCTCGCCGACTGGATCGAACGGTGGAACGACCTCTGCGAATTCGAGATCTTGCCGGTGATCGACTCGACCGAGGCAGCGAGACGGGTCGGTGTCACCTGGGAACGGCCCAGAGTCTGATCGTCAGGGTGTTTCCGCCTCGACCCTTGAGATGCAGGCGTCGAGTACCTCGTCCAGTTGGTCACGAAGGCCCGGCGGCAGCGGGATGGGGATCATTTCCGTTTCGTGCTCGCCCACCGTGACCCAGATGTTGAATTCGTAGGTTTTGGTGCTCTGGCTGACGGCGTGAGGGTCGCATCGGACCGGCGAGAACACCGTGGCCAAGCCAGAAGAGTGAATACCCGTTTTCATCAAAAGAGGGATCTCGGCCGGCACGGCGGCCACCAGCTTGAACACCACCGACCCACGCAGTTCCGTCACCACGATCGGCTCCGAACCTGCGACCCTGTCCAATGAGATCGGGACCGTCACCGTCTCTCCGCTGACCGCGCCGTCGCCGAACTGGACGTCGACGGCTTCGTGGACTGCTTGCTGAGCACATTCGTTGTCCCGGATTCGATCAAGAGGGGCGGCATCGATCGGGAGGATCAGTTCGTAGGTGGTGGGGTCGAGGCCGGTCGTGTAGTCGAGCAGAACCCAGGCCGAGAGGGGTTCGCTGTCCTCACAGGTCAGCAGTTCCCCAAAGTTGGCCTGGAGATCCACCCGAGTACCCGCCTTGATGAGCGAACGCCGGACCTCCGGTTCCTGGGGGCCGAAATGTTCGGTGATCAATACGTGACGCGTGACGACGATGTCGCTGGACCCGGCGTTGGTCGTTTCCAGATTGAGCCGCCGCAGGTGGCGTAGATAGCGGGGATAGTCGGCCTTGATTTCGAGGGTCGCCAGATCGGACGCCGTCGAGGGAGCGACCGTCGCTCGCGCCACGGGCTCGGTGATCGGGCCGATGTCGCAAGCCGAGGCCACCACCAGCAACACCATCCACTTGCAACATCGACGACCAACGATTTCCAAACCGTCCTCCAGCGCGGCGACGCCAACAGGCAATCTACGGCGCCTCGGCAACAACGTGTGGCCCCAGGCCGACCACGACCCAATCGATCCGGTGGACACGATTCGCTGGAGTAGGGAACTATTCCGGTCGATGAATGCGTCTCATGTCAGAATCCTCAAAGGAGCGAACCACAGACATGAAGCACATATATCGCAGCATTCTCGTAGTCCTGGTGATCGGTCTCGTGGCCAGCGCTTGTGCCGGTCAGTCATCTGAAGTGACCAGCGCGTTCTCCGACATAGGGGCCGTCATCGGAGACGAAGGCGGAGTTGATGCTTTGGGTGCCCCAGAAACCACCGCAGGCGGGGTGACCGCTGAAGGTGAGTTCGCAGCTCCGGCCGATAAGGCTCTCGGAGATGGCGGCACAGCTCCCCCACTCGCCCAGGTCGATTCCGGGCGCGATGTCATCTTCACCGGGGACGTGGTCGTCGCGGTGACCGATGTCGCCGCGGCCACCACCAAAGCCACCCAGACCATCCAGGCGCTTGGCGGGACCGTTTTCGGGCAGCAGACCACGGGTACCCCGCCCCAGACCTACCTCATCTTCAAGGTGGCACCGGCCGACTTCCAGACCGCTCTCGACCGCCTCGGGTCACTCGGCGAACTGCGCAACCAGAACATTACCGCCGATGACGTGACCGAACGGGTCGTAGACCTCAAGTCTCGGATAATCACAGCCGAGGCGAGCGTCGTTCGCCTGCGTGAGCTCCTGGTCTCGGCCGCCGACATCAACAACATCGTGGCGATCGAAACCCAACTACTCGAGCGCGAAACCCAGCTCGAAACCCTGCGCGGCCAGCTGAGAACAATCGAGCAACAGGTCGCCCTGGCAACCATCTATCTCACGATCACCGAAGCGACCACCCAACCCGGGATCCGCGTTCAAGTCACCGCATACCCTGGGCACGATGACGGCGTGGCCTGCCCGGGATCGAGCGGTCTGGGGATAGATCGGGATCAGGACCTGACGGTCTGTTTTGAGATCATCAACGTCGGCGACACCGACTTGAACGCCATCACGCTGCGTGACCCGATCCTCGACCTCGACCTGGAGGATCTGATCAACGTGCTCGGCACCAGCGAAGATCTCCTCGAGCCAGGAGAGTCGATCGTCATGGCCGCAGAGATCACCGCCGAGCGACGCCTTCGCACCCAAACCAACGTGACCGCGCAACCGATCGACGAGGAAGGGGCTCCGATCGGAAGAACCGTGGCCAATACCGGGTCGATCGAGCTCGTCGTCACCGACCCGGTCGGGATCCCGGGATTCCTGGAAGGAGTCGAAGCCAGCTGGGGCGTCCTCGTCGACCTTGGGCGTTGGATCGTGCTGCTCGCCGGTTCGCTGCTCCCCTTCATCTGGATCCCCCTCCTCGGCTGGTGGTTGCTGAGGCGTCGTCGCCAAAATCGGGTCGAGCCGGCTTCGGCTGCTACTCCTCCTGAGGAATCCACCAGGGAAACCGAACCGGTAGGGGCTGGTCCCAAGACGTGAACACCGCTCTGAAGGGTTGGCCGGATCCTCCCCGGCCAACCCTCAGAACCTTTGGCACAGCCGCGCTGTGCAACCACGCCGACGAAGCGGAATCCGACGCGGCGACCTCACGAGGCCAAGTTTCCGGGCGGCGGGGCCCTGCTTACGACGAGTCGGCACAACGGCGACAAGAGTTCGTCAGCCGTTGACGACAGACTCCAGAACCAGGTCGGGGTGTGCCTTGATGGCGGCGTCCAGTCGGAACTGATTGAAGAACAAGGCGAGGAGGGTTCCGTCGGTTTTGGACACGATGTCGCAGTCACGTAGCCGGGAGAGGATCTCGGCTCCGGCTTGATCGGTGCGACGGGCAACGGTGTACTGGGTCGGACTCAACAGGACTTTGGCCCCGTACTCCGACTCGAGACGGTAGGTGGCAACGTCGTATTGGAGCGGTCCGACCGCCGCCAGCAGAGGTTGCTGGTCGCCCCTCTCTGCGCTGCGCAACACCTGAATCACTCCCTCCTGATCGAGTTGTTCCATGCCGCGACGGAACTGTTTGAACTTCGAGGTGTCGAGGTTGCGCGCCTCCATGAAGTATTCGGGGGCAAACGTCGGAATGGTCGGAAAACGAATATCCCCATCGATGCTGAGGCTGTCGCCGATCCGGACATCGCCTGTGTTCACGAGGGCAACGATGTCTCCCGGATACGCGAACTCGACCGTGTCTCGCTCCCGGCCAAAAACCTGGTGGGCATACTTGGTGCCGAGCGGTCTCCCGCTGCGTTCATTCATCGCACTCATCCCGCGTTCGAATCGGCCAGAACACACCCTGATATATGCCACTCGGTCGCGATGGCGAGGGTCGAGATTGGCCTGGATCTTGAATACGAATCCCGAAAAGGGGGCGTCGAGTGGGCGCTCCAAACCTTGTGCCGACTTCTGGGGTCCTGGCGCAGGAGCCAGGTCGACCAACGCATCGAGTAACAGGCGGATACCAAAGTTCCATATCGCCGATCCAAAGAACACCGGGGTGGTCTCGCCCGCCATGAACGACTCCCGATTGTGGTTTGAGCCAACTGCATCCAACAATTCGACCTCATGTGCCGCCGTCTCGCCGGCGGTACCCCGCTCGGCTAGATCTGCCACTTCTAGTTTTTGTTCTGCCGCCGCCGTTGCACCGTGGGCCGAACGATCAAAACGCCAGAAAGATGAGTCGCGCCTGTCGACGACTCCCTCAAAATCCGGTCCAAAACCGACCGGCCATGTGACCGGAGTCGGTCGCATCCCGAGTTGGGATTCGATGTCGTCGAGTATTTCCAACGGAGCGAGTCCGGGGCGATCACATTTGTTCACGTAGGTTATGAGCGGGATTCCCCGAGCCTTTGCTACTTGAAAGAGCTTCAGCGTCTGGGGCTCGATCCCCTTGGCGGCATCGAGCACGATGATCGCAGCGTCAACCGCCGACACCACCCGGTAGGTGTCTTCAGAGAAGTCGCGGTGGCCCGGGGTGTCGAGGAGGTTGAACACGTGGTTGCGATGCTCGAACTGGAGCACCGTCGAGGTGATGGAAATACCTCGCTGGCGCTCCATCTCCATCCAGTCGCTCGTGGCGTCCCGCTGGCGGCCGGCCCGCGCTTTTACTGCTCCTGCCTCCTCGATGGCTCCGGAATAGAGCAACAGTTTTTCGGTGAGGGTTGTCTTCCCGGCGTCCGGATGCGAGATGATCGCAAAAGTCCGCCGAGGTGCAGATTCGGAAATACTCATAGGCGCGGTTGTTCACAATTGGCTCGGGAAGGGCGGCGGGCACTGCCGAGAGGTGGTGCCGTTCACAAGCAGGCTACATGGCGCGGTCGTCATCCCCCAACGCCGACAGGTGCGCAGCGGCCAAAGCCTCGAGCGTCAGCGCCACGTCCTCCTCATCGGTAGCCCAATTCGAGACCGAGATCCGAATCGCGGGTTGGCCATCCCACATCGTCCCCGTCGGATAACAGACACCGCCGTCCTGGACCGTCTTCAAGACACGGTTGGTGTGCGCCGGATCGGTCCCGTTGAAACGCACCAGCACCTGATTGGTTATCACGGGATGCAGTAGTTCTGCACGGGGCATCGACTCAACCCCCTCCCCAATCATCGTTGCCATATCACGACATCGGCGCACCATCTCGGCCACCCCTGATCGTCCCAACGCGGCCAGGGTGGCGTACACCGGAACCGCTCGCGACCTCCGGCTCATCTCGGGATTCCAGTCGATCGGGCTTCTCACCAAGGCGGGGTCGTCGACGATCAAATAGTCCGCACGCACCGTCATCGCTCGTCGATGGGCACCGGGGTGTCGGGTGATGGCAATTCCACAGTCGTAAGGCGTGTTGAGCCACTTGTGAGCATCGGTCGCCCACGAATCGGCCATCTCCACATGTTCGAGCAGTCCAGCCACCCTGTCATCGAGACGGGCCCAAATGCCAAAGGCACCATCGACGTGGAGCCATGCCTTTCCGCTGGTGACACCGACTATGTCGGCGATCGGGTCGATGGCTCCGGTGTTGACCTCACCGGCCTGGGCACAGACGATCACCGGGCCCTCAATCTGGTCCAACTCCCTGGCCAGTGCCTGGGGATTCATGGTCGGGCCACTGCCGGCAACCGTCCGGATTCGGGCCGTTCCCAGACCGAGCATCTTGATCGCCTTGTCGATGGTGTGGTGCCTGTGTGGACCGGCAATAACGGTGACCGGAGGCGCGCCGGTGAGACCATCTGCCTCTACGTCCCAACCGACGTCGGCGAGCACCTTGCTTCTGGCCGCTGCCAGACACACGAAGTTTGCGGTCTGGGCGCCGGTGATGAAAGCGACCGACGAATCCGACGGGAGTCCAAGCAGATCGACGATCCAGTCCGCGGCTACGTGTTCGATCGCAGACACCGCCGGAGTCGACTCCGCCATCGCGGTGTTCTGATCCCATGCCGCGACCAGCCAGTCCGCAGCCAACCCAACCGGTTGGTGTCCACCGATCACCCAGCCGAAGAACCGCCCGTGATTCATGGCCATCAGACCGGGAGGGACGCTCGAAGCCAGGGTTTCGATCACTTCTGCCGGACTCTGTCCAGCCTCCGGCATCGGTCGCGAGAACAGTTGGTACATGTCGGCGTAGGTTCGTTCTGGACCCACAGCCCTCTCCCCCAGCGAGTCGAGCCACTCGAGGGCCGCCGAATGTGCCATTTCGAGGGTTTTGCGCCAGTCGCCTGTTCTCATATCCATCAAGTTAACGCCCGGGATCCATTGGGTGATCGGGTCGCAGGGAACCATGTCGGCCGGCGGCTCGTCATACCGATGTCCGACCAAAGGAAAACAATGCGCCGATTCGCCCTCATCGTCACAATCGCCGCCGGCTTGACCGTGGCAGCCGCACCGATCGCCAGCGCTTGCGGATTCCTGGTTGCCGAGAACGGGGCAGTCCGCCTCGGCAAAACGACGACATTCGTCGCTTGGGAGGACGGGATCGAGCACTACATCACAAACTTCACCTTTGAGGGGGACGTCGAATCATTCGGCTCGATCATCCCGCTTCCGGCGATACCGACCGATGTCAGAAGGGCAGGAGACTGGACGCTGCAAAGGCTGCAGCGCGAGGTCAACCCGATAGAGCTTCGCGCCGGCGATGTGGCTCTGGCGGCGGCCTCTGAAGCGGTTGTTCTCTTCCAAACGCGGATCGATTCCCTCGACGTCGTTGTGCTCGAAGGCGGCGGCCAGGCGGTCCTGGAGTGGGTCAACGAGAATGGATTCGACCTTCCGCCCGGTCAGGCCACGGTTCACATGCTCGACTATTACGCGAGCAGATCTCCCTATTTCCTCGCAGCCAGATTTGACGCCGTGGCCGCCGCAGAAGACGGTTTTGTCTCCGGTGATGGCATACCGGTTCAGATCGTGATGCCGACGCCAAGACCCTGGGTCCCTCTCCACATCCTCCATGGCGCCAAACCGGATTCTCCCGACATCACCGCCGACATCTTTCTCCTCACACCGGAGCGACCCGACCTGCTTCACGGCGAAGGTCTGACATTGACCCGTTCAGAGCAAGCGTCCGAACTGTTGTTGAACGATCTCCGGTCTGACGAAAACATGGACTGGGTGCCCGACTCCGCCTGGCTCAGCTATCTCGTCCTTGACACAGCCGCGGAGAACGTCACCTATGACCTCTCGGTCGGTGTGGGCGAGTCGGGCGTCTCATTCGTCGACGCCGGGTTGACCCGCTTCGAGCCCACCGTCGAGCAATTGGAACATTACGGACTCGAACAGGTCCGCTCGGATTGGGAGGTTCTGGCGGTCATCGCGGCGGCTCTCGCCGCTGGTCTGATTGGAGGCGTCATCGCCTCGAGTCGCCGCCTGACACCATCCGGGCCGTTGGTGCCTGCGGCCAAAGAGGACGCCCTCGTCTGATCATGTCCAGGGTTTGAACGGCGCCTCGTCATCGATGTTCCCCACAAATTGGGGAAGGTCGGTGTGACCGAGGGCCTGGCGCAGGCCCATGTTCTCTCCGAGGTGGAACCAATAGTGATAGATGGCTCGATGCATCAGCGAGCCTGGTTGGGCGAAGACCCCGTCGAAGTCCCGCTCCCGGAATAGGGAGTCTGTGGTGAGAGTTTCGAGGAAGTGATCACACGCCGCTATGACCTCGTCCCATATCGCCCTGATCTCGGCAAGCGGCGGTGATGCCGAGTCGCAGCCGAAGCAGAACTCGTCGACGAGACGTTGTGACAAAGGTTCCAGACCCTGCATCCGGATCAGCCAGTAACGCTGTTCCTGCCAGGCGAGATGACCGACGCTCCAAGAAATGGGATTTGCAGGTCCGACACGCCGGACTGCGTCCTCATCACGGATGCCATCGAGACCGCGCCAGAACTCGGAGCGTGCAAATCGGAGTTGCTCGACCAGTGGATGTGGCATCCATCAATTCTATAGACAGGCGAGACCGACCCTCCAACCATCGCCTCAGGCCGAGGGCGTGTTGCGAGTTTCCAACCGTGCCACGATCTTGGCGAGGGTGTTGACGTTGCGAGCTGTTCCCCGACACCCGAGATTCTTGACGACCAAAGGCAAAGTGAGCTTCGAACGGGCTGCGCCGTCGACATAGTCGACAAACAGATCGCGTTCGCCCTTAGCCACCCGTTCTGGACCAGTGTGGGCCGACGTCAGCGCAGCCCAGCCCTCCGCCGAGATCTCTGACTCCATCAGAAAGGAATGGACAAATTTGGGATCCGAACCAGAAACTCGGAAAGGGTTCTGTTCGTAGGCGGCCCGTATCTGGGCGAGATCGCGAACGATGGCATAGGACTTGAACCCGAATTCGGAAGCCATGTGATCGGAAAGCCGGCGCTGTAGAACGTCGTTACTCGTCTCCTCATGCGAAAACAGGAGGTTGCCGCTGGCGAGGAGGGTCTCGACATCTCCGATGCCGAGACTCGCGAACGAAAGCCGTAGGTCCCCCATCTGGACCCGGTTGCCTCCAACGTTGAGGCTGCTGAAAAGGGCCACGTAATCGGGCACGCCTAGCCCAACAGCCGAGGGAAAGCGTCAACGGCCAGCGGCACCCATGGCGCCACCGGTGCCATCGTCTCCACCTCGTGAGGGCTCACCCACGCCCAGTCACCCACCTCATCTGGGTCCGGAGACGGATCATCGTCCGAGCGAGCAACGAACACGTGGTCGTACTCCCATTCCACCAGGCCGCTAACCGGATCTTCCGCTCGGTAGATGAACGCCCCCAACTCGAGGACCGGCAGATCGAGGCCCATCTCGTGTTCGAGCCGGAGCCGCGCCTCCTCGACGAGCAGATAACCCGGTCGGGGATGCGAGCAACACGTGTTGGCCCAGACACCGCCAAAGTGATATTTGTCGGCAGCTCTGCGTTGCATCAACAGCCTGCCGAGACGATCGGTCACAAACACGGAAAACGCCCTGTGCAAAAGGCCAGGAGCCTGGTGGGCAGTCAGTTTCTCGATAGCGCCGAGTGCGGAGCCACGTTCGTCCACCATCTCTACTTCGATCATGGGGCTTCATCCTGGTTTATGAGGTGCTTGGCAAGGGACCCAAGCCTGTCCTCGAGAAAGGCGCCGAGGGCATCCCCCACCGCGAGCCGATCCAGGGCGATCTTCATGCAGCGTGTCCATTCGGCCGCCTCAGCCGGTCCTATCACAAAGCGGGAATGACGCATTCTCAATTGGGGGTGACCATGGCGCTCCATGTAGAGCTGGGGTCCGCCTAGCCACCCGCTCATGAAGTCGGCGAACTTTTTTCGAGTGGACTCGATGTCCACTGGAAGCATCGCACGGAGGGTCGGGCTATCGGCCTCGACAACGTCGTAGAAGGTATTCGCAAGGGCACTCGACCGGTCCGCTCCGCCCAACTGCTCGTACGGTGTCTCGGCATCACCCCACGGTTTCATGAAGCCCAGTCTCCCATGTCGGCGGAGGAACCACTGCCGGCTCCCGCGAAAGTGTGCCTCGCTCAGGCCGGATGGATCTCTTCCAACTGTGTGGCGTGTTCTTCCAGATGACCAACCAGGAAACGCTGCATCATCGCCTCCATGTCCATCGGACCTATCTTCGCATGCAGACCAACCGAATCCAGACCCCTGTCGGACAGCCCCGAAATGAAGTCTCTGAGTCGCCCGAGATCGGATTGGAGCGCTTGCCACGAGACCTCGGGAGGTGTGGTCTTGCCTGCCTCGAGAGAATCCGCTTTGCGCGAGTCACCAGGTTGGCGACCGAACGGAATTGGATCGCCTTGATATCGATCGATGACGGTCTGAACCTGTGGAACCCAAAAATCGACGAACTCGCTCAGATGACCCCAGACCTGACCTCCCTCCCACCGCTCACCGGAAGCCGGATCGGCCGAGGTCAAGCCATCAATCGGACGTGCCAGCCGCTCCAGTCGCTTCTCGACCGCGTCGACTCGGTCCAGCCACATACTGATCTGGCTCATCTACCCTCCCATCGCTCCGTCCGAAGGCTCGCGCACGGATCTGTGCGGCCGAGGGCCAGCCAACAGATCCGTGCACCGTAGCCAGGCGGCACTGCGACCTTGACTTTGGGCAGAGCGTACTCCCAGCGGTTCCGACACGTTGTTCGGCCGCTAGCCGGGGATGGCACACCACGAGTTGGGAAGTAATTTTCGGCCCGAGCGCACGCGAGCCTGAACCGTGGTGGAACGAGCTCAGTCGCGGGGAGCGGTCTGGAAGACAGAGTCACGATTCAAAGGGGCGCGTAACTCGTCGCGACCGGATTTGACTGCGGGAATCGTGAGTTTGAATACTGCTTCGCCGTCATGGAAATAGACGAGGTCCCCGTCCATCAGACGCGCCAGACGCCGGGCGACGGCCAGCCCCAGACCCACGGAGGCGGTCAGCCCAGGTCGATCATGAGCAGTCTCGTATGGCGAGAAGATTCGCTCGTGGTCGAAGTCAGACAGAGGCTGTCCTGAATCTCTCACCTCGAGCCACAGACTCTCACCGGTCCGTCCCAGGACTGCTCGCCTGGCCTCACCACCATGCTCCACTGCGTTCATGAACATGTTTCGCACCAGATGGCGCAAACGGCCAGGATCGGCGATCGCCGACCACCCCGATATACCACCTTCGATTTCGATCCCTGCGACCTCCCTCGCGACATCTACGACAATCGTCCTCAGATCTACCGCCGAGGATTTGACCGTGAGCACTCCTCCTTCGGTTCGGGCCGTCACGAGCAGGTCCTCGATGACCCATGCGACCTGTGCGGACTCCTCGGTAATGAATTCGAGCATCTCGCGTCTTTCGTCGTCGCTCACATCTCGCTCTGAGATGAGGATTTGGGAGAACCCGAGAATTGCCGCCAGCGGCGTTCGCAACTCGTGCGATACCGCAGCTATGAATCGGTCCTTGGATCGAGCCGATTGTTCGAGGTCTTCTCGCGCCGACTCTGCCGCGGTCACGTCCGTCATGCTCAACATCACTCGACGCCCGATTGGCACCGTAGATCCATCCAGGTAACGGATGCCGCCGTCGGAGGTTCTCTGTTTGTGGCGCGCCGAGTAGGCCTCCCCCCGATAGATGGCCGCAACCTCGCCGGGCCAAGTCGACTCTGCCAGCGGGCCATACGACGTGATTTGAACCGGACCCAACATCTCCTCTGGCAAGCGCTCGAAAATTTTCGCCGCCAACTCGTTGGCAGCGACCACTCGCGCCGCGGTGATGACTTCGGTCAACAGTTCGGGATCGGCAGTGAGCCGGTCGACCACGTCCTCGCCCGGATTGATTCTCTGGCCGAGAATGGCGATGGCCTCCGTCCAATCCTCTTCGATCAGCCCAACCGGGGCCTGTCGGAACAGATCGGCGTATCTCTGAGCGGCGGCACCGACGGTGCCCACCGAATAAAAGACGATCATGCTGCCGAGGATGAAAGCCATTGCCATACCCGATCCGGCGATGATCGGGTCGACACCGAAGCGGGGCCACCACCAAAACACGATGGGGATGACCGCTAGCCCAAACGTCAAAAACCGCCAGTCGAACGGCGCCACCACCAGCGCAGAAGCAACGAGAAGAACGGTCAAACCCGCAAGCCCGGCGGCGACCGTGTCCGACGAAAAAGCCCACCGTCCCATGACCACGAGTACCAAAGCCGAGCCGAGCAGGGCGTGGAGCGGATTGGGGTGTTCCCGTAGATACTGGATCGCAAACACGATCAGGACGAGCGTGGATAACAACAAGTCCAGGATGACGGGCCTGCCGAGCCATACCGCGATTGCCGTGAAGGCGAACCCGGCCGACGCAAGCAGCAGGCCCCACCGGACGATCGTCCGATGCGGGGCAAGACTGTTCAATCCGATGCCCGCCGTCGCGCTCGCAGCCATGTGTCTCCTGTCGGCAGCTCGCACCACCTATCAAACGCGACACCCCCTTCTAGGCATCGCCGGTCCGAATTCATTGTGCCACCATGCCTGGCGCGCACCCAACCATTCGAAAGGCCGGCGTGTTGGCGGATCAAGAGTTGATTTATGTGGGCGACCCCATGTGCTCGTGGTGCTGGGGTTTCGCCCCGGAGCTGGACGAGGTCCAGGAGGCCGTTCCTGCGCTCCCGCTACGAATTGTTTTGGGCGGATTGCGGCCAGGACCCGCAGCTGAACCAATGAGTGAGCAGCTTGGCCAAACCCTCCGTCATCACTGGGAGCAGGTTGCTTCGCACACGGGCCAACTCTTCGACACCGCTTTGCTCGAACGACTGGATTGGACCTACGACACCGAGCCGGCGTGCCGGGCTGTCGTGACGGTGCGCGAGATCGACCCGGCTCGTACTTTCGACGTCTTCAAAGCCATCCAATCGGCTTTCTACACCAAGGGCATCATCCCCGACGCCGAAACGATCCCTGAGCTGGTCACGCCCCTGGGGATAGATCATGACGAATTCATTGCTGCGTTTTTGAGTGAGCACGCGGTCCAAGCAACCTGGGCCGATTTTCGCTTGGCGCGGTCATGGGGAATCAACGGTTTTCCCTCTCTGCTGTACCGCGTCGGAGAAAGGGCCGAGATCCTGACCCGGGGGTACATGAATCGCCGGGATCTGGTCCCGCTGGTCAGATCCAAGATTTGATTCGCGAAAACTTTGGACAAAACCACTTGCGAACAGGTGTTCGACGAACGTAAGTTCGAGTTCGATGGAGGCAGCAGGACCAATCGAAGCGGTTGAAACCTACCGACAGCGTTACGGCCACACCCTGGAGATCGCAGGTTGGGACGGAATGCTCGCGGGAATCCGGCGTCGGGAAGTCAAGGTTGTCAATGCACGCCGACTGATCGACGAGCAACTGCGTGTGATCGAAGAGCTCAACGGTGAACTCCGTCGACTGCAACAGGCGATGGTTTTCGCCGCCGAGACCGTGGTGGCGGCCGCTCGCCAACGGCACGGCGAGGGTTGGTCTCCGCAGCCGGTGATGGGGTATCGGCTTTGGTCGGTGAGGCCATCCGGGCTGTTTGGCGTCCGCACCCGCTGGGAGAGCCCCACGTTGGTGGCCGAGTGCGAAAAGGGCGAAATCGAAGTGCCTCACAGCGATGGTCGCTGCGGGCGGCTCGGTTGTGGGATCTATGCGGCAAAGTCGCTCGACACCCTTCTCGCATCACCCCTCGCAGAAGACATGGTTGACGTGGCAATCGGCGCTGTCGCCCTCGAGGGAAAGGTGATCGAGCACGAAACCGGATACAGGGCCCAGAGCGCGTCGGTAGTGAATCTGGTTGCCGAGTACGGAGGGGCGCTTCTCGCAACCCGAGACAAACACGACATCAACCTCGTCTTTGCCAGTCCCGAGCACATCAAGAACCACGGTTCACCGAGCGGCCGCCCGTTGGACCACAAACGAGTCGACGAACTCATAGGAGCAATGTCATGGACATAGGAGCACAGCAACGAGTCATCATTGTCGAGCTAGAGCCGGTCGAACTACCCGTTCTACTCTTCGACGAGGGTAACCCAATGGCGGAGTCGGACCGGGTCGGCCTTGACGTCATCCATGATGTCGAGGATCGCGTCGCAGGTGATCCCATGTGATTCCAACTCGACGAGGATCGTCCTCTTCATCTCGGCAGTCGAGTCGAACTTCGCCGGCACCGCGATGAGCGGATAGATCGGCGGTTGCCTTCGAGACTCGAGGGTGATCGGGGTCACAGCGGCCGAGATTACCGCTGATCGAGGCGCCAGCAATGGTGGGCGGCAATCGCGAAAGCATGCCCGACATTGATCGAATCCATGGCTCCAGCCATCGGTATTCGCAGAATCCTGTCTGCGACGGCGAGTGCTTCGCGAGAAAGGCCGGCCCCCTCTCCACCGACCAGGATCACGGTGGGACCGTCGGCGACGTAGTCGCCCAACAACTCGGCGTCCGGTCGCGGACTGAGAGCGACGATCGTCGACCCAGCCGCCCTCAGGTCAGACAGGTCGTCCGGCCATCGCTTGGACCGGGCGACCTTGAGGGCGAAGACGGCTCCCATCGAGACACGGATGCTCCTGCGATACCACGGGTCGGCGCTTGTCGGGTCGAGAAGAACACCTTCGGCACCGAGCGCCAGGGCGGACCTCATCAGCGCGCCCATGTTCTCGCCATCGTTGACCCCCTCAACAGCGAGGACCCTGCCGACGAGATGCTCAACCTGCCCAAGAGGGGGCCTCTCGGCCACGGCCAAGGTTCCCCGATGGTGTTTGAACCCTACGACTTCGTCCAAGACGGACTGAGGCGCAACCAGCCATTCGGTCGATCGGTCCACCAGATGCGCGACTTGGTTCTCCCTACCGGCCAGCGACACAACGGTTAGCGGTCGGCGACCGCCGGCCACCAGGCGCTCGAGCGCGATAACACCTTCGATGACCACAATTCGATCACTACGTTTTGACCTGAGACCCCGAAATGGATCTAGGCGGGGATCGGCCGGATCGCCGACCTGTTGCGGCGTTGGAACAGGTCCAGGATCCGTCAAGCGGCGTCGGCCACCAGCGCCCGAAGGGCAACTTCGACCATGTCTCCCAAGGTCCGCTCACGCTCCTCGGATGTGGTTTGGGCTCCGGTCGTTATGTGATCCGAAACGGTCAGGATCGCGAGGGCTCGTGCACCACGTTCGGCTGCCACCCCGTAGAGGCCGGCCGCCTCCATCTCGACTGCGAGTACGCCCATCGACCCCATGATCTCGAAAGAGTCTTTACGGGGGTTGTAAAAGAGATCGGCGGAGTGGACGTTCCCAACCTTGACCGGGATCTCGGCCGCCGCCGCCGCGTCGACCGCGGCGCGAGCAAGGTCGAAGTCGGCCGTGGCGGCAAAATCCCATCCACCGTATCTCAGCCGGTTGACGCCAGAGTCGGTGCAGGCGCCGATGGCAACCACGATGTCGCGCAACGCCAGGCTCTCCGAGATGGCACCACACGATCCCACCCTCACCAGCCGCTTCACCCCATATTCCGAAATCAGTTCTGTGATGTAGATCGACGCCGAGGGGATTCCCATCCCGGTTCCGATCACCGAGACCGGCATGCCCTCAAAGGTTCCGGTGTACCCGAGCATGTTGCGAACTGCATTGACCTGAACCGCCCCGTCCAAGAAGTGTTCGGCGATGTACGACGCTCGCAGCGGATCACCGGGGAGCAGCACGGCCTCCGCGAATTCGCCGGCGGACGCCGAGATGTGAGGGGTGGCCATTTTTTGTCCTTTGGTCGACTGCGCGACCGACGGTAGTCGCACCGTTTCAGCGAATGATCAGATCAACGTCACGAATCTTGATGGAGTACGGGGCCCCTTCCCAGTTCCCATCGAGCTGGACCGCCACCGCTGCCAGATCGGGAACGCCGGGGGCGGCACTCCACGGAAATGTGGTGTTTAGTTTGGTGACCGACCCGTCGACCACAAACCGTTTCAGCTTGGCTCCGCTCGATGTGACCTGCCCAAGGAAACGGACCGTGTGCCAGCCTGGCGCCAAAGTCCCAGTCACGCCGGTGTCGACCCATCCATCGGTTGGATGCCAGACACGAAAAGCCGGCTCGGCTAGACCGACGTTGGTCCACTGCAAAGCCCACTCGTAGCGACGCTCACTCTTCCAAAGGCTGGCCGAGAATTCGATCGCCTGAACCGTCGATGCCCCACCAACGTTGTTGAAAGTTGTGTCGGGGACCAAGAAATCCACCGAGAAGTCGAAAACACCGGCGTTGGACGGTGCCACCAGGTTGCGATAGAAGTGAACGTTCGAATAGGGGTCCCCTCCTCCGTACTCGAGCAAGAGCCCGTCGCTCGCGTCCGCCATCCACCAGGAACTCGATCCTTCGCAGTATCCGCCCCAGGCGGATGCCGACAACTCCAGGCCAAAACCGGCCGCGGTCATGGGTGCAGTGGCCCCGCCATGGCAGGTCTCAGGGTTCGAAACGACCAGTCCAGACAATGCGGTTGCTAGAGCCACGGCCGCAGCCATGAGAGTTTGCACGAGTTTCCTCCGCCCAAATTTGCTTGTGATGCCCAGTCGACAAGCTAGCCGCGTTCATTAGTCCGTCTACTGTGAAGGGCGGGTTTTCAGTGCGCGAGCACGTCCACACCAAAAGACCGCAGCAGACGTGCAACCACGTGGAGCGGCAAACCGATGACGTTTGACGGGCTGCCTTCGACTCGCTCGACATAGATCCCGCCGATCCCCTGGAGCGCATAGGCGCCGGCCTTGTCCAGGGGTTCCCCGGTGAGGACATAGTCGGCGATCTCCATATCGGTCATGTCGACCATACGCACCACGGTGTGTTCGACCGCGGCGTGGACAACGGCCTGGTCCGATGTCGAATCGAATCCGGCGACCGCCACACCGGTGTGCACCGTGTGGGCCTCCCCGGCCAGGGTCCTGAGCATCGAACGCGCCTCGCTCGGATGGGCCGGTTTGCCCAGAACTGTGCCATGAACCACAACCGTGGTATCGGCTCCAATCACGAGGCGGCCAGGAGCCGCCAAGGCCAAGGCTTTGGCTCTTGCCAGCCGCTCGACGTAGTGGTCAGGGTCTTCTCCCGGATATCGGGTCTCGTCCACATCGGTCGCCTCCGCCACAAAACGGAGACCGATACTTTCGAGAAGCGCACGCCGGCGCGGGGAACCGGACGCAAGAATCAGCTGCACCCGAGCACGGTACACCGCCGCCGAGGCAGGGGCACTATGACCAAAGCCTCTATCGGCGGCCCGCAGCTTCCGCTATGAATAGAACATGGAGCAATCCCGGATCGATGCCATCGACGCCAAAATGGACGACGGCTGTCGCCGACTGCAAAGGCTCATCGGCGCAACCGGTGATGTGCCGTGGGCAGAGTTCGAGCGCGCTCTCCGCGACCTACTCGAGGCGTACGCCGACCACGTGGACGAATCCGAAGCCCCCGATGGGCTGCTGCTCGACCTCACGGAGACAGATCCTCGCTTGGAGGTCGACGTCGCCGAACTTCGCCGCGAACACACCGAACTCGCCGAACGTTTTTGCGCGCTGCTCGCCACCGAGCCGGAACGGTCGGTGCTCGAGGCAGAAGCGGCCGAGATACTCGGAAGAATCGACGCCCACCGCCGCCGCGGCACCCAACTCATGTATCGCGCCTGGACAGAAGAGGAGGGTGGAAGGGGTTGACGAACCTTAGGCTCTAGACCCCGGATACGGGGCGAATCGCCGAAAGTTCGCCGTCGCCCGCACTTTTCCCATCCCGCGAGACGGATCCGAGGAAAACCCACTCATGCAATCGCGGTGCCCTCGGTAGGCTTGCGCGATGTCCCAAGCCCTCGTTCAAGCGACTGCCCTGACAAAAAAGTTCGGAGACTTTGTCGCGGTCGATGGCATCGACTTCGAAGTCAGGCCCGGGGAGGCATTTGGGTTTCTAGGACCAAACGGGGCGGGAAAGTCATCGACGATGAAGATGATCGCGGCGGTGTCGCCCCCCACCTCCGGAAGCCTGAGCGTGCTTGGGCTCGATCCGACGACCCACGGAAGGGAAATCCGAGCACGTCTCGGCGTTGTCCCTCAAGAGGACAACCTCGACATGGAGTTGAGCGTCGAAGAGAACTTGGCGATCTACGGCCGCTACTTCAATCTCCCCCGATCGGAGGTTCGCACCCGCATTGGCGAACTCCTCGAGTTCGCCCAGCTCACCGAACGGCGCAAGAGCCGCGTCGAGCCGTTGTCCGGCGGCATGAAGCGACGCCTCACCATTGCCCGCGGACTCATCAACCGACCGGATTTGCTGATCCTCGACGAACCCACAACGGGCTTGGATCCCCAGGCCCGACATCTGCTGTGGGATCGTCTCTATCGACTGAAACGTGAGGGTGTGACGCTGATCATCACCACTCACTACATGGACGAAGCCGAGCAGTTGTGCGATCGCCTATTGATCATGGACAAGGGTCGCATCGTTGGTGAGGGCTCGCCGGCAGACTTGATCGCCGAGCATTCGACCCCTGAAGTCATCGAGATGCGTTTTGAGGATGAAACGCCCGATCTCTCCTCAACGGCCGATCGAACCGAGACCCTCCCCGATCGTCTGTTGTTGTACACCGCCGACACCGAAAAAACGCTGGCAGCCGTACACGATCTTGGATCACATCCACTCACCACGCTAGTGCGGCGGTCGACGCTGGAAGATGTCTTCCTCCACCTGACCGGTCGGACGCTGGTTGATTGAACGATGGTCACAGGTTCCCTGAGAGCGATGGAGGCTCAAGCCAGGCGGTACCGCTACACGTGGCGTGCGTCGGTGTTTTCGAGTTTCCTGAGCCCCCTCCTTTTTCTTCTGGCGATGGGAATCGGGCTCGGTTCCCTGGTCGACCAACGAGGCGGACCAGCCGGTTTGGCGTACGTGGCGTGGCTGGCCCCCGGCCTGATAATGGCCGCCGCGATGCAGACTGGCTTTGGAGAATCCACATATCCCGTCCTGGCCGCCATTCGATGGACCAAGTCGTATCACGCGGCGCTGGCGACACCCTTGGTCACCTCGGAGCTCGTCTTCGGCCACCTCTCCTGGGTGGCGATTCGCCTGACGCAGGTCTCATTGATCTACGGACTCATGGCGATGCTCGTCGGAGCGTTGACAGTCGGTGCTCTGCTCCCGCTGACCGCCGCCGGCGTACTGACCGGGTTGGCGTTTGCTGCGCCAACTATGTGGTTCACGGCGACGATAGAAAAGGACACGGCGATCTCAACGGTCCTTCGCTTCGGAATCACTCCTCTATTTCTCTTCAGCGGGACCTTCTTTCCTATCTCCCAACTTCCCACCTATATGCAACCGATCGCGTATGTCACCCCTTTGTGGCACGGAGTTGAGCTGAGCCGTACGTGGGCGCTCGGGCTCGAACCGGTTCTGCATCCGCTGTGGCATGTCGGGGTTCTTGGAGCGATCATCACGGTCTCGATCGCCGGGGCGAGGCATCGTTTCCACAAGCGGCTCGTCTCATGACGAGCCTCACTACCGATCGCTCTCCCAGGCCTGCCGTTCCGCTGCTTGCTTTCGCGGGCGCGCTCAGAGTCCTCGAGCGCAACCTGATGGTCTACCGGCGGAGTTGGATAATCATCCTCTCCGGATTCTTCGAACCGGTCTTCTACCTCTTCTCGATAGGCATCGGTGTCGGCGAACTGGTCGGAGAAGTCCGGCTCGCAGACGGCACCTTCGTCTCCTACGCGACGTTCGTGGCACCTGCACTTCTTGCCAGCTCCGCAATGAACGGCGCCGTCTACGAGTCAACGATGAACATCTTCTTCAAGCTGAAGTATCAGAAGACATACGACGGAATGCTCGCCACGCCACTCGAACCCAACGAAATCGCGGTGGGCGAGATTGCCTGGTCACTTGGCCGTGGCCTTCTCTATGCGATCGGTTTCACGATCGTGATGGCGCTGTTCGGATTGGCGGAATCGTGGTGGGCGATCATGGCGATCCCGGTGGCCGTGCTCATCGGGTTCGCCTTCGCATCGGTTGGCATGGCAGCCACGACCTATATGCGGAGCTGGCAGGACTTCGATCTCGTGACCTTGGTGACGCTTCCCCTGTTCCTCTTTTCCGCCACCTTTTATCCGCTCGAGGTCTATCCGGCAGCGATCCGGCCCCTCATCCAGATCTCACCTCTTTATCACGGCGTTGAATTGATCCGCGGCTTCACAACTGGACGGATCGATTCGGGGATGATCGCCCACGCCGTTTTCCTGGCGGCGATGGGGGCGATCGGTACCGTGGTGGCGGGGCGACGAATCCGCAAACTCCTTCACGCCTGAGCGGCGCCCCTGGGGGCACGGTGAACTTTCGGCGATTCGCCCCGTATACGGGGTCTAGAGCCTAAGGCTCGATCAATAAGCCGCCAACCGTGTCGCGGCCGCGAGGATCTTGGTGGCGTCGGGGCGATAGGCGTCCTCGAGCGGAGGGCTGAATGGGACCGGCGTGTCGGCGCCGCCGAGCCGCATCACCGGGGCATCAAGGTCACCGAACGCCTGCTCCACGATGAGAGCCGCCACTTCGGCGCCGACACCGGTGTTGCGGTTCGCGGCGTGGACTATCAAGACCCTGCTGGTGGCGGCGGCGGCGTGGAGAATCGCGTCAACGTCAAGTGGTTTGAGCGTGCGGAGATCTAGCACCCTGGCCTCGATGCCGTCCACGCTCAGAGCACCGGCGGCCGCCTGCGCCTCTCGCACCATCGAGCCGTAGGCAATAATCGTGAGATCGTCTCCCTCGCGAACTGTCGCCGCCTTCCCGATCTCGACAACGTGCTCTCCCGCCGGCACCAGATCTCGCATCGACCGGTACAAGGGCTTCGACTCGAAATAGATAACGGGGTTGTCGTCACGGACCGCTGCCGCCAGTAGCCCTTTGGCATCGGCAGGGTTTGCCGGCGCGACCACCTTCAAACCCGGCGTGTGGACGAACCAGGCCTCCGGGTTTTGGGAATGGAATGGGCCGGAACGGATGCCGCCGTCGGAAGGAGCTCGAATCACCCAGGGGACCTTCCCGATGTTCCGATAGTGGGCGGTCGCCGCGAACTGGACGATGGAGTCGAAGGCGGTGGAGATGAAATCGGCGAACTGCATCTCGATGATCGGGCGCAGACCCATGAGCGCCATGCCCGTGGCCATCCCGGTGAACCCCAACTCGGCGATCGGCGTGTTGAGAACGCGCCTATCCCCAAACCGTTCCGCCAGACCCTTGGTCACCTTGAACGCTCCCCCGAAGCTCCCTCCAATGTCTTCACCAAGCACGAGCACGTCGGGATCACGGTCCATCTCGACGACGATGGCCTCGGCGATCGCCTCGAGATACGTGAGCTCGCGGCCGGTCGAAATCGGGAGGTCGGAGAATCCGAAGTTCTCACTCACGGGGCGTATACCCCTCTGGTGAGGGTGGCAGGGTCGGGCATGGGAGCTGCCGATGCGGCCGCGATCGATCTTTCGATCGTTCGTTTTGCCTCAACCCACACATTCTCGGCGTCGGTTTCTGAGATCACGCCCTCGTCGACGAGCCGGCGTTGGTATGAGGTGACCGGGTCTCGCTCGGCCCACGCCTCCAGCAGAGCAGCAGGAACGTACTCTGCGCCATCGTGAATGGCATGGCCAAGCATTCTCATGGTCATCGCCTCGATCAGAGTCGGCCCCCCTCCGCTGCGTGCACGCTCGAGCGCCTCCGACGCCGCTCTGTGAACCGCCTCGACGTCGTTGCCGTCGACCTGAACTCCTGCGATCCCGTAGCTGGCCGCCTGAACCACGATCTCGTGTTTTGCCAGGCTCTGGTCGAGCGGTGTCGAGTATGCGTATTGGTTGTTCTCGACGACCAGAACGAAAGGTGCGCTCCAGATCGCCGCCATGTTCAGGACCTCGTGAAACGCACCTGCGGCGCTGCCTCCGTCACCAACGAAGGTGACTGCGGCAGAAGCCTGGCCCCGATACCGCATGGCCATTGCTGCACCCAGCGTCGTCGGGAGCGCCTGAGGAATATGGCTGATGAATCCGATGAGCCCAAGGTCGAGGTCACCCATGCCGTGGAGATTGGCGTCGCGACCACCGGAAGGCCCTGTGGCCTTGCCCAGCAGATTGGCGAAGATTCGCTCGGGGGTCATGCCGCGCACAAGGTAAGAACCGAGGTCGCGATGCATCGGTGCCATCACATCGGTTTCCGTCGTGGCACAGGCGACCCCTACCGAAATCGCCTCGTGTCCGCGCTGGCTGAACGTGCCTCCCACCCCGCGGCCCTGCTTCCACATCGCCACCATCGCTTCGTCGAACGTCCTGGTCAGGACCATCCACGAGAAGAACTCGAGTCGCAACTGCGGGTTCATTGAACTCATCGGCGTCCGATGCTACCCACCGGGCGACAGCCGGGGACAGCTGATCTGCTCCGGCGACGACCATCTAGCATGCCGCCCATGACCAGCACATCTGTAGGCGGATCCATCCTCGGCGCCGCCGTCAAACGTAGAGAGGACCCACGTCTCGTCACCGGGAACGGGACTTTTATCGGCAACCTCCATGTCGACGGCGAGATCTGGATGGTCCCGGTGAGATCACAGGTGCCTCACGGCACCATCACCGGGTACGAACTCGACGATGCCCGCTCTCTCCCCGGCGTGGTTGGTGTATTCATCGGCTCCGATTTCGACGCACGCATGCCGATCGATTTCGCCGGCCAGCCCGACTACATGTGTGCGCCACTGATCGCCACCGACACTGTGCGCTTTGTCGGAGACATCGTGGCGGTCGTGCTGGCCGAAACGGAGGCACAGGCCGTCGACGCCGCCGCCGTTGTTTGGGTCGAAATCGACGCTCTTCCCGCAATACCCGACGTAACCACCGCCCTCTCGCCCACCGCTCCTGTGCTGTTCGAACAACACGGCACGAACATCATCGATTCCGGTGGAATCGAGAGCGACACGGATCCATTGTCTGATGCAGAAGTTGTGGTCAAGGCAGAAGTCGTGCATCAACGGGTGACGGCGGTCCCACTCGAAACCAACAACGCACTGGCTCAGATGTTTGGGGACATCCTCGACGTTCAATTGGGAACTCAGACCGTTCATGACGCCCGCAACGTCATTTCGCGAGCGCTGGGCCTCGATCGAAACCTGATCAGGGTCAGCGTGGGCGACATGGGTGGCGGGTTCGGTGCAAAAATCGCGGTCTATCGGGAGCAGGTACTTTGCGCGGCGCTCGCCATGCGATTGGGTAGGCCGGTCCGATGGAATGAGCGAAGAACCGAAAACATGGTGGCGATGACCCACGGTCGCGGCCAGGTACACAAGATTGAATTGGGGTCCGATCGCAGCGGGCACATCACCGGCGCCAGAATCGAAGTGACCCAAGACTGCGGCGGCTGGCCGATGTTTGGAACCCACCTTCCGAAGTTCACCCAGCGGATGGCGGCAGGTCCTTACGTCATCCCCAAACTCACTTTTGGCTGGCGTTCCGTAGCGACCACCACGACCCCGGTTCATGCGTACCGAGGAGCGGGACGTCCCGAGGCCACCGTCACGCTCGAATCCGCAATGGATGCTCTGGCTGCGGCCCTCGACCTCGACCCGGTAGAGATCAGGAGACGGAACTTCCATCGCCCAGAGGACTTCCCGGTGATCACAGCCACCGGTGAACGCTACGACTCCGGCGACTATGAAGCCGCTCTGGACCTGGCTCTGTCAAAAATCGACTATTCCGAACTACGCAGGCGACAAGCCGAGACGCGCATGCGCGGAGACCGAGTTCAAATCGGCATCGGGGTCGCGAGCTATGTCGAGGTGACTGCCCCCGGCGGCCGCAAGGACTGGGGATCGGTGGCGATAGCCGCCGACGGAAGCGCCACGGTGTCGTCGGGAGCGTTGTCACATGGACACGGCCACGAGACGACCTTTCCCCAGATCATCTCGGGCCTCCTCGGGATTCCGGCGGAACGTATTTCCTTCGTCCAGGGCGATACCGACCTTGTGGTGCGAGGTGGCGGCACCATGGGCTCGCGTTCTCTCCAGATGGCCGGTTCGGCGATTCTCCGCGCAGGCGAGAGTGTCCTCGAGCGAGCGAAACAACTCGTGGCCGGTGCCCTCGAAGCCAGCGTTCATGACGTCGAGCTGAGCCCACAAGGCACTCTGGGTGTGCGGGGCGCGCCGGCAACTGCTTTGACGTGGGCGCAGGTCGCAACTCTGGCCGAAACCTCCGACGAGGGTCCTCTGCACGCCGACAACACGTACGTCCAAGAGCACCCGACAGTTCCGTTCGGCACCCACATCTCGGTGGTTGAGGTCGATACCGAGACCGGCGACGTCTCCTTGTTGCGCCACATCGCCTGTGACGACGCAGGCACGATCATCAATCGGGTCGTGCTCGACGGCCAGGTGCATGGCGGCATCGCCCAAGGTATCGGCCAAGCCTTGTTCGAAGAAGTGCGATATGACGGTGACGCCAACCCCCTCACCACCAACTTGACCAGCTATTTGCTGCCTACGGCCGGAGTTTTTCCCGCCATCGAGGTAGACCACACGGTTACCACCACCCCAGAGAACCCGCTGGGGGTAAAAGGCATCGGCGAGGCAGGAACCGTCGGTTCGACCCCGGCTGTGCTCAACGCCGTAATCGACGCCGTCCGCCATCTCGGAGTGCAGCGGATCGACATGCCACTGACTCCAAACAAGGTGTGGACGGCACTTCAATCCGCTCGTGCCCGATAGCTCTGCTTGACTGACCGTCGATGGACCTCGATCGGGACCTCCCCCTACTTCTCCTGTTGGCAGGAGCGTTCCTCCTCTCGGTGTTTGTAGCCGCCGCGGAGACCTCGCTCCTGCGCATGCCCGCGGTCAGGGCCGAGACCATGGCTGCCGATGGCGCCCGAGGCGCCAAGCGGCTCCTGGCGTTGATCCACCGACTTCCGAGGGTGCTCAATGCCATCCTCCTTTCAGCGCTCCTGACCCAGATCACAGCGGCCACCGTCGCAGGCGTCCTGGCCGATCGTTGGTTCGGCCCGGCCGGGGTGACCATCGCCTCGGCCGCCCTGACCGTGATTCTTTTCATCTATTCGGAGGCGATACCCAAAACCTTCGCCGTGCGCCACGCCGACCGGGTCGCTCTGTTTCTAGCGGGCCCGATGGCGGTGCTCGAGCTCGTGTTGCGGCCGATTGTGGCGGTGTTGGTTTGGATCGCCGACATTCAGATGCCAGGCAAAGGCGTGATCACGTCCCCGACCGTGACCGAGGACGAGTTGAGAATGTTGGCGAGCCGGGCTGCGATCGAGGGCCAGATCACGGGCGAGGACCTGAAGCTGATTGATCGGGCGTTCCGAGCGGGCGACCGCGAGGTCGACGACATCATGGTTCCTCGGCCCGACATCGTCGCAGTTCCGGAGTCGATGCCCATCTCCGAGGCGCTGGAGATAGCGCTCGAGGCCGGTCATCGGCGTCTCCCGGTTTTTGAGGGCTCGAT
The DNA here is from genome assembly GCA_041746105.1 of Acidimicrobiia bacterium. Classification (GTDB taxonomy): domain Bacteria; phylum Actinomycetota; class Acidimicrobiia; order Spongiisociales; family ZC4RG35; genus JBFHRE01. The sequence continues at coordinate 98,326 of JBGTHP010000032.1, forward strand.
CGAGAACATCACCGGGGTGATACGGATAAGAGACCTGATGCGCGTGCCCGCCGACCGGCGCCACGTTCAAGTGGGATCTTTCGCCGAGGCTCCGCTGGCAGTGCCTGAATCGAAGCGCGTGCTGGATCTTCTCAGGGAGATGCAGGCAACGCGGAACCATCTTGCAGTGGTCGTCGACGAGTACGGGGGCACCGCCGGCATGGTGACGGTGGAGGACATCGTCGAGGAAATCATCGGCTCCATCCAGGAAGGCCCGGTCGGCGAAGAAGTCGTTGCGGTTGCGGAAGGCCGCTGGATGGTGGACGGTTCGGTTCCTGTCGAAGACCTAGAGGACATCTTTGGAGAAGAGATCGACGACAGCGACTGGAACACCGTCGCCGGGCTCGCCCTCGGTCTGCTCGGGCGCCTTCCCGAGGTTGGGGACGAGGTTGAACACGCCGGCCACATCCTCCGCGTCGTCGCCGTCCGCAATCGACGCATCCTCCGCCTCGAAATCCGCCGCAAGAAGGGGCACCGATCCGATCCTTAGGCTCTGGACCCCGTATTCGGGGCGAATCGCCGAAAGTTCGATGGGGATGCCGAGCCTTAGGCGCTAGACCCCGAATGCAGGGCGTAGAGCCTAAGGAACGAGACCCGAGGCCGAGCGGGCATCGCCGAAAGTTGGGGTTGGGGTCAGGCGACGACGACCGTCTTCTGGTTCACGAACTCGAATATGCCCAGATCGGCCAGTTCCCTCCCGAATCCTGACGTCTTGATCCCGCCGAATGGAAGGCGCGGATCCGATGCAACCAACGCATTGACAAAACAGCATCCGGCTTCGAGACCTTCCGCCGCGATACGCTCACCCCTGGCAACGTCGGACGTAAAAACCGCCGCGCCGAGCCCGAACACCGTGTCGTTCGCCACCGCGATGGCCTCTTCCTCACTCGAGGCCTTGATGACTGTGGCCACCGGTCCAAATATCTCCTCCGAGTAGGCCGGCATCCCCTTCACGACCCCTGTCAGAATGGTCGGCGGGTAATACGCACCAGGCAGGTCGGGCAGCTCCCCTCCCAACGCCAACTTCGCCCCCGAGGCAACCGACCGCAACACCTGATCATGCAGCTCATCACGTAGATCGTGGCGCGCCTGGGGTCCGAGGTTGGTCTCAGGATCGAAGGGATCGCCCATCTTCATCGACCTCATTCGATCGGTGAAAGCAGCCAACCAATCGTCGTAAACCGCTTCATGCACGATGAATCGTTTGGCGGCAATACAAGATTGACCCCCGTTGATCATGCGCGAGTTGGCACAGCTCGTGGCCGCCAGTTCGATATCGGCGTCCTCCAGGACCACGTACGGGTCGGACCCACCCAGCTCGAGCACCGTCTTCTTCAGCAAAGAACCTGCTTTGGCGGCGACGGCCCGGCCGGCCGGATCCGACCCGGTGAGCGTTGCGGCAACCACACGAGGGTGCTCGAGAAGCTCCCCGACCCGCGCACCAGGAACGAGCAATGTCGTAAAGGCCCCTTCTGGGAACCCGGCCTCAGAGAACGCCTCCTCGATCGCAAGTGCGCAGCCAGTCACGTTCGAGGCGTGCTTCAGCAACCCGACGTTTCCTGCCATCAATCCGGGGGCGGCGAAACGAAACACCTGCCAGAACGGGAAGTTCCATGGCATGATCGCCAGTACCGCGCCCAACGGTTCGTGGTGGAGATAACTCTTGGATCGCTCGGTGGCGATCGAGCGGTCGGCCAACATCGCCTCGGCTTCGTCCGCGTAGTACCGGCAGACCCAGGCGCATTTCTCGATCTCGGCCCGCCCGCTCCCAACCGTCTTTCCCATCTCGACAGTCATGAGCGATGCCCACTCGTCCTTCCGGGCATCGAGGACGTCGGCTACACGCCGCATCAACTCGCTCCGGTGGGCGAAAGTCGTATGCCGCCATGTGAGGAAGGTGGAATGCGCCTGGTCGATCAGCGCGGCCGCCTCGACCGACGTGTGCTCTCGGTATTCGGCAACGATTGAGCCATCCACCGGATTGATAGTTTGCAGCATGTCACTCCTTGAAACTGGCGCGAGTATCGCCGACGCTACCCGAGGTTGTCGAGCGTTAGCGTGGACATGATGGAGAGATACGACGTCGTGGTCATCGGGGGAGGCATTGCAGGTGCGGCTGCAGGCTTCTATCTGAGCGAGATCGGGCAATCCGTCGCCCTCTTCGAGATGGAAGCCCAGCTGGCCCAGCATTCCACCGGGAGGTCGGCGGCTCTGTATTTCGAGAACTACGGTCACGCCGCGATTCGGCCACTCTCCCGAGCATCGCGACCGGTCTTTGAGCACCCGATCCCAGATCTCAGCGACGGACCACTTTTCGGCAAGGCGCGGGGCGCGTTGACCGTCGCAGAAAACCACCAGATGGACGAACTCGTCCACCAGATGGACGAGGCAGCCGAAGCCGGTACGACGGTTCACATGATGACTCCAGAAGAGGCGGGCGAATTCGTGCCCTGTCTTCGTGTCGACAGGATCGCCGCTGCCTTGTGGCAGCCGGATTCGATCGACATCGACGTCGCTGCCTGTCACCAGATGTTCGTCAGGGGTATGCGCAGAGGTGGGGTCGAGATCCAAACGTCGACCGCGGTCCGGTCACTCCGCACCGATGACGGCGGATGGGTCGTCGATCTGGGCGACCGGAAAGTAACGGCGGGCAAGATCGTCAACGCTGCCGGGGCCTGGGGTGACACCGTCGCTTCCCTTGCCGGCCTTCCGCCCATCGGTTTGCAGCCTCGGCGGCGTACGGCCTTCATGGTTCCTGGCGAGAGCGCATGGTCGGAATGGCCGCTGGTGGTGGGAGCCGGACACAATTTCTACTTCAAACCAGACGGGAGTCAACTGCTCTGTTCGCCGTCAGAGGAGGTGTTGACGGAACCTGGCGATCCTCGCCCTCAGGAGGAGGACATCGCCCTCGCCATCGACACGATCAACGAAATGACGACCCTGGGAATACGAACCGTTCGCTCTGCTTGGACCGGCCTTCGAACTTTCGCGCCCGACCGAAGCATGGTCATCGGCGAGGACCCTCTTGCCCAGGGCTTTTTTTGGCTTGTTGGTCAGGGCGGCACCGGAATCCAAACCGCTCCCGCGTCGGGTCGCCTGCTGGCATCGTTGCTGATCCATGGGGCGGTGCCCGCGGATCTCGCCCATGTCGACCTCTCCGCCCTGGCACCGGCCCGGTTCCGGCGCTGAGACCTGGTTACGGGTTGGCACGAGACCGGGCCACAATCCGAGAATGATGATCGACCGCTTTCGTCGCAGGGTCGTGGTGTCGACCACGGGGCTCTTTGCCCATGCCGAGGATCCCCTCGCCAACACTCTCGACCACTCCGGGGACCCTGGCCTGTTCGGTCCTGGCTCCGTGACCTGGCGAGTCATGGGGGACCCGGCGAGTTTTGTTGGAGGCATCCGTGCGCTCATGATCCAGGCTGCCCATCCCGAGGTCGTTGCCGGGGTAGCCGACCACTCCTCGTATCGCCACGATCCGCTCGGCCGCCTGTCGCGCACATCGAACTATGTCACGGCCACGTCTTACGGCGCCATGCCCGAGGTCGAAGCCGCGGTTCGGACGGTACGGAGAGCGCACGCTCCAGTGCGCGGCGTGTCTCATCGTGATATCGCCTATTCGGCCGGGACGCCCGAACTCGCGGCCTGGGTTCACAATTCGCTGACCGATTCCTTCCTCGTGGCAAACCAGGTCTTCGGATCCAACCCCTTATCGGCATCGGACGCCGACGAGTTCGTCAAGGAACAAACCAGGGTCGGTCGTCTGCTCGACGCCGAACCACTGCCGTCCACTGCCGCCGACCTGGCTGCTTACGTTGCGGATCACCCTGACCTCGAACGATCTCCGGGGGCGGATGAGGCGCTGGCTTTTCTTCAAGCACCGCCCCTCTCGGCCTCGATCAAGGCCGGCTATCGAGTGTTGTCCCGAGCCGCGGTTGCAACGATGCCTGGTCGAGTTCGCGGTGTCCTCGGCCTGGAACCGTCCTCCGGGTCGATTCTTGGGGGCCGGGTCGCGGTGGGCGCTCTGCGCTGGGCGCTCGGCGCGTCACCGCGATGGCGCATCGCATTGATCAGGACCGGAGCAGAGGTGCCGGAAGGCATCTTCAAGCAGAAGGCTCCATTTGAGGACGTGCGCCAGACCAAACCGGTCCGTTGATCACTTGGCAGCAGGGAGCAGGAGCACAAACCTCGTCTCGTTCTCTACCCGTTCATAAACCAATTCTCCACTGAGCAGATTCGCCAACTGACGCGACACGGAAAGACCGAGGCCGACCGACCTGCGGAACCACCATGGAGTTGGAGGCTCGGGTGTACGGATTGAAGATGGTGTCGACCGATTCGGTCGGTACACCGGCTCCATCGTCGGCGACGATGACTGCCCAGAAACCATCGCGCCATTCGATCTCGACCCAGACCCGGTGACCGCCATAACGCACCGCGTTGGTGAGAAGATTTCGCATGATCTGGCGCAGCCGAAGAGGATCGGTGATTGCAACGGCCTTGCCTTCACATCGTACCAACGCGTCGATCTTCCCCCGCCCATCTCTCCGGGAATGGCTCGCCAACACCGGCGCGAGCTCCTCGACCAGATCCACCGTGCGTGGCTTGATCACCAGGGTTCCGATGTCCGCCCGAGCCGCGACCAGCAGATCCTCGACGATGTTGGCCAGTTCGCTCGACTGCTCGTAGATGAGTCCGAGGAACTCGGCTGCTTCTCCGTCTTCCAATGCCTGATCGCTTCTCGTCAACTCTTGGGCCAGGCCGACGATTCCGGTGAGTGGAGTACGTAGCTCGTGGCTGACCGACGCCAGGAATTGGTCCTTGGATCGGATCAGGGCTTCGAGGCGCTCCTTGAGTTTCGTCAACTCGGCCAGTGAGTCCTCCAACCGACCGTTCTCGAGCGAAACCGTCAAGCGGTTCGCCACCGTCTCGGCAAGCTTGAGATCTCTTCCATTAAATCCGCTCACCGCCGACAGGGGGTCCGCAACGATGAGCACTCCACTGGTGGTCTCGTTGGACACCAGCGGGACGATCATCGCCGTTTTGGGCGACGGCATACCAGGGATCGGCAATTCGTCATCCGCAAGTCTCGTATAAAGAACTGGTTTGCTGAGTCCGGCGGCCCACTTTTCGGTTATCTGAAGGCTCACGGGGGTCATGAGGTCGACCGGGTGCTCGGCGATGGCAGAGGAGCGGAGCGCATATGGATGTCCCGGCTCTGGGATCAGGATGATGTGGACTGCGTTCGCTTCGAACAGGTCTCTCGTTCCTTTGGCGGCGACCGTTATCGCGTCCTCGAGCAAAGGAGAGCTGTGCAATTCGAAGGTGAGCTCGTAGAGGGCTTCGATCCGAGACCGGGCATCGCGCTGGTCGGTGTACGCCTTGAACGCAACAAAAAGAAGGGCAACAGGCAAAAAAGCGAGCCATGCGGACTCTGGACGCGACCACATGATTGTGACCGCCACCAGACCGAGCCCCACGTTCATGAGGGTGCCGGCCGACCCAACGGACAGTACTTCCAGGACCTCGACTCGACGCAGCCGACCCCCGGTCACCCTGATCGCAGTGGTGATGAGGACGGTTGCAGCAAGCAACGCCAACAAGCTTCCAAGAAAAACGCCGGCGGCACCGCGCGGTCCGAGCGGGAACATGGGATTCACGAACCAGTAGAACAAGCCGGCCACGATCAAGGTTTGGATGCCGAACGTGGCGACGTTGAAAACCAAGCGAACACCCCGCTGTTTGCGGTTTATCGCCAATGCGGCGCCTGCCCCCAGAAGTTGCCCCAGAAGCAGGGCAAAGGGATCGGCCAGATAGACCCCGATCACCGTGGCGATTTCAGAAATCGAGAATGAGTGGGCGTCGCGCCGGAAACGAAAATGGACCACGGAGAGCTCGAAAACGTAGAAAAGAATGGCCATGGCCCACCACGGCACCGCCGGCGTCCTGGCGGGAGTCGCAAGAGACGGCGCCCGACCGAGGAACGGCGCGAGTACGGCGAGAGCGAGCAGAAGAACCGCCGCGATCAGAGCTACCCCGATCACGCCGGGATCGTGCCGCTCGCGTCGGCGCCGGGAACCGGCTCCTTCCGAGGCGGTCGCAGGAATTGGTTTGGTTTCGATCGCCATAAGGCCCGATTGGTTTATCGGTTCCGGTGGTCTCCGACTCCAGCCCCAATTCTCGGGATATCAAAGTAATCAGCCCCTTGGGGTTGAATGAGCGAATGCAGCTCAGGTCCTTCGTTGTCGTGGCGGTCATCCTTTCGGCGTGTCTGAACATCATGCCCTCGCCACCCACAGAATCGGAGAGCGCGGCAACGACCACCTCTCCGGATCCGGCGACCGAATGTTCTGTCGACTACGGCCTGCTCTGTGAGGCAATCGAGTTGATTCAGAGCCGTTACGTAGACGAGATCGATCTCGACGTTCTTGGAAGCGCAGCAGCTCGCGGGATCACCGAATACGCCGACCCAGCCGGTCTGCAGTCCACCTGTGCCACCCCCTTTGAAGAGTTCGATCAGGTTTGTTTGGCGGTTGAACGGATTGGGCCAAAGCCGGCCGTCGCAGTCGAGGCGGCGTTGATCGGAATGATCGAGTCGGCGCTCGACCCGAACTCGGCCTACTACGACCCTGAGATCCTGGCGATGATCCAGGACGAACAAGCAGGCCAGGTCGAGGGAATTGGTGCCATCGTCACAACTGAAGATCTGAGCGCCGACAATCCGGCGTCCTCGACATGCGTGATCTTGTCGGAGAGTTGCCGCCTGGTGATCATCTCGACGTTTCCAGGTGCACCCGCCGAAAGAGCCGGCATCCTTCCCGGAGACGTCACGGCCACTGTCGATGGCGTCGCCGTCGATGGAAAAACCATCGATGAAGTGACGGCCGAGGTACGGGGAGAGTCAGGGACCACCGTCGTGGTCGGAGTCAATCGCGGCAACAGCTACCTGACATTCGAGATCGTGAGGGAGGCGGTCGACATACCTGTGGTGGAATCGGAGATGGTCGGCACAGTTGGTTACCTGCGTCTCTATCAGTTCACATCAACCTCCGGAGGCCAGGTCGACGACGCCTTGGACCAGCTGCTGGCGGCGGGCGCCACCAGCTTCGTGTTCGATCTGCGCGACAACCCGGGCGGAACTCTGACGGCTGCAATCGAGATCGCCTCGGAGTTCGTCGATCAAGGGTTGGTGCTGGCGACCGTCGGCCGAACCACCACCACCGAATATCCGGCCGACGGCAAGGGGCGGGCGGTCGGCATTCCAACCATTGTGCTGGTCAATCGCGGGAGCGCATCGGCATCCGAGGTGGTCGCCGGGGCCGTCCAAGATGCCGGGGCGGCAGTGGTGATGGGTGAAACCAGCTTCGGCAAGAACACGGTCCAACAAACCTTCGACCTGAGCAACGGCGGAGCTCTGAAAGTCACGATTGCTCGGTGGGTGACGCGGTCGGGGCGCAACCTCGACGACGGTGTCACACCAGACATATTCATCGATTTGCCGGCGGAACTGACCGCGGTCGAGTTGGTAGCCCTGGCAACGGCCTCAACGGCCTGAGATACTCCGGCTATGTCGAGAGTCATCGTCGTCGGGGCCGGCCTTGCAGGTCTGACCGCCGGTTATCACCTCCACAAACGAGGGATTTCGGTCACCATCCTCGAGGCGCGGCCTCGAGTCGGCGGACGAGTGTGGTCAGTCACCCTGCGAAACGGAGCGATTGCAGAACTTGGCGGCGAATGGATCAGCAGCACCGATCTGGCCCTGATCGGTCTGGCCACCGAGCTGGAGGTGGATCTGGACCCCACGATCATCGATTTTGCCCTCCGCGACCCGGTCGCGGCACCGCCAATCCCTCGCGCCGAACACGAGGCCCTATTCGCCGCGATCAGGCGAGAAGCCGAATCAGGAGAGAAAGCACGGTCGGTTGGCGAGCTTCTGGATCGAGTATCGGGCCACTCCTCCGCTCTCGAGGTACTCAGATCTCGGCTGGCCGGCTCTGCAGGAGTCGAACTGGCGGCCATCCCCGCCCACGAAATCGACGGGGCATTTGGACTCGGTTCGGCCGAATACTCCCGTTGCAGGCTCGGCAACCAGACCTTGGCCAATTCCCTCGCAGCCGAGCTCGAGGACGTGAGGCTCGAGTCCCCGGTGGTTGCAGCGGACGGGAGACGTGTGTTCACGGAAAGCGGGGAACCGATTGCGGCCGACGCGGTCGTGGTCGCGGTGCCGCTGTCGATCTTGAGTGACATCGATCTCGACCCACCGCTCCCCGATGCGATCGGGGACTTCCGAATGGGCCGCGCCGCGAAGATGGCGATCCCAACATCAGCGTCCCCTCCGTTGATCGCACGCCAATCGATCGATGCTCCCATCTGGTATTGGACCGCGGCCGGCGAAGACGGCGCCGTGCGTCCAGTTGTCTCAGGGTTCGCGGGGGCCGATACGGGCGTGGCCCGCGCTCTGGCGGTGTGGCCGGGAGCCGCCGCCGATGCGATCCCTGAAGCCGACCTGATCGAGGATCCGGTGATCATCGATTGGACTGCAGACCCGTGGGCCCGCGGCTGTTATTCGGCTCTCGCTCCGGGCCAGGAGGATCTGCTCGAGTTGTTCAATCGTGCTCATGGGCGTCTTGTTTACGCGGGCGAACACACCAACGGTTCAGGCACGATGAATGGCGCGGTCGAGAGTGGCCTGTTGGCTGCGACCCTGATCGAGGACTTGTTGACGACGCAGTGAAGCAACCGGCGCCGGATCGATCCGCTAGTTGACCGCAGGGTCGCCGACTCCAAGACCCACCGGGCAGGCGACACCGGTGCCACCGATCCCGCAATAACCTGCGGGGTTTTTGGCCAGATACTGCTGGTGGTAGTCCTCTGCGTAATAGAAGGGACCGGTTGCCTCGATCTCGGTCGAGATCGGGCCGTAACCCGCTTTCGCCAACTCGGCGCCATACATCGCCTTACTGGCCAGGGCTACCTGCATCTGCGCCTCGTCGAAGGTGTAGATGGCGGAGCGGTATTGGGTCCCGTGGTCATTCCCCTGGCGATTCCCCTGTGTCGGGTCGTGCCCCTCCCAGAACACTTTGAGCACCTCTGCATACGTGATCTGCCCAGGGTCAAACACAACCAAAACGACCTCGGTGTGTCCGGTCCTGCCGGTACAGGTCTCCTGATAGGTCGGGTTCGGGGTGACCCCACCCGCATATCCGACCGCGGTTGAAATGACGCCAGGCGTCTGCCAGAACGCTTTCTCCGCGCCCCAAAAACACCCCATACCGACAACGGCCAGTTCGGCGCCGTCTGGGAACGGTTCAACGATGCCGGCTCCGTTCACATAGTGGGTGGGCGACACCTGAGGTGGTGTGTCACGACCGGGGGGAGCGTCATCACGCAAAACCGTCTTTTTTCCTGAAAACAATCTCATGAAGTCTCCCAACGTGGTTCGGCGTTCCGCTATTCCTATGAGGATATGAACGATTTCAAAACAAAGGAGGACCCAGACCTACGAAGAGTGGTGTACCTCGACCAGGCTCGCCCCTACAAAGTAGAGCGGACCTCCACAAGGTGGAGGCGAACCTTCTACAGAGAAGAGGCATCCACTCCAAAGGTATCGCAACGCCCGGGGTCTCCGCTCTCGTAGCCGGTATTGAACCAGCGAACCCGTTGTTCGGCGGTGCCGTGATTGAACTTCTCCGGATCCACGCGGCCCTGCACCGCGATCTGAATCCGATCATCGCCGACGGAGGCGGCTGCCTCCAGCGCTTCGTCGATTTCGCCCGGATCGATCTCGATGTATCCGTCCACCGATGTCGAACCTGTGCGGTCGACAAAAACGGTGGAGGCCCAAACGCCGGCAAAACAGTCGGCCTGAAGCTCGAGCCGAATCGAAAACTCGTTTGCCCTGGACGGATCCTCTTGCTGGGCCTGACGAACCTGGTCCGAGTACCCGAGCACGTTCTGGACGTGATGGGCGACCTCATGGGCCATCACATAGGCGGCAGCGAAGTCGCCGGTTGCTCCGAATCGATTCGCTAGTTCCTCGAAAAACCCGAGATCGAGATAGACCCTCTCATCCAGTGGGCAGTAATGGGGACCCATTCGAGCGTCGGCACCACCACACGCCGAGTCGGTGAAGCCCGTGAAAAGAATGGTCTTGGTGGATCGATATTCGATCTGGGATTCCGCAAAGATCCTCGTCCACATCAGATCGGTGTCGGCCATGACAGCACCCATATATGAGGCCAGCTCGGCATCAGGATCGAGCTCAGGGTCGAGTGGTTGTGCGGGCGCGGTGGCACCGGCGGCCTGGTCGAGCTGTTCGAGCACCGGCCCCAGGTTCTCCAATCCTGAACCACCCCCGAGGACGGCCACGAGAATTGCGATGATGATTCCGATCCCACCGCCTCCGATGCCGATTCCGGCGGCGCGGCGGCCGGGCGATCCCCGACGATCCTCGACGTATCGGCCCATCTCAGCCGGCTTTTTGTAACGGACCACAACCTCTCCCTCGACTCGATTGAACTCCGGAACCATATCCGGCTTCTCCGTCTAAGCAATCCGGCGGTAACCTCTGGTGTATGCAGTTTCGACGGGCCGCGCTGGCCCTGTCCCTCATCACTGCGCTCCCCGTATTTGCTGGGAGCTCGCTGGCGTTCGCCCAATCAGAAGTTGGTCAAGCCGAACAGGATGCGGAAACGGCCGACCGCGCCAGCCGCGAGGCCTACGAGCTCGTGTCGAGCGCAGTGGCCGAACGCGACAAAGTGGAGGATCTCTTGTTCGACGCGTTGGTGCGTTATCAGACGGCGGCCGAGGAACTGACGAAAGCCGGCGCCAAGCTGACCCGGATTGAACAGAAGATGGCAAATGCCATGGCCCGGTCTGCGCAGCTCGAAGACACATTCGAGAATGCCGCAGTCAACGCATATATGGTTGCCGTAGGCGGCGGGTCTGGCATGTTCCTCGCCGGCACCGAGTCGTCTGACTACCTCTTTGCTTCTCAGGTGCTTGAAAATGTGCAAGGGTCGACTCAAGCCGACATCGATCGTGTCTCGGCCATCCGCTCGGAACTCGACAGGCTCCGATCAGAGTATTCGACCGAGCGAGATCAAGTTGCCAAACACACAGCCGATCTCGACGCCAGAGCCGCCGAACTCGAGACCCTGTTCGCGTCGGCGGACGCGGTGGTTGCGTCAGCCTACGCCGACGCCCGGCTCGCCGAAGCCGCCTATGTCCGAGCGCTATCCGCTCTGGACACAGCTCGGGCCGCACAAGAGGTGGCAGCGCGCCCGGAGCCGGTTTCTCCGCCAACAACCAGCGCCGGACAGCCTGAAATCGCGGAACCGGAACCGCCGAAGCCTCCGGTCACTGTCAAACCGACAACCGAGTCTTGGCGTGCCCTGGTCACTGCCTATTTTCCTGCGGCGTTGGTCGAAGAGGCCCTCGTCATCATCCAGTGCGAAAGCAACGGCGACCCAAACGCCGTGAACCCATATTCAGGAGCGGCGGGCCTTTTTCAGTTCCTACCCGGAACCTGGGCGGCCGCCAGTGTTTCGGCGGGAGTTTCTTCAAGTTCGGTCTTCGACGGTGAAGCGAACATCATTGCGGCTGCCTGGCTTTCCGGTTATTACTCGTCACGCGGATACGACCCATGGGCTCCGTGGTCGTGTCGGGCATACCTGAACTGACACACACTCGTGACACCACAGCTGGGCGCGTATCTCTCCAACGGAGGCACCTGTTTCACCGTGCAGAGCGCGGTGGCCGACGAGGCGATCCTTTGTCTTTTTGATGAGGCCGACAACGAGACTCGCCATTTGATGACCTCGATCGGACGGGGGTTATTCAGCCTCACGGTTCCGGTCGGAGCGGGGACCCGATACGGCGTTCGAATCGAAGGACCTTGGGATCCGGTGGCAGGGCACCGATGCAACTCGAACAAACTCCTCATGGACCCTTACGCGCTCCAACTCGTCGGCGGCACCGACTCCGGCACCGCGCTGCTCGGGCACGACCCAGCTGACCCTGCCCATCCGAACCCTCGAGATTCTGCGCCCGCGACCATGCGGTCCGTGGTGGTGGATCGCAGTTTCGACTGGGGCGACGTGACACCGCCCCGACACTCGATGGCCGACACGATCATTTATGAGACCCACGTCAAGGGGTTGACGATGTTGCACCCCGAGGTCGATCCGGAGGTCAGGGGTACGTTTGCCGGACTCGCCCACCCAGCAGTCATCGATCACTTGGTCGGACTGGGCATCACCGCCGTCGAGCTTTTGCCGATCCAGGCCTTTGTCCAGGATCAACACCTCCAACGAAGCGGCCGCCACAACTATTGGGGCTACAACACGATCGGCTTCTTCGCTCCCCACGGTGGATACACCTCGGGAAAAAACCATGTGGTCGAATTCAAGGAGATGGTCAAAGCGTTCCACCGCCACGGACTCGAGGTCATTCTCGATGTGGATTACAACCACACGGCCGAAGGCAACCATCTGGGGCCAACACTGAGTTTTCGAGGGTTGGACAATTCGGCCTGGTATCGCCTCGACCACACCGGTCGATACCTCAACTGGAGCGGAACCGGCAACACTCTCGACTTTTCGAGCCCCGAGGTCCTACGGATGACTCTCGACTCTCTGCGCTACTGGGTAGACGAAATGGGGGTCGATGGTTTCAGATTTGACCTTGCCACCACCCTCGGCCGTACCCACGGCGCATTCGACCCCTTAGGCGGGTTTTTTGGAGCGATCGTCTCCGACCCCCTTTTCGATTCGGTGAAACTCATCGCGGAACCGTGGGACGTCGGGCCCGGCGGCTACCAGGCAGGCGCGTTTCCTCGCGGATGGTCGGAATGGAACGATGCCTATCGCGACACGGCCAGAGACTTTTGGAGGGGCGAAGAACACTCCTTGGCCGCATACGCAACCCGACTGACGGGAAGCTCCGACCGCTTCTGGGAAAAGGGCCCCGCGTCCTCGATCAATTACGTCACTTCCCACGACGGCTTCACCCTGTCGGATCTGGTGGCGTACAACGAGAAGCACAACCACGACAACGGGGAAGCAAACCGGGATGGCCACCCTGACAACCGCTCATGGAACTCCGGTGTAGAAGGCCCTTCTGATGACACAACAGTCGTCTCGATCCGGGAACGCCGGACGAGGGCGATGCTGACCGGACTGCTCATATCCCAGGGAGTGCCGATGCTCCTAGGAGGAGACGAGATCGGAAGAAGCCAGCGCGGGAACAACAACGCCTACAACCAGGACAACGAGATCAGTTGGTATGAATGGTCCAAGGTCGACACCGAGCTGCTGGGTTTTTTGTCCCAAATCATCAAGCTCCGCAAAAGCCACCCCACTTTCCGGCGGACTGCTTGGCTGATCGAGCACCCCGAACCAGGTGTCGATCATGTTGGTTGGTTCACGCCGGCCGGAGAAGAGATGACGGCGTCCGACTGGGAGATGCCATTCGCCAGGTCTGTCCTCCTGTACCTGGACGGCCGGTCGGTCCACTCCGGGCCGGGAACCACGCTCGACGACGATTTTCTTCTCGCCATCAATGCCTATGACGAAGAGATGGAGTTCGCGATCCCCGAGGAGATCGGGACAACGGATTGGGCCCCTGTCGTCGACAGCGCCGATCCGGAAACGCCGGCACATCCCGTCGCCGGAAGCGTCATCGTCCAGGGTTATTCGATGGTGGTTCTGCAACGCGACCGCGCCTGACGCGGACGTTCCCTCAACCCATCATCCGCACAGTGGTTGATAACTAGACCGTTTGTGTACCAAATGAATGGTCCTGAGCGAAAAGACGCCATTTGTCGATGAATTCTCGGAAATCGCGCATCTCGCTCAGGGAGGAACAGAGAAATGACGCCAGCCGCCGCCAGCCTCAGCTGGGACGGAACCGACCGGAAGAAGACGACCGCGTTTGTGGTGGTCTTGTTGATATTCGTGACCATGATCACCGTCGCCACCGCCGATCGAAGTGATGACGCCATCGGGATCATCGTGCGGGAGATCGCACCGACCACCGCAACCGCAGAAGACCTCATCCAGCGCCTCGGAGGAACGGTCGAAACCACACTCGAGCTAATCGGGGGATTCACTGCGACCGTACCCGAATCGGCGCTCCCCCTCATCGGCGCCCATCCGGCGATTGAGTCGGTAACGCCGGACTCCTCGGTGACGCTTCAGGCGGCAAACAGCGACTGGGCCGCAGATTCCGCGACCTACACCACTTCAGGATCGCTTCATAAAACGGCCAAATTCATCGGAGTGAAGAGCTTCTGGGATGCGGGATTCACCGGCGCAGGAATCGACGTCGCCGTGATCGACTCCGGTGTGGTTCCGGTTTTGGGCCTGACCGAACCAGGGAAAGTGCTGAACGGGCCTGACCTATCTCGCGAATCACAATCGGCAACCTTCCGCTACCTGGACACTTTTGGCCACGGCACCCACATGGCAGGGATAATCGCTGGGCGCGATCCCGGCGTCACCAACACCTGGTCAGACTCGCAAACGAAGTTCGTCGGGATCGCCCCAGGTGCGCGGATCGTGAGCGTCAAGGTAGCCGGCTACGACGGAGCTGTAGACGTGTCCCAGGTCTTGGCCGCCATCGATTGGGTCGTCCAGAACAGAAACAACAACGGCCTAAACATCAGAGTTCTCAATCTCTCGTTCGGCACCGACTCTCTCCAGAGCCCGCTGCTCGACCCACTGTCCTTCGCAGTAGAGCAGGCCTGGCTCCGGGGAATTGTGGTTGTTGTTGCCTCGGGCAATGACGGGAACTCGACTCGAGTCCGGATGCCGGCGGCGAATGGGAGGGTGATCGCGGTCGGCGCATACGACAGCAACAACACCAACATCACAAGCGACGATTTTCTCACCACGTTCACCAGTTGTGGGACCGACCGAAAATACGACGTTGTTGCGCCGGGGCGGTCGATCTTGAGCTTGCGGAACCCAGGATCCCTCGCCGACATGCAGAACCCGGACGCAACGGTCAGCGGACGCCTGTTCAAGGGCAGCGGTACATCTCAGGCTGCGGCCGTTGTTTCGGGCGCGGTGGCCTTGATCCTGGAACAGCGGCCGCAGTTGACTCCCGATCAGGTCAAACAACTGATCACCAGTACCAATGACCATCTCGGAAAAACACCTCCAACCGGCTGCCCCCGCCGCTCGATGCTGCGTCTCAGCGAAATCTTCAACGCACCTGAGCCGGACGCGGTTCAGTCTGCTCTTCCGGCATCCGGGCTCGGATCACTCGAAGCCTCTCGTGGTAGCGACCACATTTCTGAAAACGGCATTGACCTCATCGGCGAAAAGGACATCTTCGGCAAGACGTTCTCCAGCACCAAATGGGCGCCCGTGGCTGCAGCAGGATCCTCGTGGTCGGGTGGGACCTGGTCAGGGTCGTCATGGTCTGGGTCTAGCTGGTCAGGGTCGTCTTGGTCTGGATCGAGCTGGTCAGGGTCGAGCTGGTCAGGCATGTCTTGGTCAGGTTCGAGCTGGTCAGGTTCCAGCTGGTCGGGTTCGTCATGGTCCGGTTCATCGTGGTCCGGTCGCAGCTGGGCGAGTTCCGGCAACAGCTGAACGGCGTCGGCCTCAGAATTTATGGTTTTTTGGAACCGCAACGACGCGTTCTGACACGGTGAGGCCGCGGGCGGCGTCCTCTTCCTTGTCGAACCCGACCCTCACGCCGGCGGGGATTACGACGTTCTTGTCCAAGATCGCCTCTTTGACCTGCGCTCCGGATTCGACGGTCACACCTTCCATCAAGACACAGCTCTCTACCGAGGCTCCTGGTTCCACCCTGACCCAGGGCGACAAGACGGAATTTCGAACAAAACCCCCGGAAATGATCGCGCCCTGGGACAGGATCGAGTCGGCGACCTGGCCCGGCCCGTATTCGGCAACAGCCACCACCTTGGCCGGCGGCGCGTTCGAGATCGCGGTGTAGATCGGCCATTCTTCGTTGTACAGGTTGAAAACAGGGTCCACAGACACGAGATCCATGTTCGAGTCGAAATAGGACTCGAGTGTTCCCACGTCACGCCAGTAGGCGTGTTCACGTTCTGTGACACCTGGAACCTGGTTCTCGGTGAAGTCGTAGACATGGGCAATCCCCTGCTTGACCAGCGCGGGAATGAGGTCCCCACCAACGTCGTGACGCGAGTCCCCGCGCATCGAATCCGCCTCGACCAGATCCATCAGAACTTCGGTCGAGAAGATGTAATTGCCCATCGAAACAAGCGCCATCGATTGGTCATCCGGCAGGGGTTTTGGATCGGCCGGTTTCTCTCTGAAGCGCTCGATCAGAGAAGTCTCGCCCTTTTCGATGACGCCGAAGGATGGAGCCTGTTCTATCGGAACCCGGATTCCGGCAACCGTCACCCCGGCCCCGGATGCAATGTGTGCTTCCAGCATCTGGCGGGGATCCATCCGATAGATGTGGTCGGCGCCGAAAACGAAAATGTATTCCGGGTCTTCGTCATCGACGATGTTGACGTTCTGGAGGATGGCGTCGGCCGAGCCGAGAAACCAGCGCGAACCCAGCCGCATCTGCGCCGGGACCGATGTCACGTAGTTGCCCAACAGCGTGGACATGCGCCAGGTCCGGGCAAGGTGAACGTTGAGACTATGCGACTTGTACTGGGTCAACACCACGATCTTGCGATAGCCACCGTTGACAAGGTTGGACAGAGCGAAATCGATGAGCCGGTACTGACCTCCAAAAGGCACCGCCGGCTTTGCCCTATCTCGCGTCAGTGGCAGCAATCGTTTGCCTTCGCCTCCTGCGAGGACCATCGACAGCACCCGGTTTGGGTTGGGCAAAGTCACCGATCGACCTCCACTACTCGCTTGCTCGCAACATAGCCGGTGGCCAGACCACGCGAGCCACGAGCGCCGGCGATCGACCAGGGGTTGGCCCGCCACCGACTCGAACCATCACCCGCGCCTCCACAAGGCCTAACCGGGAGCCAGGAATAGAACCGAAAGCGGAGGGAGATCGAAAACGATCGAGTACGGCCGCCCGTGGGACTCTTGATCGGTGGATGCAACCGGTTCCGGCACCAAACCCGTGCCTCCATACTTCTCGTCGTCCGAGCACAGAAGCGAAGACCAGATTCCGGCGCTGGGAACACCCAGTCTGTAGTCGCGCCAAACCTCTGGGGTGAAGTTGGCAACGACCATCACGGGCGGCATGCCCGCCGCTTTCCTCAGGAACGCCATTGTCGAACGCTTTCGATCGTCGGCCTCGACCCACTCGAATCCGTCAGGGTGGACGTCACCGAGATGAAGGGCGGGGTTGCTTCGATAGAGATTGTTGAGATCGCTGACCCAATCGAGGATCCCGCGATGGCCCGGGAATTCGAGCAACTCGAAGGGGACCTCGCCCTTGTGATCCCATTCGAAAGGATCGCCGATCTCAGAGCCCATAAAGACGAGTTTCTTTCCAGGGAGGCCCCACTGATAACCGAGCAATGATCGGTAGCCGGCAAAACGTTGCCACTCGTCGCCAGGGTTTTTGGCCAGCAGGGAGCGTTTGCCATGCACGACCTCGTCGTGGCTCAGGGCGAGGAAGTAGTTCTCGGTGAAGGCATACATCCCGCGGAAGGTCAGCAGACGGTGATTGTCGTCGAACTGGCGGTAGATCGGATCGAGGGCGAAGTAGCGCAGCGTGTCATTCATCCAGCCCATATCCCATTTGAACCCGAACCCGAGCCCCCCGACATCCGTCGGCCTAGTGACGAGGGGCCAGGCAGTGGATTCCTCCGCGATCATCTGGATGCCATCGAACCTCCCGTAGACCGACGCGTTCAGCTTCCGCATGAACTCGACCGCCTCCAGGTTTTCACGCCCCCCATATCGATTGGGGATCCACTCCCCATCACGGCGCGAATAGTCGAGATAGAGCATCGAGGCGACTCCGTCGACCCGAAGCGCGTCGACGTGATAACGGTCCAGCCAGAAATGGGCAGATGAGATGAGGAAGGACTGAACTTCGTTGCGCCCGTAATTGAAGATGTAGGAACCCCAGTCGGGATGGAACCCCTGGCGAGGATCGGCATGCTCATACAGATGGGTCCCATCGAAACGAGCCAGACCGTGGGCGTCCACGGCAAAATGCGAGGGCACCCAGTCCAGAATCACGCCGATATCGGCCTGGTGCATGATGTCGACGAATTCCATCATTTGCTGTGGCGTCCCGAACCTCGACGTCGGCGCGAAATATCCGGTGCTCTGATAACCCCATGAACCGTCGAATGGGTGTTCCATGACGGGCATCAACTCGATGTGCGTGAACCCCGATCGCTTGAGATGTGCTGCCAAACCGTGCGCCAGAGACACGTAGTCCTGGGGTCCCTGCAACGACCACGAACCGAGATGGCATTCGTAGACCGAGATCGGTGAGTCGAGTCCGTTGCGCCGGCTTCTGACGTCCATCCATTCCGCATCGGACCACTCGTAATCGAGGTCCCATACGATCGAGCCGGTGGCGGACGGAGTCTCGGCGTGAAAGGCGTACGGATCAGCCTTCTCGAGCAGGCGTCCTCCACCCTTCGGCTGGATCGCGTACTTGTAGATAGTCCCCTTGTCGGCGCCGGCGACCGTCGCCTCCCACACCCCTGACTCCGAGCCGTGCATCGCATCGGCAGCTGGATCCCAACCGTTGAAGCCTCCTACCACCGACACCGCTTCGGCGTTTGGGGCCCAAACCCGGAAGGTCACACCGCTGTCGAGAACCTGCGCCCCTAGGACTTCGTAGAGGTTTTGATGATCCCCCGCGTTCAGGAGCCAGCGGTCATCTGCTGTGAACGGACGGTTGGCCATGCGAGAAGCCTATCCGCCCTGCTCTTGGTTGGCCTCGTGCAGCAGCCACCACAACGAGCCCTGCGAGGTCGCCATCCCGAGTCCGGCCGCCGCCGCGAGTAAAGCACCCACGCTGGTGAGCATGCCGACGGTCCGATCGATGCGGTCGAGAATGGTGCGGGCTGCGACAGCGGTCTCATCGACTCCGCTCAGCGTTGTGCCGACTTCTCTCAATGAATCTTCGACCTGATCGAGGCGGGCCGAAACTCCCAGGGCACTGGTCGCCAGATCGTTGATTGCTTGCGTGGTTTCTGCGAACCGCTGCGCCTGACCTCTCAGGGACGCCGGAATTGGAGCTAGGTCCTCCCCCAATCGAGCGATCGCCTCGTCCAATCTCACTTCTGTGTCGTAGTCCACACCGACAAAACTGAGGGCCCGCATCGTTCGGTCGAGTACGCGCGCCGTGTCTTCTATCGCAGGCAGGCTTCTCTGTACCGAGTCGAGGGCATCGGGGACGTCTCCCGTGACCACTTTCGCCAGGTCGCTTCCGGCAGACGAGACGTTGGTCAGATCGATCGCGCCGTCAGAGACGATCGTCTCCACGCCGTTCAATGCCTGCGCGGTCGTCTCGAGAATCACAACCACCTGATCTAGCGTCAGCTCCAGATCATCCAAACCGTCACGACCCACCGAGGTCGATTCTGTCGCCAAGCTCCCCAGATTCAAGAGCAGAAGTGGGCCCGCAATCGCCACGATCACGCCCGCCACCGCCCCGACTGCGGCCCCGATCATCCCCACTCGTCGAACCGATCGACTCGAGATCGGGAGGGTCATTCGACACCAGCCGTTCTCGAAAACCGCTCGATCGCCAGCACGACCAGTAGTCCTGCCATCGCCAGAAGGGCAACCATCACCACGTTTTCACCTGGCGCGAGAAGCTCACGGTTCGGTCCTTGCCACGGCCACAGGGCGCGCAGCGAACCGGCCATCAATCCCACAAGGGCCGCCATCGTTTGATCGTGGCGGGTCGCGAGCAGCCGATTGAGGACTATCGAAAACGATCCGAGCCCGACGCCGGCGCCCACTACAAACAGGGCAACATAAACGAGATCACGGTCGTCGACGGCCCGCAGCGTCGGCTCGTACATTCCCAGAGCGAGCAGTAAGAAGGCTCCGCTGATTCCGGGAAGGATCATGGCGCAGATCGCCACCATGGCGGCGGAGACCACCTGCCACCACGTCGGGTTCTGCACCGACCCCGGGGGCAGGCCGGTCAGAAAAAAAGCGAGCAGAGCCGCCAGCGCCAAAATCATCAACTGGAGCGGGGTGCGCCCCATCACCGGACCACCCTCGACTCGGGTCATCCGTCTCCAAGGTATCGCAATCGAAGCAGCCACCATTCCCAAAAAAGCAGCCTTCGCCTGAACCGGGTATCGATCCAGGAGATCAGGAACATAACGAGCGGCGATCAGGAGCGCGATTGCGATCCCCGTCGCCAGGGGTACCAGTAGGTGCCAATCGACAGCGGCGAGATGTGAGCGTCCGCGACGATGGTCGAACCTGACAAACGAGAGAGCGGCGCGAAAGCCTTCCTCGATGGATCGAATCAGGCTCTCGTAGATTCCGACGATCAGCGCCATCGTCCCCCCACTCACCCCGGGAATGGCATCGGCCGTGCCCATCAGAAGACCGTGAAGAACATGAATGGCACTTCGCCGAGTTGTTGACATCGTCGAGAGGCTATCGGGTCAGAACAGACACATGGTTCTTGTCGACCCTGTGACGTAGGGTGAGCCCATGGCCGCACATTTCACCAAATCTACGTTCGACTTTCTCGAAGATCTCGCAATCCACAATGATCGCGACTGGTTCAACGCCAACAAATCGCGGTATATCGAAACGGTCCAAGAGCCCGCTCTCCAATTCATAACCGATTTCGGGCCTCGCCTTTCCAAGATCTCCCCCCACTTCACCGCAGATGCTCGAACGGTCGGAGGATCACTTTTTCGGATCCACCGCGACACACGGTTCTCCAAAGACAAGACGCCGTACAAGGAGAACACGGGAGTCCAATTCAGACACGTTGCGGCCAAAGATGCCCACGCTCCCGGCTACTACCTCCATCTCCAACCAGGTGAGTGTTTTGTCGGAATGGGACTGTGGCGCCCAGAAACCGCAGTTGCCTACGCGATCAGGGAAAAGATCGCGGCGGACCCGGCCGGATGGAAGAAGGCCGCTCACGGCAAGCGGCTCTCTGATCTGATGCAGCTGACAGGTGAATCCCTGGTCCGCCCGCCGAAGGGGTTTGACCCGGAACACCCAATGATCGAAGACATCAAGCGCAAGGATTTCATCGCGTCCTCCAGGTTGACCGAGAAGGAGATCACGTCCACCGATTTCATCGACCAGTTCACGGCGATGAGCCGCGCCGGTTCGCCGCTGATGCGTTTCCTGTGCGACGCGGTCGGAGTGCCGTTCTGAAGGATCAACCGGACCGAGCACGGGTGCGCCCGACGACGGCCACCATCGTCGCAGCAATGATCAATCCCACGGCGACGACGATCCAGGCAGCATCGAAGGACCACCCATCGATGACCGCTCCCAGAATCAGAGGACCCAACCCGGCGCCGACAAAAACACCGGCCTGAGTCACAGCGGAGGATGAAGCGGCGGACGCCCGATTGGCATTAACGACCACAAACGTCATCAGCCCAGGCCAACCCCAACCGGTTGCAAACGCGATCAGTACCAGGACGACAAATCCGGCTCCGGAGACAAGCGGCAGGGCCAAGAAGGCGACGGCACCGGCCACCGCCAGCAGACTGATCCCAAAATATCCATCGCCACCCCGTTTATCGACGATGGCGCCGGCGGCGAGTCGTGCTCCGATCGAACACAACGAACCGGCAAATTGCAGGGTTCCGGCCGACGACTCGGAGAACCCGAGATCCAGGCTGGCCGAAACGAGGAACGTGCCAAGGGCGATTGCCGCCCAGGTTGCGAACGACGATCCAAAAGCGAGAGCCAACAACGCCCGCCTCGACATCGGTGGTGGGTTGGCCCGACTCCGGGTCGGCCGGCGAACCTCTAGGCCACCCAGGTCACCGGCCGGGATCAGGAATGAAACCACGATGGCGAGACCGGCCGACACCACGTATGCCCAACGCCAGCCGAACTGCACGATCACGACAGGGACCGCAAGCCCGGCAAGCAGCGTCGAGGCCGGGATGCCGGCATGTTTGGCTCCGAAGATCGTGGCCTGCCGGTCCGGGTTGGCGTGATCGGCCAGGGCTTGATTGGCCGCCGGGTTGGAAGCCCCGTAGATGGCGGCAGCGGCCACCAGAAGGATCCCGAGCCACAACGGATGGCGGGCGGTTGCGGCAATAAGCAGAAGCACACCTGCGGTGGTGCGGGTGTTGATCCTCATCGCCTGCTGCCACCCGACCCTCTGGACCCACCGCCCGAGGGGGGCCGAGGTCGCAGACGCGGTCAGAAAGAATGCCGCCGTCAGCGCCCCGAGTCCGAGCGTCCCAACCCCGAGCTCGGGTCCGATCTGAAAAAACCCGGCGCCGAGCAGAAACACCGCCTGAGTGCTCACGGTCACCACCGACACCGCCACCAGCAGAAGGCGCAGGGTCGAGGGGCGGGACGGCACGATGGGATCGTAGGGCGACGATCGGGCCCGAAATGGTCCGCGCCATCCTCACTACTCGACTCGTATCGTTGACGACCAGACTGAAAGGTGTTTTATGCCTGCGTTTCTCATCGCAGATGCCGTGCCCCACGACGTTGAGGCCTATCGAGCCAGCGGCTATCTGGAAGCGGCCGTTCGCACCGCCGCCAACCACGGAGGCGTGTACCGAGTCAGGGGCGGGACGATCCATCCCCTCGAAGGCGATTGGGTCCCGCGCCGCGTGGTCATCATCGAGTTTCCATCCATGGAAAACCTGATGGAGTGGTATCACGATCCGGAATACGAACCGTGGATCGCAGTGCGTCGCAGACTGACCGATTCGAGCCTGATCGCGGTGGAGGGTGTCCCGCCCGCCTGAACCCCCTACCGGTCATCCGGTCTGGGAGAGCCATGCGCCGGTGCTCGCTGCCCTCCGGCTGAGGTCCCGCCACAATCTGGCCGACCCCGGGTTGGCGGTCGCCATACCCGCCCATCTCGCCGCCGCGTTCGCATAGAAGGCTTCCAGATCGTGGTGATGAACGCTCGCAACGATTTCGGCGCCAGATCGTCCGGAAGCGCCTAGAGAAACAACCGTGGCCTCGAAGATCACCGTCCCCGATGTGAGAAGACACAATGCGTCGGGCATTCCTGGCGGTTGCGGCCCGTAGGAATCTTCCCCCGGTGGGAAGATCCCTTCGTCTCCTGTGATCAGCGGCGCAATCCGCATCGCCTCTGCAGCCCCGATCAGGGCGTCCCTGACCTGGTGACAGCCTTCGCGCACCGCCGGATGGCAGCGGCCGGCGACGTCTGCCCACGGGATGGCCCAGGCGGCGATTCGATCTGCCAGTAAAAACCGGCGGTCCTCGAACGCCTTGGTGGCGAGCACGGCGTCGTCATCGTCCCAAGCTTCGGATTCGGCCTGAGCAAGACCGGCGGCAAAACGCACAAGCTCGGTCAGGGTGTCCGTCTCGAACTGAAAACCCCACTTTTTTCCGCGATGCGCCAGATCCACCGCCGGGTCGATTCCCAGAACCTCGATCTCCCTCGGAGCAGGTGCGCCAACCTGCCCGGACCATGCAGCGACCGATCCCAGGATCCCTGACCATGATCGAGTTTCGGCTTCTGCGCCGGCGGCAGCCCGGTTCCTCATGAGATTCCGGCTCACTCACCCGGAACGTAGTAGGCCCGATCGAGAGGTTTGACCGGCCGGTCCAACCACAGGGGGCGCCGTAATCCACCTGGGCCGGGGCCTGGTTTCGTCAGTTCGAGCCACTCTCGATAAATGGCGAAACTCTTCGCGGTATCGACGACAACGTCGCCGTAACGATCGCCGGACTCGGCTTTGGTCAGACGCACCCTCTGATGCCACGCGTGCATGCCGGAAACCGGATCGGGGTGCGGAGCAAACGCCAGGTTCTGATTGACGCCGGCATCCTTCCACCAGATCCGCTCGGAGTCGGGATCATCCGAGGTGAAAGGCTCGATCCCCTTCTTCTGGCGGAGCCGCCACGTCGATTCCCCGGTCTTCTCGATATCCACCAACGCCGACGACCAACGCTCATTACCCATGCCATCGGACAGTCTCCACCGTCCAAGGTGATGGGAGGCGGCGACAACTCCGGGGCGGATCCCTTCGGTCCTCCACACCCGCATCACGAAGTGCCCGGTTTCGGTGGTGATCCGCACCAGATCCGACGTTTCGAAACCGAGTGCGTCGGCGTCGCGGGGATTCATCCACAAAGGATGGCCATGGCTGATCTCATAGAGGTATTTGGCATTGCCCGATCTCGTGTGGATCAACGTGGGCAACCGGAAGATGGGCAGCAGAATTCTCTCATTGCCTTCGAGGTCGAGGTCCCGCCAGTGGACGTGCGTCTTCAAATAGGTCGGGATTGCCGCATCCTCCCAACCCCAGTCGCGCAATGTGGGCGAGAAAAACTCGAGCTTTTTCGACGGTGAGCGGAACCCGTGTTTTTGCGCGCCATCTACTTCTACCCCGCCCTCATCGACACCTCGCTCATGAACTTCGTAGATGTCGGTTGCAATTTCGAATGCTCCGTACTTCCTCATGAAACCCAGCGGCGACAAGCCTTCTGCGGCAGCCTTTTCTGGAAGGCCTGGAACCGAATTCTCGAACATCCATCCGTAGTACTCGTCGACAGAGACCGGGCGGGTGGGATCGGAGGGGGACTCGAACCACTTGCGTATTCCGAGCGATCCGTCTGGGTCGATCTTCCACGAGAGATCAATCCAGAACTCCGTTTCTTCCCACACCTCGCCAGGGTTGGCCTCATAGGTTCTGGAGAACACTTTGCCATCGCGTTCCCCTGCCACTCGCAGAACCGGTTGGCGGAATCCGAGCCATTGGCCGGCGTGGGTCTCGTAGCTGTGGGTGTCGTGACGCTCAGAACCGACCCCCATCGGCAAGACATAATCGGCGAACCACGCCGTTTCCGACCAGGTCGGGGTCAGCGCGACATGGAGACCGATCTTCGATTCGTCGGTCAGGACCTCAATCCAGCTGAATCCATCGGGATTGGTCCACACCGGGTTATAAACCCTGGTGAAGTAGACATCGAGTTTCCCCCGTCCTTCCTTGAGAAAGTGCGGAAGCAGAAAGCTCATCTCGTGGTGGGAAAGCGGATACTCCTTGGGCCAGAGCAGCTCGTTCCACCGGTCGTGGGGAGGTGGGGAGTTCCAGTGTTCCGGCTTGAACTTGTCCCATGCGCTCGGAGACGTTCCACCCTTGGTCCCGACCGAACCGGTGAGCACGTGCAGCAGCATCAGCGTCCGGGCAGCCTGCCACCCGCCCAGGTTTCCCGAGCCGGTCGAGCGCCAGGTGTGGCTCGAGAACGCCGACCCGGCCTTGACGATTTCCCGCGCCACGGCCTCGATCTTTTCGGCAGCGACTCCGGTCTCCTGTGAAACGGTATCCAGGTCGTACCCGGCATAGGTTTCGGTGAGAAGACCCACAAAGTCTTCGTATCGAGGTAGCACCCCTGGGCGCAAAGCGCCGAGCGTTTCCTCCCAGTTGACCCAGCGCCGGATGAAATCGTGATCGATCGAATCCCATTCGATCAGAAGTCTGGCGATGGCGAGAAAAAGAGCGGGCTCGGTGCCGGGCCATGGCGACAACCAGATGTCGGACATCGAGGCCGTATTAGATAGGCGGGGATCGATCGTGCACAGCTTGGCCCCACCCTGTTTGCCCTCCATGATCCTTTGGGCATGCGGGTTGAAGTAGTGACCCGTCTCGAGATGGCTCGACAGCAGGAGGATGAAACGGGCGTTGGCGAAGTCGGCCGACGGCCGATCCCAGCCCATCCACATGGCGTAGCCGACTCTGGCACCGGCAGAACAGATGTTGGTGTGGGAATTGTGGCCGTCGATTCCCCAAGCCTTGAGAGTCCGATCCATGAAGCCGTCCTCACCGGGCCGGCCAACGTGATACATGATCTCGTCGTGCCGGTCCTCCCGGATGGCGGTCCCGATCCGCCCCCCGATATCGGCCAAGGCTTCCTCCCAAGACACTTGTTCCCACCGGCCCGACCCGCGCGAGCCGGTGCGACGAAGTGGATGAAGGATTCTCTCCGGGTCGTACATCTGGTTGATCGTGGCCGGGCCCTTGGCGCAGTTGCGTCCCCGAGAGCCTGGGTGAGCCGGATTCCCTTCGAACTTGCGTACGTCGCCTGTCGCCTTGTCGACGTACGCCAACAGGCCGCAGGCCGATTCACAGTTGAAACAGGTTGTGGGAACAAGCCGGTATTCGTGCGCCACTTTTTCCGGCCAAGCCTTGGCGTCGTACTCGCGCCAATCATCCCAGCGGTCGGGTGGTGGGAAGTTGGTGAGCCCCGTCCCCGGAATCAGTCGCGGGATGAGTTGTTCATCGGACACTCTTGGACTCGCTTTCCGTCGCTGGTTCAACGCCGATCGAACAGTCATCGGCCCCGGCGGCAGGCGGCTGCCCGCTTCTAGGAGAGTGGAACACTCTGACCTGCTTTCACAAAGGCATCATCGGCAAACCACACCCCGGCGGCAGCGGCCAACCCTCCGAGCGCCGCAACCCACGCCGGTGATCCGCTGAGGGTCCCCGCACCAAACGCCACCGGCACGACAACACCGAGTACCTGGCCACCGAGCCACCATTCGCGCGCAAACACACCCTTCGTCATGTGGTGGACTGCGGCGTGGATGTTGCGGGTTGGGTGTCGCGACGACAGTTCGGCCAGAGCAATCAAACCAAGGCCGGCCGCACCGCCGACCATCGCCCAGGTTGCCGATCGGACCAGTTGAGCTGAATCTCCAAAAAGTCCCGCGAGCACAACCATCGTTCCTCCACCTGCCGCGAACGCTCCTGCGATCATGTGCCACAAGAGCATCGGGTTCTGCCATAAATCCCGCGCCTCGGCCTGGCCAAACAGGAAGGCCGTGTACCCGGCGGTGGCCAGCGCGAGGGGGACCGCGATCCAGACCATCAGCTCGACGGAGCCAGGACCAGAAAACACACCGAGAAAAAACCAGAGTCCCAGCACTGCTGCGTAGGCGCCGAGTATCCAGGCACCGCGCACCAGCCATGAGCCAGGATTTCCCTTGGTGAGTAGAAAGAAGAATCGGTCGGGTCGTTTGAGATCCCACACGAGCAGGACACCGGTCATTACCAGGAACAGACCGGCGATCAACGGCACACCCCATTGGACCAGGGATGACCCGGCGTCTCCTCCCGCCAGAAGATAAAGGGCTACCGCAAGGACCATTCCGGCGGCGATTCCTTTGGTGAGGAAGTATGAAGAGACTCGCCAGCCCCATGGCATCGGATGGTCGGCGTTGTAGACAACACGGGGAGCGGACTCCTGGAAGCTGGTGGTCACCGGGCCCATCGGGCCCGTCCGATCACGGGGAGAGAGGTCGACATTCAGCCAAGCGGGCGTAGGCGACGGGTCGTCGCGCCAGATCATCGAGCCGGAGCGAGTCTCGGACATCAAGGGGTCGATGTTGACCTGTGCCGCCCCCTTGTACCAGAGCTGGGGATTGGTCCCCTGCTCCGGAGCCCTGACGTACAGCTGCTCCGTGGCCACCATCTTGGCGATACGCGACAGCGGGTCATCGAGATCCCCCGCAATGATCGCTTGCTCCGGACACACGACAACGCACGCGGGCTCGAGACCCACCTCTACCCTATGAACGCAGTAGTTGCATTTTTGGGCGGTGTGGTCGTGCGGGTCGATGTACAGGGCGTCATAGGGGCAGGCCTGCATACATGACTTGCACCCGATGCATCGGGAGGTGTCGAAGTCGACAATCCCGTCCTTGCGTTTGAAAAGTGCACTGGTTGGACAGATGGTGACACAGGGCGCGTCAGCGCAGTGATTACAGCGCATCACCGAAAACGACCGCGTCGTGTCGGGCCAGGAACCGGTCTCGACGTATTTCACCCAGGTCCGGTTGACACCTAACGGCACCTGATGTTCTGTTTTGCAGGCGACGGTGCAGGCGTGACAGCCGATGCACGTGTCCTGATCGATGACGAACCCATAACGAGTCATGACGAAGCGATTTCAGCCGGCATCAAATACATCCTGGCAGAGCAATCGGTCGATCGACGTCAGGACTTTTCGAGGTAGAAATGAAAACCATCGGATTCGTCAAACTGCTCCTTCATGGCGTTGCCCATATCGGTAGCTCAAGCCGGGATGTCAGACAACTCTCCTTTGAGCACTGACGGTGGAGGCTTTTCCGACCTTTCAGTTGCCAAGTTTCTCCTCGAAACAGCGTTGATGCACCTGGTCGCATATGCGAAAAGGAAAATACACCGGTCCGAAGTCGCGCGCCACAAAAACGCAAGCACGGAGACCGAAGGCGGAATCAGAACGTAGCGCCCATCCTTTCGGAGGCCTCCCCTCGGCTTCGATACGACATCTTTTCCAGGATTTCGCTCAAAGATGCCGATCTGTGCCACAATCGAAGCCATGTCCGACCTGAGTAACGAGTTCGCGGAGCTCTATGCCCAGATTTGTAAAGGTTTGGCCGATCCCAAACGCCTTTTGATTCTGAATGCGTTGCGGGACGAGGAAAAGTCGGTCACCGACTTGTGCGAAGAACTCGAACTTCCACAGGCAAACGTTTCCCAGCATCTGGCAGTCTTGCGAGATCGGGGCCTGGCCGACACCCGCCGCGATGGCCAGCGGATCTATTACTCGGTCGCTTCCCCAAAGATCATCGCCGCCATGGACTTATTGCGCGAGGTGATGCACGACCATCACGCTCGCGAAATCGCAGCCTCGGCCTGAACTTCCCCGTGCGCGTATGCGCATGTTCGCATATAGTGGGAACTCCAGTTTGCGGAGGAGCCAGCCATCAGCTCGATCACACCTTCTGATCTCGCAAACCTCCGAGCCGAAGAGCGTCGCTCGCCTTTTCCATCGGATGTTCGTGCGAAAACAGAACCATGGGCTCGCGATCTATTTCGGACCATCAACGAGAACCCGGCTTCCGCTCGATCGTCTTCTGGGGTGGGGCCTGCGCACCACGCCGCCCGATTAGGAACCCAAGGCGACGGTACGATCCACAGGACATTGGGAGATCTTCTGCGCAACAACCCGGTCGTCTCCATGAACGACCCGAACCACCTTGTCGATCATGTCGTGGCACATCTCGGCCGACGCCCCTCGGTTTTTGCCGATATCCGATTGCTGAATCTCGGGCAGCTGACGGTGGCCGCCGAGGAAGCAGGCTCCTTGGAGGCAGGGCGCAACGAATGCGCTCTTTCGCAGTGAGCTCACCGAAACACCGCGTGGTGCGAGCGGTGGCGGTGGGAACCATCGCCGGATTGTTGTCCGGTGTGTTCGGAGTCGGCGGTGGAATCATCCTGGTTCCGGCGCTGGTGATGGTCGTGGGACTCGGCGTCAGAACCGCCGCCGCAACATCGCTTGCAACCGTGGTCCCAATCGCGCTCGCCGGGCTCACGGGTTATGCACTCGCGGGCGAGGTAGCCGTCAGGCTTGCCCTCGTCGTGGCCGGAGGTGCCCTCATCGGGACCGCAATCGGTACCCGATTGCTGCGGGTGCTTTCTGAGAGGGTGCTGTTGTCTGCTTTTTC
The DNA here is from genome assembly GCA_041746105.1 of Acidimicrobiia bacterium. Taxonomy (GTDB): domain Bacteria; phylum Actinomycetota; class Acidimicrobiia; order Spongiisociales; family ZC4RG35; genus JBFHRE01. The sequence goes on from JBGTHP010000032.1 coordinate 127,954, forward strand.
TGTCCTGTTGATCGTTGTTGCGGTCCGCATGTTCCAGGCGACGGGTTCGGGTGCCGGACCGTCATCGGAGTCGTTGTTCGTCCTCGAGGCGGCGGCCATCGGCCTGTTCACCGGAGTCCTTTCCGGTCTGTTCGGCGTTGGCGGAGGTTTTGTGATCGTACCGGCGCTCATCCTCTTGCTGGGAGAGGCCCCTGCAATGGCGAAAGGAACGTCGCTACTGGCGATGCTTCCACCTGCAATATTTGGTTCGGTCCTCAACTCCCGGAGCGGTTTCGTCGACTGGCCCGTGGTAGCTGCAGCGGGGTTGACCGGCGCCGTCCTTTCGTTCTTTACTGCCGGGCTCTCGGTTGGCCTGGATCCTGACCTCGCCAACATCAGCTTTGCGGTTCTGTTGCTGGCAGTCGCGGTCCGAATGGCTGCCGAAGCGGCAACACAGCGGCGACTCCCTGCAATCGCCACCGGCAGAAATCAGTCGATGGGCACCGCGCCGGCCCAACGGCCCCCGTTGTAGGGGCATCCCGCCCAGGACGGGACGGTGAAAGACCACGGATCCACCGCCCACTCTGGCAACTCCGCCCCTCTCCGACCGGCGAGGTCGGGATCGGTCGATCGAAAACGCGGCAAGACCGGAACCTTGACCTGGTTGTTCACATCGTCATCGAAGTTGGTGTTGACCACCGCCCATGGACTCCAGCCTCCCCAACCAGCCCCGTTCCGGCGTTGGAACAAGAAGTAGTTGGCAGACGCGTAGGCATTGTCGACCGCGTCGAACTTCGACAAACCCGAACCGCCGAAACGTCGCATCTCGCTCGTACCCATCTGGAACAGGCCGCCGTAACCCCATGCGTTGTTCGAGTTCAGAGCATTACCGGCAAAACCGACCGATTCGCAATACGCAACAACGACGGCCTCAGCCGCAACCTGAGCTGCCAGATCCGGGAAACCCCACACCGCGGCCGCGTCCCACGAACGTGTCTTCGAAGGCGGCTCGTCGGCCAGTCCGTTCACCCGACCCAGACACTGAAACAGCGAGTGGGTCATCTGAGCAATTGCATTCCGGTCGTAGCCGCCCTTCTCATTCCTCAATTCGATCAGTCGAGCTTCGAGATAACAACCGCGAGCGTCGTCTGGTTCAGGACTCAGGACCACAACCCGACCGTCTCCCGGAACCACCGCCGACGCCATTGCCGGAGCCACAAACGAAGCAAGCCACAAAGTGGGTCTCCCGAAATCAACGACCGTGGTCGCGGGGATTGTGACAACCGTTGTTGAGGTAGTCGTTGTGGCAACTACAACGGTTGTCGCTGGCGCGAATGGGTCTATTTCCTCGGCAACGACCAGTCCTTCCTCGTTCACCGCAAAACGGAGCTGACGCGGTTCACCTTCGACGTTGCCCCCTGCCCCGGCAACTTGATCCCAAACCTCACCAACACGGCCGACCAACCCCTCAGAGGTCACCCCGATGGAGGTTGGGGTTTCGTCGAGCGTCGTCTGCGGCATGCTCGACGCAACGACCGATAGCGGCTCGCCGATCTGTGCGCCCACGATTGCGGCCGCCGGTTCCTCTGTAGTCACAAGCACCGTCCCGACACCAAGCAGCGATACGAGCGCAGTCGTCACTGCCAGAGCCTTTTGCAGGCGATGGTCGAGGCGGGCGCGGTGCCGTCCGCGGGCGCCGCTTCCACTGGTAGGTACCCAAGAATCTGCCATAGGACTGAGGACCTTGTATCGGTCGGACACCAAGGCACCTGGAGAGAAACGGTGCTTACCGCGCGGCATTGAGGGACCTCCATCCGCATGACCGGACGCCAGGGCTAGCGCCGGAACCAAACAGAGAAGCACCCAACGGGTATGAAGTCCAGGGGCAGTGGACGATAAGTTTGATGGGAGAGGCCGCAGCGCACGGCGTATCTCGATAGATTCCTATGTCACCCATTGTCCGAAGTCGGCTCGTCTGTTCTCTGAGACGACCATCAGGGAGAGGACCAAAAAGACGTGTCGGACGTAGTTGAGGCGCCAATCGACGGGAGTGACGTCCGGCGCCCGCCACCTATTGCCGGACAGGACACAGCCCGCCCTCGAGCCATGTTTGTCGCCTCGGTATGGGCGATGCTGGCGGTACTGGTGTTGTTCTCGCCCGCGTTGTTGGTGATGCTTGGTTGGTTCACGGAGGGATACAGCGACACCCCGGATTCTTTCGACGTCTCACACCGCCTGCACGAGGTCCTGTTCGGGGTGCTCTTTTCGATCGCCGTAACCGGCGCCGTCACTCAACTTCGATCACCTCTGTCCAACACGGCCGGATTCGCCCAACTATCTGCCACGCTGCTGGCGTTGACCGGTTTCGTCACCGCCGCCATCGGATGGGACTGGGGTCTCATGGTGTACGTCCTGCCACTCACGATGGTGGCGGCAACCCGGGTCCATGCGAATTCATGGAAAATCGGCGAACGCTGGTGGGGCGCCTTTTGGCTTGGGTTGTTCATGGTCGTTCCGCTCTCGATCGACATGGTCGACCACATGAATCGGGCAGCGCTGCAAGCGGCCGATCACACCACGCACTGGAGTGCTGTGGCCGCCTTCCAGGCCGTGTTGTTGTGTCTGGTCGCCATCTCGTTTCTCCGGCTCCCCGGATATCGGGTATCCGCGGCCACGCTCGCCGGATCAACTCTTCTCTACGGAATCGCGTCCTTGTTCTTCCCGTTCGACGCGTCATCACATCGTCAGCCTTATGCGATCGTGTTGATCGGGTGGGGGATCGGTTGGGTCGCGCTCATCTACCGCGATCTGCACCCACGGTCCCACTCGCGCCAAGTCGAGCGCAGGCTGTTTCGAAGAGCCGGATTCTGGGCTGTGGCGATGGCGGCCATTGCCATCGCCGCTGGAATCGGGTCGATCATGATTGCGCTCCTCGTTGCCTTGATCATCGGTGCCGGGGCCTGGTATCTGCGAAGACACGGCGGCCTGTCGACCAAACCCCGCACCAATCTCGTGGCACGGCGAGTAGTCATCGTCGGGCCGCTGCTGCTCGCATCGCTGGCGACCTCATTTCTCGACACGCCGCCAAATGTCCCGCACCGGCCGGACCCCGGCCAACCAGCGTTATTGGCGAGCGAAGTCGAGCGCAGTACATGTGTCTCATGCCACGGCGTCCTGAAAAACGGCGCTCCCATCCCCTTTCACGGCCTCAACCAATCATGCGATCCCGCCGAAGGCGGTTGCTGGGGTGCAAGAACCGACTGTGCCGGATGCCACCAGATCGACCCGCAGCTCGGAGGATCGAACGCAATGCAGTTGCTGGTCCTTCCGAAGACGGAGTGGCTCTCCTCGGACGAGGTCGACGGATCACTGGTCGGATCCAATGTGCAACGGGCCAGACAGTTGGCTGCGCCATGATGGAAAAAACATTGCGCCCACCTCTGCCATGGCTCCCGGCGACGGTGGCTGTCGCCGTTCTCGCAGTCCTCTCGATGGCGTCCTTCGTACCGTTGCTGGAGGGGAGCCTCGGGGGATTCCTGGCCAAGGGCCCTGCTGCAGTGGATCCTCACATCGGCTCTGAACTATCGACACTGATGAGCGAGTCGCTCCTCATCGCCATTCAGCGGGTTCTACATGCGGTGGGAATGGTTCTCTTCTTGGCAGTGGCGTTCTTGCTGGTTCGAACCAGACTCTCGTCGCCTGTGTCTCCGCTGGCTGCGCTCATGCTGGCCGCTCTGGGAACCAGCCTGTTCGCGCCACTGTCCGGTCTACCCCGAGGCGACGTGATCGAAAGGATCGTCGGATCGGTCACGTCGGATTCGCTGCCCGGGTTCTGGACCTCGGTCGCCGGGCTGTCGACTCTCACTTTTCTGGCCACCTTTCCCGATGGTCGGTGGTCCCCGAAATGGTCCCGCTGGCTGATCGGCGGCATTGCCACAGTCACGATCGGTTCCTGGCTCATGCCAGGATCCTTCGCCGACCCGCGATCGTGGTCTGACCCAGTTCGATGGTTCTGGTTGATCGGCCTCCCGGTCGTCCTGATCTCTGCCCAGGTCGGCCGAATGCGCCAGGAGCAGAACCGACCGGCACGGTCGGTCGTCATTTCTGTCGCCGTGGCGATCCTCGGGTTCGTGCTCCTGTGGGTGCTTCAGCCCGAGTTGTCGGCCGATGCCCTTGGCCTCGTGGTCGCCACGCCGCGGCTGAGGGCGGTGTACGCGGCCAACCTGCTCATCCTCCTAACCGCGGCCGTTGTGTTGATCCCGGTCTCGGTCTCGTTCGCCATATTTCGTCACCGGCTCTTCGACCTCGACCTCCTGGTCAACCGTGCCCTCGTGTATGGAACTGCCACCGCGCTGATCGGCGCCTTTTTCGTCGGGCTCGCGACCCTGATCGTGACTCTTGCCAACAATCAGGATCTGACCCAGGCGAGGGTCGGATCAGGACCGGTCGGGGTGATCCTCGGAACGGGTCTGGTGTTGACCTTTCAGCCGCTCCGGAAGCGAGTTCAGTCGGTGGTCGACCGTAGGTTTTTCCGTAGTCGCTACGACGCAAGACAGGTCATCGAACGCTTCTCCAGAAACGCGGCCAAACTCGTCGACCCCCAAACCCTGGCCAACGAACTCGAGTCCACGGTCATGGAGGCATTGGGACCTGTGTTTACGACCCTCCATCAGGAAGGTGAGGTCCTCTTATTTGCTTCAAACGCAATGACAGAGCCCGGCACGGTCCTGCCGTCGACCCATCCCGAGATGTTCTTGCAAGGCCCATTCGACTCCAGAGACGCTGCTGCCCTGGTTCCATTGCTGGCCGGAGGCACCCTGAACGGCGTACTCGAACTCGGCCGCCGATCCTCCGGCGCCCGGTTCTCCAGTCTCGACCTCGATCTGTTGGACCAGCTCGCGCGTTCTGCTGGTCCGGCGCTCCAACTGGCGCGCGAGATGCAAATCCGGGAGCGGGAAGCCCAGCAGCGCGAACGCATGAGCCATGAACTGGAACTGGCGAGAAAAATCCAGCACGACCTCCTTCCCCATGAGACACCGATCCTCAGCGGTTGGGTGGTCGATGCGTTGTATAAACCGGCACGAGAGGTGGGAGGCGATTTCTACGACTGGATGGAACTCCCGGACGGGCGCCTGGTAGTCGTCATCGGCGATGTGAGCGACAAGGGAATCCCTGCCGCATTGGTCATGGCCACGTGCCGCACTCTGCTCCGTATCGCCGCAACGTCCGCCGGGGGTCCAGGCGCCGTTCTGGCCGAGGTCAACGAACGCCTCCACCCCGACATCCCGGCAGCGATGTTTGTCACATGCCAGGTGGTTGTCATCGACCCCATCACCGGCGAAGTGGTGATGGCCAATGCCGGACACAATCTTCCGATCTGCCGCCGCTCGCATCTGATCGAGGAAATCGTTGCCCGCGGAATGCCGCTCGGGTTGATGCCAGGCATGATCTATGAAGAGGCGAAAACCCATCTCGAGGTCGGGGATTCACTCGTCCTGACGAGCGATGGCATCACAGAAGCCCACGACCCCGAATCGGACATGTTCGGAACATCTCGCACCTGCGCAGCCGTCATGGGTGGTGGACCCAACCTGATTCAGGCCGTGCTTGCCGAACACCGGGTTTTCGTCGGCCAAAATTGGGACCAGGAGGACGACATCACCTTGGTCACCGTGACCCGAACCGGGTGAAACCGGAACAGGTGATCGGCCGTCGGAAATCGGCACTCGTCGACGTCGCCAAGCCGGGAGAAGACCTCAGGCCGCTACTTCGAGGCCCCGGATTCGGCGCTGATCATCAATGAAGAAACGTCGACGGCTTCGAAGTCCGATGCGGGGACGGTCTTGAGCTGGCCGAGAATGTCATTATCCCAACGCGGGTCGGGGGCTCCCGAGATGAACCACCCTGACCCGTTGTCGGCGAGCATCAACCCGTACTGTTTCATTCCCGTAAGGATGACCTGTACCTGAGGGTCGAACCCAGAGATGTCATACCCGGCCTTCAGTCGAAACCGCTGTCCCATCGGTGGCAGGTCGAGATTGGACGAAGAAGAGGCAAAGTGGCGAGCCGGCCACACGTATGCCCGCTGAGTGGATGGAGCCGTGAACCGAATGGCGTGGGTGACTACACCGGCGGCGACCTCGTCGTAGCGGACCAGACCGGGGTATATCGGAAGTCCGGCGGCATCGGCCGACGTCCATCCGGCAGGCCGGAGCGCGTTTGATCGCAGGTCATAGGACGCGGCCGAGTCGGCGTCCCACGATCCGTCTGGATTGGGGAAGGCGCGATAGAGCTCATAGAGATGGCAATTGGCCTGGTCGACGACCAACACATGCCGGTCCCCGTCTCCGGACGGTCCACCTTCGATTGGAGCCGTCGCAGGGACCGGGTAGGGACCGGGATCGCTTTCGTCGCCATAAGCCGTGAAGATGATCGGGACCAACGGCTGTGAAGCGTCGACGGTGGTGAACGGGATTCCGATCGAGCTGTCAGATCCAGGGGGCCAGACCCCAGAGCCAAAGTCGGGATGGAGATTGCCGGAACCAATGGAGGCAACATACGCGGCCGACCGGGAATGCACCGGCATCGAATCGATCCGGCGATTCCAGATGTTGTCCAACGGCAGCACTGTGCAGCGCGCCGGGGGCACGATGGGCTCGAGCCCCTCGGCGCGGGCCAGAAATGTCGCCATCTCCTCCCGCAATACAGGAGACAGCGGGCAGTAGGTGGAGGCGCCACACCCAAGGGTGATTCCGGCGACTGCCAGCTTCTCGATCTCGGCTTCGAATGGTGAATTGTTGTCGTCGCTGAACCGGTCAGCCCCGCCTCGATCCTGGTATCCATACGCTCGTACCAGAAACGCTGCCATCTGTTCTCGGGTGATCGACTGTCCGGGGCAATAGGTGGTGGCCGTGCAGCCGACCGTGATACCCGCCTCGAAGATCCGGTTGATATCTGCTTCAAAGATGGACCCTGTGTCATCGCCGAAATGGTCAGCCTCGGGTTCTGGCAGGGCAAGGGCCCTGGCCAAAAACGCAGCCATTTGCTCCCTGCTCACCGCCGATTTGGGACAAAAGCGGTCACCAGCCTCGTTGCAGCCTTTGGTGATTTGCGCCGCAAAGATTGCCTCGATGTTGCCTTCATGGGGATTGCCATCGTCGTCGACGAATGTTCCTCCCGGGCCAATCGCACCATGCGCGGGAAGCCCGAGCCCAGCCGCCACCACCATCGCACAAAAGACAACCAGAACTCGCCGCATCTGGTGGTCATCGGCTCGCGAGATTCCCGTCTTTAGTGGAGGCTTGTCGCGCCCTACCCGGCGAGGATCGCGGCCGAATGGCCGGGGATCACGACCGTGTCGAATTCGACCCTTGCCGAGCCCCACAACGGTCGAGCGGAAGGAAGCATCCATTCAGACTCCGACGAGCCGGCGTTCAGGATGACAATCATCCGCGACCGCCCGCGCCGCCGCTCGTAGGAGATCGCCATTCCATCGGCGCCGATCGCGCGCCATTCTCCGGTTCGCAATGCCAGATGACGGCGCCGGAGTCTGGTGATCTCTCTGATGGCATTTCCGAGAGGATGTGATTCGACAGCGGGATCGGACCACGGAAACGCTCCCCTGCAGCCAGGGTCTTCCCCACCTTCCAGTCCAACTTCGTCGCCGTAGTAGATTCCCGGTGCGCCCGGGAACGTCAGTTGAAACACCATGGCGAGGCGAGCGCGCCAGACATCGCCCTGCGCCTCGGTCAAGAACCGCGGTGTGTCATGGCTGCCGAGAAGGTTGTGATTGGCGAGAGTGTTCTCCCATCCGTAGGTGTGAACGAGTTGGGTGGCCGCGTCGAGGAAGCCGACTCCATCGATGGTCCCTTTGGCGAAGAACGCCACAGCCAGGCTGCGGAACGTGTAGTTCATCGTCGCGTCGAATCTGTCGCCCTGGAGCCAGGGGGTGACATCACCAAAAATCTCAGCAAGCAGATAGGCGTCGGGCTTGACCGAACGAACCGCGAGGCGGAAGTCATTCCAAAAGTCGGGATCGACGTAACGAGCGACGTCCATCCGCCAACCATCGACGTCGAACCTCTTCACCCAGTGACGCGCCACCCCCAACATGTAGCTCCGGGCAGCAGGATTGGACAGATCAACTCTTGGCATCGTCGGAACCGAGTACCACGAGTCGTATGTTGGTTCCACTTCTGGACCAGGGGTTCCAACCTCCTCTATCGGCAGCCCCGTTTGTTCTGCCCACACCGCTTTCCACTCGTTGCCGCGGCTCCGGCTTGGCCGAACCCTGACTTTCAGCGGCCATTCGTTCACGACGAACCAGCCCCAGAATTCAGAGTCCTTTCCTTTCTCGATGACATCGCCAAACGCAAAAAACCGAGGATGAACGTGGTTGAAAGATGCATCGAGAATCACTCTGAGGCCCCGCTTGTGGGCAGCATCAACCAGTTGCTCGAGGGCGGCGTCACCACCCAAGCCCGAATCCACCGACTTGTAGTCGACCGTGTCGTAACGATGATTGGATGGAGATGAAAAAACCGGGTTGAGGTAGATCACATCCACACCGAGAGAACTCAAGTAGCCCAGTTTTTCCGTCACCCCGGCGAGATCGCCGCCCTGGAACTGGCGCGGGCGAGGGGGTGCCCCCCAGGCCTCGACGTCGTCGGGGTCGTTGCTTGGATCACCGTTGGCAAAGCGGTCGGGGAAGATCTGGTAAATGACCGCTCCTGCCACCCAATCTGGAGTTCCGGAAGCCCGACGAGACTGTGGATCGAAACTGAATCGGTCAAGGCGCTCGACCGACCCCGAGATCCCCGATTCGACCAGATAGACCGCGGCGCCGTCCACCGATCTGAAGGCGAACGAGTATTCGACAGCTCTAGGTAGTTCGAGGTCAATTCGATGGAAGATGAATCGGGAAGAAACACCCGACTCCTCCATGGGATATCCGACCACCGACCCGTCGGAGGATCGCACCACAAGCCACCCCTCCGCCAGGGAGGGTTCGGTCCACACAACAACCCGGATGCGACCGTCCTGCAATCGCTCTACATGACGCCTTAGCCCCGGATCGAATCGAACATCCCACGGCCGCACGTCCCCGGGTAACCCGAGAACTCCGAGATCGTTTGGAAAAACCCGTGGTTTGGACTTCATCTGATCTAAAACAATCGAGGGGTGGTCAACTAACGACCTCAGCCCTTGACCGCACCCTGGGTGAGCCCGCCGATGATCTGCTTCTGGGCCACCAGGAAGGTGGTGACGATGGGCAAAGCGCCCAGCAGGGCCGCTGCCGCGAGGTTGCCCCATTTGGCTGCATATTCGCTCTGAACAAAGAGCTGCAAACCCACCGCAAGCGTAAATTCGTCGGTGGACGAGAGGAGCACTCGAGCCAGGATGAACTCGGAATAGAGGTTGATGAACGTGATGATGAAGATGACCGCAAGAACCGGACGGGCAAGCGGAAGAACGATGCGAGCGAAAATCGCGGCCGGTCCTGCCCCGTCGACCCGAGCGGATTCGTCCAGAGAGACAGGGATCGTGTCCATGAATCCTTTGATCAAGAAGGTGTTGAATCCGATGGCGCCTCCCATGTAGACCATGATCAAAAACGTGTGGGTGTTGAGGCCGGCGGCAGGGATGATCTCGCCGATCTGTTGGGCAAGCAAGAAGAGCGCTATGAACCCGAGAAACTGGGGGAATACCTGTACCAGCAGCAGCGTCAGCAGCCCCGCCCGCCTTCCCCGGAATCGGAGCCGGCTGAAGGCGTACGCCGCCAGCGAGGCCAGAAACACATTGAAGATGGCGGCGGTGATGGCGACCTTCCATGTATTCCAAAGCCAGGTACCGACCGGAGTCGTTGGCGTCGTGAACAGCTCGGTGAAATTGCTCAGCGTGAGTTTGGACGGAATCAATCTGGCTGCAGCGAGATTGTCGACCGCGTTGAACGATGCCGAGATGACCCACGCCACCGGATAGATCGAGAACAAGGCGGCCAGGCTCAGAAGGACGTGTCGCCAGCCGAGCTCACGCATCCACTTTCCTGGCTTCATGCGCCGGACCGCGGCCTTCTCCACTCCGCCCCTACGAATCGGACTCGCCACGGGGTGATCAGTTGCCATAGGTCTCCTCGAGCTTTTTGGTCCAGCGGAAGCTGATCGCCGACAACACAGCGACGATGACAAAGATCAGGACCACGATCGCCGAGGCCAGCGCGAACTGGTTTCCTCGCCCTGACCGAGTTGCTATGTCAAAGGTGAAGCTGATCAAGATGTCGGTCGCTCCCACCGGAACCTCGAACCCGCTCAATGGCGGCCCACCATTGGTCAGCATGAAGATCAACACGAAGTTGTTGAAGTTGAACGCAAAAGACCCGATCAACAGCGGTGCCGTCGAAACGAGCAGCAATGGAAGGGTTATCGATCGAAACACTTTCCAGGGACTGGCGCCGTCGACTCTGGCCGCCTCTTTGAGTTCACTCGGGATCGAGGTCAACGCTCCGGAGGTGATGAGGAACATGTAGGGAAAACCCAGCCACAGGTTGACCAGGATCACGGCCACTTTGGCCATCGTCGGGTCGCTGAGCCAGGGAACAGCCCCGAGGCCGACATCGGTCAGAGCCCGGTTGACCTGGCCGAAGTTGTCGTTCAAGAGGCCACGCCACACCAGCACGGACAAAAACGCAGGTATGGCATAGGGGAGTATGAACAAGGACCGGTAGACCGCCCTACCTTTGAGGCGCTCGTCCTGGAGAGCGTTGGCGAGTGCGAGGCCGAGTCCGAAAGTGAGGACAACCGACGACAACGCGAAGACAAAGTTCCAGATGAACACACCAACAAATGGCTGACGGATTCGGTCGTTGGTGAAGATCTTGGTGTAGTTCTCGCCACCGATGACAGTCCTCCACCCCGAAAGGCTCTGATCCAGTTCTTGGAGAGGGACGTTGTCGCACAAACCGTCCACACAAACAATGCCCAGGCTCGAATTGGCAAGTGCCAATCCGCTGACTGAGGACTCCGGCACGCCATCACAGTTGAAAGTGCCGATACCGATTGAACACGTTCGATCTTCCTGGGCGTCGAACAATGTGTCGGTCACAGGGTCGTAGAAGAATCGTCGGCCGGCCTCCAACACCCGTACCACTGAAAAGGTCTCGAGTTTGGCTTGTAGGCCCCCGGGGAGATCGAGCACCAAACCTTCCAGTTGGGTTGCGATCCCTGTGAGCTGCAATGGCGCCAGGCGCGAAAAACCTGCGAGGATGTCAGGAAGGGCGGCTGGATCGATGATGACGCCGCCGGTGTCGATCGATGAGTCTTCCAAGGGCTCCTCGGTGCTGGTTCGCGGTCGGCCGAAGAATGGTTCGCTATCGGCGGAGAAGACGAGAAAGCCGATCTCTCCCGCACCGTCCCTGTATACGGCCAGGTCGAGTCGCGCCGTCTCCGTCCCAGACTCGATCTCGCGAGATTCCATCCGCTCGATCGCTTGCTCTTTGGTCAGAACATTCCCGGTTGCCCAGTTGGTGAGCGACACGTAGAAGGTGTAGATAACCGGGTAGACCACGAACAAGGCCATAAAAATGAGGCCAGGGGTCAACCACTTTGATGCCTGGGCTCTTCGGCTGAGGTATGCCCAGTTGACGAGGACCAAAGCGCCCAGAAGTGAGCCTAGAAGTATCCAGGACTCATTGGTGTAGAGAACAGGAATGATCGAGATGAGGAGGGCATCGAAGATCCCCACCGATGCGATTCTCAGCCAGAACTGGCGTCCAACCGACAGGGAGGGCAGAGAACTTCGTTGTCCTCTGCCCTCCCCGTCATTCATATCGGAACTGTACCTTTGGATCAGCCGGCGAGGGCTGCCCGAACCGCCTCGGCGATTGCCTTGGCTGCGTCTGCTGCGCCGAGTTCGCCGTTGCGAACCAGGAGCAGGTTGTCACCGAGCGGACCCCAAACCGATCCCATCTGAGGGATGTTCGGCATCGGGTTTCCATCGGCGGCAGACAGCACGAACGTCTGAGCGACGGGATCGCCCGCCAGTGCGTCTGCGACGGACTTCATGCTCGGACCGCGGGGGTCGGCGTCGAACAGTGCCTGCATTGTCTCCTGGGTGGCCACGAAGTCGAGCAGGAACGAACTGGCGATCAGCTTGTTCTCCGAGAACGACGACATGAAGATGCCCTGGGCGCCGACGAACGGTGCCGGAGCGTTGCCGCCGATCGTTGGCAGTTTTGCCACTCCCCAGTTGACGGCGTCCTGACCTTCGAGAGTTCCTCTCTCCCAGGGGCCGGTGATCCAGAATGGCTCTGAGCCCTCCAGGAACAGGTTCTTTGCGTTGTCGTAGTTGGTCGACGCCACCACTCCGGCGGATACCTGCTCTTCCAGGAACGTGAGGCCGGCGACGGCGCCGTCGCTGTCCAGACCCACGTCGCTCGGGTCATAGCCGGTCGCAGGGTCGTAGGCGAAGATGTAACCACCTAGAGCGGACACGAACGGATAGTTGTGATAGGCGTCTGCCCCATCACCGCCGCCCGGGACACCAACACACGCCTCGATGCCAGAGAGCCCATCGCAGATAGCCGCGATGTCTTCGAAAGCCGTCGGTGCTTCTGGGACGAGGTCGGTGTTGTAGTACATCGCAACAGCCTCGAGAGCGATCGGAAGACCGTAGTTCTGGCCTTCGAAGTTGAAAGCCGTCAGGGCAACATCGAAGAACTCGCCTGACTTCGAGCCAAGATCGATCGGCTCGACGAGTCCGTTGGCTGCCAGTTCACCGGTCCAGTCGTGGGCGCCGATGAAGAGATCGGGCCCTTCCCCGGCGGGTCCGGCGGTGCCGACCTGATCCTTCATCTGACCGAAGTCGACGATCTCGACCCTGACCGTGACGCCGGTGGCATCCGTGAAGGCGGGAGCAATCGCTTCGACGACCGGGGCACGCTTCTCGTCTGCCCAGATCAGCAATTCGACCGGCACTGCCGTCGTCGTGGGGGCGGCGGTGGTGGCTGGGGCTGCTGTGGTTGATGGAGCTGGTGCGGCCGTGGTTTCGGCGGATTCGCTTCCACCGCACGCGGCAACCAGCACGGCAAGCGCTGCAAAGAGCGCAAACCTGCTCGTTCGCTGTAGTTTCACTGAGTTCCTCCTCTAAGGACTATGTACAAAACATCCGCCGACACCGGCGGTCGATGGTTTGAGTAAAGCATAAGTTGCGGAAGGGGTCTACAGATTTGCGGAAAATCTTTGCAAACTTCTGGAAAGGTTGAGGTGACCGTGATAGCCTCGCCCTCCATGGCCCTCCGTCCCAAGCTCCAGGAAGTCTCCGATATTGCAGGGGTGAGCCTTGCGACGGTGAGCAGAGTTCTCAATGCAAAACCGGGGGTAGCGGCCGACACCCGACAGCACGTGCTCCACACTCTGGCCGAACTCGGCTACCAAGAGCCGATCCGCTCGGCCAGGACCGGAGTCGTCGCCATCATCACGCCAGAACTCGACAACCCGATCTTCCCTTTGTTGGCCCAGACCATCGAAGCCAGGCTCGCCAGGTTCGGTTTGCTGACGATGGTGTGTCCCGTCACTTCCGACACGGTCAACGAGCAGGAGTATCTCGACCATTTCGCCGAGACCGAAGCTGCAGGAGTCATCGTCGTAAACGGGAAATACGCCGGGATCGGGATCGGCTTTGAACCATACGAGCAGATCCTCCGCCGGAAGATCCCAGTCGTGCTGGTCAACGGTGTCGCCGGAGAATGTCCGGTTCCTGCGCTGTCGGTCGACATCGCCGCAGGCGGAGAGATGGCAGTGCGCCACCTTGCCAATATGGGCCACCGCCGAATCGGGGTCCTGGTCGGACCCAATCGCTACACCGGAACCCGGCTGCTGTTGGACGGGTACCGATCGGCTGCCGAGACTCTTCATCTGGCGATCGATGACGAGCTCATCTCGGAGACGCTCTTCACTCTCGAGGGCGGCAGAGCTGGGGTCGCAAAGTTGATCGAGGCAGGAGCGACCGCGACGATCTGTGGCGGAGACCTCATGGCCATCGGCGCCATCGACGGGCTCAGAGCCCGCGGACTCAAAGCGCCCGATCACATGTCCGTGGTCGGCTTTGACGGGACCGAGTTGGTTTCACATACCAACCCGCCGTTGACCAGCATTCGCCAGCCGGTGGACCGCATGGCCGCATCGGTTGCATGGCTCCTTCAGAACCAGGACGCGGCCGGCTCTTTTGTTCATATGTTCCAACCAGATCTCGTCATCGGCCGCAGCACCGGACGGGCACCGGTCAAGGCGAGCTGAACTCACATCCAGCTGGCCATACCCTCGAGGAGATAGAGGCTGACGTCCTTGGCCCGGTCGAGCGCGTCGCACAGCTGTTCCCGACCCATCAGCATCTCGACCAGAGACACCTCCGAGCGGCCGACCATTTGGAGACTTCGCTCTGGTGCATCTGTCACGGCCTCGAACGAATCGATCGCTGAAACATCTATCGGGAGTTCGGTCCTGCCCAAACCGGCCAGATCGGTGGCGAGCACGAGAAGATCAGGCGGGTCTTTCAGGGGCGGTATCCCCCAGTTGAAAAAAAGCTGCAGACGCCATTCGTTTCCGGGTTCCTCCCAGTCCTCTCCCATCTGATCGAGATGATCCTGAAAGGAGAGAAGCACACGGGGGTCCACGTCTAAGGCGATGTGGAGGTCAAGTGGGCCGTTACACGCCTCTTCTGGGTGGACGTCGACTTCCCAGGATTGGCGCAGGGAATAGGTTTCCACGAAATGACGCTCGTCATGAACATGAAAGCCGTGCTCGATGGCGTGCTCTTTTAGATCTGCAACAAAGCCGGCGATATCGATCGACATGTGATCAACAGGCTATCGGCTGATAGCCGCTCTACTCAACCCCGCTCTCGGTCTCGCCTCGGCCGGCGCTCAGGAGATGAACGACGTGCTCCCAGAACTGGTTTCGTCGACAAGGACCTTGGTGAGAACGGCGCCGAACAAAAAGGTTTGAGACAGATAGCTGAACAACGCGAGCAGGAGCAGCAGGGGGAAGGCTGCATACGCCCCAGATTGTTCGCCAAGAGTTCCGAAATACAACCCGAGCGCCCAGGCTCCTACCGCAAGCAGCAGTGCAGTGATGATGGCTCCCTTGATGGCGGCAGCCCACGAGATCCGGATCGCGGTCAGCCAGTGATACATGGCGGCCACAAGGGCGACGAGCGCCACCAGGGCCATTGCCATGGTGGCCCATCGGGCGGCACCGTCCACCCATGGCAGCGCTTCCTCGATCACGTCGATCGCGGCGACCGCCAGAAGATTCACCAGAACCAGGAACGCCACCACCGCCGCGATCAGCAGGACCGCGAGAAAGCCACGCAGACGTCTCCACAACGAAACCTGCCAACCTCGAATGACCTCGGCGGGGGCATCAAAGATCTCCGCCAGCGCCGCCTGCAACTGGAAAAAAACGGTCGATCCGATATAGAAGAGGATGATTCCCGCTATCACGGTTGCGCCGACACCCGATCCGCCCCTGGCGGATGCGTTGAGAAGGCTCTCCACCGTCGATGCCGCATCATCACCGACAAAATCGGCTATCTGTCGAGCGACCAGTCCCTGAGCTGCATCGGCGCCCACCAGCCACCCGGCGATTGTGAAGGCCAGGACGAGAAGAGGACCGAGCGAGAAGATCCCGTAGAAGGCGAGAGCGGCACCCATGCGACCCACCCTCCGCCGTCCATAGATCTCGATCGCGTCTCGCAACACCTTGAGCGTGCGATGGCGCCATCCGACGTGGGCGGGGAAATCCGACATGAGGACCCCATTGTGGTCGAAACCCTCAAAGTTCCGGTCGATGCCGGCGAACCCGCCTCGCCAAACCGTACCCGTCTACTGTCGCGGCATGACTTGGCCGTTTCCACCACCCATCGAAACAATGGAAGCAAAAGTCTCCGAAAAGTGGCCATCCGCCCCTCCAGGTGGACTTGCCTACGAACCGAAATGGGATGGCTTCAGGGCGGTGGCCTGGTCTGGCAGCGAAGGGGTGAGGCTCGATTCGCGAAGCCAAAAACCGCTCCTTCGTTATTTCCCCGAGCTGGAAGAACCGATCGGAAGACTGCCCAAAGGCACGATCGTCGACGGCGAGGTGGTCGTGGTCATCGACGGGATCACGGCGTTTGACCAGCTACAACAACGAATCCACCCGGCAGAGTCGAGAATCAACCGACTTGCCGGCGAAACGCCGGCCCGCCTGGTCGCCTTTGACCTCCTGGCAGTCGACGGTGACGACCTGCGGGGCGAACCGTTCAGGCTGAGGCGAGATCGGCTTCGTAAACTCATTCCTGGTCTCGGGGATCCGTGGCACCTCACTCCGTCCTCCGATGACGAAGCCGAAGGGAAAGCGTGGTTCGACGAGTTCGAGGCGGCAGGGTGCGACGGCATCATCGCAAAACCGCTCGAACAGGCCTATATGGGCGGGAAACGAGCGGTGATCAAGATCAAACATCGGCGAACGGTTGACTGCGTGGTTGGTGGATACCGGGAGCACAAGGACGGCGGCATGATCGGGTCGATCCTTCTCGGGCTCTATACCGACGACGGTGAACTCGCCTTTTTGGGGCATTGTTCCGGGTTCTCGGACCATGATCGAGTGGCCATACTCAACCAGCTCAAAGAATTGCGTTCCGACCAGAGTTTTGGCGGAGACGATGTCAGAGTGCCTGGTGGAGTGAGCCGGTGGACCGGTGACAAAGATCTTTCATGGGTTCCGATCGAGCCAGGAGTTGTCGTCGAGATCAGTTACGACCAGCTCGAGGGCAGCCGTTTCAGGCACGCCACACGGTTCCATCGCTGGCGACCCGACAAAGATGCTGCCTCCTGCACGATGGAACAGCTCGAACGCCCTGAAGGCCCAGACTTCTTTGCTGTGGTCTCTGCCGGCTGATCAGGGGCGGACCCACCCGGCACTGGTTCAAACCGTAAGGTCAGCCCAGAGCCCGATGCAGGAAAGCCGCCATCTGCTCTCGGGTGACGAGCCCATCGGGGCAAAACTTCGTCCCACCGCACCCCACCGTGATCCCCCATCCTGCGATGGTGTTGATGTCTGCTTCGTGCGGCGATCCGGTGTCGTCGGTGAACTGGTCGGTCTCGGAGGCGGACAGTTCGAGGCCACGGGTGAGGAAGGACGCCATCTGTTCTCTCGAGACGACTTTTCCGGGACAGAAGTAGCCGACCTCACAACCCAGGGTGATCCCGGCTTCTGCCACCGAGTTGATGTCGTTCTCGTGCGGTGATCCGTTGTCGTCGACGAATCGATCGGTCGACGGCGGCGGGAGCGCCAGCGCCCTCGCCAGAAAGGACGCCATCTGTTCGCGAGTCACGAAGCCGGTGGGACAGAAGTGGTCGTTGAACGGCGGATTACATCCCTTGGTGATCCCGCTCGCGGCAAGCCATTCGATATCCGCCTGGAACGCCGAGAGGTCGTCATCGGCAAAGGTTCCGTCAAAAACCAGCGCGAAGGGCGAGAACTGAAGAGGACCGGGCTGGAACCAGTCCACCAGAGGCCACAGATGGATTGTTCCGCCGGCCTCCATCCCTTGTTTCCAGCCGGCCACGACCTGGTTGTCTTTCCACACCCGGAAATCGGTTTCCTTGTCGAAATTGAAGTAGATGAACGCGGCGATGTTCGAATCGACTGTCACATATGAGAAGAAGTCGTTGAGCCATGCATCCTGATCTCCACCGACGTTGGACGTCCCCACCTGCGCGAGAAAGATCGGTTTGTCGGGTGCCAATGCGCGCAACTCGTTCGCCGAGTTCTGCATCGTTTCCGCCACCGATTTCCAGACCTCGACCGTCGAGCCGAAGTTGTATGCGGAAAGGCCAAGCACATCGACAACATCGGGCCCCGGGTAGTAGTCCGCCATCTTGAAAGGTGGAGTCGAATGGCTGGCCGGCGCAAAAACGAACCTCACCTTGGACCCGTCTATCCCGCGACTCGCAAACGCGTCGACGAACTTCTTGTAAGCCTTCTTGAACGAGGTCGGGTCGGCTCCATATGGAACCCAGGCACCGTTCATTTCTTGGAGCGGCGCAACGAAGAGCGAGCGGCCACCCCCCTTGTCGAGCCACAATTTCACCTGGTCGGCCCAACGCCCGATGTCTCCGTCATAGGCGCCGGAGGCGATGGCTGCCGCCGTGGCCTCGATTGTGACGTTCGCAAATGGCGTGGTCTGTGCGATCCACGCCTGTTCCAGAATCCACTCGGTGTTGGCCGCCGTTTCGGTGATTGGATGAAACGATCCGGCGATCGAGGCTCGCTTGCCGGAAGCCACGCCCATGGCAGAGATGTCGGCCGACGAAACCCACTTGCTCGAATAAAAACCACCCATCACCAAACCGCCGGTCGTGATCACCCGAGTCGCAGCGGCCGGGACGGCGGCCAGGGCGGCGACCAGCATCAACGCCAGAAAGATTGGACCCCTCGATTTCATCGTCGCCAGGTTACTTGCGAACCGTCCAAAGTTGTTCTGATGGGTACAGCCGAGCCCATTCGGCCGATACAAAGAATGACTTGCCCTCCGCACTCTGCGGCGCCTGTATCTCGACGAAGTTCTCGATCGTGAAGCCGCTGTCACGGAACAGACGCATCCAATCGGGGGTGGTCAAACAGAAGCTGATCCCGCCCGGTTCGATCTCGACTCCCGTCCAGTCGAGTCGACCCATCCCAAAATATGGGCGCTCCAGATTGAAAGTGACGTCGGAACCGTCCAGTGGCGAACACGCCATCGCCAGTGCGGTATTCGAGATGAAGCTGAGTACCCCGCCCGGTTTCAGCAGCCGCCACGCCTCGGGGACCCAGATTCGAGGATCGGCCCAGATCGCCGCCCCGTATTCGGATATTGCGAAGTCGAATGAAGAGTCGGGAAGCGGGACGGTTTCGGCGTTGCCGAACATCCATTTGATGTCGGCACCGTGAACGGCCGCGAGGCGGCGGGCCGTTGCCAACTGCTGCTCGGAGTTGTCGATGGCGGTGACCGCGGCCCCCCTCCGGGACATCCAGCCCGAGACATAACCCGTCCCACAACCCAGCTCGATCGCGTCCATCCCGGACATGTCATCTGGCAAAACCGCCAATTGCCTCTCGGGAATTCCCCATATCCCCCACTCCGGATCACCGGCCCAGAGCCTTTCCCCGGAGGCGACCCATTCCGGTGCGTCGTCGTCCCACATCCGACGATTCTCCAGGACATAATCTGGCTCCGACTCAATACTCATCGTCCGCCTTTCGTTGTTTCGATGGCTGGACTCTGGGCGGCTCTCCCGGTTGTTTGGGGTAATGAGGAGGCCATGGGGCATCACCGAGACCGTGTTCCTCCTCGTCTCGAACCGCCCACTCGAGGAGTCTCCCAACGTTCTCACGGTGTTGGTCCATTTCCGCGTTCAGGTCGCCGACTCTGGCGTAACGCCCGGCGAAGGAATCCATCGGAAACGCGTCGATTTCGACGTCATCGAGTTCGGA
This sequence comes from Acidimicrobiia bacterium, assembly GCA_041746105.1. Lineage (GTDB taxonomy): Bacteria > Actinomycetota > Acidimicrobiia > Spongiisociales > ZC4RG35 > JBFHRE01. Next base: position 147,441 of record JBGTHP010000032.1, read on the forward strand.
CCATTCAAAGGGGGCCGAGACAAACCCGGTCGGCCGGACGCCGTAGGCCGAGGAGACCGACTTGTCCGGCGCCATCTGGTTGTAGTCGATGAAAACGCCGGTCCGTTCCTCCTTCCACCACTTCGTCGTGACCAACCCATCCATACGACGTTCCAATTCACGAGCGAATGCCAGGCCGGCGCGCCTCACCTGGATGAAATCAAAGATCGGGTCGAGCCGGATGTACACATGGATCCCTCGGCTCCCGGAAGTCTTTGGCCACGCCCGCATACCCAATTCATCGAGCAGGTCTTTTGCGCCGGCAACCGCCCTCCGAACGTCATCAAAGCCGAATCCGGGAGTAGGGTCGAAGTCGATCCTCCATTCATCGGGATGGTCGAGGTCGTCCACCGTCGCCGGCCACGGGTGGAAGTCGAGACAGCCGAGTTGAGCAAGTTTGATGATGTCGGCCCTGGTGCGGGGAATGATCATGCGACCGGGGCGCTGCGACGGAAAGTTGATGAGCGCGGTTTCGAAGGGTGAGTCTTCTTTGGCGCGCTTCTGATAGACGGGATCTTCTCCGACACCCTTCATGTAGCGCTTGAGCATGGTTGGGCGGCCGCCGATGCCACCGATCGCACCATCGGCGCAAACGACAAAATGGTTGACGACGTCGAGTTTGGTCCAACCGCGTTCGGGGAACACCACCCGATCGGGTGACGAGATCCTGATCGTTTCACCGTCGATCTCGACGTGTGCCTCTTTTGCCACTCGCCAACGCTACAGGTGGCGCAATGTCAGGGATGCTCTAGCCGGTGACGTCCGTGATCGACCCAGGGATCGGCGCCACTCCACGCTGCAGGTAGATCTCACGAAGTTCACCTGCGTCGATCGCGGCGACAACCTGCGCGACACTTATTCCGAGTTGCTCTGCGATCGCCTCGATCCCGCCGTTTTGGACTCGTTGGGTAGGTTGTTGGATCGGTTCCACGCGTACCGCGCCGAGATCGAAATGGGGCGAGTGCCTGACAAAAGCAGTTGATTGTCCCGGCGCCTTCAATGTCACGTTGGTTACCACCACTCCTCCTTGAGTGAGACTTCAAACAGACCTGTCGACTGCAAGTTCACAGGATTAAGCAATTAATTTTTCTGGCCTCCTGTAACTCCTGCACGAGATTCGAGCGGCGTCCGACCTTTGATCTTCTGTTCGTCGGTTTTCGTTTCTACTCTCGCTGCTTCATGTCATTGGTCATCCGACTCGTCCGACTCATGGCCGGGCTCCTCATCTGCGGGATCGCGGTCGGTTTGATGATCCAGTCAGGACTAGGCGTCCCCCCTTGGGATGTTTTGCACCAAGGGGTGAGTCTGCTGACTCCGTTGACCATCGGGCAGGTCTCGATCGCAGTCGGTTTTGTCGTCATCCTGATGTGGATCCCTTTGCGCCAGATTCCGGGCGTCGGCACGATCGCAAACGCGATCGTGATCGGCAGCACGATTGACGTCGTGATCGCCCGAGTGGAGCGCCCTCAGGAGCTTGGTTGGAGGGTCGGTTATATGGTCGCCGGCCCGATCCTCATGGGTCTGGGCTCCGCCCTCTATATCGGGGCGGGCCTCGGCCCAGGACCCCGCGACGGCCTCATGACCGGAATCGCGGAGCGCGGTCCGACAATTCGGCTGACGCGGACGGTGATCGAGGGATCGGTTTTGCTCGGTGGCTGGGCGCTTGGTGGGACATTCGGCCTCGGAACGATGGTTTTTGCGGTGGGCATCGGACCTATGGTCCAGCTGTTCATGGGTTTGATACCTGGCGTTTACCTCAGACGAGAAGCCACGGCGGTTCCCTCGGGGTAGCCTGACTCCATGGACAAAACGGGCATGATCGAGCGGATAAGGGACTCGGTCATTGGCTCCGATACTGCGGTGTTGACGCCTTTCGGTGAGCGCCTGGTCACCTATGCCGACTACACCGCGTCGGGGCGATCGCTGACCTTCGTCGAGGACTTCATCCGCGATCAAGTTCTTCCCCTGTATGCAAACACCCACACCGAAACCTCGGGCACGGGTCGCCAGACAACACGGTTTCGGGAAGATGCCAGATCGATCGTGCGACGCTGTGTCGGCGGAAATCCAACAGAACACGCCGTGATCTTCGCCGGATCCGGCTCGACTGGCGCCATCGATCGGCTGATCACGATCCTCGGCATCCGCGTGCCCGCCGAGCTCGACGACAAATTCGAGCTGAGTTCCCACATTGCCCAGAACGAACGCCCCGTCGTTTTTGTAGGGCCATACGAACACCATTCCAACGAACTGGGCTGGCGGGAATCGATCGCCGATGTCGTCGAGATAAAGGAGGATGCCGACGGCCACGTGGACATGGAAGATCTGGAACGCAAACTCGAGGAATTCGCCGACCGGACGCTCAAGATCGGGAGTTTCTCTGCCGCCTCCAACGTGACCGGGATCATCACCGATACCTCTGCGATCTCCCAGCTCCTCCATTTGAATGGCGCTCTCAGCTTCTGGGACTTCGCGGCGGCAGCCCCTTATGTCGACATCGAGATGAGATCGCCGGTTACCGACGGCGGGGACTACAAGGACGCAATTTTCATCTCACCCCACAAGTTCATCGGGGGACCCGGAACTCCAGGGGTCCTCGTCGCCCGCAAGGACCTCCTCCACAACCGGGTTCCTTCTGTACCCGGTGGGGGGACTGTCACCTACGTGAATCCGGATCGACACAGTTATCTGAGAGATCCCGAACATCGCGAGGAAGGCGGAACCCCGGCCATCGTCGAGTCGATACGCGCCGGTTTGGTTTTCCGTCTCAAAGAAACCGTGGGTGCCGCCCAGATCCGCCAACTCGAACACTCCTTCATAACAAGGGCGATCGGGTCATGGTCTGCGAACCCGGCGATCGAAATACTCGGGAACCCCGATGCCGATCGCCTCTCGATCGTGTCATTCGTGATCAAGGCACCTGCCCACCTCGGTCACACCCGCTACCTCCACCACAATTTCGTGGTCGCCGTTCTCAATGACCTTTTCGGCATCCAGGCAAGGGGAGGGTGCTCTTGTGCCGGGCCATACGGGCATCGTTTGCTCGGGATCGACCTCGAGCGGAGCCATCAGATCGAGTCGGAGGTCGCCAACGGCTGCGAGGTCATCAAACCAGGGTGGGTTCGCATCAACTTCAACTATTTCATTTCGGAAGACGAATTCGAGTTCTTGCTCGAGGCGGTACACAGGATTGCCACAGACGGCTGGAAACTGCTGCCCGTCTACGACTTCGAGGTAGAGACCTCGGTCTGGCGCCACCGTGACGGTGCCCCCGAAGCACCGATGTCCCTCGACGCGGTCGTGTTCACCGAAGATGGCCTTCACTATCAAGACCACCGCCACCGCGCCTCACGCTCCGACTACACGGGTTATCTCGAGGCAGCAGCGAGAGTTCTCGAGCAGGAGGTTTCGGCGGACGGTCATCCAGACACGCTCTCGCCGACCGCCGAACCATTGCGCTGGTTCGTTCTGCCGGCCGAGGCCGGGCGCCACTAGCGCGGCGGCTCAGCCGGAGGTGGTAGGCCGCGAATCGCGTGACCTCGAGAAAGACGAGGACGAGCTGATTCTGGCTCTAGCGGCCGCCTTTGAGAAAACCCGATATTCGATCCCAAGCAGCGGCCGCGGCCCGGTCGTCGTAATTGCTCTGCCCATCCTCGAAGAACCAGTGGCCAACACCCGGGTAGCGGTGTGTTTCGACCTCGAGACCCGCCAAACCCATGGTCGCCTCCATGAAGACGGCCTCATCATCCTCGACCATCTCGTCGTGTTCACAAAGATGAAGCTGATAACGCGCAATGGCACCGTCGAAATCGATCGCCTGCGTTCCGTAGAAAGCGATCACACGATCGATCGACTCCGGAATTCGCACCGATGCCCACAACGCAAGGGACGCTCCCATCGAAAACCCGATCACCGCCACCGGATTGCCCCCGGTTCTTTCGGCGAGCAGCCTTGCGGAATTCAGCGTCAGAGCTGCCAAGCGATCGGCGTCGGCCCTCGCCAGGTGCTGCCTTGCTTCGTCGACGTCTTCGAACACGGACCCAAAACCCAGGTCTGGCACCAGCACCGAATACCCGTCGTCGGCCAGCCGATCGGCAAAACGTTTGAAGAAATCGTTCAGGCCCCACCACGAAGAGAGGACCAGCACCCCCGGTCCGGGGCCGTTGACCGGCGAGATGAAATATGCCTGATCGGACACTCCCGCCATCGTAGAAGCCGACAGTGACAACCCCAGAACAACCCTGGAGAGACGATCAGGGTCTCACCTGATGGCGCCGGCGTCCGGAATCCTGAACAATGTCGTCATGACCCATCCAACCATGCCTTCAACAACCGCAGATGTCACTACCAAGGGACCTCTTCAACCACCCGCTCTCATCGTCCTAGGTCTACAGATCCTCTTCGCTCTCGGCTTCGGGGTGATGGGAATGATCGCCTCGAGTGGTGATGAGGGGTTCGCCGATCTCGGCCGAATCATCGTCGCCATGATGGTGATCGCGTGGTTGGTTGGTTTGGGGATCGCCTGGGTGATCGCACGTTATGCGTTGAAGGGGACGACCCCCCGTGTGATCTTTCTCCTTTTCGGACCGGGATTACCCCTGCTCGCCCTGATCGCAGCCGCCAGGTTTGGATGACCGGAGAGGTCGTGATCAGACGGATGAACGGCGAACCCAGTATTTGCGTCCTTCAGGGCCAAATAGACGGGCCTTGATCACGGCGATTTCGACAAAAACCAGCGATGGATTCCCCGGTTCTTGAAAAAATCCGGCGAGATCGTACGGCATGACACCGGAGTTCCAGATCCGAACACGGTCCTCGGCACTGTCATGGATTGCCGCCTCTCCCCAAGCCGCCAACTCCCCCGGACCCCCGCCCGACACCGGCCAATGAAACCCCACGTTCGGGTTGATTGCCAGGTTCTTCGCCTTCTTCGACTGCCGTCGAGTTGCCACCCACAGAGTCTGTTCGGAGAATCCAGGCGCAACCGCCGCCACATGTGGTCGGCCTTCGCCGTCTGCCGTGCCCAGATAGGCAATCCAAGAGATCGCTGTTGCGGCCACGACAACCTCAGACCAATCCATGGGTGGAGTCTACGAATCGGCTCATGGTCGAGGGCGCATCACCGGCCGCCATCGGTCAACCGTTTGCTTTCGTACACTCGCACGCATGGTTGAAGCTCTCGAGCCGCTCCGGCATCCCCTGTACCGCAAAGTGTGGATTGCTGCGCTCATCTCCAACCTCGGTGGTTTTTTTCAGACGGTGGCCGCGGCCTGGTTGATGAAAGAACTCACCGAGTCGGCTACATGGGTGGGACTGATGGTGGCGTCGGGGTTTCTGCCGCTGCTGTTGTTCGGGATCGTGGCCGGCGTCGCCGCCGACACGTTCGACCGGGCGAGAGTCATGGGCATCGCCCAGTCGGTCAATGCGGCGGCGGCCGTGGCGATGGCGGTCCTCACATTTACCGGATTGATCACGCCCGGCGTTCTGTTCGGATTGGGTCTGATCATGGGCACCGGGTCTGCCTTCAGCCTGCCGGCGTGGCAGTCGCTGGTCCCTTATATGGTTCCGCGCGATTTGCTCCCGGCGGCCATCGCCCTGAATTCGGCCGCATTCAACGTGGCAAGAGCGGTCGGCCCAGCACTCGCCGGGGTGGTGGTCGCCACCCTCGGTCCCGAGGTCGGTTTTGGTCTCAACGCCTTTTCGTTCCTCGGCATGATCGGCGTTGCCTTCACCATGGCCGGAGCCAACCACTCCCTTCGCATGTCGAGGAGCGAACTGGGGGCGGCGATGGGACTCTCCATTCGATTCGCTCGATTCACTCCCCCGTTCAAACGGATGTTGGTCCTGGTTGCGATGTTCGGACTGACTTCGGCGACCGTCCAGGCGACCCTGCCCAATCGCACGACCGAACTGGGAGGAAACGAAACGACTTACGGCCTTCTCCTCGGCGCGATGGGGGTAGGTGCGCTCGTAGCCGCGTTCACACGGCCCAGAGTCCAGCGAAGGTGGGGCTCAAAATCGGTCCCGATCACTCTCACCGGGTTTGGGTTCGCCGGTATCGGTCTCGGACTGTCTCCCAACATCGGGGCCGCGCTGGCGTCGATGGTCCTGATCGGGGCATGTTGGGTTTGGACTCTCACGACGCTCAATGCCTCGTCCCAGCTCCTCGCCCCGGAGTGGGTCAGGGGGAGGGCAATGTCGCTCTACACCCTCGCATTCTCCGGTGTGTATCCGATCGGATCGATTCTCGCGGGGATGCTGGCCGACCAGATAGGAGCCGGCGGGGCCGATATCGCCTTCTCCACAGCCGGTCTGGCGCTGGGTCTGGCGGCGCCCAAATTCCGGATTCCGTCCCTTGGCGACATCGAGAGCCCCGAGTTCGACGAAAAACAGACCACCCCTGTCCATGTGGAGACCGAAGGTGGACCGGTGATGGTGATCAACACATGGACCATCAGCCGTCCGGACCTCGAGGCATTTCTCGATGTAATGACGGAAGTCCGCCTGGTTCGCCTTCGCACCGGCGCCTACCGATGGCGGCTGTACCGCAATGCCGAGGACCCCACCAGCCTCTCGGAGATGTTCCTCTGTGTTTCGTGGGAGGAACATCTCGCCCAACACCGACGCATCGACGACGCCTCGGCGACTTTGATCAGAAAGGCCCGTGCCATGGACAGCGGGAGCGGTCCCCGCACACGGCACATGATCGCGGTGGACGTCCTTCATCCAGAGGACTGGGAGCCGTTGATGGCGGCTCACGAGGAGTTCCACCGCACCGACGGCTCGATTCCGATCACCGACTGAGCGAAAAAATCGCAACGGAGTACGCCGTTCTAGGGTTCAACCTGTTGATGGATCAACTTCGTCTGAGACTTGCCAGGGACCTCGACGCCCACTTTCCGGAACTCGTCGAGTCCATGCGCCACGACCTCTTCAACGGCTTGCGCCGGCTTCATCCGAACGACGCTGAAGACCTCACCCAAGAAGCCCTCATCAGGGCGTATCGGGCATTGTGCCAATACGAGCCGAAGCGCATCAGAGAACTGAACCTGCGGGGATGGATGTGGACGATCGCTCTCAACCTCGGTCGAAATCACGCACGGGACAGGGCGCGCCGGCCATTGCCGGCTGAGCTCCACGACACCCACCCGGTGATGGATCCCGAGCCGGCAGATTCAGAGGCATGGCAGCGGCGCCTCAACGCACTCGGTGCCAATCAACGGCGCGCAGTTGTGTTGCGCCACGTCGCCGGCCTCGGCTACGGCGAAATCGCCGAGGCCACCGGTCGTCCGGAGGGAACGGTCAAAGCCGACGTCCACCGCGGACTCGAACGACTCAAGACGATCTTGGAAGGAGAATCATGAACATCGGAAGAGACCTCGAATCCCTCCGAGGATCCGCCCCCGAGACGACACGGACGGGTGCGCTTCTCGGCGTCGGTCTGATGAGCGGCTATTCCCTCTACGAATCACCCGTCGGTGAGGTTGCCGTTGCCTTCAACATCCACGGTGTGGCTGCAGTCGAACTGGCCGAGCAGGACCTGGAGACACGGCTGGAGCAGAGGCTGGGCCAGGCGGTTGTGGCTGCAGAACCTCCCCCCAACTGGGGCGACGGCATAAACCGGGCAATCGAACTGGGTAGGCCAGGCGGGCTGCCTCTCGATTTTCGCAGGTTGACGGCATTTCAGCGCGACGTCCTCCAACTCACCGCCACCATTCCATCCGGTGAGGTTCGGCCGTACGGATGGCTGGCCGCCCAGGTCGGCAATCCCGGAGCAGTGCGTGCTGTCGGATCGACCATGGCTCGCAACCCGGTGCCTCTGATCGTTCCGTGCCATCGAGTGGTTCGGAGCGACGGACTCATCGGGAACTATTCGCTCGGCGGACCGGACCGCAAATGGCAACTTCTGACCCACGAGGGGGCTGAGCCGGAAAAGCTCGAACTCCTTGCCTCTCGGGGCATCAGATACGTGGGCTCTGACACCACCAAGATCTTCTGCCACCCAAGCTGCCGCGCCGCCAGGAGGATCACAACGGCACACCGGGTCGAATTTCGGACGTCGGGAAATGCCCATGACGCGGGCTACCGAGAATGCCTTGTGTGTCGCCCCTGACCGAGTGTCCCGGCCCCAACCTGAACAACCGATAGCCTCCCTCCATCATGTCAGTGCGGGAAAGCTCGAGGTCTAAGCCCGTGAGGAATGGACTGGCGGTGCTCGCCGGCCTTCTGGCCGGGGCCTCGGCATTCATATGGTGGGGCTTGCCGGAGGCGGCGCCATCAACCGTCACCTCCCCTGCGGCCCCAGCCTCCGCGTCCCCTGCGCCCACGACCACCGAGGCGCAGACAAGTGAGTGTGTACCGGTGCTCGCGGTCGCCGAGCGGCTGATCCTGTCGCCCGGAGTCGAGGCGATCGAGGACCTTTTCTCCCGACTGAGCTGTCTGGGACATGTCGTCGTGGCCGACAGCCGCGACCCGTTTGCCGTGACCACAGGTGAGACAGAGGCCGACCGCATCGGTGGGGTGATGCTGCTGTGGCCCGATCATTTGGTGCTCATCCAATCACTCGATATCGAAGGAGCAACCGTTGTGGGGTTGGTCCCGGATGATGTTTGGCCTGGCGCCACCCGAATCCTGTCATCCGCTCTCGCCCGGCCGCCTGCTCCCACCTCGTCGGGATCTGGGGTGATGGTTCTCACGACCGCCGTCAGCGATGCTGATGCAGCCGTTGTCCGTGCATTGGGCCGGGCCAGCGGTTGGGACGTCGTGTTCACCGAAACGGACGATCTGCGGTCGCTCGATCCCAACTCGGCCGGCCGGGTGCAGGCAACGGCCCCGGCCAACATCGTTGTTACCGACCACGACACGGCGACCGCCAACTGGCAGATGGACGTCGTGGAAGGAGGCCTCGAGATCCCCGGTGGTGGCCAAATCATGTTCCCGGGACGCAGGATCGTTGCGCTCTATGGGAGCCCAGGGTATCCCTCGCTGGGAGTGATGGGCGAGCAACCACCGGCGGAGGCGGTTGAACGCGCCAAACTCGTTGCGGAGGGCTACGGCGACGACGGCACGCCGATTGTTGCCGGGTTTGAAATAATCGCCACCATCGCATCGGCCGGACCCGGAGCCGACGGCGACTACTCGGGCGAACTGGCCCTCGACGAGATTCGACCGTGGATAGAGGAGGCGGGGCGTCAGGGCCTGTATGTCATCCTCGACCTCCAACCAGGTCGTACCGACTTTCTCACTCAGGCAAAACGATTCGAAGAGTTCTTGAGGCTTCCTCACGTCGGTCTGGCGCTCGACCCGGAATGGCGGCTCGGTCCGACACAGGTCCATCTGCGCCAGATCGGAACGGTGGACGCGGCAGAGATCAACACCGTGGTCGATTGGCTGGCCCAACTCGTCAGAGACGAGGCGCTCCCCCAGAAGATGCTCTTGGTCCACCAGTTCAAGCTTTCGATGATCACCAATCGCGAACTCATTCGGGCGCCCCAGGAACTGGCGGTCGTGATCCAGATGGATGGCCAAGGCCCACTCGGAACCAAATATGACACCTGGGACGCCCTGTTGAATGCCGGACCCAACCCGGGATGGTCGTGGGGTTGGAAGAACTTCTACGACGAAGACTCCCCGATGGCGACTCCGCCACAAGTTCTCGCCCTCGACCCGATCCCGGTGCTGGTCACGTTTCAATAACGATGTGCTGGCGACCGGTCGGCTCGATCGGAATCGACCACTTAACCGCGCAGAGTGCGTACCGTTGGTGCCATGAACGAGATACCGGTGACTGAAGAAGAATGGCAGGTCAAGCTCGACCCTGAACGGTTCCAGGTGTTACGCCGTGGCGCCACCGAGGCCCCGTTCAGCGGCAAATACAACCATGAGAAGCGATCCGGTATGTACCGGTGTGCCGGGTGCGGAGCAGAACTCTTTTCATCCGACGCCAAGTACGACTCAGGCAGCGGTTGGCCGAGTTTTTTCGCGCCGGTCGCCGAAGGCAAGATCGATGAAAACGTGGACCGGGCCCATGGCATGGTTCGACGTGAGATCGTCTGTCACAACTGCGGCGGTCACCTCGGGCATGTCTTCGACGACGGCCCTCGCCCAACCGGACTTCGATATTGTGTGAACTCGGCATCGTTGGAGCTCGATCCTTCGTAGAAGGCTGACGTAGGCGGCACTTTGCCCCGCGCCCGACAACGTGCCCTCACCCGATCCTCGATCGGCGCCAAGGTCTGCTCCATCTCCTTTACGTTCTGTCAAACTGCTCGTATCATCGGCAACCGCCGAAGGAACGAGTCCATGACCCAGCACGCGCCAGCCAGACCGATCCTCGCCTTCGATCCAAATGGGCGGTACGGGCGCGAGTCTGCGACGCAATCGCCATGAAGAGCGACGTGGTCAGACTCGAGTTTTTCATCGAACCGCTTGTCGAGGGCAGACCAGGTAATCACGTCCTTCGAGCCATAAAGGCCGTAGAAAGTCACTCCCTCGAGGTAGAGATTGGACCATTCGGCAACGTGACGTCAGGTCCGGCGGCCAGCATTCAGGCAGCAGCGGCCGCCTTACTTGGCGAGGCCCTGGCAGCCGATGCATCGCGAGTGTCGATCCAGGTGATTCCGGAAGGCGGCGATCCGTCCCTCCATGTCGGCGGCCTCCACGATGCGCTCGCCCGCATGATCGATCAGGTGGAGGCCGAAGTCGGCGGTGCCCTCTCCACACTCGACCGCGACCAAAAACAGATAGCGGTGCGGATGCTCGACGAACGGGGAGCCTTCTTGCTCCGCAAGGCAATCGAAGAAGTCGCCGACACCATGGGCGTCTCGCGCATCACGATCTACAACTACCTGAACGCGATGAGAGGGGACGGGGAGGAACAGAAATGAGCGCATTCCCTGAAGTAACGCTGCGGCTGCCTGACTGGGTCGATGAAGTCGCCCAACCCGGATCGGTCTACCCAACTACCGGCGAACGGATGGCATTTGCGATCGAACTCTCGCGACGCAATGTATCCGAGGGAACCGGAGGGCCCTTTGGCGCCGCGGTTTTCGAGATCGAGAGCGGAAGACTGCTGGCTCCTGGCGTCAATATGGTCGTCCCCTCGTCTACCGCTGTCGCCCACGCAGAGATCGTTGCGGTGGCTCTCGCGGGTGTCGCTGCCGGCGGCTTTGATCTTGGCAGAGACGACCTACCGGCGACGGTCCTGGTCGCATCCACCGAACCATGCGCAATGTGCTTTGGGGCTGTGCCTTGGTCAGGTGTACGGCGACTGGTTTGTGGAGCCAGAGACGAAGACGCACGTGAAGTGGGCTTCGACGAAGGACCCAAGATGATCGACTGGCAGTCCGCTCTCCAAAGCCGCGGAATCGAAGTCATCCTCGACGTGAGTCGCGCCCAAGCCGTCGCCGTGTTGCGCGACTACGCCGCTTCCGGAGGAATGATCTACAACGGGCGCTCGGGGAACTGAGTGCATCCGGTCCAGAACCATCAACTGCGGATTCGTCGGATCGAACAGCCGACCAGTCTCGAAGAGGCTCTCGCACTCCTGGCGACCGAACCAGACCGGTCCCGTGTCGTCGCAGGCGGAACCGATCTGCTGCTGGAGATGCAGCGTGGTGGGCGCCCTCAAACCGACGTCCTGATCGACCTCAACAGCATAAAAGAACTCGCCGGTATCTCCGGCGACGGCGAATGGATCACCATCGGCGGCGGCGTTACCCATGCCGAGGTCCTCGGGTCAGCCGTCGTCGGCCTCCAAGCTGCACCGCTGGCTCAAGCCTGCGCCGAGATCGGGTCGCCCCAATTGAGGAATAGGGCCACGGTCGCCGGCAACCTCGTGACCGCGTCTCCCGCCAACGACACGATCACACCACTGCGAGGTCTCGACGCTGCCCTCCGACTCGTCTCGATCAGGGGAGAACGGGTTGTCCAGCTTGCCGACTTCCACACCGGCGTCAGGCGATCGGTTTTGAATGCCGACGAATTGGTCGCCGGAATCAGGTTCAGAAGGATGGGAGATGACCAAAGGGGCATCTTCGTGAAACTCGGCAATCGGAGATCTCAAGCGATTTCGGTCGTTCACTCGACCATCATCGTCACTTTCGAAGGCGACATCGTCAGTCGGTGCCGGATCCTGGTTGGCTCGGTGGCGCCGACGATTGTCGAGCTCGAAGCCGGAAGTTTGCTTGTTGGTCGCCATCTCGAGGCAACGTCAATAAGGGACGTCGCCGACGCCGCCCGATCCGAGATCCAACCCATCGATGACGTGAGGGCCTCAGCCGATTACAGGCGCGACAGCCTCGCGACCGCGGTCCAACGCAGCTTGACCGCTCTGGGCCGGCCACCCGCCGGACCCACCACACAAGTGACCCTGTCCACCCGCGGATCGAATGTGCGTCTAGTCAGCCGCAGCTTCGATTCCACAACCCCGGTCGAAACAACGGTGAACGGGGTCAAGGTCACGGCGGCCGGAGCCGCAGGTCGAACTCTGCTCGACTGGCTTCGAGACGAGGCGGGACCGGCTTCTGGCTCCGAACTCACCGGAACCAAGGAAGGCTGCGCAGAAGGAGAATGTGGTGCATGCACGGTGTGGCTCGACGGAGCTGCGGTCATGGCCTGCCTCGTCCCTGCCACGTCGGCAGCGGGTGCAGAAGTGGTGACGATCGAAGGGTTGGCCGAGGGGCCGGAGCTTCACCCGCTTCAACAAGCCTTCATCGATCGCGGGTCTGTCCAGTGCGGATTCTGCATCCCCGGTTTTTTGATGGCGGGTGCAAAGTTGCTCGAGGAGGTCACGACCCCAACCCACGCTCAGACAGAGGTTGCATTCAGCGGAAACCTGTGCCGCTGCACCGGTTATTACCGGATGTTCGAAGCGGTTGACGCTGCTGCCAGAGTGCGCCGATGAGCGTCGGCGCCAACCGTCCACGTATCGACGCCCGCGCCAAGGTGACGGGTGAGGCGATCTATCCGGCGGACGTCCGCAGGCCGGAATTCCTTCACGCAAAAGTTGTTTTCACAAACCAACCACACGCCCGCCTGTTGAGCCTCGACCTGACAGCAGCACGAGCCGTACCCGATGTAGTCGAGATCGTGACTGCCGCGGACATTCCCCTCAACGAATACGGGTTGACCATGTTCGATCAGCCTGTGCTCATCGGGGTGGACGGGACGGGCAAGTCGCCGGTGGCACCGGACATCTCACGTTGGGAAGCCGACCAGATGGCCGTGGTCATCGCGGAGACAGCGGAGGCGGCTCTCGCCGGTGCAATGGCCATACGTTCTGAGTGGGAGCAGTTGCCGGTGATCGACAACGTCGCCGCCGCCTTGGCCTCCGGCGCGACCCTCATCCATCCCGAGAACGGCCTCGACTCCAATGCCTACTACCATCTGAAGATCCGCAAGGGGTCGATGGAGGCCGGCTGGAAAGCCGCCGAAGTGGTCGTGGAAGGTGAGTACGAGTTCCCTCACCAGGAACACGCCTACCTTCAACCCGAAGCCGCCGTGTCGTATCTGGATGATCAGGGCAGGATCACCGTCGAGATCGCCGGTCAGTGGACGATTGAAGACCTCGAACAGATCTGCCACGCCCTCGAACTCGACCAAGGCCGAGTGAGGGTGATCTATCCAGCGATCGGCGGGGCGTTTGGCGGCCGCGAGGACATGTCGCTCCAGATTGTCATGGCGGCAGCTTCCATCAAGCTCGCCGAGCGCGGAATCCACCGCCCCCTGCGCTGCCAGTGGTCACGCGAAGAGTCGATCATCGGTCACCACAAGCGGCATCGAGGTTCGGCACGTGCCAAGATCGGCGCCACCAAGGATGGAAAGATCACGGCCATCGAGGCCGAGGCATATCTCGACTCCGGGTCTTACAACTACACCACGAACAAGGTCTTGGGGAACCTCCATCTCTGCCTGGCAGGACCATACGAGATCCCGAATGCGCAGATCGACAGCATCGCCGTCTACACCAATGCCGTCCCGGGCGGCGCTTATCGCGGGTTTGGAGCGCCCCAAGGGGCGTTCGTCCTCGAGACACAAATCAACAAGCTCGCGGATGCCCTCGGCATCGATCCAGTCGAACTGCGACTGCGAAACGTCATGACGGATGGATCGATCGGAATCACTCAAACCGAAATGCCCCCTGGCGTGTCGATCGGACTCGTCATAGAGCGTTGCGCCGAAGAGGCCGCCAAGGTCGTCACCCCCACCGCGATCAAGCCGGTCGCCACCCTGTCGCCGCAGGCCGACCGCATCCGCCGCGGCACCGGTTTTGCCTGCGCACTCAAGAACGTCGGTTTCTCATTCGGTTTCCCTGAGCGATGCGATGCAGAGATCGTTCTCCATGGAGACGACGAAGTCGAGTGGGTGGACCTATTCCATGGTGCTGCCGAAGTCGGTCAGGGTGCACACACCGCATTGATTCAAATGGCGGCCGAGGCCGCCGGAGTATCGGCGGACAAGGTCAGAGCCAGCTTCTCCGACACGTCGACCAGCGGGGACTCTGGTTCTGTGTCCGCATCCCGGATGACATTCATGGCCGGCAATTCGATTCTGGGAGCAGCGGAGGAAGCGGGCAAACGATGGATCGAAGGGGACCGTCCGGCCCGCGGTCGGTTCCGTTATACGCCACCCCCGACCGAAAGCCTGGATCCCGAAACCGGCGTAGGGCAACCAAACTTCTCCTACGGATATGTCGCTGAAGCCGTCGAGGTCTCAGTCGACATCGACACCGGCCACATCCAAATCGATCGGGTGGTGTGTGCCGATGACGTGGGACGGGCGATCAATCCCGACCTGATCGTCGGCCAGATCGAAGGAGCCATCGTTCAGGCAGCCGGATACACCCTTTCAGAGGACCTTCAACTGGACCAAGCCAGAATCACAAATCCCCGCCTCTCGTCGTACTTGATCCCGGGGATAGGCGACATCCCCAAAGTAGTCCAGTCGGTTCTGATAGAACATCCCGACCCCCGTGGCCCCTGGGGCGCCAGGGGCATGGCCGAGATGCCCTTTATTCCGCTCGCACCGGCGGTGGTGGCGGCGCTCCACGATGCCACTGGTGTCTGGTTCAATCGTTTTCCCCTCACCCCCAGCCGGGTTGTCGCAGAACTCCGAAAGCACGGCATCGGCGGCATCGATCACTGACGGCCCGCAAAACGCAGGAGCTAAGGCCGTTCTACGCCGGAGAACAAAACAACGATGGTTTCGTCAGAGCGCAGAGCAGTTGACGTGTCGCCATCGCAGAGGGCGGCAAGGCCGGCACTGCCGGTGGCCGAGACCGGGATCCCGGTCACGGCCTGGCCAACGCGATGGGCACGATCGATCATCTTTTCACTCACCACCGCCGGCCAGCCGCCAGAACGAAGCATTGCCTCGACCACCGGCCTCCAGTCATAGGCGACATCATCGAGAATCCCCGTCGCCGCGGATGTGCCAACCACCTCCCACGGCCACATCAAGGACTCGGGGCGAGCGCGGGCAATCTCGACCGCCTCGTCCACCAATCCCAGATCGGTCATGGCGTGGGCTCGCGCCGGTCGGTATTCAGGAAGTACCACGTCATTGAGTTCTGCAACGTCGTTGGTCAACATGTCCCAAGCCCTGACCAGGGGGGCGCACGCCTCTGTCTGTACGGCATGGAGGACCGGCTCGATTTCAGGGGTCTCCTCGAGCCCCTCGAGCAGGCCCGCCCAAACGGCCGACGCCAACGCTCCGCCTCCGATCTGAACGAACAGCCGCACCCGGCCGCTCACCTCGGCCTCCATGAGTTGTGAAGCAAGTTCCCAACCAATCGTTCTGCCTCCGTCGACGGCGAACTCGGTCACGGTGCTCTGAACGGAGAACGGAACGAGCCCTCTTCCAACCGCTTCCACAAAGCGGAGATAGGAGGGATCTCCTATCTCCCCGGGCAGCCGTTCGCACACCTCGATGGTTGCATCGAGTCGCTCCAGTTCGTGGACCACGGCGCCATCTGCCCACGTCGGAATAAAGACACGTAGTGGCCGATCTACCGCTTTCGCCACAACAGCCGCGGCGACAGCCGCGTTGCCGCAGGATGCGATCGCCAGTTCGCCATCCCGACCGTTCAGAGCAAGGTGAATGAGGACGCCGAACAGGTGCCTGCCCTTGTGGGAGCCGCCAACATTGGCCGTTTCGTCCTTGACCCAGATTCGATCGCTTTCGAGCTCACAGGCCGCCGCCAATCCTGGTGCCAGCACGAGCGGTGTGACGGTGAATCCCACACCAGCGATAGCTGCCACTCGCGCATCGAGATCCTCGATCAGCTTGGTGAAGTCACCATCGGTACGACCTCCATCCCACGCCGTCTTGAAGCTGTGCAAACGCGTCCGGTACAACACGAATGGATTGGCCGACGCATCCACGGATCGTCCTTCTGTCTGTCAACCAGCGAGGCCGGTCCTCCGGTTGAATTCTCCGATCATCTGATCCCAACGTTCTACGTAGGGATGCAGACGTTGCCACCAAGTCAACTCTCGTCGCGCCTCGAATGAGGGGAAGGGCACATCTTGCTGCTCAACCCAGGTGTAATAGCCGAGGTTGAAGATGCGCTTGCGGCCGACCTCTCCCAACTCGAGCACATGATCGGTGTCAACCCCTTCCAGGAAGCGCGCATGCGTTGCCGCCGCAGACAGGTCGTCAAAACCCAGCGGGTGATCCCGGTCTTCGATCTTGACCATCTCTGAGGCGTACATCTCGGAACCATCCGTGGCCACCGTCACTACGACGTCCCCGGATCCGAGGCCGCGATATTTGGCGATCTTGATCGCAGCCAGCACGTTGGCAATGGAAGACAGACCCAGATGGCGCAGGTTGTCCACCAGAACCGGATCGACCCCGGCCCGTTTCAGCCGGCTCTTTCCAACTTCTGTGTTGAACAGCAGCAACAAGGTGTCGCTGGCCACGTCGCTGATGCCGACCACATCGTCGGAGTTCATGGCGTTGTGAATCAGCGGCACGTGTTTGTCGCCGATCCCCTGGATGTTGTGTTCACCGAAACCGTTGTAGAGAAGGGTCGGGCACTCGAGCGCCTCGACCGGGACGATCCGAGCCCCATGGTTATCTTTCAGATAGTCGCCGGCACCGAGGGTCCCGGCAGAACCCGACGCGGAAACAAACGCGGCCATCCTCCCGCCACCGTCCGCCTCGAATACGCGCTCGAGCGCCGGTCCCGTGACGAAATAATGTCCGAGGTGATTCGAGAATTCCGAAAACTGATTGAGGATCACATTCCCGGGATCGCGCGAAAGTTCGCGGCAGGCGTCGTATATCTCCTTGACGTTGGACTCTGTGCCGTGAGTCCTGATGACGTCACCGGGTTCCGAAATCCATGCAGAGAGCCAGTCAAAACGTTCCTTGCTCATACCCTCCGGTAGTACCGCCACGCCTCGGCAACCCATGATCTTCGAGATCGCCACGCCACCCCTTGCGTAGTTTCCGGTCGAAGGCCAGATCGCACGGTGTTTGGTCGGGTCGAAGGCGCCGGCGACGACTTTGGGGGCAAGACATGCGTAGGCGGCGAGGACTTTGTGCGCCCTGATCATGGGGAAACGATTCCCGAGAGCTATGAGGATTTTGGCGTCGACACCTGTGAGTTCCCCTGGGAGGGCGAGGTAATCCGGCACTTCGGTACGGCCCGCCCTGGTCGCATCGTTGTACCAATGGACCCGCCACAGATTCAGCGGATCGGCGGCATCAGGGTCCACCGCGGCAAGCTGCTTTTGGATCTGGGGATCGATCCGGTCGGGATGGGCAAGCTGCTCGAACGTGGGAAGAACGATCGACCTTTCCTTGAATCGTTGGATCGTGCGCTCGAGCGCATCCTGGTCGACGACATCGTCGTAGAGACCGAACTGTTCGGCTGTCATCTGGCTCCTCGAACGCAGCTACTTTTACGAAGTGTAAAGCATAACGAATCCAGCCGCATCGATTCGGATGGGGTTGCCTACTCTCTGTCGCGTGACGACGCGCCGCCATGCGGAGAAGACCGAAAGCATCCTCGCCGCAGCTTCGAAGCTCTTTTCGGAGCGGGGATTTCACGGCACGCGGATGAGCGATGTTGCCGCAGCCCTGGACATGCAGGCGGGGTCGCTCTATTACTACTTCGATTCCAAGGACTCTGTCCTCGCGGCCTTGATCGAAAGTCGCGTGGGCGCCGCGGTTGAAATGCTCGGCGCGATCGCGGGCCGAGGCGGACCGACCGTCGAATTGATCGGGGCTGCGATCGCCGGTCACATCAGGGTTTTTCACGACAATGCCGATCTCTACTCGATCTTTCTCAACGAAAGACTTGAACACATAGTGCCGGAGGCCGCCGAAAAAGTGGACGAACTCGGTCGTAGCTACGAGCAACTGTGGATTGCCATCATCGAACGGGGAATCGCAAGCGGCGAGTTGCGAAACGACCAGGACCCATGGCTGACGATGAAGGCAACCGTCGGACTCTGCAATTCGATCCTGTTCTGGTTCCGGGCTGGAGGATCGCTGACGAGCGAGTCGGTTGCCGCTGCCTATGCAAAGACGATTTTGGAAGGGATCTCGGCGTAAAACCGGTTGTCCTCGGTTCTAACCTGGCTTAGAATTTCTAACGGGTCTTAGAATCGAGGATTGATGTTGAGGAACGACGCACTGTCGGTGGCGCTGGACGCCGGTCAGAACCCTTATCTGCTTGGCCCATATGCTCCGGTCGACACCGAGATCACAGCCGACGACCTCGAGGTGATCGGCGAGATCCCGTCTGACCTCCAGGGCCTTTACGTCCGCAACGGACCCAACCCACAATTCGAGACCAAAGGTCGCTATCACTGGTTCGACGGCGATGGGATGCTGCACGCCCTCCATTTTGAGGATGGGCGCGCCAGCTATCGCAACCGCTGGGTGCGGACAAACGGTTTCGAATCAGAGGCGAACGCCGGGAAGTCGCTGTGGTCGGGTGTAGCCGAGCCACGCACCGGCAACCCGGATGATGGATCTCGCCTCCGGCTCAAGGATGCGGCCAACACCGACGTTCTCTTTCACAATGGCAATCTGGTTGCCTTGTGGTATCTGTCAGGGAACCCCTACCGGATCGATCCGCTCACTCTCGAGACCCTTGGTGAAGAAACTTGGAATGGCACTCGTAGCTCATGTGTTTCTTCCCACGCCAAGATCGATCCGCGCACTGGCGAGTTCTGTTACTTCGACTACGGCAACACCGAACCGTTCATGAGTTACGGCGTTGTCTCGGCAGACGGTGTCGTCAAACACCACATCCCGATCGAACTCCCCGGCCCCCGAATGCCACATGACATGGCGATCACAGAGAATTATTCGATCTTGATGGACCTGCCTCTGGTGGTCGACGAGGCGTCGCGCAGCGTCGGACGTCATCGACTGGAATTCAGGCGCGACACGCCCAGTCGATTCGGCATCGTTTCTCGATATGGGCACCACGTGAAATGGTTCGAGGCGGAACCGTGCTACGTCTATCACTCGATCAACGCCTGGGAGGAAGGCAACGAGGTGGTTCTCGACGTTTGCCGGTTCCGTCCACCGGGCCCTGCCGCCATCCCGCTACGTGGCGAACTTGCGACCATATTGAATTACCTGCGACTTGACGCCTTCATCCACCGGTATCGATTCAACATGTTGACCGGAGCGACTCGCGAAGAAACCCTCGACGACGCCAACACCGAATTTCCGATGATCGATCCCAGCCGGTTCGGCGTGAAGAACCGATATGCATACACCGTGTCGATCAACTCCGATGTCACCATGTATTTCGACGGGGTAGTCAAGTACGACATGGACTCAGGGGTGAGCCAGCGTTACAAGTTCGGCGAAGGCCGCTTCGGCTCCGAAGCACCATTTGCTGCTCGGACGCCGCAACGCTCGGAGGACGATGGATATCTTCTCTCTTTTGTCTATGACGAGGAGAGAGGTGCATCCGAGGTCGTTGTGCTCGATGCCGCCGACATCAGCGCCGGACCGGTCTGCCGGGTTCTCCTCCCGGTTCGGGTGCCGAACGGATTTCACGCCTGTTGGGTGCCGGCAGAGGATCTCGACCGGGCTCGGAGCACGGTGTGAAGCTGGGACTCGCGTCGGCAAACACTGTGCCTTTTGTCGACCCGGAACCGGCCACAGCTTTGGCGGTGGCGGCCGAAGCCACGGGTTTTGACTCGATTTGGACGGTTGAGCATGTCGTTTGGCCCCGCCAATACGATTCGGAATACCCATATCACCACTCGGGCAAGATGCCTGGCGGCGCCTCGATTCCGATTCCGGACCCCTTGGTCTGGCTCACCTGGGTGGGTGCTGCAACCACCACACTCCGCCTCGGGACCGGCGTTCTCATTCTTCCGCAGCGCAACCCGGTGGTATTGGCGAAGGAGCTTGCAACCCTCGATCACCTGACGTCGGGGAGGGTCGAACTCGGAGTCGGTGTCGGATGGCTGAAAGAGGAATTCGACGCCCTCGGGGTCCGCTTTGAAAACAGAGGAGCGAGAACCGACGAATACATCGCTGCAATGCGCTCGCTGTGGGCGGAGGAGGTAGCCGAATTCAGTGGTCCCACCGTCGAGTTTGGCGACATCGCCAGCAATCCCAAACCAAGGAATCGACGAATTCCAGTAACCATCGGAGGCCATTCCGAGGCCGCAGCCCACAGAGCCGCCAGGATCGGTGACGGCTTTTACCCCGGACCGGCAACGTTGGAGCTATTGGAGAAATCGATCACCACGATGCGAACCTCGGCAGAAGCGTCAGGAAGGGATCCCGGCTCGATCGAAGTGTCGGCAGCGTATCCAGGGCGTTTGTTCGATGACCCACCGGCGGCGATCGACGCGATGAACAGCCTGGGGGTAGATCGACTGATGATCCATGCTTTTCAACTCGCCAGAACGTCGCTCCAAGAAGGAATGGAGCGTGTCGCATCGGAGATCATTCCGATGCTCTGACCGATCAGACCGTGGTGCCTGGCGAGAAAGTCGGATGGCGGCGGTGTGGGGACCGCCGCCATCTGTTGAACTCACCAGCCCGTAGGGCCGCAAGCTGCCGTCATTCCGGCTTGTGGTCTCCGGTCGCGGCGTCTTTGATATCGGCGGCGGCGTCGGATGCAGATTCCTTGATCTCCTCGACGACGTCACCGACCGCGTCTTTCGCGTCATCGGCGCTGCGGATTTCGCCAATCTTCTCCTGGACCTTGTCCTTGGTTTCGACTGCTACTTCCTTGGCTTTGCCAACTGCCTTTTCCACCATCGGCGCCGCCTTTTCCATCGCGTCGCCCGCGGCGGTCTTCGCCTTTTCCATCATCGGCGCAGCCTTCTCAGAAAGATCGCTCGCCTCCTGTTTGGCCTTGCCCATCCAGCCCTTGAGAGTGTCCATGAATGCCATGTGATTTCTCCTTTCCAATCCGAAGGGTAATGCGCCGCCCACGCCGTCGGGTCGGCCCGCGAAGATCATCGGCACTTGGCGGCAGGCTCCGAACGAGGGCGATTCGGCTGAAGCCGAAGTCGGGGTGCCTATCCTCACCCGGCGATGGCCGAGCTTCTCATCCCGATAACCGTCTTCGTCCTGGCCTCATTCATCGGCTTCGAAGTGATCACCAAGGTCCCGCCGACTCTGCACACACCCTTGATGTCGGGATCCAATGCCATCTCGGGAATTTCGATAATTGGAGCAATTTTTGCAGCCGGTCATGAAGCCGGCGGTCTGGCGGCGATCCTCGGGTTCGCCGCCGTCGCGCTCGCCACGATCAACGTCGTCGGAGGGTTTCTGGTCACCGACCGAATGCTGAGAATGTTCAAGAAGCCAAAGCGATGAACTCGACCGTCGCCGGCTTTCTATATCTGATCAGCGCCGTGCTGTTCATCCTCGGACTCAAACGCCTCTCGTCGCCGGCCACCGCCCGCCAAGGCAACCAACTCGCCGCCGTCGGGATGTTGATCGCCATCGTGGTCACGCTGGCAGATCGTGAGGTCATCGGGTACGCCACGATCGCCGCCGGTGTGGTCACGGGAGGCGTGGTCGGAGTCTGGCTTGCGCAAAAAGTCGAAATGACGGCGATGCCACAGCTGGTTGCTGCCTTCAACGGATTCGGAGGCGGCGCATCTGCTCTTGTGGCGATGGCGGAATTGTTTCGGCTTGATCAGGCTGTCACCAGGACGACCCTGGTCACGATCGCGCTATCGGTGCTGATCGGAGCCGTAACCCTTTCCGGGAGCCTGGTCGCGTTTGCCAAACTCCAAGGCATTGCACCGAGTCGACCGATCGTGCTGCCGGCACAGTTGGTGATCGACGGAGCACTGCTCGCCGCCTCAATTGCCATAGCGATCGTGATCGCGACCGGAGGCGCCAATGTCTACGTGTGGGCGCTGGCGGCCACGGCGTTGACCCTCGGCGTCACCCGAACCCTGCCGATCGGTGGTGCCGACATGCCGGTCGTAATCTCTTTTCTCAACTCACTATCGGGAGTCGCAGCATCCGCGGCAGGGTTCGTGATCTCCTCGAACGCTCTGATCATCTCGGGGGCCTTGGTTGGTGCCTCAGGGCTGATCCTCACCAACATCATGGTGAAAGCAATGAACCGGACCCTCGTCAACGTCATCTTCTCGGCGTTTGGTGGCGGCGAAGGTGCCGTGGCAGCCGAATCAGGAGATCGATTCGCCCGACGGGCATCAGCGGAGGACGTGGCCATAACCCTTGGATATGCACAAAGGGTGATCGTTGTGCCCGGATACGGCCTGGCGGTGGCTCAAGCCCAGCACGCGATGCGCGAGCTGGCCCGCCTCCTCGCCGACCGCGGGGTGGAGGTCAAATATGCGATCCACCCGGTTGCGGGACGGATGCCTGGCCATATGAACGTCCTCCTGGCGGAGGCCGACGTGCCATACGACCAGTTATTCGATCTCGAGGCGATCAACTCGGAGTTCGCCTCCGCCGACGTGGCCCTCGTGGTCGGAGCCAACGACGTCGTCAATCCTCTTGCCAGGATCGAAGGCAGCCCGATCAGCGGGATGCCGATTCTGGATGTGGACCGTGCGGCGACCGTCGTCGTCATCAAGAGAAGTCTTTCTGCCGGTTTCGCCGGAATCGACAACCCGCTGTTCTACAACGACAACACCCTCATGCTCTTCGCAGACGCCAAAGACGGTCTCGCCGAGATCTCGACTGCAGTCAAGACTCTTTGAACGCGACCCCATACGGTCAGCCGGTGGTTCCCCAATAAGCGTCGATCCGATCGATGAAACGTTTCGGAGACTCTGTGTAGATCCGCGCTCCGAGAACCGCAGCGGCGTCGATCAACTGAGCCCGTCGATGCTGGGAAAGAGCGATCAACATTGTGCGTTCGACCGGGTTTGGCAAAACCTCGGGCCGATCCTCGAGTGTCGCCACCAATTCCGAGAGGTCGTGTTCTTCTCCCAGAATTTCTCCGAGCCGGTCAAGACCGAAACTCGTCGCCGATAACATCTCTGGGAAGATGGGAGTGAGGATCTCGAGCTGGTGCTTGAGATATTTGACACGTTTTCGCCACGAATGAAGATCCTCCGACTGCCGGGACCCTACGGCCACCTTCATCTCGGACCTCCCGCGCCGATAGGTCTCGGCGAGACCGGGCTCGATCGCCGAGAACTTGTTACGAATCGGTTTGCGACCGTATAAACCGGCTGTTCCGTCACCTTCCTGAGGCCACGCCTGATAACGCGCTCTGGCAGCCGCGAGACGGGACACCACTCGGCTCAGGGATCCCCCGTACATGATTTCGTCACGCCGTTGGATGGCGCGTTGCTCCATCGCCGCCTGGCAGTCGCCAAAGGTCTGAGGTGCCAAAAAATCGGCGTAACGACTCCTGGTGGCTGCAACCGTGGTTACGAGCACCCACTCCTCGCGAACGGCCGAAATGGCGCGCGACGCATCTCTGAGCACCTGATCCTCCGCGACATACGCACGTTCACCGATCTCGGATCGCACCAGCCGCAGGAGAGCTCTGACTCGCTTGACGGCCTTCCTGGTTTGATGCACCGCCTCCTCAAAGGAAGCGCTCCCACGGCCGTTCAGTTCGGTCAAGATCAAATCGAATTGCTCCAGACTCAGCCGGCGCAGACCGGATGCAACCGTCTCCCCTTCTGACAGACTGAATTCGACGATGAGGGCTGGAAGGAATCGCTCGGTCACGGCGCCCAGCGTATCGTTTCGATGCATGACCCGGAGTGCTGGAATTCTCCCTTATCGAGGAGGCCTCGAACTGCTGGTTGCCCATCCGGGCGGACCGCTGTGGGCGCAGCGTGACGGCGGTGCTTGGTCGATAGTCAAAGGTGAGCTCGCCTCTGGCGAAGAAGAAATGGATGGCGCCCTCCGTGAATTCGAAGAAGAGACCGGCTGGAAGCTGCCGGGTCTTCCGCTGCAGGCGTTGGGTACGACCCGACTCAAATCGGGCAAAGTCATCGTGGGTTTCGCAGTCGAGGCGCCAACCCTCGAACCATCCCGACTGGTCCCGGGAACGGTACACATCCAGTTTCGAGGCAAGAGCCTGGTCATTCCGGAGATCGATCGGGTCGCCTGGGTGAGCCCGGAGCAGGCACGCCGCCTCCTCAACCCCGCTCAAGCAGTTTTTGTGGACCGACTCGAGGCGCTCTTGGCCTGAACGCGGGCGGCGTCCACCATCGTTTCGACCGACCCCTCTGTCTCGGGAGCCGGCAATCCTGAAACCCCGATCACACAGTGCGCTATGGAATCCTCATCCACCAGATCGGATGCCCCCAGATGAGCCAGTAAGCCGAGCATGGCGCTATTTTCCGCCAGCACGTCAAAATGCAGACGCTCAATCCCCCGGTGGCGCGCCATCGCACCCAGCAAGCGAATCAATGCCGTGCCGATGCCGCGCCGCTGATGCGCATCCACCACGGCCACCGCGACGTCTGCGTCGGTTTGTGAATCGGAGTACGTGACCATGCGGGCAATTGCGACTGGTGTCTCACCGTCGAGAACGCCTAGAGCGATGTGGTGGTCATGGTCGACTTCCGAGAGATACGTGAGTTGGGACCGGCTGAGAGCCGGAGTCGGTGTCATGAATCTGAGGTAGCGAGCCCGTTCGGACAGCGCGTCAAAACCCGCAACGAGCAATGGTTTGTCGTCTGGGGTCACTGCTCGGACGGTGACAGTGGAACCGTCGCTCAATCGGAGCAGGATTTGGGTGGTCATCGGCATCTCCATCGATTTCGCTTGCGCCCTCCGTGTGGAGCGCTTGCAAATGCAAGCATACTCCTTTTTTGAAGGGGCGACAAGGGTATGGCCGACGTGCATTGACCGGGAAGACCTCGGCCCGGTCGGTACTGTGACGCCCGATGACGGGCCCCCGATCCACCGCTACTTCTTCGTTCGGCTCGAGTCGCCGCGAAAGCCACGACGCCTCGGGGTTTTATGCCCGCTTCGAGACCCCGACCCTCACCCAGGATCAGCAGCTGACAAACCCGGCGGTCGTCGATGAGATTTTCCTTGGCGATGCCCGCCGCATGACCGACGCACAAGTAGCCGACGGATCCGTCGCTCTGGTCGTGACCTCGCCCCCCTATTACACCGGTAAGGACTACGAACTGGACGTGGACCGGGGCCACATCCCGGCGAGCTACATCGAATACCTCGAGTTGCTCGAAGAGGTTTTCGGAGCGTGCGCGCAAAAACTCGAGCCCGGTGGCCGGATGGCGATCAACGTCGCCAATCTCGGACGCAAGCCCTATCGATCGTTGTCTGCCGACGTCATCCACATCCTCCAGGATCGCCTCGGGCTGCTGTTGCGAGGAGAGATCATCTGGCAGAAGGCGCGGGGCGCCGGCGGCTCATGTGCATGGGGCTCGTTCAGAAGTGCCGCCAACCCGGTCTTACGTGACCTCACAGAGCGAGTGATCGTTGCCTCCAAAGGTCGCTTCGACCGGGCGGTGCCTCGCAAACAGCGAGAGCGCGATGGCCGTCCCCACAAGGCATCTATCTCGGCCGACGAATTCATGGCCGCCACCCTCGATGTCTGGGAGATTCCGTCCGAATCCGCGAGCCGTATCGGTCACCCTGCGCCGTTTCCGGTCGAACTCCCGAAGAGACTCGTCGAGCTCTACACCTACGAAGCCGACCTCGTCCTCGACCCCTTCATGGGATCAGGTACCACGGCGATTGCCGCCGCCCTAACGGGTCGCCATTACGTCGGCTTCGACACCGAACCTACCTACGTCGAGCTGGCCAAGGCCCGCCTGGCAGAGAGTCTCGGGTGACTACGCCGGGTTCCACCGCAGGACACGACGTCCTGCGGGTGTTGACCGTTTGTTTGGGCAACATCTGTCGTTCCCCGGCTGCCGCCGCCGCCATCCGTAGCCAATCCGACCTCGAAGGCCTGGCCGTTGAGGTCGATTCCGCCGGAACCGGGACCTGGCATATCGGGGATCCTCCCCATGAGTTGTCCCGGCGAGCCGGTCGAGAGGCCGGGCTCGACGTGGGCGGCACCGCTCGCCAGGTTTCCGTGGCCGACTTTGACGAATTCGACGTGATCGTCGCGATGGATCGTTCAAATCTCGCCAGATTGCTCGAGCTCGCACCAACCGCAGACAAGGCGAAAAAGGTGAGGCTGCTCCGAGAGGACGGGGGCGATGTCCCCGATCCCTATGGAGGTCCGTACTCCGGCTACCAGGAGATGATGGAGATAATCGTTGCCGAAACAACCAAATTGGTCTCGCGACTGGTCGAGGAGTCGGCGCAGAAAGGACCCAAATGATCGTCGAGGTTGCAGACTTCAAAACCGACAACCCTCAAGATTTCGAGGAGGCCATGTCCGAACTGGTCGACGTGATCGGATCAAGTGCTGGTTATCGCGGCCACGCCATCCAACGCAGCTGTGAAAGCCCCGGTCGCTACCTCCTGATCGTTCGCTGGGAGGATCTCGAATCTCATACGGTCGGCTTTCGCGGGAGCGCTGCTTTCACACTCTGGGCAGAGCGCCTCGGTGAGCACCGATCGGGCGCCGTCGTAGAACATTTCGAGACGATCATCGATCATCGATGGGGCGCTTGGGGTTGAGCGGCTCGAAACGGCATCTCCGGCGGCTGCTTCGACCAGAATGAGTTGATGCGAACATCCCTCATCCAGCTGCCTTCCCTTGCGAACAAGGACGAGATCCTGGTTCTCGTCGATGACGCACTTCACCGGGCAGGCGATACGGACCTCGCAGTGCTTCCGGAAGGGGTGATGCATGACTTCCGCCCCTCCGTAGATCTGGCGTCGGTGGCCGAACCGCTCGATGGGCCTTTTGTGAACGGGTTGGCGCGTATCGCCAGAACTCACGAAACGGCTGTGATCGCGGGTATCTGGGAGCCGGCCGGCGAGGGCCGCGTCCACAACACGCTTGTCGCCATCTCTGCTTCCGGCGGCCTCGATGCGGCCTATCGGAAGATCCATTTGTTCGACTCTTTTGGCTTCTCGGAGTCGGAGCGGGTTACACCAGGGCCGGTCGAACCGACGATCATCGACCTCGCCGGGGTTCGGCTCGGACTGATGACGTGTTACGACCTGCGGTTTCCCGAACTCGCACGCCGGCTCGTAGAACTAGGGGCCACCGCCTTGGTGGTTCCGGCGGGATGGGTGTCCGGCCCAAACAAGGTGGACCATTGGAGGACCCTGCTTCGAGCCAGAGCCATCGAAAACACCGTCTACGTCATGGCGGCCTGTTTGTCCCAACCTTGGTACGTTGGGCATTCCACGATCATCGACCCCATGGGTGTGATCCTCGGTGAACTCGACGAAGAACCCGGAAATCTCTCCGCGGAAATCGAATCGGCTCGGGTCGAGGAGGTTCGCTCCCTGATCCCCTCGATCAAACACCGGCGAATGTAGATAGGGGAAGGGCTTCGGCGCCCGCCACGAGCGCCGAAGCCCTTCGACCACGACCGATACAAGTGCCCAGGGGCATAGGCGGGCGGTTGGAAAACACCTGTGTCGGTATTCCCCGCGTTCCGTGGTCTCAGTTTGTTGTCCGGTCCGAGGATTTCGGTTCTCCACCAAAGGCCACTTCGAGGACCTCGCCAATGTCGGACGCGATGTGGAAGACCATCTCGCCGCGAATGGCTTCCGGCACATCATCGAGGTCGTTTTCGTTCCTGAGCGGCAGGATTACTTCGGTCAATCCTGCTCGGTGCGCAGCCAGCACCTTCTGCTTTACGCCGCCGATTGGCAGGACTTTTCCTTGGAGGGTGACTTCGCCGGTCATACCAAGGTTGGGCTTGACCGTGCGTCCGCTCAACAGCGAGACCAGGGCGGTCAGCATCGTTATTCCGGCGGACGGACCATCTTTGGGAATCGCCCCTGCCGGGACGTGGACATGGAAATGCCTCTTCAGGGCCTCCTCCGACACTCCGAGTTCTTCACTGTGGGCCTGGACATACGACAGCGCAATTCTGGCGCTCTCCTTCATGACATCGCCGAGTTGACCCGTCAACGTGAGTCCTTCGCCCGCCATCGCACTGGCCTCGATGAACAGCACATCACCCCCGGCGCCGGTCACCGCCAGGCCCGTCGCAACTCCGGGGACGTCGGTCCTGTCCTTGGCTTCATCCTTCCAGACCTTCGACTTCCCGAGGTATGTCTTCACGTCGTCGGCGCCGATGACAACAGGCAGCTCGATCGCATCTCCACGAGCGATCTCGAGCGCCACCTTTCTGGTCAACTTCCCGAGTTCTCTCTCCAGAGACCGGACTCCCGGCTCCCGGGTATAACGATCGACGACAACGCCGAGAGCATCCTCTGACATCTCGATTTCTTCTGGCTCGAGGCCTGATCCCCGAAGCTGGCGCGGCAGGAGGTGATCTCTCGCTATCTCCACCTTCTCCACGTCGGTGTATCCGTCGATTCGGATGACCTCGGTTCGATCGAGCAGCGGACCGGGGATCGTCTCGAGCACGTTGGCCGTCGCCACGAACACGACATCGGAGAGGTCGAGATCAACCTCGAGATAATTGTCGCGGAATGTGTGGTTCTGGGCAGGGTCGAGGACCTCCAGCAGCGCGGAGGAAGGATCTCCCCTCCAATCATTTCCGACCTTGTCCATCTCATCGAGCAGAAAGACGGGGTTCATGGTCTCGGCCTCCACCAAGGCCCTGGCGATGCGCCCAGGGCGGGCGCCGACGTAGGTGCGCCGGTGCCCCCGGATCTCGGCTTCGTCACGGATTCCGCCCAATGCCACCCTGACGAACTTGCGTCCCAGTGCCTTGGCAACGGACTCACCAAGAGAGGTTTTACCGACGCCAGGAGGTCCTACCAATAGAAGGATCGCCCCATCGCGCCGGCCTTCTGCGGACAGCCCGCGTTCTTTGCGCAGCTTGCGCACGGCAAGATACTCGACGATTCGCTCCTTGACGTCGTGCAGACCCGTATGGTCGGCGTCGAGAACCGCCCATGCTTCGAGCAGATCGAGCCGGTCGTCGGACTTGGTGCCCCAGGGAATCTCGAACATCGTGTCAAGCCAGGTTCGAATCCAGGAATGTTCCGGCGACTGATCACTCATTCTCTCCAGTCGCTCGATCTCACGCTCTACCGCCTCTTGCACCTTTTCTGGCAACTCAAGTTCGGCGAGCTTGGACCGATACTCGGACGCGAGGTCGGAATCGTCTCCAAGTTCCTTCTTGATTGCTTCGAGTTGCTGGCGGAGGATGTAGTCGCGTTGACCTTTGTCGATGCGCTCGGCCGCTTCCTTGCGAACCTTGTCTCGGAGTTCAAGATCGGCGAGAACCTCACGCATCCATGTCAGCAGCCTCCCCAGACGCTGGCGAATGTCGAGAGTCTCGAGCACTTCGGCCTTCTGCTCCAGGGAGAGGTCAGGTGAGTACACGGCAAGATCTGCGAGTTGACTCGGGTTCTCCATGCCGAGAATCCGTTCGGCAACGGCGCCGACGCCACGGTGTTCCATCACCGCCGTCACGACGGCGCGGTATTCGTCGACGAGGGCTTCTAGTTCTGAATCGATTATGTCGACCTCGGGATAGGTTTCCGCCTCAACCCACAAGGCGCCCTGATCGTCGGTCGACCCAACCCCGACCCTGGCTCTGGCCAGCCCGGAAACAACCACATTGGAGTCATCACCGATTTGTTGGATCTCGGCAACCGTCCCGACCGAGGCATACCGACCATCGATCCGCGGCACGAGCAACATCCGACCGCCGGCGGCGTGGGACGCGGCGAGAGCGGCCTTGCCCTCCTCGGTTTCGATGCGGAGGGTGACAACCATGTGCGGAAAGACGATCCCGTTGCGCAGCGGAAGGACGGGCAACGAGGTGTGAGTGGTGTTTGGCATGAAGTACTTTCTCCTGGAAGTGAGTGGAATAACCGTGGATGACAGATCGTTATTCCCAACGATCACGTAAGTTGATATAGAGACACTCAACTTCTACCATGGCTACACACTCAGACCAACTTTTGGCTACACGAATGAAGGAGAACCAATGCCGCGCGCAGTAGGAATCGACCTCGGCACAACCAACAGCGTCATCGCGACACTCGAAGGTGGTGATCCCACCGTCATCGCTAACGCGGAGGGTGGTCGAACAACACCCTCAGTGGTTGCATTCAAAGACGGCGAAGTGCTGGTCGGTGAAGTCGCCAAACGCCAGGCGATCACCAACCCCGACAAGACCATCGCTTCGGTGAAGCGGCAAATGGGGACGAACTGGTCGATCGAAGTCGATGGCAAGTCGTATACCGCCCAAGAGATCTCGGCGCGGATACTGATGAAGCTGAAGCGCGATGCCGAGTCCTTCCTCGGTGAACCGGTCGTGGACGCAGTCATCACCGTGCCGGCATATTTCAACGATGCCCAGCGGCAGGCCACCAAAGAAGCGGGCCAGATCGCCGGCCTCAACGTGCTGCGCATCATCAACGAGCCGACTGCTGCCTCCCTTGCCTACGGACTCGACAAAGAAAGCGACCACACGATTCTGGTGTTCGATCTCGGAGGGGGGACATTCGACGTCTCCGTCCTCGACATCGGCGACGGCGTCTTCGAAGTCAAAGCAACGTCTGGTGACACCAAACTCGGCGGCGACGACTGGGACGATGCGGTCATCAAATGGCTCGTAAAGGGATTCAAAGACGATCACGGAGTTGATCTCGGCGCCGACAAAATGGCCAAACAGAGGCTCAAAGAGGCAGCGGAGAAGGCCAAGATCGAGCTGTCGCAGGTCTCTGAGACCGAGATCAACCTGCCCTTCATCACTGCCACGACCGAGGGTCCGCTCCACCTTCAACGCAAAATCACCCGGTCCGAGTTTCAGAAGATCACAGACGATCTTCTCGAGCGTTGCCGGGGGCCTTTCAACCAGGCCATCAAAGACGCCGGTATCTCCGTTTCCGAGATCGACCATGTTGTCATGGTCGGCGGATCCACTCGGATGCCGGCTGTCCAAGAATTGGTCAAGTCACTCACCGGCAAGGACCCGCACAAGGGAGTCAACCCAGACGAAGTTGTTGCCGCCGGCGCCGCCATCCAGGCCGGCGTCCTCAAGGGCGACGTCAAGGACATTCTCCTGCTCGACGTCACTCCCCTGACACTTGGCATCGAAACCAAGGGTGGAGTGCTCACCAAGATGATCGAGCGGAACACAACCATCCCCTACCGCCGGACGGAAACCTTCACAACGGCCGAGAGCAATCAGCCGGAGGTCGAGATCCATGTCCTCCAAGGTGAACGGGCGATGGCGAACGACAACAAGAGCCTCGGCAAATTCAGACTGACGGGTTTGCCGCCTGCTCCGATGGGGGTCCCACAGATCCAGGTGACATTCGACATCGACGCCAACGGCATCGTCAACGTGTCGGCCAAAGACACCGCAACTGGCAAAGAACAGGCGATGACCATCACCGGTGGAACCGCCCTCGCCGGCGATGAGATCGACCGGATGGTCAAAGACGCGGAAGCGTATGCCGACGAGGACCGTCAGCGGCGTGAGGCCGTCGAAACCCGCAACCAGGGTGACCAGCTCGTCCACCAGACGGAAAAGGTCATGAAAGAAAACGCGGAGACGGTGACCGAGGAAGAGAAGGAGGCCATCGAGGCCAAGCTCTCCGAGCTCAAGGCTGCGCTCGGAAATGAGGCGACCGAAGCGACCGAGATCCGACAGAAGATCGACGAACTGATCGAGGCCAGCCAAAACGCCTTCACCCGCGTCTACCAGGAGGCGGCCCAGCAGGCGCAGGCGGCCGGCGGTGACTCTTCATCGGGAGATGACGACGACATCGTCGAAGCCGAGATCGTCGACGAGGGCGATGACGAATGATGGGCGAGAGCCCAACCGATTCGACCACCGCAGGCGAACAACCGTTGTCCGAGCCTCAAACCGGACCGCCCGATTTTGTTCAAGCTGACGCTCCAACGGCTGCGGAACTCGGCATCGATCTTCCGAGCAATCGGGAGCAGGCGATCGAGATCTTGCTGGCGGAAGTCGCTGCCGCTCGTGGGGACGCCACGTCGTACCTCGACGACCTGAGGCGGGTGGCTGCCGACTTCGACAACTTCCGAAAACGGGCGCTTCGCGACCAACAGGTCACGGTCGAGAGGGCGGCCGAGCGCGTTCTGGTGTCGCTGTTGCCGGTTCTGGACAGCTTTGATGCCGCACTCAAAGTCGAGCTGGAAACGACCTCGGCCGAAAAACTGATGGAGGGATTGCGGTCCACCCACAATCAACTCATCGATGTCCTCGCCAAGGAGGGCCTCGAACCGGTTCCCACGTTTGAAGAACCGTTCGACCCCGAGGTCCACGAAGCGGTTATGTCGACCGGCGACGGCTCACGTCTGATCGTGGCCGATGAACTGCGCCGCGGGTACCGCCTCCGCGGCAAGGTGATCCGGGCAGCGCTGGTTTCGCTCGAGGGACGCGATTGAAATGAACCGCGACTGGGTGGACAAAAACTTCTATGAGACCTTGGGGGTGAGCGACACCGCCACCCCCGAGGAAATCAAACGCGCCTACCGAAAACTGGCCCAAAAGTTCCACCCTGACACCAACCCAGGTGACACCAAGGCCGAGGATCAATTCAAGCTCGTGAGCGAGGCCTATTCGATTCTGAGCGATGCAGAAAAACGCAAGGAATACGACGAGGTCCGCCGGTTGGTGGCATCCGGAGGATTCACCGGTTTCGGCAACGGCGGATTCGGCGACGGCGGGTTCAGTCAGACCTTCAGGGTCGAAGACCTTGGCGACCTCCTGGGTGGCGGAATCGGAGATCTCTTCGGTTTCGGATCGTCGGCGCGCCGGGGGCGTGGACCCCAACGGGGGCGCGACACGACGGCCCAGATCCATCTGTCTTTCGACGACGCCGTCCGCGGCGTCACGACCCAGGTGCAAGTGCGGGGAGAGGCGTCATGTGGAGTTTGCGGCGGCAACGGCGCCGAGCCGGGAACGAAGTCTCTGTCGTGTCCCACCTGTCGGGGCACCGGCCAGGTCGCACAAAGCCAGGGTATGTTCGCCCTCCCCCAGACATGCCCGCAATGTCGAGGTCGTGGACGGTTGATCGATTCTCCCTGCTCCAACTGCCGCGGCTCCGGTCGCGAACAACGGACGCGCACCATCAATGTCAAGATTCCAGCCGGGGTCAAGGACAATGCCACGATCAAGCTGCCCGGCAAAGGGGAACCGGGGGCCGGAGGCGCGCCGGCGGGGGACCTCCTGGTCAAGGTCGACGTGGCGAGCCATCCGATCTTTGGGCGTCGCGACAACAACCTGACCGTCACCGTTCCGATCACCTATGCGGAAGCAGCCCTCGGAACCAAACTCGAGGTTCCCACCCTCAACGGCCCGGTCACGCTGAAGATACCGGCAGGGACCAACAGCGGCAGGACGTTTCGGGTGCGTGGCAAGGGTGTGCTCCTTGATCGTGGCAAACCCGGCGACCTGCTGGTGAAGGTCGAGGTCGCCGTCCCTTCGAAGCTCTCCCGCGACGAGAAAAAACTCCTGGAACAACTCGCCGAGTTCGACAACGACGAGCTCAGAGCCCATCTTCGAGTTGAATGAGATGAGAAAGGCCCGGCGATGAGCAAGAGACAAACCGCAGTGTTCGTGATCTCGGTCGCAGCCGAACTCGCAGGTATGCACCCCCAGACATTGCGCATCTACGAGCGCAAGGGACTGATCGAGCCCTACCGCACGCCGGGCGGAACCCGCCGCTACAGCCAGGCCGACCTCGACCGGCTCAATCTCATCCAGGAACTCACAGAGCAGGGGCTCAACCTGGAGGGCGTGAAGAGGGTGATGGCCCTCCAGAATCGCATCGAACGCCTCGAGGCCCAGGTTGATGTGCTCAAGGACGAGCTGTCGCGCACCCGCACGGAGGCGCTCAACGCCGTAGCCGCCGCTCATCAGTCTCACCGCCACGAGATCATCCTCCGCTCGCAGATGCTCCCCGACATAAACCGCTGACCCGATCCTTAGGCTCTAGACCCCGTATTCGGGGCGAATCGCCGAAAGTTCGAGGCGGACGGGTGCGGCCTCTTGTCGTAACGTTCGCGAAACCCTTCCCGATCGCACCACACAAGGAAACAAAGGCCACTTCCGACTGTTGACACTGGTAGTCGTCAACTGGAGAAGAAATGACCCTGACCGCCTACCAGGAAGAACTCTGCACCCAGAGCACCTGGGATTTCAGCGACCTGAAGGCCCTGTTCATCAACGGGACGTTGAAGCGTTCGCCCGCGATATCCCACACCGAGGGCCTGCTGCAGACTTCGGCCGAAATGATGAGGCGCAATGGAGTAACCGTCGAGTCGATCCGCGCCGTCGACCACCCGATTGCCGGAGGTGTATGGCCCGATATGACCGAACACGGCTGGGATGAGGACGCCTGGCCCCAGATCTTCGACAAGGTCCTGGCGGCGGACATTCTCGTTCTCGGATCTCCGATCTGGCTTGGTCAACATTCGTCGGTGACGACGCGAGTGATCGAGCGCCTCTATGGGAACTCGAGCCTCCTAAACGCCAACGGTCAGTATGCCTATTACGGACGGGCCGCCGGATGTCTCGTCACAGGCAACGAAGACGGGATCAAACACGTGTCTATGAGCTTGTTGTATTCGCTACAACACCTCGGATACACGATCCCACCTCAGGCAGACGCCGGGTGGATCGGCGAGGCCGGCCCCGGTCCGTCCTACCTCGACCCAGACTCCGGTGGGCCCGACAACGATTTCACCAACCGCAATACCACCTTCATGACCTGGAATCTGCTTCACACGGCGCGGATGCTCAAAGACGCAGGTGGCATGCCGGCACATGGGAACCAGCGCAGCGCCTGGGATGCCGGGTGCCGCTTCGACTTCGAGAATCCCGACTACCGCTGACCCGACGATCGAGGCGTCAGCGTGACCGGTTGGTGGCGATCGACACGAAGTCGTCGACCTCGTATCGGCCGATGGCTTCTCCGATCACCTCGAGTGGCAGGTCCTCGACCTTGCGGAAGCGCACACAGCTCTTGCCGACGTCGTACTTCTTCCCGGTAGCGCGATAACGCGCCTCGAAATCGCGGCGTGCATCGTCGTCGGTATAGATGGCGGTCAGATACAGCGACATGTGGTTCTTCTGCGACGCGAGGGCTGCATACATCAATGGCTCGCCGTTGTAGGTGTCTGGCTCGATCGAGAGGGGAACGGAGTAGCTGATCATCCCCCATCTCATCTCCTCCACGATCCCGTTCGGCAACGCCGCCAGCACGAAGTCACGGATCTCCGAGAGCGCCTCCCTGCGGTCGTCCGGAAGTTGGTCGAGGTACTCCTCCACCGTTTTTGAGTCTGATCTCATCTTTTCACCTTATCCCAACGCCCGTGTCGGTGACGCTACGCTCCCGGCCATGGCCAGCTATACCGGAAGGGCTCGAGTGCTCGATCGAAGCGGTTCACTCCTTGACGTGGGCAAGGCCGATCTGGCCGAGTCCGACGCCGACACCGGGGCCTGGTCCGGCACGATCAGAGTGTTTGCCGGCTCGTCTCTGCAATCCAAGAGCCTGACCGTATGGGTCGAATTAGAAGACGGGTCCCGATCGCTGGCTCAGATCGGACCGATGATGGGGTCGGCCGAAAAGGACCTAGTCGCCGTCAAGGTCGTCGGAATCGACCCCGCTCCGTTCTAAGTTCCCAGATCACAGAACAGTCCGGACTGCCCACAGTTCTGGGAAAAAAACAAAATCGAGGGCTGCTTTGAGGTAGCCAAGGCCGGTTGTGCCACCCGTGCCAGGTTTGTTGCCGATGATCCTGTGGACGGTCTTGTAGTGCTCGAATCGCCACCGACTGAAGGCGTGCTCGAGATCGACCAACTTCTCTGCCAATTCGTACAGGTCCCAATGTGTGTCCGGATCTTGATATACGGCCAGCCATGCCGCCTCGACAGCCTCGTCCGTTTCGTGTTGTTCACGCCACGGCCGATCGACCGGCACCTCAAACCCGCGGCGGCCGAGAAGCAGCACCGCCTCGTCGTAGAGGGACGGGTGGTCGAGGATTTCCTCGAGTCGCTCCCTGTCCGCGCCTTCGTGAGTTTTCAGATAACGGACATCGCGCCGCCCGAGCATGAATTCGATCGTCCGGTATTGGACAGACTGAAATCCAGACGCCCTGCCGAAGAGGTGGCGAAATTCGAGGTAATCGGCAGGTGTCATCGTCGCGAGAATCTGCCAACTCTCGATCAGGACATGTTGGGTCCTCGCTACTCGAGCAAGACCCTTGAAAGCGGGTCCGAGATCGTCGTGGGCAATGCGTTCCTGAGCCAACTCGAGTTCGTGGATGACGAGCTTGAGCCACAGTTCGGTCGCCTGGTGGATGATGAGAAACAGCATCTCGTCGTGCTGACTCGACAGTGGCTCCTGTGCGCTGAGGACTTTGTCCAACCGCAAATAGGTTGCGTAGTCATCGACGATTCGCTGCATGTGATCCACTCTTGCAGAGGATGCAGCAGACCGCCGTGATCAGTCCTTGTCGCCGAGGACCCGATCAAGCACGGCACTTACGATCGAGATGAGAAGGGCACCCAGAAAAGCTGCCCAAAACCCGTCGATAGTCAGGTCGGCCATGAGGGCGGCGGTGATGCCAAGCAATGCGGTGTTGATGACGAGAGCGAACAGACCGAGCGAGAGGATGATGACCGGGAATGTGAAGATCTTGAAGATCGGCTTGAGGAACACGTTGACGAGCCCAAACACCAAGGCGACGAGCAGGATCGAGATCGCACTGCCGTCTTCGAAATTGATCCCCGGAACCACTTCGGCCGCAACCCACAGGGCCGCGGCATTGATGAGAAGACGGATGATCAGGTTCACCGCGTTTACCTTAGGCGCTAGACCTGCGAGTTCGTGGAAACGCTCGGCTGCCCGACCGGTCTCGAACTTTCGGCGATTCTCCTCGCATACGGGGCCCACAGCCTAAGGTTCGCCGCCATGAGCGCACCGCTGGCGGGGATAAGGGTGATCGAGTTCGGGAACCTGATTGCGGCACCGTACGCAGCGATGTTGCTGGCCGATCTCGGCGCCGATGTCGTCAAGGTCGAGCCACAGACGGGTGACCTGGGAAGGGGTTTTGGACCTTTCATCGAGGACGAGTCCGCATTCTTCCTGTCCGCCAACCGTGGCAAAAGATCGGTGGTGCTCGAACTCGGAAACGAAACCGATCGCGCGAGCGCAGCCCAACTCTGCGCCAATGCCGACGTGGTGGTTCACAACCTACGACGCGGCGCCTTGGAACGGCGAGGCCTGGGTTATGACGATCTCCGCAAGAAAAACCCAGGGTTGATCTACACCGCGATCTCCGCATTTGGCAGTGATGGTCCCTACGCCGACCGGGCCGGGATCGACGTCATATTTCAGGCGGAGTCTGGCATGATCTCGCTCACCGGAAGCGAGGGCGACAAACCTTCAAAGACGGCCACCACGATCGGTGACTACGTCGCCGGCACCAACGCCGCCCTCGCCATCTGCGCCGCGCTCGCGAGCCGATCCGCCACCGGAGCCGGCGGCAGAATCGACATCAGCCTGCGGGATGGGTTGATCGCGGTGCAGGCCGGATGGAACGCGCTCGCCTTTGTTTCTGACTCCCAGCCGTCGCGGTCAGGCACGGCCTCCCCCTATCTCAGCCCGAACCAGGTGTTCGAGACCGCCGAGGGCGCCTTGGCTCTCGCAATCGTCTCAGATCGCCACTTCGTAATCCTGTGTGAAGAACTGGGACGCCCTGATCTGGTCGATACATACCCGACGAACGACCTCAGGATGCTCCATCGCCACGAACTCGCCGACATTCTCGGAACCATCCTTGCAACCGCCCCCGCCGCGCGTTGGGTTGAGAGACTCGATCGAGTCGGGCTTCCCGTCGGCAGGGTCCTCACGCTGCCCGAGGTGTGGGACGACCCTCAGGTACGGCACAACCAAATGATCCTCGAGTTCGAACATCCGACGACAGGGAGTTTCCGAACAATCGGCTCGCCGCTCGTCATCGACGGCCATCCCGCAGCCAGCACACGCCGCCCTCCGCGGCTGGGGGAACACAACGCAGAGTTATTGTCCTGACACGGGTCGTCCGTTCCAGCGCGCAAGCCCGGCCGCGGCATCAAGGTGAAACCGGTAACTTCCACGACTCATGACCATTCGAGCGCCGCAAGATGTGATTGAGGATATGGCCGGCATCCACGGTTCTGTCTTCTGGGCCGCCGATGTGTCGGATGGCTGGGATGACGTTCGGACAGAACTCGTAGCGGCATTCGAATTCAGCCGCGCCGCGGCCAAAGCGGGTGAACCGCTGGTCTTTGTGGTCAGAACAGACGACCTTCTCGGCCGTCGTGGCGCCGGGAGGGCAATGGTGGCCACTGGGCTCCTCTCCGCAGCCCGTTCCCTCGCTCTGGAAACGACCAAGGCGAACGTCCCGATCAATGTGCTCGCGGTCGAGGAGGGTACGGCATCGAGCAGTGTCGCCCTTTGGGTCAATCAGCTCTTGATCCAGGGCGGACCGACGGGCGAATTGGTCCGGATGGGCGCAAGCCACATTGGGAAAGCGCTCCCATGAGCTTGTCCGTGGTCACCGGTGCGGCAGGAGGAATCGGGCGATCGATCTGCGCCCGATTGTGCGACCGAGGAGACGAAGTGATAGCGGTGGATCTCTCAGATCGTCTCGCCGACCTGGAGGGCGTGACTCCGGTCCAGGTCGACTTGAACACCGACGCCGGGATAGAACAGGTCGCCGCAGCGGTCGGCTCGAGCACCATACGCCTACTCGTGAACAACGCAGGAATCACCAGGGACGCTCGGCTGGTCAATTTGAACGACGAGGACTTCGCTTCCGTAATCGAGATCAATCTCGGCGCCGCCTACCGGTTGTCACGTCGACTGATTCCGTCGATGAGGGCCGGTTCGTCGATCGTGTCCCTGGCGTCGCGGGCATATCTCGGCAACTTCGGGCAGTTCAACTACTCGATGTCGAAGGGAGGAATAGTCGGTATGACCCGCGCCTTTGCCATTGAACTCGCTCCCGGGATCCGCGCCAACGCAATCGCCCCCGGACTGATCGAGACGGAGATGGCCTTGGGCATACCGGATGAAGTTCGTGAAAAAATGATCTCTGCGATTCCTCTCGACCGGATGGGACGGCCGGACGAGGTGGCCGACCTGGTCGCTTTCTTGTCGGAGTCCAGCTATATCACCGGGGAGGTCGTCGTCATCGGCGGCGGAAGGAGCTTGACGTGAGCGACCATCGACCGAGGGTTCTCGTTGCCGACTCGATCAGCGCGGCAGGCATCGACCTCATGTCAACCAAGCTCGACGTGACGGTGAGCCTGGGATTGACCGAACCCGAATTGATCGATCTCATCCCAGATTTCGACGCCATCGTGGTCCGGTCGGCAACCAGGGTCACGGCCGGGGTGATCGCGGCTGCGGGCAGGCTCAAAGTGATCGCTCGCGCCGGAGCCGGTCTCGACACCATCGATGTTGCGGCTGCCACCGAACGAGGGATCGAGGTGGTCAACAGCCCAGACGCCAACACCCTCGCCGTCGCCGAGTTGACGATGGGTCTGTTGCTGGGATTGGCGCGGAAACTCGCACGCGCCGACGCCGCCATGAAGGCGGGGCGCTGGGAGAAGTCACAGCTCATGGGCTCGGGGCTGGCCGGCAAAACCCTCGGGATAGTCGGCTTTGGACGCATCGGACAGGAGGTGGCGGTTCGGGCCAAAGCCTTTGGAATGGTTGTCATCACCAACCAACACCGGCCGACGCCGGAGTTGTATCGAGAAGCCGGGGCCGAACCGGTCGATCTCGAGGAGCTTTTGGCCCGCTCGGACTACGTCACAATCCACGTTCCGGCGAGGGCGGAAACCGAGAACCTGATCGGAGCCTCTCAGCTTGCAAGGATGAAACCCACGGCGTATCTGATCAACACGTCACGAGGTACAACCGTTGACGCCGCCGCGCTACTCGCCGCTCTCGACGCCGGTGAGCTGGCAGGGGCAGGCCTCGACGTTTTTGCGGTCGAACCGGCAGTCGACGATCCGCTCGCAGCACACCCACTCGTGATCGCAACACCACACATCGGTGCGAGCACCGAAGACGCCCAAACCACCGCCGCGATAGATGTCGCCGGAAAGGTCATCGAGATCTGCTCACCCCCAGAACCCGAACCGGTGCTGCCACTTCGTTTCGTGGCGATTGAGCAGGTCGTGCCGCACGAGGCCGTCGACCTCAAACGTTCCGCCCGCCTCGGTGCCAAGATCCGCGAGGAGGGCGTTGTCCGTAATCCGCCACTGGTGGCGAGGGTCGACGATCGATTTGTGGTCCTCGACGGCGCCACCCGCACCTCGGCACTCCGTCAGATGGGGTACCCGCACATCGTCGTCCAAGACGTTGCCGTCGACGGTGAACTCGCTCTGGAAACCTGGCATCACGTGGTCCGGGCGATCGAC
Source organism: Acidimicrobiia bacterium (assembly GCA_041746105.1). Lineage (GTDB taxonomy): Bacteria > Actinomycetota > Acidimicrobiia > Spongiisociales > ZC4RG35 > JBFHRE01. The sequence goes on from JBGTHP010000032.1 coordinate 188,417, forward strand.
GTCGAAGATCTGGTTGCGGTGATCTCGTCGATAGACGGTCTCACCGTTGAGGAAATCGATCCGGATAATGCAGCCTCACACGTCATCGAATACGGGGGTTTGTGTTCCGTGCTGACGGTGGACGGCAGAGGCTTCGTCGTCAATGCTCGCCAGGGATTGAACCGTTTTGATGCGGTGGCAGCCTTCGCCGACGCCTATATCGGCGCGGCCACCGTCTCACGCAACCTAGAGCGCGGCGTCCGCAACCTCGCCACGTGGTATCCCGACATGACCGCTCTCATCGAATACCCCCAGTTCACCGTGGAGCAGGTGCTTCTGGCCGCAGGGTCCGGCCGGCTGCTTCCGGCCGGGGTCACCCGGTTCCTGATTCCTGGCAGAGTTCTTCGTCTGGATATTCCTCTCGAGATGCTCGCGTCCGAGCAGAGCCTGGCCGAGAAGAATCGATGGCTTCGGGAGTACCTGTCAGAAAAGGAACGCAAAGGCAAGATCCGTTATTACCGAGAACCGGTATACCTTCTCGACGAATGAGTTCGAACCCTGTCGAGCAGTTGCGCCAGATCACGGGCGTCAGGTTGGGGCCTTCAGAAGCCATCACCATCGATCAGCGCCGAATCAACGCCTTCACAGAGGCGACCGATGACTACCAGTGGATCCACGTCGATCCCCAACTGGCTGCCGCCGGACCGTTCGGCACCACCATCGCTCAGGGTTATCTCACAATGTCGTTGATCGTTCCTCTGCTGGCGACCATCGACCTCTCTCTCGATCCGAGACCAACGATGACAATCAACTACGGCCTGAACCGGCTCCGGTTCGTATCACCGGTTCCCGTGGATTCTTCAGTTCTGGCATGGATGACGGTCTTAGAGGTGGAGGAGATTCCGAGCGGCGCCCAAGTGGTGAGAGAGGTCTCGATCGAAATCCCAGGAGGCGAGAAGCCGGCCCTTGTCGCCGAGACCGTGACCCGGATGCTCTGGCACTGACGCGGCTCTAACCCGCGATCAGCTCGGCCGCCTTTTCGCCGATCATGATCGCCGGTGCGTTGGTGTGGCCACGATTGAGAGATGGCATGATCGACGTATCGGCCACCCTCAAGCCGGCGACCCCTCGGACCCGCAGTTCTGGATCAACTACGGAATCGCCGTCGGCGCCCATCCGACACGTGCCGGCGGGGTGGTAGAGAGTCTCCGCATGGGCGCGGATCCCGGCGATGATTCCGGCCCGGTCTGTCGGGAACGGATCCGGGCGCATTGCTCCGGTCACCACGCCGGCCAAGGGATCGGTCTTCATCACCTCGAGCGCTTTTTCGATTCCGGTCACGCATACAGACAGGTCGTCGGACTCCGCCAGATAGTTTGGATCGATGATCGGATGGGCGTCGGGGTCCGACGAAGCCAGCCTGATCGTTCCCCGGCTCGCCGGCTGCAGCAGCACGACTCCGATGGTGTAGCCATGAGCCCATGGCTCGGTGTCTCCGTGATCGAGGTAGGGGACAGGTGCAAAAATCAGCTCGAGATCGGGATGGGCGAGTTCTGGCACCGATTTGAAGAACGCATGGGCTTCACCCACATTCGATGTCAGCAGACCACGGCGACGAAGCAGAAACTTGGCAACCTGTTTTGGCGTCTCGGCAACAACCAATGAGTCTCTCCGGGACGTATATCCGATGACGCCAGTCGCCAAATGATCCATGAGATTGCCACCAACTTCTGGCGATTCGACCAAAGGCTCGATGTCGACCGAACGGAGGTCGTCTGGGTTGCCGACGCCCGACAACATCAGCAGCTGGGGCGAATTGACGGCTCCACCACAGAGGATCACCTCGGCCTCCACCGATGTAGAGGACAACGTCCCGGCCTGGGAGTAGACGACCCCCGTTGCCCGTGCCCTCTCGATGACAATCTTGTGCACCGTCGCTTCGGTGAGGATCGTCAGATTTGATCGCTTCCCGGCAGGCTTCAGATATCCGCCCGCCGTCGACCGACGTTTGCCTCTGTTTTGGGTTACCTGGGTGTAGTCGACACCCTCGTTGGACCCGGCGTTGGAGTTTGAGTTGCGGTAGAACCCGGCTCGGACGCATGCCTCGACAAAAAGATGGGTCGCAGGGTTTGGGTCGCGTTGGTCTTGGACGGTTATCGGCCCGCCTTTTCCGGTGTGAGCAGGGTCGTGCCGATCGGCATCCTCGATCCGCTTGAACAACGGAAGGACCTCGTCGTAGCTCCAACCAGAGTTCCCACGCTTCGCCCAGCTGTCGTAGTCATCCGGAATCCCCCTGACCCACATCATTGCGTTCAGCGAGGAACTACCTCCAAGTGTCCGGCCCCGGGGCCAATACAGCCGACGATCGTTGAGGTGGGTTTGCGGAGCCGTCCAATAGTCCCAGTCGTATTCGGAATGAAACAACTTCGAAAAAGCGGCCGGGATCTGGATTTCCTGTTTCTTGTCTGGCTTCCCCGCCTCGAGCAACAGCACTTTGGTCTTCTGATCCTCCGAGAGCCGCGCCGCAACCACCGCCCCCGCCGAGCCTGCTCCCACAACGATGTAATCGAAAACCGACCCGCCGTCCCGCATTCTCCGAGGATAGGAGCTGTGCACCATCCGTCACCCCTTGGCTTTCAGGCGGTTCAAGGTTGACGTACTTCGTTTACTCTTCGCCGACATGCAGCCTTTGCCATCGAAGCTCGACCGGAACTCCGAGGAGTACATCTCCAATCGGACGGCCATGCTCGAAAAAGTCGAAGAGCTGGATTCCCTGCTGGCCCAGGCCCGGCTCGGGGGTGGCGAGAAATATATCGCCCGTCACAGAGAGCGGGGCAAGCTCCTGGCCAGGGAGCGGATCGAGCTCCTTCTCGACCGCGGCAGCCCATTTCTCGAGTTCTCTACCTTGGCGGCGTGGGGCACGGAAAAACCGCTGGGAGCCAACGCCGTCACCGGGATCGGCGTGGTCTCGGGGGTGGAATGCGTGATCTCGGCGTCGGACCCGACCAGCCAAGCGGGCTCATCCAACAAATACTCTTTGTGGAAGACTCTCCGTGCCCAGGACATCGCCCGTCAGAACCGGCTCCCATTGGTCAACCTGGTCGAATCCGGTGGGGCCGATCTGCCAGAACAGGCCGACGTGTTCATCACCGGTGGCAAATGGTTCCGGAACCTCACTCAACTGTCGCGGCTCGGGATTCCGACCGTAGCCCTGGTTTTCGGCAATTCGACCGCCGGCGGCGCGTACATCCCTGCCATGTGCGACTACGCGGTCATGGTCAAAGACCGGGCGAAGGTGTTTCTGGGGGGACCGCCGTTGGTCAAGATGGCGACTGGCGAAGAATCCACGGACGAAGAACTGGGCGGTGCAGACATGCACTCACGGATCTCCGGTCTTTCCGATTATTACGCCCAGGATGAACACGATGCCATTCGAATCGGAAGGGAGATCGTCGCCCATCTCAACTGGCGCAAACAGGGATATGGTCCCACTCTCGCCGCCGATGAGCCGATCCATGATTCCGACGATCTCCTCGGGGTCGTCCCCGCGGATCTTCGACGACCCTTCGACCAGAGGGAGATCTTTTGCAGGGTGCTGGACGGTTCGCGCTTCGAGGAGTACAAGGCGACCTACGGCACATCGATGTTGTGCGGATGGGGTTCGGTGCACGGTTTCCCCGTCGGGATCGTCGCCAACCAGCAGGGCGTGATATTCATGGAAGAGGCCAAAAAGGCCACAGAGTTCATCATGCTCTGCAACCGGTACGACACTCCGATCATCTTCGGGCACAACACCACCGGTTACATGGTCGGCAAGATGTACGAGCAGGCGGGAATCATCAAGGACGGCGCCAAGATGATCAACACGGTTGCCAACTCGACGGTTCCGCACATCTCGCTCATGATCGGATCGTCTTATGGCGCCGGGAACTATGGCATGAGCGGCCGCAGTTACGACCCGAGGTTCGTTTTTGGATGGCCGGGCCATCAGGTTGCGGTGATGGGGGCCAAACAGCTGGCAGGTGTGATGTCGATCATCACACGGACGGCGGCAGAGTCTCGCGGCGTCGACTTCGACGAAGAAGCCGATACCCAGCGCACTGCTTTGATCGAGGCACAGATCGAGTACGAAGAGCAGGCCTACTTTTCTTCTGCCAGGGTCAGAGACGACGGCATCATCGATCCGCGTGACACCAGAACCGTGCTGGGAGTGTCTCTTTCGGCCACCCATTCCGGTCCGGTGCAGGGCACGGCGGAATTCGGTGTCTTTCGGATGTGAGACGTCCCGAGTTGGTTTTCTGATGGAGATCGCAGGCAAGGTTGTGATCATCACAGGGGCCGCCGGTGGTATCGGCGCTGCCCTGGCCCGACGTTTCGTTTCAGAAGATGCGACGGAGGTGGTGATGACCGATCTCGATGAGTCGGCTGTGTCCGCCGCTGCCGGCGAGATCGGCGCCACTCCAGCCCATCTCGATGTCACCGATCCAGAAGCGACCAAAGCACTCGTGTCCGAGATCGAGAAGCGCCACGGAAGGGTTGACCTTTTCTGCGCAAACGCCGGCATCGCGTCTGCCCAGGGCATCGAGATGACCAACGATCTTTGGGAAAAGACCTGGCAGGTGAACACCATGTCCCATGTCTATGCAGCAAGGGCGGTATTGCCTTCAATGCTGGAGCGAGGCGACGGCTATTTCCTGGCCACCGTTTCTGCGGCCGGGTTGTTGACCAACATCGGCGCCGCTGCCTACTCCGTGACAAAACACGCGGCTCTGGCCCATGCCGAATGGTTGTCTGTCACATACGGCGATCAAGGTTTGAAAGTGTCGGCACTCTGCCCACAGTTCGTCGAAACATCGATGATCGACGACTTCTCCACCCTCGAGATGGACGACTCCTTCATCCGTTCAGTTGCGATCTCGCCCGATGCGGTGGCACAAGCCGTTGTCGACGGTTTGAGGGAGGAACGGTTTCTCATTCTGCCCCACCCCGAGGTCGCCCAGTTCTTTTTGAACAAGGCAACCGACTATGACCGGTGGCTCAGCGGCATGCGCAAGTTGCAGCGTCAATGGCTCCCACAGCCTCCGCCCCCACCGGGAATCTGATTCTGTGATCCCGGTCGATCTCAACCCGGTCCCGGTCCATCCCTACCCGATTGCGATCCGCTCGACCCAACGATCGCCGAGTCCGGTTCCGCAGCGCCGATAACGTTCGACGGAGAGCGCCACGGCCCTTCTCCGCTGTCGACTCGGGCAACAGCAGATCAACCAGCCGATCCCTCGAGACGGATCCCTCGATGGCCAGATTGGCGACCAGGGCCACCGCCTTCCTGGTGGCGACCTGAATCGGATCGCCGTCGACGAGGATCTGCGGAGGGCCGAGCAGGTTGACTTCCAGGCGTGACGGCTGACCTGACATCGTGCGGACCGTAACGCTACCGCCCGTAACGGTCCCGTGACGTCCCGGTTCGATCTTGTGCGAATCGAAAGGAGAGAACCATGGGCGCACTCGCCGCTCCGCCTGTCACGACCGCCACTGGCCCGGTGAAAACGTGGACCGCACGAACTCTGGGAACACTGTTGTCCGCCTTCGGGCTCTGGTTCGCGATCATGCTGATCGGAGGTTTCTCCGAGGCCCAGACCCACGGACATGCCATCCACGAGGTCGCAACGATCGGGCAACTCGTTGGCATGCTGTCGATCCCACTGTTGCTCCTGGTGTGGAGAGGGGAACGTGCCGCCGCCTTCAAACCCGTCGTTCTGGTGATGGCCGGTCTGTCGATCGTCCTGCCGCTTCTGGTCGGACTGTTCGATCCATTCTCGCTGGTGATCGCAATACTGATGCTGTTCTCCGCCTGGCTGGTTCCGGTCCCATGGTGGCCCAAGACGTTCCCCTCTCGGTCTCTCCTGGTCCTGGCCGGCTTCGGGGCGCTGGCCTACGCCCGCTACGGCTGGAACAACGCCACTTTCCAGCTCAACGCTGTGGATGGTGACCAGCACGCCGAATTCCAGCACTACCTCGGGCAGGTGTTCTACATCCTGGGAGTCTCGGCGATGGTGGGTCTGGCGGCAGCCAGACAGGCCGGGTCGAGGCTGCTGGGTTGGATGGGCGGACTGCTTGTCGTGGCGATGGGCGCCGCCTTCATCATCTTCGACGCCGTCGGCGACCTGCCGGTCTGGGCGGGAGCCGTCACCGTGCTGGGCGGGCTGACAACCATCGCCCTCGTGGAACGGGCCCGAGCCGCCACGATCTGAGTCAGCATGCAAACATTCCGCCGGAGATGAACGACTCCACGCCCACCGCCGAGGCAGCCATTCGCTGGTGGTCGAGCGCCGCCGCCCGACGAAGCACCGCCGTAGTGGCGGCGGCCCTCACCGTACCGGCGGTATGGGTGTCGATCGCAGCCAGCCCGTGGCTGCTGGCGAATCCGGTTTTCTGCGTGGTGTGGCTCTCGACCGGGCTCTTCCTGTGGTCCCGCCGGCCGGAAAACTCGGTCGGGCCGATGATGGCTTTACTGGCGCTGCTGTTCCTGATCGGCGCCTCCGGCGTCCCGTATGGGGGCATCCCTGGAGTCCCCCCTCTGCTGGAGCCGAGGGCCGGTCCACTGATCCTGGCAAACGCGGTGCTGGCACCCTCCGCGATCCTCTTCGTGATCCCGCTCATGATCTTCCCCGATGGCCACCTGCCACGCCCCGGGTGGCGATGGATCCCGGCCGCGTTGGTCATGCTGGCCGTCATCGGATTCGGAGCCGGACTCCTGGCCACACCGGGTCCTGGCCTCTCGCATCCTGTGGCCAGCAAGTCTGTCGCTGCCATAGCCCGGACCGTGATGGAAGCCCTCTTCGGGGTTCTGGAGTTGGGCCTGATCGGAGTGTTCGTTTCTGTCCGGCTCCGATACAAGTCCGGTTCCGAGGCAGTCCGGCACCAGCTCAAGTGGCTGCTCGCAGCCATCGCCGTGTACCTCCTCTTTCAGACCATCGGTCAGGTTCAACGCGTCGTGGTGGGCATCGAGGCTTGGAATCGCGTCGGCTTCGCGCTGGATAGTCTTCTCGGGAGCCTGATCCCCGTGGCGATCATGGTGGCGGTCCTCAAATACCGGCTGTACGACATCGACCGGATCATCTCCCGCACCGTCACCTACGTCCTCGTGGCCGGGGTGGTAGCGGCGATCTACGCCACACCCGTCATCGTGCTCCCCTCGCTCGTCGGCGCCGGCAACGACCTGGTGGTCGCCGGCTCGACCCTCGCCGCGGCTGCGATCTTCAATCCGGTTCGCCGACGGATCCAGTCGGCGGTCGACAAGCGGTTCAACCGGGCCCGCTTCGACGGTGAGCAGTTGCTGTCCGAGCTGTCCGACCGGCTACGGAACCTCACCGACGTCGAGGACCTTTCGAATGACCTCCGCCTCGCCCTCGACCGAACCTTGAGCCCGGTAACAACCACACTCTGGATTCGGAGCAGCTGATGATCGGGCTTGGCGGTACCCGATCCCCGATCACACGATAGGGACAGGCCCTCCGGGGCGGTGCGGCAGGGCTCGGGGTGGTCTTAATCGTTGCCGGCGTGATCGTCGGGATCCGCTCCGGCACCGCCGTCTGGGTATACAACCTCGCCAGCGTTGCGAATCTCGTTCTCGGTCTTCTCATCTGGTCCCGACGGCCCGACCACCGGCTGGGGCCGCTTGTTCCCCTGATCGGGCTGCTGGGACCGGTCTCCGGGCTGTCCACCATCGGTGGTTTTGGGACCATCGAGTCGAACATCTCAGCAAACAGCTGGCGATCGACGGTGGGTGCACCGATCGGGACCAGCCTGACCGGGCTGATCGTTCTCTCGCTGATCTGGTTTCCGACCGGAAAGCTGCCTTCGTCGCGGTGAAGATGGCTCCAATGGCTTGCTGGGACCTGGCCGATGATCTGGGCGGTGTCCGGTTTCCTGGGCGAGCCGGTAGTTCTTCCTCAACAAAGCAACCGACTACGACCGGTGGCTCAGCGGCATGCGCAAGTTGCAGAGTCAATGGCGCCCGCAGCCTCCGCCCCCACCGGGAATCTGATTCTGTGATCCCGGTGGATCCGAGGCAGCTGCCTCCCACCGCCCGTATCATCGATCCCATCAGTCAGAGGTAGGGCATGGTGGGCTTCGACTCTCAGTTAGCCGCAGAGTTGGGTTGGTCGTCGAAACAACCCCCTCACGAGCCGGCACAGTTTGTGCCTGACATCACCCGGCGCCGACTGATCCAGCTTCTCATGTCGTCGGGTGCCGCCGTCGCCCTGGGAGCGTGCAGCCCGGAGCAAAGTGCAACAACCGGGACCGGGCCCGCATCGTCGGTAACCACCATCGGCGCCGGATTTACCGACGATCTGCCTTTTTCCCTATGGGAAGACGTGCTGGCGGCGGTCCGGACGAGCCAGGATCACCTGTCGGCGATCGCCGCCCGCCTTGTCGCCGCGGGCAATCCGGAGCCAATCTTCGAATTCGTTCGCGATCGGATCCTGACGGTTCCCCCCAACCCCAGCGGATTCCGAGGGTCCGCTACCGATCAGCGGTGCGGAGTGCGGTCTGTCCTACGAACCGGTGCAGGGACACCCCGAGAGAAGGTCGAAGTGTTGGCGGCGCTGCTCGGATCGGCGGGTTTCGAGACTCGAGTTCTCCAGGGAAGCCCCAATTCCGATCTCGATGCGACCCGCGCAGTCATCCGGACCACCCGCGCCGAGTTCATCATGGATGTCGACCCGGCCCGCGTACAGGGATGGATGGAGGCGATCAGATTGGGCAGTCCACCCGAGTTGGGGCGGCTCGATCCCTATGGCGAAACGGCGACGGCAGTCGGGGACGCGGTGAACACCGCATGGGTCCCTCCCGAGACCGATGGCTTCGACTGGACGATCGACGCCCTGCCACTTCTGGAGGTTTCTGCTGCGTCGGGGCCGATCCACGCCAACCCGTTCTCCCCCGATCTGGCGTGGGGAGACCCTGGCGTCGCCGGCAATCTCACCCCCGCTCTCGGGCTCGGGACCCTGCCGCCGGTCGAGGTGGCACTGATGGTGGCTCGGTCTTCTGACCCGTCGAAGATGACAACGCTTGCCCACGGGAGCTGGCCGCTCGATTCACTCACGGGGCGCAGGCTGATGATCCGCTTCGTCCCGGTCGGTGAGCCTGAAAACACACTCTTTCTGCCAGCCGTCACCGTGCCGGCCCTTGCTGCGGTGATGGTGGTGGATGGCCCAGACCTCGACATCGAGGTGGAACCGGAGCTTGCCGTCATCGGCGACGCTGTGACCGTGGGGGGCTCCATACTCACGGTCTCCGACAACGGGGCTCTGAAACGAGACGACCTCTCATTGACGGTGGAACCCGACGCCCCATCTTCCGTATCGGGATTGGTGGCTTCAGTCGACGCAAGCGCCCATCCCCTCGTCCGCTTGGAGGTCTCCCCGCTCGACACGGCCGGAGCGGCGGTGGAGGGGCTTTCCGGGAGTTCGGTGGCGATCTCCGAAAACGGGAGACCGGTCTCCTTCGTTCTCGACGCCAACAGACCTCTTCCCCCTCGGATCCTCGTGGTGCTCGACACGTCCGGATCGATCCCCGAGGTGTTCCGGAATGAAGGCGCGGGCGAGTTCGGTCGAGCGCTGGTCGACGCGATCGGTATCGGGAGGCCCGATGCTCGTTACCAGACCGCCGGGATCGGTTCCGGGAGCCTCACCCTCTCACCAACCGTGGTCGCGACCGGCGAAGAGATGGCGGCCGCGATGCGAGCCATCACCGGGTTCGGTTCTGACGTCTGGTCTGCGCTCGCACAGGCTCGTTTCGCCGACCCGACCGCGGTCGTTCTCATCTCCGACGGCCGTTTCACCGACGCCGAGCCTGCCGTCGCCGAGGCCCGCAACTGGATCGGGTCAGGGCCTCCGGTGATCGCAATCGCAGTCGGCGACGCCGAGCCGACCGCGCTCGAAGACATCGCCGATCTCACCAACGGCGCAGTTTTCTCGACGTCGGACGTGGCCGGAGCGGTAGCCGCCGTCACCGAAGCGCTCGACGAGATCGACGGCAGACCACTCCGACTTTCCTATATCTCCACCTCCGCCCCAGGGGCCAAGGCCGACATCCAGCTCTCGGTCGGTTCGGCCATCGTCGCACTCAGTTATCTGGCCCCGACCCGCCCGGAAGCCCTCCGTCCGAGCGGACTGTCCGGTATCTACCTGTCGATTCGTTTCCGCGGCCAGGAGGTGGTGCGGACGATCGCAGGAGTCCCCTTTGAAACCGCCACCCGGCTGAGCCCGATCAGCCAGGACTTGCTCGACGAGGTCAGGGCGGCGATGTTCGGCTGGACGGTCCTGTCAATCGAAGGGGGCGCTCCGACGTACGCTGCCTGGCTCGACGACGCCCTCGTGACCCGACGGTCGTGGCGGCCAATGCTGGAGGCGGTCGAAGGCGGATCGCCCGCCCTGGCAGCCGTTCAATCCGGGGCCCAAGGGGTGCCTCCCGAGCTCCCGGTCCTCCACCCACCCCTCCCGGAGTCCGACGATGCGGTGACGTTCGAAACTGGTCCCCGGATGCTGCTGCTGTCACGGCTGCCCAGGTGGGATGCCGTAGAGTTCCGCCGGGCGGACATCCTTCCTTTCACACGCTTTTACACGCTCGGTCCGGAACCTTCGCAGGCCGCCGCAACGACGGTCGAGCGGACCTCGGTTCTGGCAGCCGCCGAAGCCCTCCTGTTCGAGAGGTCGACGGCGTCCATCTTGAGCAAGCAAACGCTGCGATCGATCGGCCCGTTCGAGGTGCCCGACCCGGCACATCCATTTGCCGATGTTCTGCTCCGCTATTCGGGGTGGACACGTCTCATTCCAGAGGCCGGGTCCGAGTTCGCCTTCTGGGCCGTGGACGAGCACGGAACAGTGATTGGCGTTCTCCCCGACGGGAGCGGCGGCGGTTCGTCGACGTCTGACGTGAACGAAGCGTGCAAGCAGGTGAACCAGGCCGCGGCGCTGGTGGACCTTGCCGGCAACGGCATGGGGATGCCACTGGCTTTCGGTGCATTCGTCGCCCTCGGCAAGGCCATCGCCAAGCAGGCCCTGAGAGAGGCCGCCATCATCGCCTCCTTGGGGAGCACAACGCCGGACACCGGTGGATGCGGTTCCCCCGGCGATGTCCCCTGCGATGTGGCCAAGGGATACGTCTTCGACAACGTTCCGTACGGCAAAATCATCTCTGGTGCCGACGCCGCTACCGCCGCTGCCACCGGCTCGGACTTGATCAACTGCTGACGGGTCGGTGACGACCTGACGTCACCTGCGAATCGCGATACCCGACCCAGACCCGTCCCTAGTCAGTGTCTCCTAACCTTGCCCGCATGAGCGACGCCATCTCCGACAAAACGGAAACCAAACCCGACCATCCGCCGCTGGAGCCACCTCCCCACCACGATGAAGAAATCGTCAGGACCGACCACATCCTGTCCATGGGTGAAGAAGAGATTCCCTATCGGGCGAGCGCCGGTCGCACCATCCTCAAAGATGAGGATGGAAAGAAGTTGGCCTCGTTCTTCTTCACCCCGTACGAACGAACCGATATCGAGGACATAACCCGGCGGCCGATCATTTTCTCCTTCAACGGCGGCCCTGGGTCGTCTTCGGTTTGGCTCCATCTCGGCCTGTTCGGTCCAAAACGCGTGGAGTTGGACGAGGAGGGTCATGCCCCTTCTCTGCCCGGCCGGCTCATCGACAACGTCCATTCGGTGCTCGATGTGGCCGATCTCGTATTTATCGACCCGATCGGCACCGGTTACAGCCGCGCGATCCCGGCAAAAGAGCAGAAGACATTCGCTCATTTCAAACGTGATATCGAAACGGTGAGCGAATTCATCCGGATCTATCTGAGCCGCAACGAGAGATGGGCGTCTCCCAAGTATCTGGCGGGGGAAAGTTATGGCACGACGCGTGCAGGCGGGATCGCCGCCCACCTCCTCGACAGTGGCGGGGTGTCGTTCAACGGGCTCATCCTGATCTCGGCGATCTTGAACTTTGCAACCGGCCCGTTCGACCCAAGCACCTATACCTTCCAGGCGGGCCAGGACCTCCCCTACGTTGCTTTCCTTCCAACCTATGCCGCAACCGCCTGGTACCACGGCAAACTCGACAAGAAACACCAGAAGAAGACCCTGCGCTCGTTCCTCGACGAGGTCGAGGCATTCGCCGTTGGCGAATATGCGTCGGGTTTGATCCTCGGTGACGCCCTTCCTCAAGATCGAGCCGCCAAGATCGCGGCGAAGCTGTCGGAGTACACCGGCCTCAGCACCGAATACATCCTTCGTTACCGGCTACGCATCGAAATCCTTCGCTTCTGCAAGTCGCTCAGGCGCGACGAGGGGCTCACCGTCGGGCGACTGGATTCCCGCTACACCGGGAGCGGGCGTTTTGACGACGGCGACACGATGGAGTCGGACCCTGCCAGTGACGCCATCTCAGGTCAGTACGCCGCACTCTTCAACCATCACGTGCGGGCGAACCTCGGATACAAGACCGATCTGACCTACGAGGTTCTGTCGTTGAAGGTGTTCTACGAATGGGATTACGAGGATTTCAAAGCCTCGCACGTCGATGTGTCGGAGAGACTCCGGGCGACCATGACCCGCAACACCCACATGCGGATATTTGTCGCCAACGGCTACTACGACCTCGCCACCCCCCATTTCGCCACCGAATACACGATCAATCACATGGCCCTCAAACCCGAGGCCCGAGACCGGATCCAGATGGAGTACTACGAGGCCGGCCACATGATGTACGTGCACGGACCTTCGCTGGCTCAACTCGCATCCGACGTCAGAGACTTCGTCTCCTGATACGCTCGCCGCTGTGATCAGGCGTTTGCTGGTAGCCAACCGCGGGGAGATTGCCCGCCGTATCTTTGCAACCTGTCGCGCGATGGGGATCGAAACCGTTTCCGTCTACTCCGAGCCGGATCGTGATGCTCCCTTCGTGAGCGAGGCGGATCTGGCGGTGTCGCTTGGAGGGTCGACCCCGGCGGAGTCGTATCTCGATATGTCAAAGGTGCTCGACGCAGCAAAACGGGGCGCGGCCGACGCCGTCCATCCGGGTTATGGCTTTCTCTCCGAGAACGCGGCATTCGCCGGCATGGTGATGGCGGCCGGTCTCACCTGGGTGGGACCGGCACCCCGCTCGATCGAGTTGATGGGTTCAAAACTCGAATCCAAGCGCATGATCACCGAGGCCGGGGTGCCCACCCTGCCTTCCCTCGACGTGACCGGGGTTGGCGCCGACGAGTTGGCCCGAAGTGGTGCGGAAATCGGCTACCCGCTGCTCGTCAAAGCCTCGGCCGGCGGCGGAGGAAAGGGTATGAGGATCGTCTCGGTCCCGGAGGACCTCACCGTCGCAGTCGAAAGCGCCGGGCGGGAGGCGATGTCGGCATTTGGGGATCCGACCGTGTTCCTGGAACGTTTTCTCGCGCGGAGCCGGCATATCGAGATCCAGATCTTTGGCGACACCTTGGGCAACGTGGTCTCGATGTTCGAGCGGGAGTGTTCGATTCAACGCCGCCATCAAAAGATCATCGAGGAGTCCCCATCCACCGCGCTCACCCCAGAACTGAGAGAGCAAATGGGTGAAGCGGCCGTTGCCGCTGCCCGCTCCGTCGACTATGTCGGTGCCGGAACCGTCGAGTTTCTGTTTCAGGACGGAGAGTTCTTTTTTCTGGAGATGAACACCCGCCTTCAAGTCGAGCACCCGGTGACCGAGGCAATCACCGGATTGGACCTCGTCCGTCTCCAGATTCTCGTCGCCCAGGGCCTGCGGCTCCCTCCGGAAGCACTCTCCCCGACGGCGTCGGGGCACGCAATCGAGGCTCGGTTGTATGCAGAAGACCCCGAGGCCGGCTACCTGCCTGCCACGGGAACCTTGTCTCGCTTCCATTTCCCCGAGGATCAGGCGATTCGAGTCGACAGCGGGGTTGAGAGCGGCTCGGTGATTTCGGTCTTTTATGACCCGATGCTGGCAAAGGTAATCGCATGGGCGGAGAACCGGTCGGAGGCGGCCGGTCTTCTCGCCTCTGCCCTCCACTCCGCCGAGATCCACGGTTCGATCACCAATCGTGACCTGCTGGTGGGCATTCTCCGTCATCCAGAGTTCCTTTCCGGCGAGACCGACACCGGATTCCTGGATCGCCACGACGCATCCACCCTCTCCCACCCCGGGACCGACCCCCTTGCAGAACAGGCGGCCGGGTTGGCGGCAGTGTTGTGCGCGTCCGACTGGAGCAGGCGAAAAAGACAACTCCTAACCGCTGTGCCAGAGGGTTGGCGTAACAATCCGTCTCAACTCGAGGTGACCTCATTCACCGGCCGCGGAGAACCGTTCTCAGTGGGTTTCAGATTCGGGCGGGATGGCAGCCTGACAACCAGCCTCGACACCTCCGTGCGAATGTCCGGTCTGACCTCGAACGCCGTCGATCTCGAAATCGACGGCGTTCGAATGCAATACCGGGTGCGACGCGAAGGAACCGTTCACCACGTCGACAGTCCGAACGGATATCTCAGACTCGTAGAGCAGCCGCGGTTCCCGAGACCCGAGATCGAGGAAGAGCCGGGATCACTCCACGCGCCGATGCCAGGTAAAATCATCTCGGTCACGGTCGCTTCAGGCGACAGTGTCACCGAGGGCCAAACTCTCGTAGTGATGGAAGCGATGAAAATGGAACACACCTTGAAATCCCCGGTGGACGGTAGAGTCGTCTCCTTGCGCGTTGCCGTCGGCGACCAGGTTGAAGCCGATCAGGTGCTCGTCGTGGTCGAGGGATGAACGACGAAGGACGCGTCGGGTTCATCGGGCTGGGAATCATGGGGGCGGGGATGACCGCCAACCTTCTGACCAAAGGTCACTCCGTCGTCGTTTGGAACCGGACCCGTGAAAAGGCCGGGCCGAGTCTCGGTCTGGGAGCCGAGCCGGGATCGAGTCCAGCAGACGTTGCGCGACGCTCCGAAGTCGTCCTGATCTGCGTCTCCGATACTCCAGACGTCGAGTCCGTCGTCGTGGGGGACGAAGGAGTTCTCGAAGGGCTTCGTCCCGGCACCATCGTTGTCGATCATTCGAGTATCAGTCCCTCAAAAACCCGCGATCTGGCAGAAATCGTCGGAGGTGTCGGTGCGACCTGGCTCGACGCTCCGGTCAGCGGGGGAAGCGAAGGTGCCATCCAGGGCACCCTGTCGATCATGGTCGGCGGACCCACCGAAGCGCTCGATCGGGTTCGTTCCATCCTGGAGGCGTACGGCACCTCGATAACGCATGTTGGAAGTGTCGGCGATGGGCAATTGGTGAAATTGGTCAACCAGATCCTGGTCGCAGTGAATCAACTCGGCGTCTCGGAGGCGCTTCTCTTCGCGAGAGCGGTGGGCCTCGACCTCGGCAAGACTCTCGCCGCCGTCAAAGGCGGGGCCGCCGGATCGTGGATGCTCACCAACCGCGGACCGCAGATGCTCGAGGACGACTGGAGACCAGGATTCACGATCGACCTTCACGCCAAGGATCTGCAATTGGTTGTCGACGAAGCCGAGCGGCTTGGGTTCCCGGCCGACGCCACTGCCCGCGTGTTGGAGTTGTTCCGCTCGCTGCAAAGACGCGGATTGGGGAACCTCGGCAACCACGCGCTCGTCAAGGCACTCGAAGATACGTCAGGTATCGACCTGAACCCCGGTTGAGGCCTCCCCCGTTCTCGACGTCACGACAACCGCAAGATCTCAACGGGCACTCGGAAACAACTCCGGTTGCGCGTCGAAGAAATCGCACTGTGGGCTTCTATAGAACGACGTTACGCCAAGGGGCTCCTCGAGCAACAACGTCCGTTCGTCAACCTCGTTGTAGAGGGGCCACTCAGGAAGATCGAGGCCGTTTGGATCGCCCTGTTTTGCGAAGTTGGTCCAGTAGGTAGTCATGTTCGCCGAAAGCCTCTCTTCTGCCCCGCTGAAAAAGTAGGGCGGCTGGCCAAAGCCGGAGAGCAACTGTGGGTCGTGCCACAGCAGCGGATCATCGAGGAAGTGAGACGCCCCAAACGTTGCGTAGAAGCCGTTGTTGTCGTAGCTATGTGTGTAGAGGTAGCGGAAAACCGGACCGTTAGACGCGAGAGCGAGTCGTCGCATTGGGCAGCCATAGATCGCGTCGGTGAAAACCGCCACAGCCGCCTGGACCAGCGACTCGTGCGATTCCGGCGGATAGAGGCTTCGCACAGTCGCTCCGTTGGCGGCACCCGTTATGTCGTCGGTGTCCCCTAGCCAGAACTGCGGTTTGTATCTTGCCGATCCTTGCAAGAAGTCGGTAAACCAGAAAGCCGCTTCGTCCTGGTTAGACCCAACGAGCATCGGAATCGTCGGGGGGTGATCCGACATGAGTTCCAACGGCGTTTTGGGAAGCACCTGACCTCCCACCCATGGCACCACATCGAGGAAACCGGCCGCCAAAACGAGGTTCGTGGCTGGAACCCCGCGGAGACAGGCCGCAGCGTCCAGGACGCGCTTACAACCGACCTGACGAGCGACCCCAAGACCGATCGCTTCCGCATCGACGATGGACTCGCCGCCGACCAACGCCCACCAAGCCTCTGTCTGGAGCGCGGCCTTGTGAATCAAACCCTGGCTGAGCGGTGAAACAACCATTGCGGCTGCGTCGAACGACCCGGCTGATTCTCCAAAAATCGTCACATTGGAAGGATCACCACCGAATTGGGCAATATTGTCTCGTACCCACTCGAGCGCCGCGATCTGATCCAGCAACCCGTACTCCCCCGACGAGCCGCCGTCCTCACCGGATAGCGCTGGGTGTCCAACAAACCCGAAGACACCCAATCGGTAACCGACCGTGACCACAACGACGCCTCGCTCGACGAACGCATCAGCATTTGTGTACGGGTGAAAGCCACTGTTGCCGCCTCCGTGCAGGTGGACCATCACGGGTAGAAGCTGCCGACGCCGCGATTGGAGCGGAGCGAAGACGTTCAGATAGAGGCAGTCCTCCGAACCAATAACTTCAGTCTCAGAAATCAGCTGTGTGCAAACAGCCGCGAACTCGTCGGCCGGGCGCACACTACTCCACGGAACAGGCGCAACTGGCGGCCGCCAACGAAGGCCTCCGACGGGAGGAGCGGCGTAAGGAATGCCTGCCCAGGTTGCGACCGATCCGTCGCGGTAGCCTCCAACCCAGCCGCTCGTGGTGCGTGCTTCTGTGGCCGGTGCGCTTGCGTTGGGTTCGCCGGGAGCGGCAATCGCGGCACCGGGCAGAACTGCTACGAGCCCAAACGCCCCGATCAACGCTGCGAGCCGCACCACTTTTTTGCGGTGAAAGATACCTGGGACCATTCCCGAATGGTACGACCCCAAAAACAGACCTGGAGCGTCAAACCTGCAAAATTCTCGCCGCCATCACCATCGGCGGTGGATGCCCACCGTCGTCCGTTTCGGCGACCGGGACGGTACAACGCATGCCCTTGGTCGGTCGCAAACGGCCGAATCGATCGTGATTACTCGCCCAGGCGATCGGTTCGGTCCCAAACCCGGCGGTAGTGCCTTTGAACATCGCCAAACGGTCGGCTCCGCCGGTGGACCGCTGCCTACACTCCGCCGATGTCGGAGGCGCTGCGATTCGAGTCGGTCTCAAAGTCCTTTGGCAGCGTCCGTGCGGCCGATTCGATCGATCTCAGCATCGAAGATGGAGAGTTTTTTTCGATGCTGGGGCCTTCGGGATCAGGAAAAACGACCTGCCTCAGACTCATTGCAGGTTTCGAAACCCCCGACGAAGGACGCATCCTTCTTCACGGCCAGGATGTCTCGACCAAACCGCCCTATGCCAGGGACGTAAATACCGTTTTCCAGGACTACGCCTTGTTCCCCCACATGACCGTCTCGGAAAACGTGGGTTACGGGCTCATGGTCAAAGGCGTGGCGGCACCGGAACGGAGCCGCAGGGTGGGAGAGTCACTGGCATTGGTCCATCTCGAGGGGATGGGCGAGCGCAAGCCATCACAACTATCGGGGGGTCAGCGGCAACGGGTTGCACTGGCCCGATCGCTCGTCAATCGCCCCGCAGTTCTGCTCCTCGACGAACCTCTCGGGGCTCTCGACCTCAAGCTGCGCCAGGCAATGCAGACCGAGTTGAAGAACCTCCAGCGCCAGGTGGGGATCACATTCGTTTTCGTGACCCACGACCAGGAAGAGGCCCTCACGATGAGCGACCGGGTGGCGGTCTTCAACGAGGGTCGCATCGAGCAGATCGGCACCCCCGTCGAGGTGTACGAAAACCCGGCGAACGCGTTTGTGGCCGGATTCGTCGGGACCTCCAACGTGATCGAAGGTGACCTCGCACTCCGCCTCGTTGCCAGCCCGGATCCGTTCACCGTTCGCCCCGAGAGGATCAGGATCGGCGGGGGCGGCCAGTGCCAGGTGTCGGGAACAGCGCTCCAACAGGTCTATCTCGGCATGTTCACGAAACATTTTGTAGATGTGGCGGGCACAACTCTCGTCGCCATCAGTCAGAACACATCGGGAGGGCGCAAGGACATTTTCGTCCCGGGCGCTCCGGTGGTTCTGTCATGGGATCGCGATGCGTGCAAGCCGTTGGATAACAAGACGGTGGCTCAGGCCGCCATACCCACGAGGAGGGAATGAACATGAAACATCGCGGGCTTTTCGCGGTGATCGCTCTGGCCGTAGTGGCCGCTGCCTGCGGAGGCGCGGCTACCGAGGAGGGCGGGCCCCTCACCGAAATCGGTGATGGGGAAGGCAAGGTCGTGATCGTCGCCTGGCCGGGTTACATCGAGCGCGGCGAGACCGACCCTGCCTTTGACTGGGTCACTGGTTTCGAGGCAGAAAGCGGGTGCATGGTCGAGGTGAAGACCGCAGGCACCTCGGACGAGATGGTGGCTCTGATGACCGAGTCCCAGGAGTATGACGTGGTCACGGCGTCCGGCGATGCCAGCCTGCGCCTGATCGCCGGCGGCACCGTCCAGGAAGTGAACACCGATCTGGTGCCCAGCTGGTCAACTGTCGATGAGCGACTCCAGGACGCACCGTGGCATACCGTTGACGGCAAACACTACGGGATTCCATATCAGTGGGGTGCCAACGTGTTGATGTACAACACCGAGGTCTTTGGCGACACGGTGCCTGACAGCTGGAGTGTGGTGTTCGAAGAAACCACCCTGCCGGACGGCTCCGCCAACACCAATCGGGTTCAGGCCTACGACGGACCTATCTATGTTGCTGATGCCGCCTTGTATCTGAAGTCCGTACGTCCGGAACTCGGAATAACCGATCCCTACCAGCTAAACGAAGACCAATACCAGGCAGCAGTCCAGCTTCTCGTTCAGCAACGGCAGCTCGTGGCCAAGTACTGGCACGATGCCTTCGTCCAGATGGATGACTTCACCAACGAAGGTGTCGCCGCATCATCGAGCTGGCCGTTCCAGGTGAACATCCTGGTAGCAGGCGGAGCGCCGATCGCATCCACCGTTCCCAAGGAGGGCGCGACCGGATGGGCCGACACGACGATGATGCACAAAAATGCCCCGCACCCGAACTGTGCCTACAAGTGGATGGAATGGACCCTCAGCTCCAACCTTCAGGGTGACCTGGCGGCTTGGTTCGGATCGGTGCCTTCTGTCCTTTCGGCATGCGACACCAGCGATCTGTTGGGGTCGGAAGGTTGCGCAACCAACGGGCTCGGCAACTTCGATCGCATCTCCTTCTGGAAGACTCCGACCGAAGACTGCAACGGGACCGCTGCGGCAGGGTCATGTGTGCCCTACCGGAGATGGGTGACCGACTATCTGGCCGTCATCGGCGGCCGCAACCCATACCCGGCGTCCTAGACCAATGACCTCTGTGAGGGAGGCCCAACCCGGGCCTCCCTCACAAACACCAGATGCAAACAACCCTCCCCCGCACTCCGATCCGTCGCCTCGGCGAACGCCTATATCGGCACCCACGTCTCAAACTCGCACTCATCCTGGGGCTGCCGGCGCTCTGGCTGGTCGGTGTTTACGGCGGGAGTTTGATCTCGTTGCTGTTGAACAGCTTTTTCAGCACCGATTCGTTCAGCGGACGGACCGACCGCACTCCGACCCTCGACACCTGGCGACAGGTTTTTACCGACGCCAACATGGCAGTGGTCGTGAGGACCGTTTCGATGGCGGCAGCGGTCACCATCGGCGCTCTTCTGATCGGTTTCCCACTGGCCTATTACATCGCCCGTTACACCAGAGGAAAACTGAAAGCGACCCTCGTCCTTCTCACCCTGATTCCCTTGTGGTCGTCCTACCTCGTCAGGGTTTATGCCTGGAAACTCCTGCTGGCGGCCGAAGGTGTGATCGCCTGGCTGTTTGACCAGGTAGGACTGGAGGGGGTCCTCGCAGGTCTCCTCCGCACGCCCGTGATCGGAGGTCCGTCGCTGTCGACCTCGTTCCTCGGACAGTTTGCCGTATTCACCTACATCTGGCTCCCGTACATGATCCTCCCGATCCAGGCGGCGGTAGAGCGGGTACCAGTTTCGTTGCTCGAGGCATCGTCGGATCTCGGCGCCCAGCCCCCGACCACTTTCCGAAATGTCACGTGGCCGCTGGCTCTGCCGGGCGTGGCGGCGGGCAGTATTTTCACCTTTTCGCTGACGTTGGGCGACTACATCATCCCCACCGTCATCGGTGACTCGTCGCCATTCATCGGCCTTGCCATCTACTCCCAACAGGGAGTTGCCGGCAACCTTCCGCTGGCTGCGGCATTGTCCTTCATTCCCATCGTTGTCATGATTCTCTACCTGACCGGTGCGAGAAAACTGGGGGCGTTCGAGGCTTTATGAGACGCACCGCGGGACGTGGGTTGATTGCACTGGCGATAGGGGCGCTGGCCTACCTCCATCTACCGATCCTCTTTGTTTTCCTTTACGCGTTCACGACCGAGGACGCCGCCTTCACCTTCCCGCCACCCGGGCTCACCACCAAATGGTTCGCCGTGGCGGCGGCCAACCAGGACATCCGTCAGGCACTGACATTGTCCCTGTCGGTGGCAGCCGTGGCCACGCTGACAGCATTGGTTCTCGGTTCGCTGGCGGCGGCGGCCGTCTGGCGCACGAAATTCTTCGGACGCGATGCGCTCAGCCTGTTCATCGTGCTGCCGATCGCTCTGCCAGGCATCATCACCGGCATCAGCCTCCGATCGGCGATCAGTGTGTCTGGCGTCCCTTTCTCGTTCTGGACGCTCGTCATCGGGCATGCCACTTTTTGCGTCGCCGTAGCCTTCAACAACGTGATCGCTCGGATGCGAAGGGTGTCGCCCAACCTGATTGAGGCCTCGGCCGACTTGGGTGCATCCGGGTGGCAGACCTTCCGGCATGTCCTCCTGCCCCAACTCGGCTCGGCGATCGTCACCGGCGGCATGCTTGCTTTCGCTTTGAGCTTCGACGAGATCATCGTGACTACCTTCACCGCGGGCAACCAACAGACGCTCCCCATCTGGATCTTCTCGTCCCTCGTGCGCCCGCGCAATCGCCCCGTGACAAACGTCGTTGCGCTACTCGTCGTCGCCATCACCTTCATCCCCATCGTCCTCAGTCAGAGACTCGCAGCCAGAGCCGAGAACCAGTAACAAAGAAAGGAAGCCAGATGCAGGCCTTCAAGAACTTCATCGACGGGAAGACGGTTGATGCCATCGACGGCGGAACGTCCGATGTGGTCAACCCTGCGACGGGAGAGGCATACGCCACTGCGCCGTTGTCGCGGGCAGCAGACATCGACGCCGCGATGCGAGCGGCCGAGCGCGCCTTCGAGCGGTGGCGGGACGCCACCCCATCCGAGCGGTCGTTGGCGCTCATTCGGCTCGCAGACGCGGTCGAGAACCGCGCCGACGAATTGGTGGCCCTCGAGGTCGAAAACACAGGCAAGCCGATCGCGCTCACCGCGAGCGAAGAGATCCCACCGATGGTCGACCAGATCCGATTTTTCGCAGGGGCGGCCCGCCATCTCGAAGGTAAAGCGGCGGCCGAATACATGACCAACATGACCTCCTTCGTCCGGCGCGAGCCGGTTGGTGTCTGCGCCCAGGTCTCTCCGTGGAACTACCCGATGATGATGGCCGTGTGGAAGTTCGCCCCGGCACTCGCCGCCGGCAACACCGTTGTCCTCAAACCTTCAGACACCACTCCGGCGACGACGACTCTCCTCGCCCAGATCGCGGCCGAGTTCCTACCGCCGGGAGTCCTCAACGTCGTGTGCGGAGACCGCGACAGCGGTCGGGCAATGGTGGAACACCCGGTCCCGGCGATGGTTTCGGTCACCGGGTCGGTGCGCGCCGGCATGGAAGTGGCGGAATCGGCAGCGAAGTCCCTCAAGCGAGTTCACCTCGAATTGGGGGGAAAGGCGCCGGTGGTCGTTTTCGATGACGCCGACCTCGAGGCGGCGGCAGAGGGGATCGCCGTTGCCGGTTTCTTCAATGCCGGCCAGGACTGCACCGCTGCCACCC
Organism: Acidimicrobiia bacterium; assembly: GCA_041746105.1. GTDB lineage: Bacteria > Actinomycetota > Acidimicrobiia > Spongiisociales > ZC4RG35 > JBFHRE01. The sequence goes on from JBGTHP010000032.1 coordinate 210,897, forward strand.
GAGTAATCGCTTCGCCAGGGATCTACGAAGACCTCGTCGCTGCGCTCGGGGCACAGGCCAAGGCGACCAAGACCGGGATGCCCGATGACGAGGACGTCTTGTTCGGTCCGGTCAACAACCCGAACCAGCTGAGTCGAGTCAGCGGATTCGTCGATAGGCGACCGAGCCACTCTGAACTCATCGCCGGTGGAAACTCGCTGCCTGGCAACGGCTTCTTTTACGAGCCGACAGTTGTGGCCGGCCTCCGCCAGGACGACGAAATGATCCAGAACGAGGTGTTTGGACCCGTCATCACGGTTCAGAGATTCACCGATGAGGACGAGGCCGTTCGCTGGGCCAACGGCGTCGAATATGGCCTGGCTTCCAGCGTCTGGACCAGGGACTTCGGCCGGGGTATGAGGATGGCGCGGCGCCTCGAGTTCGGCTGTGTCTGGATCAATACCCATATCCCGCTCGTGGCAGAGATGCCCCATGGAGGTTACAAACGATCTGGCTACGGCAAAGATCTCTCGGCCTACGCACTGGATGACTACACGAGGATCAAGCACGTCATGGCCAACCTGGACTCATGACGCGTCCGAGTCGGCGCCATCAACTGGCTCACCGACCGCATGGATGAGGTCGGTGCCGTCCTGCGATCGAGTGAGACCGCCGTTACCGCCAAGTTGGATCAACTGAAAGCCCTCACGCAGTCCAAGTTCTCAAATGTGCTCCAACCAGGCCAGGTCCTCCTCAAGATGGGCGACGGACGTTCCGGCGTATAAAGCGCGACTAGTTGATTGGCCGCGCGGGTCGGTTGTCACAATGGTCGGCGCCGGGGCACCTACGGTCTTGAATCCTTTTCTGTCCATCGTCCCCCATCCCCCGGTTTTCCTCAAGAACTCGATGATGCCTCGCAGGCGCCACAGACTGGTCAACTGGCGATAGCCCAGGTTGTCGAGCAGCGAGAAAAGAGTCAGCTTCACAACGTGCCGTCTCAACGGATAACGCCGGTAGGTCAACTCCTCCAGCGCCACGGCCGCCACGGACAACAACATTCCCCAACCAACCGAGATCAGATAGAAGGCGAACGCGTACTCCCAGGAGAGGTAACCGAATGCGGCTGCGATCGGGAGGCTGACGTAGCCGATCACCTCGACGACCGGCCCCAACGCCTCGAATATCACGAAGACCGGCATCGCGAAACGGCCGAATACGCCCTGACGCGGTTCGACCATCGCTTCGCGATGACGCCACAACGTTTCCATCAGCCCACGCTGCCACCGTCGTCGTTGTCGTGACAGAATCTTGAGGCTCTCTGGTGCTTCGGTCCAACACACCGGATCAGGGACAAACGCGACCTCATATTCGTGACCTTCACGCCGCATGATCCGGTGAATCCTGACCACCAACTCCATATCTTCCCCAACGGTGTTCGTGTCATAACCACCGATATCGACCAGAACCGATTTCTTGAACACACCAAAGGCGCCGCTCACGATCATCAGTGAGCCGACGGCCGCCCATGCCATTCGACCGACGAGAAACGCCCGCAGATACTCGACTACCTGAAGGGTGGGCAACCATTTCGCCGGAAGTCTGATGTCGGTGACCCGGCCGTTGCGGACATCGCACCCATTCGCGATTCGAACGATGCCTCCGGTTGCCACGACCTTGGGGTTGTCGACGATCGGCGCCATCACCCGCAACAACGCCTGTTCTTCGAGGATCGCGTCGGCATCTACGGCACAGACATACGGATAACGGGCCAGGTTGATTCCGCAGTTGAGGGCGTCGGCCTTACCTCCGTTCTCTTTGGAGACCACTGTGAGTATGGGGGACCGCCTCGAAACGAAGACCTGTTTCACCTCCTCCGTGCGCACGTCACCGCGGATTACCCGCCGCACCGGAATGAGGTCGAACGCCTGTCGCAATCGGACAAGTGTGTCGTCTGTGGACCCGTCATCGACCACCAAGATCTCCATTTCGGGGTATCGCAACTGGAGCAAGGACCGAACACTCTCGACAACTCCGGCCTCCTCGTTGAAGGCCGGAAGCAGAAGGCTCACTGGCGGCGTCAGCGGTGATCGAAACATCTCATCGGTGGTGAGGGAGCCTTCCCCCTGGTGGTGTTTCCTGATTGCGCGCGCCGCCACGATGGTGAAGGACGAGAACATGAGGTTGAGGCCGATCGAGTACAGGATCACGACCACGCCAAAGACCATGAAAAAGGTTCTCATGGTCGCACCGCCAGTAGATCGATCGCCTCGCGCAGATGGGGAGAGGCCTCGAACCGAAACCCTGAAGCGACGAGAACTTCGGGTGCGAGCATGCCGACGGCCTTGGCGGCGGCGGCCGCAGGCAGAAACTCATCTTCTTGGGCCATGTCGATGAGCCGCCATATGTACTCGCGCATGCCCAACTCGGCTATCGCGGTGGCGGCCGCCGCGCGCACGTATGGGACCGGATCGTTCAACAGATCCGAGATGACTGTCGCCGCCGAGCGTGACCCGAGGCGGCCGAGTGCCCTCGCCACCGCCACTCTCACGCTGGGGACAGGGTCATCGATGGCAGTTGCGAGATTTGGCGCAATCCCCATTGCCATACGCCCCAACAACTCTGCCGCAACCGCCCTGACCCCCGGTTCTGGCGAGAGCATGAGGGCATCCAACTGCGGGGCGGCGGCCGAGCCGATGTCGAGCAGGGCCTGGCCGCCGACAGCGCGCGCTATTTCTCCTCTAGCCAATGCCAACACCAGCGGTTCGACCGCGGCCGGGTCTTCAGAGCGACCCAGCGACCGAGTGGCGGCGTTGCGCACCCGACGGTCCTTGTCGCCGAGAGCATCTATCAGGACATCGGTTGCTTCAGCCCCGATGTCTCCAAGTCGGTAGGCGGCGGCCGCCCTTCTCCACCCCGCCCTCCGACAAAGCCCTGCCTCGATCTCGGCGGTGATCCCACGCTTCTTGGCGAGTTCGGCCAGTTCGTCCCGCGCTTCACCATGAATCACTTTGCCGTATCTGGCGAGAAGATCGGACAACGCTTGGCGCTCGATCCCTTCGAAGTCGAGATCGATGTCGTCACCGTCGATCCAGGCGAGCACCATCGGTTTGACGCGATCGACGGCCTCCTGATATCGCGTGCGGCGAGCGGAGCCGACGAACCGAAACCCGACAACGGCCAGAGTGAGCAACAGGTTGAACGCAACCATCGCCAGCGAGATCTGGACGAGCGGGCCGCTCATGGGCGCCTGGCAGCGAGGGCTTGAACCCGGTGGTGGAGCTCTTGGGGGCTGAAAGGTTTGGTGAGGTAGTCGTCCGCCCCGGCCTCGAATCCCTTGACTACATCGGACTCCTGGACGCGGGCGGTGAGAAGCATCACCGGGAGGTGGGCGAGTTCGGGGTCGGCTCTCATCGCTTCGATCACCTCGATCCCGGTGAGTTCTGGCATCATCCAGTCGAGGACAACCACCTGTGGACGCTTCAGGCGCGCCGCTTCCAAGGCTTCCATCCCGTTACGCGCCTGAATCACCCTCATCCCTGACCTTTCCAAACGGAATGTGATCAAGTCGAGGATGTCCGGGTCGTCATCGGCCACGAGCACAACTAGCTCGCCTACTGACGGCATCATGGTGTCCGCCACACGTTGGAGCTCATACAGCGCCTGTCGGCTTGAATCCGCCTCAATTCAGCGGGTTCGGCCACAATCAGGCCGATGGAAAGCGCCATCCAGGATCTCGCCGAAGAACAACAGTGGCTCGACTCGATCGTCGGCGAGCTCCCCGATTCAGATTGGGACGCGCTCACACCTGCCGAGCCTTGGACCGTAAGGGACCAGATCAGTCACATCGCATTTTTTGACGAAATGGCAGAGTTGTCGGCACGTGATCCAGACCGCTTCAAGCAAGAGGTCGGGGCGGCGCTCATCGATGGTCTCGAGCCATATATTCAGCTGGCCATCGACAAGGGGCGCGGACTCTCGACGGCAGGCGTCCTGGAATGGTGGAGAGATGCCAGGAGGGAGTTACTTCGCCGGATGCACCACACAGACGGCGACCTCCGCCTCCCCTGGTATGGGCCGCCGATGCGGGCCGAGAGTTCCGTGACCGCCCGGCTGATGGAGACCTGGGCACACGGTCAGGACATCTGCGACGTTCTCGGCGTCGAGCGCCAACCCAACGCCCGCTTGTTTCGCATCGCCGAACTGGGAGTGAAGACGTTTCGCTTCTCGTTCGAGAACAGAGGACTGCCGGCACCGGGCGGCAAGGTGGCGGTGACGTTGACCGGACCCGGTGGGAGTGTTCGAACCTGGAACTCCGAGTTTTCTTCAAAGGCATCGATAACGGGCCCGGTTGAAGACTTTTGTCTTGTGGTGGCTCAGAGGCGCAATATCACCGACACCGCCATCGAGATCGAAGGCGACCTCGCCCGGCAATGGATGATGGTGGCCCAGATATTCGCCGGCCCTCCTGGCCCCGGACGCAAGGCAAAAGCCGACCGTTGACTCCCGCCGGTCGACTGCGGCTCAATCGCCTACGGCGTCTCGCAGGAGAGCGGTATACAGCTCCGGTTCGATGAGGAATGAATCGTGTCCCTTGTTCGAGTGGACGGTGAACCTCCTTGCCGGCACTCCAGCCGCCTTGAGGCGCTGAACCATCTTCTCTTGCTCATCGGGGTAGAAGCAGACATCGGAGTCGATGGTAAAGACCTGCCAACGCTGATTCCCGCACCGTCGGAGCAAATCCTCGAGCGTCTCATCATTTTCGGCTACTTCGGAGACCAGGTCGAACTGCTGCCAGATCTCCATGATCCGCAGATAGGTGTTGGCATCAAATCGCTGCTGAAACTTTTGGCCCTGATGCAGCATGTACGACTCGAGGTGATGCCCGACGACATACCCGCCGAGGTTTTCTTTCTGCATGATTTCTTCACGGGCTCTTTCACGAAGAGCATCGAGGGAGACGAAAGTTTTGTGACCGATCATCCGCGCCAGGGCAAGCCCCAAAGCCGGCCCCGGCCCCGGGTAGTAGTCCCCTCCCTTGAACTCGGGATCGGTGACGATCGCAAACATCTGCTCGAAGTTGTGAAGAACCTGAAGGGATGTCGTCTCGAGACCGGCGGCGAGCGGGATCACGTTGGACACCCGATCGGGATACTTGGTGGCGATGACGGCACACATGAGACCTCCCACCGATCCACCCGTCACCGCGTGGATCCGGTTGATCCCCAACTCGTCGAGGAGGGCGACCTGGGCGTCGACGATGTCCGTCAGCGTCAGTTTTGGGAAGGCCGACCCATAAGGCCGACCGGTGGCTGGATCGATAGAAGCGGGGCCCGTCGAGCCGTAGCACCCACCGAGATAGTTGATACACATGACAGCGAACCGGTCGGTATCGAAACCGCGACCAGGTCCGATGTAGCCGTCCCACCACCCTTCATGCATCTCGTCGGTCCACATCTCGCCGATCTCGTCCACTTTCGGGTTGATCCCGGCTGCATGCTGGCTGCCGGTCAAAGCATGGAAAACCAGGATCAGGTTGTCGCGAAAGTCGTTGAGTTCGCCATAGATCTCATAGGCAAGCGTGACTTCCTCGATCTGGTCGCCGTGTTGGGTGATGAACGGCTTTGCGAGGGTATGGAAACGCGTTTCGACTCTGCCCACGCCTTCCGACCTGTACACCAGCCATCGCCTCCTGTTGCTCGACGCGCTCTTTGAGCACCTCGGGCGGAGACCGCCTTCGGCGACTCATCGTTCAGGCATTGGCACCGTGGGTTTTCCTCGGTTGCCGCGGCTTCGTCGGGCCTGTCCCTCCACCGCTCTCGATGAGCGCGAAAAAGGAGTGTGCCAGGACCAGGTCCCGTTTTCAAGGGTCAGCCGGATCACGCCGGGCCGGTCACCGGATTTGCCTTTGTGAACCAATCGACGATCAAGCCCTGGACCTCCACTGCCGCGTCGAGCATGCCCATGTGACCCGACTCCACCTCGGCCACCTCGGCTTTCGACAACATCGCCGCGAGTTTTCGCCCTGCCGCAGGATTGGCCATGCGGTCGGCCGTTCCCACCACGATCAGAGTTGGCGTTGTCACTCCGGGGGTGACGGCAGATGTTTCGAAGGCGGCGCAGGCGGCGAGATCTGAACCGAGCGACCGCTCCAACCCCTGCTCGAGCAGGCGGGCCGAAGTAGCCGCGTTCCACCAGCCGGGGTCAGAACGAGGGGCGAACCGGCCACCGCCGGTGTGTGACCAACCAACGATCAGATCGACCGCATGATGGTTGCCTGCCTGCGCCGCCTCCAGCAGTTCGGGATGTACCGCCATGGCGTCGGAGGTGCCGAGCAGCACCGCACGTTGAACCCGCCCTGGTGCCAACTGGGCGATCGACAGCACAACGAAAGCCCCCATGGAATGGCCCACGAGCAAAAAACGGTCGACCCCGAGTCGGTCCAGAACAGCCAGCACCTGAGCCGCCATGTCAGAAATCACCGGCGCCGGTTCCCCCTCACTTCTGCCATGACCGGGGAGGTCGATGGCGAGCGGGGAGAACCCGAGATGGGCGAGGGCACGGGTCTGATATCTCCACACGGTGTGGTCCATGCCTGCCCCATGGATCAGAACCACGACCGGCTTCGATTGGTCGAAGTCGGCGCCGCCGGTGTGGAGGAACACCGCTCCCGACTCGGATTCGACTATCAACGGCTCGCTCGCTTCAACGCCCGGGCGAGGTCGGCGATGAGGTCTCCGGCATCTTCGAGCCCGATGGACAGACGGATCAATCCTTCATCCACACCGGCGGCCTTCAGTTCGTCATCGCTCATTTGCTGGTGGGTGGTGGAGGCCGGGTGAATGATCAAGGAACGGACATCTCCGATGTTTGCCAGATGGCTGAACACTTCTACCGACTCGATGACGCGACGTCCCGCTTCTCTTCCAGCACCGAGGCCGAACGAGAGGACCGCCCCTGCCCCTTTCGGCAGAAATTTGGCCGCCAACAGCTGGTCGGGGTGGGTTTCGAGGTCCGGGTAGGCAACCCAATCCACACCTGGGGCCGACACCAAAAACTCGGCAACCGCCCTGGCGTTGGCAACATGGCGATCCATCCTTGGTCCAAGAGTCTCCAAGCCCTGGATCATTGAAAAGGCGGTATCGGCGGCCATTACGGCCCCAAAATCGCGGAGGCCCTCGAACCGGGCCCTGGCTGCCATCGCGCTTGGTCCGAACTCGTCGACAAAATCGATGTCGTGGTAGGCGGCGTATGGCTCTGTCAGCGTGGGGTATCTTCCCGATGCCTCCCAGTCAAAGGCACCAGAGTCAACCAGCACACCTCCGATCACGGTTCCATGCCCTGAGATGAACTTGGTCGCCGAATGAAAGACGATATCCGCTCCCCACTCGAATGGCCGGCAGAGGTAGGGAGTGGCAAATGTGTTGTCGATCAAGAGCGGAACGCCGGCGGCGTGGGCAACCTCGGACACCGCAGGCAGGTCGAGGACCGTCATGGTTGGGTTGCCGATGGTCTCGGCGATCACCAACCTGGTCTCTTCCCGGATGGCGCCACGCAGCGCCTCGAGGTCGTTGGGGGGAACAAACGTGGTCGAGATCCCAAAACGAGAGAGCGTGTGGACCAACAGATTGATGGTCCCGCCATACACCGCCTGGGAACAAACTATGTGACCGCCGGCGCCCATGAGTGTGACGATCGCGAGGTGCAAAGCCGCCTGTCCCGACGCAGTCGCAACCGCCGCCACCCCTCCCTCCAGCGCCGCCATCCTCTCCTCGAAAACGGCGACGGTCGGGTTGGAGATACGGCTGTAGATGTAGCCGGGAACCTCGAGATTGAACAACGAGGCGGCGTGAGCCGTGTCGTCGAAAACAAACGACGTCGATTTGTAGATCGGAGTCGCCCTCGCTCCGGTCGCCGGATCGGGCTGAGCACCTGCATGCACCGCCATCGTGTCGAATCCGGGCTGGTCTGGCTTCACCATCCCGTCACTGTAAGCGCTCATGGCCAACCCGGACCCCGCAAATCCGACAGAAGCCGGACACGGCGGACGGGCGACCGCCATCCAGCAAACTTCTGGCTTCAGCCTGTCATCAGATGGCCGATAACTCTTTGTGTGTTTCTATTCTTGCCGTCAGCTCCTGTACACTCAGGCGCCCCAAACGAATGATCGGTCAACATGAGGTTCATCGCATATCTTGACGCAGGCACCGGGAGCATGCTCGTCCAGGCAATCCTGGGCGGCACCGCCGGGCTCATCGTCTATTTGAAGACGACGGGACGCCGCCTGTTTCGTCGATCCAAAGCCACCGGTAACTCCGAGACCTGATACCCGTGACCGCCGGCAGTTACGATCGCGGGTCGTTCCGCGACCCGACCAGCCGCGTCTCCATCCATTCGGGACGTGTCCAACGCGTGTTGACGGACCGGGGCGGAGCTGATTGGCACGCCCTGCGGGCCGCCCCCTCGTATATGAGCTGGGTCGACGCCGGGATGTTGGTTGGGTCGGAAGAAATCACCGCCGACCAGGGTCTGGTGCTTGAGCACCCGACAATCCCATTCTGGACCTACCCGTACGAGTGGACTTTCGGGATGTTGCAAGAGGCGGCCCTTCTCCACCTGAAATTGCTCGCGGCGGCGCTGGCGGAAGGTCTGACGCTGAAGGATGCAACTCCCTACAACGTCCAGTTCGTAGGAACCCGTCCCATTTTCATCGACGTGGGATCTTTCCGACCACTGGAGGCCGGTGAGCCATGGCTCGGCTACCGCCAGTTCTGTCAACTCTTTCTCTACCCTCTCTTGGCCAGCTCCCACGCCGGCCTGTCTTTCCAGCCTCTGCTCCGAGGGAACCTCGAGGGCATCACACCGGGCGACGCACGGGCGATCCTCTCCGGCCACAAACGCAAGCCTGGTGTCCTCACCGACGTGATGCTCCAGGCTCGGGCCGATCGAAAGGTCACCAGTCGAGACGTCCGTACGGAGTTGTCGGAGGCCGGGTTCAAGAAGGAGATGATTCTGGCGAATATCTCTCGCCTCGAAAAGCTCGTGTCAAAACTCGAGTGGTCTCAGGACTCGTCGACATGGTCCGAATACGCAAGTTGCGATCATGTCGCCACCCAGCGCACACCCAAGGCCGAGTTCGTCCGCGAGGTGGCCGGTCAAACCCGCCGCCATCTCGTTTGGGATCTGGGGGCCAACGATGGTCACCACTCAATCGCCGTTGCCGATCTAGCGGATCACGTCCTGGCCATCGACGGTGATGCCTTGGTGTTGGATCGCCTGTTCAAGGCCTTGCGTCGGGAGGGTCCGACCAACGTACTGCCGGTGGTGATGGATCTGTCCAACCCGTCGCCCGGACTCGGGTGGCGCGGTCAGGAGAGAAAGCGGCTGGAAGAAAGGGGCCGGCCCGATCTGGTTCTGATGCTGGCCGTGGTCCACCATCTCGTGATCGGGGCGAATCTTCCTCTCACCGAGGTCATCAACTGGCTGGCGACACTGGGTTCTGAGGTCGTCTTCGAATGGGTGCCTCCCGAGGATCCGATGTCGAAGAAACTCGCCACCAACAAACGCGCAGGCGAGATTCACGCCGATTACCACGAGGACATCTGCCGCAATCTCCTGGCCGAACACTTCGTCGTCAACGACGAACGACATCTCGAAGGCAGGATCCTCTTTCATCTGATCCCGCGCAGCTGAAGATGCGAGCAATCGATCGGTTCGCGGTCGCGCTGGGTCTGGCGACCCTGGCGATCGCGTGGCCACTGCTCGATCTCCTCGGGAACAACGCCGAGTTCTTTTTGTCCCGTCGCTCGCCCCGGATCGACGTAGTTGTTTTTGCTCTGACGATCGGAATCGGACTTCCGCTCGTGATCGGACTGATCGGTCTGCTGCCGAGGACATGGGGGCGGTTCATCTGGTTGCTGGCGGTCGCCCTTCTGGGGGCGGTACTGGCCCGGCTCGGGTTGCGGGCAGCCCCGCTTCTGGATTGGGCAAGGACCACGATCAGCATCGCCATCGGAGTCGCGGTCGCTTGGGCGGCAGTGCGGTTGGCCGGCGTCCAAATGGTGGCTCGCTACCTGCTCGCAGGCCCGATCCTGGTCACGGCCCTGTTCTTTCTCGTGACACCCACCGGCGCCATCGCCCGTAGCGGTGGATCGGTCATCGGCAGAACCGTCAGTCCGGCAATCCCGGTCCCGATCGTATGGGTCGTGCTGGACGAGTTCCCGGTCGCCTCGATGATGCTGGAAGATGGCAGCTTGAACCGTGCGTTATACCCCAATTTCGCCCGCTTGAGCGACGATGGCACATGGTTCCGCAATGCGGTTGGCATCGAACAACAGACCGAGCAGGCCGTCCCGGCGATTCTCACCGGTGCCAGGCCAGGAGGCGACAGACCGCCATACGCCGGCGAATACCCCAACACCGCGTTCACCCTGCTTGCCGACACATACAACGTCACCGCGATCGAGGCAATCACAGCCCTCTGCCCCGACAACGTCTGCGGCGTTGCCGCTCCGCGGCTCCCGGCGGGGGCGAGGGCGCGAGACATCGGTCGCGACACTCTCATCGTTTCTGGACACCTGTTCCTACCGGATGCCGTGAGCAGCCGGCTGCCCCCCATCGACAGTCGCTGGGGTGGTTTCGGCGGAGGTGTGGCCGAGGAGTTCAGCGCCGTCAGTGAATTTCGTGACCAGATGGAGATCGACAGGCGGACACCGGTGGCCGGATTCATAGAGGCAATCGACCTCCATGACCCGCACCAGAAGCCGTTCTTCGGTTTCGTCCACCTTCTCATTCCCCATCATCCCTGGCAGTACCTGCCAACTGGGCAGGTCTACCCGCTAATTGCAGAGAAGTCTCCTGGCACCACGCGCACCGGGTGGAGCACCGACCAGTGGTTGCTTGATCAGGCCACTCAACGCCATCTCCTCCAGGCCGCATACGCTGACTACGCCCTCGGTCAGATATTTTCGGCCATGGACGATTCTGGGATCTACGAAGACGCCATCGTCGTCGTCATGGCCGACCACGGGATCGCAATCAAACCCGACGTGTTCCACCAGCGGTACATCACCAACGAAACGATCGGCCAGGTGGCGGCGGTGCCATTGTTCATCAAGGGACCTGGCATTACGCCCGGCAAGATCGAAGACCGGCGTTCCGAAACGGTCGACGTCCTCCCAACCGTGGCGGCCATGCTCGCAATCGAGGTCCCATGGTCGGTCGATGGGCTGAACCTCCTTGGCCCCATCGATCGCGAGGAGAGCACAATGTCGGCCCCCCAGGGAGCGGTCACGTTTGGAGTCGATGGACTCGAGAAGTTCGAGGTGGCAGCCGACATCGCCAGAGCTTTTCCCACCGGAGATCCCTTCGAACTCCGACCACCCGGTGCCCCCGACATCCTTCAGGAGTCGGTCGATTCCGAAAGGCTGGCCCTTGCCGGCTTCTCCTGGACCCTCGATCGTCCTCAGTGGTATCTGGCGGTGGACACCTATGCAGACAGCATTCCGGCGCGGATCACCGGAGTCTTGAATGGAGCGGTCGGCGATGAAATTCTGGCGGTTGTCGTCAACGGCCGAATCGAGGCTCTCACCCGTGCATACGTAGACGACAAAGGCACGGTCCGCTTTCAGTCGATGGTGCCACCCGAGTCGCTGGCCGACGGCGACAACGAGATCGAGGTGCTCCTCGTCAGCGGATCTGGAACAACTCTGGTCGTCCACAACTGATCAAACGGTCGCCCTGACTGCGACCGGAATCGCGTTCAACACGGCCGTCCCAGAAAGTGGGTCCACCTGGGAGCCGTCGGTCAGCCGATTGACGTTGACGCCAGGCCTCGCGGCCGCCACCGAAAGACGGGTGCCTTCGAGGTCGTGACCCCAGCCGTATGGGATCGAGACCACGCCCGGCGCGATCAAATCGGTGACCTCGACCGCAACCTCCACCGACCCAACACGGGAAGTCACAGACGCCAGATCGCCTTGGGCCAGACCGAACCGTCCGGCGTCATCGGGGTGGATCTGGAGTGTGCACCGTTCGCGCCCTTTGACCAGGACCTCGATGTTGTGGGTCCACGAGTTCGCCGTCCGAATGTCGCGACGTCCGATGAGCACCAAATCGGGGTGCTCCTCGTGCAACGCGTGCGCGAGCCGAGACACGTCCTCCAGCATCGGAGGCGCCGCCAACTCGACTTTGCCCGAGGCCGTGGCCAACACCTCAGGCAGGCGGGGTTGAAGTGCGCCGCGATCGATGCCGTGTGGTTCTTCTGCAATTCTGGCCAGGTTCAAGCCCTCCGAATCGTCGCCAAATCCGTCGCCGCCTTGTCCCATCCGAATCAAGAAGTCGAGGGCCCGCTCTGCCGGAGCCTTCCATTGTCCGAGGGCATCGAGGATCTCGCCCGGATCCCGCCCGAATATCGGTGAGTTGGGTGCGGTGCAAGCTGCCGCCACCTGATCGGCCAAGGCCGCGCCTGCCATGAAATCGACATCCCCGTCAGGTCCGGCTCCCAGCGCAAAACCCGCGAGCTTGACCAGGATTTCGAATTCGCTCGGCCGCTCGGTGTCAAAAACAGGTGCCGAGTAGCGCGTGTGATTCCTCACGACAAAAGAGGCGAAAGCAAGATCGAAGTGTGAACGCTCGAGAGCCGAGGGCGGTGGCAGCACGACATCGGCATGCCTGGTGGTCTCATTCAGGTAGGGGTCCACCGACACCATGAAGTCCAGAGTGTCCAACGCCAAAGCCAAACGATCTCCCTCCGGCGTTGTCAGCACAGGATTGCCGGCCACGGTCACCATCATCCTGATCTGTCCTTCGCCCTCGGTCTCGATCTCCTCGGCCAGCGCCGCCACCGGGAGTTCGCCGAACATCTCATTCAGGCCGCGAACCCGAGATTGCCATCGCCCTCCGGTAAAGGCCCTTCGCGACCGCGATCTCGGTTCATGTACCGGCGCTGGAAACATGACCCCGCCGACGCGATCGAGATTGCCTGTCAGAACGTTGAGCAATTCTGCTCCCCAGGCGGCCAGGGTGCCGAAACGAGTGGTATGAGTTCCGATCCGCCCATAAACCACTGCCCTGTCTGCCGCCGCCACCTCCCGAGCCAGACGGCGGATCAAATCGGATCCGACTCCGGTCCACGCTGCCACCAGATCGATCTCCAAGGAAGAAAGCGTGGCCAGCGTTTCGTCCAGTCCCGAAACATGATCTGCCAGCGTTCCGAGGGCCACCAGACCTTCCTCCGCCATGACCTGGGCCATCGCCAGGAGGAGCGCGGCGTCGGTCCCAGGTTTGATGGCGATGTGCTCATCTGAGTTTTCGGCAGTCTTGGTCCGCCGAGGGTCAACAACCACCACCTTGCCGCCGCGGTTCCTGATTTCTTCGATACGGCCCGGCCAGTCGGGCGCAGACGCGAGCGATCCGTTTGATTCGTAAGGGTTGGCACCCAGGATCATCAAATAGTCGGTTCGGTCGATGTCGGGAACCGGATTGAGGATGCCACTGCCGTAGAGATAGGCGTTCGCGACCTCTTTGGGACGCTGGTCCACCGTCGACGCGGAAAAGATGTTGCGGGTGCCTAGTGCCTTGAGAAACGGCTTCAACGCCAATACCGACTCGAAGTTGTGGGCGTTGGGGTTTCCCACATAAACGCCGACGGCGTCGTTGCCGAAAGCTGCACGAATTTCGGTCATTCGCCGATCGATCAGTTCGTATGCCTCGGACCACGAGATCTCCACATGGCCACCTTCGACTTTGAGCATCGGGTGCGTGAGCCGGTCGGGATCGGTGTGGAGCCTGCCGAGGGTTGTGCCCTTGGGACAGATGTAACCGCGCGAGAACGAGTCGTTTTTGTCACCGCGGATGACCTTCACCTGCTCGTCGACGATGGTGAGTTCGAGCCCGCAGGTCGCCTCACACAACGGACAGGTTCTGAATGAGGTGCGTTCGCTCATCGGTACAGACTATGCACTGGTTCCCGGCGCTGGGCAGACATCCCTTCGGTATCGTGGGCCTCAGCCCTCACAACGGAGTCCCCATGGCAATGAGAATCACCTACTCGACGATGTCTTCTGACAACGCCGAACTGCAGGAAGCCTACGACCGGGCGGTTGCAACGGTCAGGCCAACCCTCGGTGCCCACCAGCCGTTTTTCGTCAACGGCGAGGAGCGCTTCACCGAGGAAACCTCCGAAGAAACATCCCCGATCGACTCAGAAATCGTCGTTGCCCGCTTCAGCCAGGGAACCGCCACCGACGTCGACGACGCAGTGAAGGCTGCGGCCGCCTTCCAACCGGAGTGGGCGGCAACGGATTGGAAGGAGCGGGTTCGCCTGATGCTGGCGGCAGGCGATCTGATGGAACAAGAGATGTTCGAACTGGCGGCCCTCGTCGCCTTCGAAGTCGGCAAAAGCCGGCTCGAAGCCCTGGGAGACGTCGCAGAGACCGTCGAATTCTTCAGGTACCACAGCTCCCAGATGGACGCCAACGACGGTTTTGTCCGGCCGCTCGGTCAGTTGTCAGAACGCGAACACAACACCTCCGTCATGCGCCCGCACGGGGTATGGGGAGTGATCTCCCCGTTCAACTTTCCGATGGCTCTGGCCGCCGGGCCCACGATCTCGGCGTTGGTCACCGGCAACACGGTCGTGCTCAAACCTTCCAACGTCGGGGCTCTGGCCGGAGTCGAGTTGTACAGGCTCCTGCGCCGGGCCGGTATCCCTGCCGGAGCCGTTCATCTTGTGACGGGGTCGGGATCGATCGTGGGCAAAGCGTTGGTGTCGCATCCCGACGTGGACGGTTTCACGTTTACCGGCTCTTATGACGTGGGCATGGGCATCTACCGGAGTTTCTCCACAGCCATCCCCAAACCCGTGATCGCCGAGATGGGTGGCAAAAACCCGGCGATTGTCACTGCCAGCGCCGATCTCGAGGCTGCAGCCGAAGGGGTCATGCGGGGAGCCTTTGGTTATTCCGGACAAAAGTGTTCTGCCACTTCCAGGGTTTACGTGGAGCGGGCAGCCTTCGATCAGTTCGTGGAAAAACTCATCGACAAAACATCGGAGCTCAAAGTGGGTAACCCGATCGAACCGGACGTCTTCACCGGGCCTGTGATCGACGACCAGGCCGTGAAGCGGTTCCGAGAAGCCGTTACCGAAACCGCCAGTTCTGGCGGAACCGTCCTCTACGGTGGAAACGTCCTCAGCGACGGCGACCTTGCACGTGGTTACTACGTAGAGCCGACGGTCGTCACGGCACCGATGGATTCCTGGCTCTGGTCGAGAGAGTTGTTCATGCCGTTCTTGGTGGTGGGACCGGTGGACTCACTGGATGAGGCGATCAACCGGGCCAACGCCACGGAGTTCGGGCTGACTGCCGGGATCTTCGCCGGTGATGACAAGGAGATCGAGTCGTTCTTCGACAAGATCGAGGCGGGGGTCACCTACGTCAACCGGCGCGCCGGGGCCACCACGGGGGCTTGGCCCGGCATTCAGAGCTTTGGCGGGTGGAAAGGTTCCGGCACTACCGGCACCGGGTTTTCGCCGTGGTATCTCCGTCAGTATCTGCGCGAACAGAGCCGTACCATCGTCACGTGAGAGTTCTGATCACGGGAGCGGGAGGAGTCCTCGGCAAGCGGACACTTGCGCGCGCTGTCGAATCCGGCCATGAAGTTTCTGTGCTCACACACAGCGCCGATCGCCAGTTTCCGGACGTGAGCAAAGTTCATCGCGCCGATCTCGCCACCGGTGAGGGATTAAAACCCGCCCTAGATGGGGTCGAGGCCGTCATCCACTGTGCCACCGACCCGAGTCGGCACAACGAGGTCGATGTGGTCGGAACCGAGAGACTGGTCGCAGCATCGGACCCCGACACCCATATCGTCTATCCGGGCATCGTCGGGTCAGACGTGATCCAACTCAAGTACTACCGCTCCAAGATCAGAGCGGAGGCAGCCTTGACCGAGCGCCCATGGTCGGTCATTCGGGCTACCCAGTTTCACCATCTGGCATGGATGATGCTCGAGCGGTGGTCGAGGTATCCGATGATGGTGGTCCCGGCTGGGACTCGTTTGCAGACGCTCGACCCGAACACGATTGCGGCCCAGATGGTGGCAGCCCTGGAACACCCCGGCGGAGGCCTTCTTCCCGATATCGGGGGCCCTAGGGCGTATGAGTTCTCTGAACTCGCCAAGTCTTTTTTGGCGGCACGGCGTAAACGCCGCTGGGTGATACCGGTGAACATCCCCGGCCTGGCCGCAGCCGGTTTCCGGGCAGGCGGGAATCTCACCCCCAACCGTGACGAATCTGGTGACACCTGGAACGACTTCGTCGGTCGGCGGCTATCGGATGTCGTCTGATTCAGTCGATTGAACTGTTGTCGGCATGCTCCTCCGACAATTCTCCCAGCAAGCGGTTGGCCCGCGACAGGTGCCCGGCAACCGACAAACCGTGGGCTGGTCCCCGCGGTATCAATCCATCGAGGTAGTGCTGGGAAGCGACTCTGGCGTGTGCAGCTGCTTTTTCGAGTTCATCGGCCAGTAGTTGGTATCCCTCGGCGGCATCACGCAATTTGCTCGACACAACCGGTGCAGGGGGTGGGCTTTCGACTGCCGTCGGCACCGGCGCCTCGGCTATCACCTGTTTCGCCTCCTCGATATTGAAGCGCCCATGGGTCACCTCCCGGCCGACGATCACACCTGCGAGAGTCCGACCCGCCACCGACAGTGCAAGCAACGCTCGTAGATCGTCGAGATGGCGGACACCGCCAGATGCAATCACCGGATCGGAGACCGTACGCAAAGCGACGCTGAGGATGTGCAAGTCAGGAGGTTCAACCAGGGCGTCGCGTCCCGCTTCCGCCACCAGAAACGCCGCTACGCCCGCAGAGGACATCTCCACCAACACTTCTTCGAGGTGCCTCCCCGAGTTCTGGGTCCACCCCCTCGTGGCGATCTCTTCGTCCCCTCTCACATCGAGTGACACCACAATCTGGCCGGGATGCGAGCGACACAGATCCCAGACCATGTTCTGATCCTCGATCGCGGCAGTGCCCATCACCACCCGCCAGGCACCTGCCGCAACGAGGCGGCTGGCTTCGACATCGCTGCGGATCCCTCCCGCCACCTGGACGGGCACGTCGACCTCGGAGATGAGCTGATCGATCAGATCACGGTTGCGGTAGTCGCCATTCCCTGCGGCGTCGAGATCCACGACGTGAATCTTGTCGGCACCCTGCATCACCCAGCTGTGTGCCCGAGCAATCGGATCGTTGTCGAGAGGGATGGCCTCGCGCAGGTCCCCACGCCTCAGCCTCACCGACCGACCGTCGAGAATGTTGATGCGAGCCAGAAGTTCCATCCGCCGACGATAGGTGATCCGCCCGAAACGTGTCGGCCGTCAATCGGTCAGCCCGAGCGCCTCCTCGGCGCCATCCAGCGTCTGGCCACCCTCCACAACCGGGGAGAAGAGGTCTCCATGCTCGTCCAGCCGTTGCCAGAGATTCGCCATCGTGATGTCGTCGTTGGCAATCGAACCGACTTCCTCCCATCTCAGCGGGACCGAAACGGGCGCTCCAGGGCGCGGTCGCACCGAATACACCGATGCCACCGTCTGGGCGAAGGCGTTGCGGTTGACGTCGATGAAAACCTTGCCGCGACGGTCTGCGATGACAGGGTCCATCGTGAAGTCGCTCGACGAAGCCGCCACCAGCAACCGTCCTACCGAATCGACGAACCGCCTGATCCGGCGATAGTCGTGAACCGGTTTCAGCGGAACGTAGACATGGAGGCCCTTGGATCCCGACAGTTTCGGGTAGCCGGAGAGGCCAAGCGAATCCAATACGGTGCGAAGTCCGTGCGCCCCGGCCACGACCTGATCGAAATGGGATCCCTCGGCAGGGTCGAAGTCAAATATGGCGTAATCGGGCATTTCTAGACCACCCGTCGACGAGTGAAACGGGTGCATCTCGATGCATGCCATCGCCGCCAGCCAGATGAGATCCGCCTCGGTCGCCGCCGAAACATATGACACGATCCCGCCCGCCGAGTCGGACGGAACCGGAATCTGGTTGACCCAGTCCGGTGTATGCGACGGCGCTCGCTTTTCGTAGAACGTGTTGCCGGAGATGCCGTCCGGATAGCGGCTCATGGAGAGTGGGCGGCGCCTCAGATGTGGCAACAAGTGGTCGGCAACGGAGAGGTAATACTGGGCGAGGTCACCCTTGGTGTAGCCGTCGGGGAACAGCGGTTTGTCGTGGTTGGTGAAGACGAAACCGGTCCCGGGGATCATCAAACCTTTGCCAGTGACCTCGCCGGTCAGTTCGAAAGGGAACTCGATGAGTCCGCTTGCGAGAGGGAGGTTGCGACTCATGACCGTACGGGGCAAAGCATCGGGCCATTGTGGCCCGTTTCAGAGTGTGTTGAGGAACGCCGGTTTGTATTCGGGTTGTTCTTCTTCACGGCGCCGATCGACTCCAACCACCGCAAAGAACGAAATCCCGACACCGAGGGCGAGCGCCGAGCCAAGCTGGTCTTCGAGATCCTCGACCACCATCCCGAAAGCGACGAGCATCCGATCCAACGCATCGAGGCCGGTTCGATTGCGGTCGGAACCCTGGCCCACTGACTCGGATTCAGAGCTTGTCACCACCAGATTCGTCTTCCCCACAAGATCTGCGCTGGGCTGGGGAGCAACGAGCGAGGGTGTCGTAACCGCTGTGGTGACAGGTGCAGGCTCGGGTTCTGGCGTCGGTTCGGGGTCGACACGAGGTGCCGGCTCCGTGGGCGGAGTAATGGCGGGCGGTGAGGCCGGTTTGGCCGGCGGTTCAACCGGAGGGGGCGGGGCGGCGGCGGCACCGCCGGCCGGCGGGGCTACTTCCGGCTCTACCGAGACCAGCATCGTCGTTGACGCAGAAGATCCGCTTGGATCGGACACTGTGACCGTAACCGAATACGAGGTTCCGCCGAATCCGGCCGGGACGGTGCCGCTGACAACTCCGCTTTTCGAATCGATGCCGAGTCCGGGCGGGAGACCGGCCGCCGAGTAGGTGAGCGGGTCACCGTCGGGATCCGTTGCCGAAACCGTACCGAAAGACACGGGGACATCGACGGAAACGGTCGCGGTCCCACCTGCTCCTGAGATCACCGGAGGGCGGTTGACCTTGACGACGGTCCACTGGAAGCTGACGGCGTCGGTCAGCGGCGGCGACCCTCCATCACTGACGGAGATCGTGACCGAATACGGGGAACCTCCTCCGGCATTGGCACCGACCACCCCCGAGATCTTGCCGGTGACCGTGTCGATCGACAGCCCCGGCGGAAGCCCCGTGGCAGAATAGGTGAAAGTTGTCGGAGGGTTGTCCGGGTCGGTCACGCCGACCAGAAACAGCACCGTTTCACCCTCACTGCTGCTCTTGGGCCCGATCGGGTTCAGAATTGGCGGGCTGTTCGATTCCTCGACCACAACCGTCAGCGGTTGTTCGACGAAGAGACCGGTCAGGTCGGTGGCGCGGACGGCGAATGTGTAGCTGCCAGGTCCCTTTTCTTCCGATGGGATCCAGGTGAACACTCCGCTCGTCGGATCAATGGCGGCACCGGGCGGAACCCAACCGCCGCCGTCGACGAGCGTGTAGGTGATCTCGTCACCGGTGTCGGGGTCTGTCGCAATCGCAGTACAGGTGATCAGCGACTCCTCCGGCCCTGTGAGCGTCCCCAGCGCCGCCATCTGGGGTTGATCGGGCAACGCGTTCATGACGATGTCCACCACTGCCGAGGCAGTCCCACCCTTCCCGTCGTTGATGGTGTAACCAAACTCCTCGGCACCGTCGAAGTTGGGGTTGGGGGTGTAGGTGACGGTGCCGTTGCCGTTGTCGACCACCGACCCACCTGTCAGGGACGCAGTGTCGAGCGACTGCAAGACAATCGGGTCGAGGTCGGGATCCGAGTCGTTGGTGAGAATGGCGATCACCACACCGGGCCCATCTTCGGTCGGGGAGGCGGTGTCGTCCGCCGCCACCGGCGGACGGTTGGTATCGGTCACGGTCCAGGTGAAGGTGTCGTCGGCGGTTTGGGCTCCGACTGTGGCAGTGATCTTGGTCGAGTAGGGCGAGCCGGCCGCAGCGGTGTATCCGATGGTGCCGGTGATCTGTCCGCTGCCCGAATCGATGGAAACGCCCGGTGGGAGTCCGGTGGCCGAGTAGACGACCGTGCCTCCGCCGGGGTCGGTAGCAGTGGCAGAAATCGCGATGACCGCCCCTTCGGCATCGGTTCGATCCCCGAGGTCCTGATCGAATACCGGTGGGGTACCCATGGTTGCCAGGATCTCGACGTCGTCGACATTCATGTGACTGTCGTCGGTATTGCCCGTTTGCTCGAACTTGATGATCGTCCCCGCCGCGATGTAGGGCGTCAGGTCGAACGAGGCATTCTGGGACGAGTTGTCGTCGATACTCAACGGGTAGGTTGCCAGCGCAGTCCAGCCGATGCCGTTGAACACGCTCAGGTGGATCGCACCTGAGCCTGAACCGTGCTTATGTCGTTCATACTTGAATGTGAGTTGGGCGGACGAGGCTCCCGTGAGATCAACCGCACGCCAGACCGAGGCGTTGTAACCGGCCTGACCCATGTAGAGGCATTTGTCGTCAAAACAATGTCCGTCGGACTTGGCTTCGATCGACCCATTGCTCGGGTCGGTGCCTCCGACGTCGTCTTCCACCCAACCGCCCGCCCACGTTCCGGTTCCGTTATTGCCGGTGTAAGACACGTTGGTGAACTCGTCGCGATAGGTGACGGTGGGAGCGGTTGCAATCGCCACCGCCCCGGACACGATCTGGATGGTTGCCAGCACCAGCCAGGCGACCGCAATTCGGGCGAGCCTGCTCCGAAACCTCGCGCTCACGAGCTCATCCCGGCTTGGAAGATCGAACGCCCCGGCGCCTCGTCGATCGCGTACAGAATCGCGGGAAGCCGAACGATGAAGCCGGTCTCGCCATCGGCTCGGTGGTAGGTGAGAGACCCCGCCATCGACTCCACCAACGAGCGGGCGATCGCAAGGCCGAGGCCGACGCTGCCTGACAACAGAGCGTCGCGGCCGTCATGAACAAACCGCTCAAACAGCTTCTGCTCGAGTTCTGGGGGAACTCCGTCGCCGTTGTCGACAACTGCAATCACGGCCCACGGACCACGCCGCCCGACCTCGACCCTGATCTGATCGCCGCCATGTTTGACGGCGTTGGAGAGCAGGTTCCTCACGACCTGGCGGAAGCGAAGAGAATCGACCTCGGCCCAGACACTGTTCCGTTCGAGATCGATGTGATGTCCGCGCCGTGTGAAGGTTTCGACAACGGCCTGCAGTTCGGGATCCAGTGCAACCTCAGACGTCTGAATCGAGATTGCGCCTGCGTCGATACGGGCAGCAATCAGGAGGTCTTCCACCATCCGGCTCAGCTCGGTCGCCTCGGTGTGGATCAATGAAGTCAATTCCCGATCGAGTGGATCGGCGTCTTCGCGTTCGCTCAAGATCTCGGCAAACCCAACAATGCTCGTGAGCGGGGTCCGAAGCTCATGCGAGACGCCGGCTATCAACTCGTCTTTGGCCCGATTCAGCTCCCGCTGGACCTTGAGCTGGCCTTCCATATCTTCCTTGTTCCGTCGAACCTGCCGGCGTGCGATGAACCAGTAGAGCCCAAGCGCCACGATCGGTATGAGCAGAGTGACGACCCCGCGAGCCAGAGACGCCGCACGTCCGAGAGCGGCCTCGTTGTCCTGGATCCGACTCGACACGTGCTCGCGCTCGACCGCGAGGACGTTCCGCAAGGTTTCGTAATCGGTCTCCGCCCGCCCGGTCCGAAGGTCGACGGCGGTTGTCGGGTCGCGCCCGTCGATCAAGTCGAGGACTTCCGTCCAAGTATCGACCGCCACCCCTGCGGCGTGCGCCACGCCCGGTTGGTCGCTCGCCGAGCCCGCGTCGCCGACCGCTTCGCCAACTGCATCGACGGCCGCTCTGGCTTCTCCCAAAGCAACGGCGACCGCCTCCGACGACGCCACACCCAACGATTCGTCGACTCCGAAAACGACGGCCTGGGAGACGGCGGCACGAGCCAATGCCGCCGTACTCATCGAAGAGTTGACCCAGTGGAGTCTCTGCGCGTTTTCTGCGATCGAACGCGACGCGCTGCCATTGGCCGAAACCATGCCCAACGCAACGGCTACGGCAACTACGGCCACCGCCATGCTGATTGAAGCTGTCCGGCGTCCCCCGGACACACTGGATGTCATAGGTTCTTCATCGGCACCGGCGCCGAAAAAGTAAAGCTCACAGCGGCTATTTCGGGCCCATAGTGTGGATAGTCGACCCCTCCAACCCGTCAGCGACCGATCCGCACATCGCCCTCCCCGTGCGCCCGCTTCCACCACTTGCCGGCAGGTGGGAGCCAATCAGGAAAGCGGCGCCGACGGCTCGGGTAATGTTGCAGCCCTAGTCGAGAAATCGATCTACCGGGTCTCTAGCTCAACTGGCAGAGCAGCGGGCTTTTAACCCGTTGGTTGAGGGTTCGAGTCCCTCGGGACCCACGGGAACGCCTTCGGCGTTCGGGAACGCCTTCGGCGTTCCTTGGGAGTTTGGCCCAGCCAAACTCCAGGGAACACGGCTTTTCCCCACGGGAACCCCTCGCGTTCCTTTCGAGTCTGGCCCAGCCAAACTCCAGGGAACACGGCCCTTCCCCACGGGAACCCCTCGCGTTCCCCAGCTCACCGTGCGCGAAAACCTATGTTCGCCAGAGGTCGGTTGAGAGGTATTTCATGCCGGAGTCGGCGAGCACGACTGCGATGGTGGCTCCGGGATGGGTTGTTCGAAGCAACGACTCGGCTGCCGCGACACAGGCACCCGCCGAGAACCCTGCGAAAATGCCCTCTTGTCTGGCGAGGCGACGGCTGGTTTCGATGGCCGTATCGTCGTCGACGGTCACCCAGCCGTCGACGAGGTCGTCGTCGATTCCGGTCAGTTGGCTCATGGCATATCCGCCGCCCTGAATCCGGTGGCTCGGGTTCACGACCTCCTGACCAGCAAGGGCTGCCGCCCCTTCAGGTTCGATCACGTAACAAGCAATATCAGGGTTCTTGCCTTTCAAATACCGCGCGATACCGGCGAACGTGCCTCCGGTACCCACGAACTCGCAGAACACATCCACTGCCCCACCCGACTGTTCCCAGATTTCAGGTCCTGTTTCGAATTCGTGGGCGTTGGCATTGCCAGGAAGACGGAACTGGTCGGCTCGGAAGGCCGAACGTTCCAGAGCCAGCCGTTGGGCGGTCTCCTCGACCAGCGCCAGATCATCGCCCGTCACATGACCGGACTCAGACCCCGCCGTCTGGTCAACCAAAACCACTTCGGCGCCCAACGCGGACATCATCTGAGCTCGCTCCTCGGAGTTTCCCTTCGACATGACGGCCACAAAGGGATAACCCTTGACCGCACAGACGATCGCCAACCCGGTACCTGTATTCCCGCTCGTCAACTCGACGACCGTCTGACCTGGAGCGAGAACAGCCGCTGCCTCTGCTTCTTCGATCATCCGCAGCGCGATCCGATCCTTTTTGGAACCACCAGGGTTCAGGTAGTCGAGTTTTGCCAGGATCTCCCCCGGACCCGTCCACAACCGGCCCAGCCGAACCAGCGGAGTCCGGCCAATCGCATTCAGTATCGAATCCGCAACCGACGCATTACTCATATCGACGAAACCTATACACGCGAGTCCCTCCGAAGCCGGCGAATCGTGGGAGCGCCTTCAGACCGACCCACTGCGTAGTCTGGCCCGATGACGACGATTGGTTCGCTCAACGAGAAGCCGCTTCATGCTGCCCTCAAAGAGTGGTATCGACAAAAAGGCGATCGGGTCGAGGTGGCGGTCGACGGGTTTGTCGTCGATCTGAGGCGAGGCGAACTCCTTCTCGAAATCCAGACCAAAGGATTCTCGGCGATGCGGCGGAAATTCGACGTCTTGCTCGACTTGTATCCGATGCGACTGGTCCACCCGATTGCCGCCTGCAGATGGATCGTCAAGCTCGACGACTGCGGAGATGAAGTAGTTTCTCGCCGACGCTCGCCCAAACGGGGCATCGCTGCCGACGTCTGTGCCGAACTCGTGGCGTTTCCGATGCTGCTCAGCCACCCCAACTTCACGCTCGAAGTCGCCCTCATCGAAGAAGAAGAGGTGCGCCGGCCCGACCGAAAACTCGGATGGCGCCGAGGTGGGTTCGTGATCGAGGAACGCCGCCTGGTCGGCGTCCTCGACACGATGGAGTTCGCATCGCCGGAGTCGCTGTTGGGCCTCCTTCCGCCGGGGCTACCCGACCCGTTCACCACCGGTGACATCGCTCACGCCCTGGGACGTTCCCGCCACCTTGCCCAGGAGATCGCCTACTGCCTGCGCGAATCCGGTGCAGTCGCGACGGCCGGCCGCGACAAACGGGGCATCCTCTATCGCATCCGGTGACAGAAGAAAGGAAGATCCTTGTCCTCCAGCGCCGATCCCGTTCGTAGGTAGGGTGAACGCGGGAAGGCCCGCACCGATACGAGGAGAATCATGAGTCATTATCTGTTGTCGACCTTTGCGGTTGAAGGTGCGGTCCCGGGAGCGCCGAGCACGCCAGAAGAGATGCAGGCGTTCATGGAGAATGTCATCGCTCTCGAAACCGAAATGGACGAAGCCGGTGCTTTCGTCTTTGGAGGTGCGCTCCACGGTCCGGATGCGGCCACCGTCATGGCAAGCACCGCTGGCGAGGTGGTTCTGACCGACGGACCTTTCATCGAGGCGAAGGAACACATCGCCGGGTTTTACATCATCGAGGCTGAAGACCTGGATGCCGCGTTGGCCTGGGCTCGAAAAGTTGTGGCCGCCATCAATCATCCGATCGAGGTCCGGCCCTTCCGGGCGACCGGCAAAGTGGCAGATTCGATGCCGGCGGCCGGGCACTGAGCGAGATCGGCGTGACCGCTGCGGACACGCCCGGCGTTGAATCGGTCTTCCGGGAGGTCTACGGCCAGGCGGTTGCCACGCTGATTCGGCTCCTCGGCGACATCACCAACGCCGAGGATGCCGTCCAGGACGCCTTCGCCGTGGCCACTGACCAATGGCAACGCAACGGCATCCCACCCAACCCGGCAGGCTGGATCATCACCACCGCCCGGAACCGAGCGATCGACACGCTCAGACGTTCGTCGCGGGGCAGAGAACTCCACCAGCAACTGCTCGGCAACGGGTCGGTCAACGAGGACGGCGGCTCCCCAACGGAAGATGACGGACCGGTGAAAGACGATCACCTCCGCCTCATGTTCACGTGCTGTCATCCGGCGCTGCGGCTGGAACATCAGGTCGCCCTCACCCTCCGCCTCCTAGGGGCGTTGAGCGTCGAAGAGACGGCGCGCTCCTTCCTAGTGAGCGAAGCGGCGATGGCCAAACGGCTCGTCCGAGCCAAATACAAGATCAAGGCGGCCAACATCCCCTACCGAGTACCGGCCGAGGCAGACTTACCCGACCGGTTGCGGTCCGTCCTCGCCGTCATCTACCTGATCTACAACGCAGGCGCCGACGACTCTTCGAGGGAGGCCCTGCGCACCAACGCCATTCGGCTCGGTCGCGCCCTTGTCGGATTGATGCCGGACGAGCAGGAAGCCGCCGGCCTGCTGGCCCTGATGCTTCTCAGTGAATCCCGAAGCGAAACCCGCCGCGCCGGCGGGCTTCCCGTGCTGCTCCGTGATCAGGACCGATCGAGTTGGGACCGAAGCCTGATCGAGGAAGGACATGCCATCGTCCGCGCTTGTATCCGGCGCGATCGACCAGGTCCGTACCAATTGCAGGCCGCAATCCAGGCCGTGCATTGTGATGCGCCGACCTTTGCCGACACCGACTGGAGTCAGATCTTGCGGCTCTATGACCACCTTTATGTTCTCATGCCCACGTCGGTGGTGGCATTGAACCGAGCGATCGCGGTAGGTGAGGTCGACGGGCCCGAGGCCGCTCTGGCCGCACTCGGGTCCATTGGCAACGTCCTCGACGACTACCACCTGCTGCATGCAGCCCTCGGCACGACATTTTGGCGGCTCGGCCGCCAGGGCGACGCCACGGCGGCGTTCGAGAGGGCCCTTCGGCTGGCGTCTTCAGAAACCGACAAGCGGTTCCTGCGTGGACAGCTCGAGATGGTGACAGGTGAGGGGTCACCCGCCTGACGCCGTAGCAATCAGTCGAACCATGGCCACAAAAAGGCGGGTGGACCTGAGTCCACCCGCCTCTTGGGTTTTGATGGTCTATTCAGATCAACCGGCGAAGGCCGCCTCGAAACCGGCAAGCAGTTCCGCGCTGGAGGCTCCGCTGTAGCCGCAGTAGTTGACGTTGCCTTCTGATGCCGAGATCAGATAGGTCGCTCCTGGCTGGAACTCGAAACCGGCGATCAGCGCAGCGCTCTCATGTCCACCGACCAGGGTCACGGTTTCGGCGTCGCCGCCCTTGAACCAACGATCCACCGACAGTGTGGCCGTCGCTCCGTCAACCGAGGTTACAGTGCCTTCGAAGGCAACCGGCATGCCTGCCAGCACCGCGGTGTCGAACGCGAGGCACGAGGCCGTTGCATTCGACTCGCCGAGGCTGAGCTCGAGCGACTTCTCGCCTGAATTCCCGTTCATCATTGCGACTGCGATTGCGGCCGCAACAACGGCGACTGCGATCGCGGCCGCCGCCCAACGACGGGGTGTCTTTTTCAAGTCTCTTGTCTGTGTCTGCATTTCTGCTGTTCCTTGTCCTGTGTCTAACTGATGTTTCTTCGAGTGTGACGACGCCGCGGACGCCTGATCTTTCTCTCGAGTGATGTGACGTTTGACAGCGGCCGTCGGTTCCCACCGATGAGCGGTTTTACGGGTGACCACCACGGCCAGTTACTCGCCGCGTATCAGTTCCCGAACACGATCTGAGATCGACCGGATCAACCGAGGGCAACGGGTTCGCCCGCCTGATGGTGGGTACGCCCCCGTTCACCAAACACGTGCACCGCCCCGGCCCCGTAGGCGGTCCACGATCCTGGGTTGCCATACAACGCTGTGTTCTCGTCGATTCCGACCAAGGTGATGTGGCGATCGTGTACGCGCACGACCGGCTTCATCATTCTGCCAAACCGGTCGTAATGGGGCAGTACGCAGATGCCGTCGACCAGGCCCAGCCCATCACCCTGCTCCGATCGGAAGGCAGGGATGACAGACGACATCGCCATGGCACCTGCAGAACAGCCGGCGACCGCCGAGCCTTGGAGCCAGGCGTCGAGCACGGCCTGCCACACAGGCGTCTCGCGCAAACTCGCCACGAGGTGGACGGGACTCCCACCAGACATCACCACCATCCCGGCGCCGGCGATCTCCGACGCCAGCGCCTCGTTCTCGGCGCCGGAACGGTCCAATACCGGCAGCGTGACCACCTCTGCGTCGATCGAGGCGAAGTGCGAGGCCGCCAGTTCAGACCAATATCGAA
Source organism: Acidimicrobiia bacterium (assembly GCA_041746105.1). Classification (GTDB taxonomy): domain Bacteria; phylum Actinomycetota; class Acidimicrobiia; order Spongiisociales; family ZC4RG35; genus JBFHRE01. The sequence goes on from JBGTHP010000032.1 coordinate 238,373, forward strand.
GCCGGCTCGATCCTTCGAGCCCGGAGGCCGTCGGCAGGTGAACAACCCGGCGCGAACGCGCTTCCAGCAGGATGACGTCGAGGTCCGCCATGACTGGAAGGAACTCTCCACTCCCCAGCAGAGCAAGCGGACCAGGACTCACCTGGTTGTTCATCGGTCAGACGTTTTCGCTGAACCCTGCACCAACGACCCAGTGACGTCCTTTGGTTACTTGCCGCGAAGCGAGAGGGCGCCGACGCCGGCCAGAATGGCACCGGCGTAATAGGCAACTCCGCCGATGACGGTCAGGAAATCGGTGGTGAGAATCCCGTCTCTGACCTCCTCGACCAGATTCGCCGCACCCAACACACCCAACAATCCTGCGGCCACAAACATCACCGAGGAGTGGGGAATCGGTGCAGGAGCACCCTTGCGCTGCTGATTTGTGTAGGCCGCTCCGACGATGAATATCGCCAGCGCGAAGGAGGCATAGTCGGTGGCGTACTCGTCGACCAACAGATCGAACAGAACCCAGGCGCCGAGGACGACGACCGACCCCAACACTGCCAACATCTCTCCGGGACCGAGCTTTCCCATCATGCCTTGGATCTCGCTGGCGACGTTGCCATCTGCCGGCGTGCCTTGCGGCGTTTCGCCGTCTGTCATAAACCCTCCCATCGAGTGTGATTCGATCCTATGCCTCCGTGCCCAACCGGCGTCGTGATAAGCCGGAATCGATTGTCCGACGAACAGATCACAATGGCGCTCGTTTGATACCGGCATCGAGGGCCACCTTCAATAATCCACGACCAGCAACCGTTGGCCATGGCAGAGTCCTTCCGTGATATCAGTTCAAACGGAGCCGCTCGAGACCCGGCGGCTATCGCTCACTCCCTTGGCCACGACCGACGATGTCGTGATGCTCGAGGTCCTCTCCGACCCAGAGCTGTACCGGTACATCGGGGGCCGCCCGCCAACCGCCAACGAGTTGAAACGGCAATACCGTTCACAGGTCGCGGGGTCGCCCCGGCCACACGAGAAGTGGCACAACTGGGTTCTGAGAGTCCTCGACCACGGGTCCGCCATCGGATTCGTCCAGGCCACCGTCACCGGGTCCAGCGCCGAGATCGCCTGGGTGATCGGGACCCCGGCGCAGCGGCAGGGGTATGCCGCGGAGGCCGCGGGCGAGATGTGTCGCTGGCTCACAGAAGCCGGAGTCGATCGCCTGGTTGCCTCGATCAAACCGGGCCACATCGCCTCAGAACGGGTGGCGGCCAAACTCGGACTCGAGCCAAGCGGTGAGTTGGATGACGACGGCGAAGCCATCTGGACCAAACCGCTCGACTAGACGTATCCGTCACCGGCCGTCGGGAGCCAGAATCGCGCCGAACCCGACGCCAACTTTCGGCGATTCGCCCCGAATGCGGGGTCTGGAGCCTAAGGCTCCAAGATAGAATGTGCCGATGCTGACCCCTGTCATCGGTATTTCGGCGCGGACACGCCGGCTCGACACGGCACTTGGTCTAGGCGAAGTCCACTATTCGATTGCAGCCGACTACGTGAATGCCGTAGTCGAAGCCGGCGGTCTCCCGGTCGTTCTCCCTACTGTCGATCCCTCGAAGGCAACCGCCTACATTTCTGGCCTCGACGGCCTCATCATCTCTGGCGGAAACGATGTCGAGCCCGCTCGATATGGCGCCGAAGTCGATGGCAGCGTCGACCCCGACCCCGATCGCGACCAATGGGAGATTGCCCTGGTGGCCGCGGCCCGATCCGCCGCGGCCCCGATTCTCGGCATCTGCCGCGGCGCCCAAATCCTCAATGTTGCGCTGGGCGGAACTCTCCATCAACACATCTGGGATACGCGATCCGACCATCCTGACTTGCATCGGCCTGGCCAGATACTTTTGGAAATTGGATCCCACCGGATCGACCTGGTGCCCGGCAGCAGAATCGCCGCGATCTACGGAAGCAACACCCGCCGGGTCAACAGCTGGCACCATCAGGCTCTCGACGTCGTGGGCGAAGGCCTCGAGGTGACGGCGAGAGCACCCGATGGAACCATCGAGGCGGTCGAGTCGATTGACGGCCTCGCCATCGGAGTCCAATGGCATCCCAAGCGGATGGACATGGCGGATGAGCGCCCTCTCTTCGAAGCCCTGGTCAAGCAGGCGGCCGACGTCTCCGCCGGCTGAAGCCGAAACTGCCGGAGCCCTGCAGGTGTGTGTTCATGGAGACCGGCCACGATCGGCCCCTGGATGCCGGAGCGACCCTCATTTTTGGCGAGCGCCCTTCGCAAGCCTGAGGTCGATCGATTCGACGCTGCAGGCGCGTAGTGATGCGATCGTGGCATAGCGGGCCGAGCGGATCAGGCAGCATTGCCAGCGCGTGAAGGTCGTGGCGTCGTCGCCGGCCGCGTCGAACATCACATTCGTGCGATCGTCGCGGTGAGTCAGGTCGGCGTGGTGGCCGATCTCATGGGCGACGGTGGCCAGTGTCGCGTCTTGACCGATCACGATGTAGTCGGTGCGCGGAATCGCACATCCATTGGCGCCTTCATACTTGGGTACAAAATACGCGGTGATCGTCACTGCGGCAGTCTCGACCGCTGCGCAGCTGTTGCGCTCGAAAAACAGGTGGTGCTTTGAGAAGAACCCGCCGGCACCGCATGTGAATTCCTCGATGTCGTCGGGAGCGGTGACGGTTTCGAACGAGGGGACGCAAAGTTCGAGATTGCAATGCTCCAGTCGTTCACGAGCTCCGGCTATGAGCTCTTGCACTCGGTCGAACGGGACCGCCGGCACACCGTCGTCATCCACGAGCACCTTTACGCACAACGCCATGCGCTTGCGGAGGTTGAGGCCGAGAAGACAGGGCAGGATCTCGAATATGAAACGAAGCGGCCAGTCGACCAACCAGCAGATCCAACGGACCAGATAGAAGACATAACGAACCGCGACTTCTATCCAGCGGACGATCCGGATGATCACCTCTTTGCACACCCACTCCCAGACCGTATTGACGACTTCGACGAGTTCTGTCACCCAGTTGCAAAGTTTGTCCAGAGGCCAAGGCAGCCATTTGCAGACCTTCTTGGTCACCTCGACGATGGTCTTGATGACGGTGCTGACCCACTCGCAGACGGTTTCCACAATCGTCTGCACTATCTGGATCAAGGTGATGATGATGAGCTCGATCCTGGTGAGGATCTTGACGCAGATCTGCATCTCGGTTTCTCCCTTGTCGCAATACAGAGAAGGGAGGCGTCCATTTGATACCGGCATTTCGATTACCCGGCGGACGTGCCCACGGACGCCATTCAGCTGAGATTCAACCTGCCGGAGTCATCGTGCGTGGTTTCCCGATGCGACACTGGAGTTGCGTGAAGATTCTGCTCATCGAAGACGACGCCAAGATCGGCAAAGCCCTGATCCGGGGACTAGACGCGGAAGGATTCACCGTCGACTGGGCGGCCGACGGCGAGGACGGATTGTGGAGGGCGCGCGAAGGCAGCCATGAGGTGATTCTCCTCGACATCCTGCTACCAAAACTCAACGGCTACAGGGTTTGTGCGGAGTTGAGATCGGACGGCATCTGGACTCCGATTCTGATGCTGACCGCCAAGGATGGTGACCTCGACGAGGCGGAGGGTCTCGACACCGGAGCCGACGACTATCTCACCAAACCCTTCTCGTTTCCGGTCCTCGTCTCCAGGATCAGGGCACTCGCCCGACGGGCCACGGAGAGAAAACCCGTTCCGGTGGATGTCCTCGGCCTCCGTCTTGATCCTGCCACCCGGCGGGTTTTCCATCGTGAAGTCGAGGTGCCCCTCACTAGCCGCGAGTTCGCGGTCCTCGAGTTCTTGATGCGACGAGCGGGAACCGTCATCTCGAAGTCCGAGATCCTGGCCGGGGTGTGGGATTTCGAGTTCGACGGAGACCCCAACATCGTCGAGGTCTATATCAAACGGCTGCGGACCAAACTCGAGGAACCGGGTGTCATCGAAACCGTGCGTGGCGCCGGATACCGGTTGAGATCCGGTGACTGACCGCAAGCTCTCGGTCAGACGCAGCGTCACCATGGCGGCCACCTCGGTGACACTGGTCGCCCTCGCCTTGGCCGCCGTCGGGATCGTTTGGTCACAGCAACGTGTACTCACCGAACGTCTCGACCGAGAACTTTCGGCGCGCGCCGATGCGATATCGAACGAGCTGGCGATGGGCACGGTCGACCTTTCAACGGGACGGTTCCCTTTCACCCAGATCGTGACAATCGATGGTCAGGTGATCGACGCTTCCCCCGGCCTGGTTGGTCTGCCTCCCCTGGCACCAACGCCGTCTGCCGCTCCGGCAGTCGGGTTTGTCGAAGGGATTCCAGAACCCGATGACAAAGCCCGCCTGCACAGCCGGGTCATATCGGATACTGCAGGTCGACAGGTGCTCCACGTTGGAGAGTCGATGGATCGGGTCGACGACCCGGTGGGCGTCGCCGCCTTGACCCTCACCGCCGCCGTGCCTCTCATCACCGGGCTTCTCGGTTGGATCATCTGGCTGATGGTCGGGCGCACCCTGCGCCCGGTGGAGGCGATCAGGGCCGAGGTGAGCAGGATCACCCTTTCGGACCTGAGCCGCCGGGTTCCACAACCTCCCGGCGACGACGAAGTGTCCCGCCTGGCGTCGACCATGAACGACATGTTGGCGACGCTCGAGGAGGCGGCCCGCCGCCAGGATCGTTTCATTTCAGACGCGTCCCACGAACTCAGGACCCCGCTGGCGCGAATGCGCGCCGAGATCGAGGTCGATCTCGCCCACCCCGAGACCTCGGACCCGAGTGCAACCCAGGCCAGCCTGCTCGAAGAACTCACCCGGATCACCGACATGATCGATGAGTTGTTGCTGCTGGCCCGGTCGGGATCGGTGATCGGGCGCATGGAACCGATCGACCTAGGCCAACTGGTCGACGACGAACTGGGCGCCACCACGGTTCCGGACAACCTCGTCATCGATGCCCAGCTGCAGCGAGGGTCGGTGATGATGGGCGATCGGACCAGCCTGGTTCGGGTGACCCGAAATCTGATAGACAATGCGATCAGGCATGCTTCGGAGGGGGTGACGGTCGAGGTGGTCAAGATCGGAGAGGACGTCCGTCTGTCCGTGGCCGACGACGGTGAAGGAATCTCACTTGCCGATCGGCAACGGGTCTTTGAACGATTCTCAAGAGTCGATGAGGCCCGCGCTCAAGAACGAGGCGGCGCCGGGCTCGGTCTGGCGATTGTGAGAGAGATCGTCACCGCCCACAAGGGAGTTGTCGGAATCGACGAAAACCACCATCGCGGCACGAGAGTTCTGGTGGTTTTCCAGGCGGCCCAACCGGAGTCGTGAATCAGACCCCGATATCTTCGTTCCATACGTCGGGGTAGGCGGCGATGAACTGCTCCATCAGTTCGTAGCAGCGGTGGTCGTCGAGCACTTCTACCTCGACACCGCGCTCGGTGAGGAGCGCTTCCTCCCCAAGGAAGGTCCGGTTCTCCCCGATCACGACCTTGGGAATCCCGTAGAGCAGGATGGCGCCGCTGCACATGCTGCACGGTGAAAGAGTGGTGTAGATCACCGAGCGGCGGTATGAGGCGGCAGGTAAACGTCCGGCGTTTTCCAGCGCATCCATCTCGCCGTGGAGTGTCGGACTCCCGTTCTGCACACGTCGATTGTGCCCTCTCCCTACCACCTCGCCGTCGACCACGAGCACAGAGCCGATCGGTATGCCCCCTTCGGCCACACCCAACTCTGCCTCGACGATCGCCTGCTGCAAGAAGTTCACTCTCTGATTATCGACCAGAGCGAACCCACATAAGGGGATGACGGATGGTCAACGCCCGACCGTTTCGAGAATCAAAACCGGAATCGTGCGGGAGGTCCGGGTTTCGTACTCGGCGAAACCGGGATAGGCCTTCTTCTGTTTGGTCCAGATCGCTTCGCGCTCGGAGCCGTCGGCAATCCGCGCCTTGACCTCGATCTCTTCTGTCCCGATCTCGATTTTGGCGGCCGGGTTGGCGATGAGATTGTGATACCAATCCGGGTGGGTGGGCGCGCCCGCCTTGGATGCGAAGACCGCATAGCCGTCACCGACCGCTTGATACATCATCGGGTTGATCCTGGCCGCGCCGGTCTTGGCACCGGTGCTGTGAAGTAGGAGAAGCGGCGCCCCTTCGAACTGTCCCCCAACCTTGCCGTCGTTTGATCGGAACTCCTCGATGATTGCCTGATTCCAGTTCGCCATGTGTGTTTCTCCAATGTGTTGGCTTCTCTGTCAACGAGACGGGCCTCCGAATGATTCCGGACGGCCGATAGTGTGCGGCGATCATGCGTAAACGCATCCATTACGGGTGGATCGTGGTGGCGGTTGCGACTGCCGTCACCACCATCAATGCAGGCACCCGTTCGACCCTTGGTGCGTTCCTGTTGCCGATCGAACGGGACACCGGTCTCAGCAAAACCCAGATCTCGTTCGCCGCCTCGATTGGCCTCCTGTTGTACGGCCTCGGGGCACCGTTGGGTGGATTGCTCATGCGCAAGTACGGGATAAGGCGAACCACCCTCATCTCACTCACGATCACCACCGTGGCAATGTTCGCTTCGGCGCGGGTTTCTTCGCTCGCCGGCCTCACCTTCTGGTTTGGCTTGGTTTCCGGTGTCGGCACCGGGATGATCGCCGGGCCACTCGGCGCTTCTGTTGCCAACCGCTGGTTTGTCCAGCGCAGAGGCCTGGTGACCGGGATCCTCGGTGCGGCCACCAGCGCGGGTCTCCTCGTCTTTTACCCACTGCTGACCTGGATGGCCGTCACGAACGGGTGGCGCACCGCCTCGGTCTCGCTGGCCTGGATGGTGGCGGTCCTGCTCGCGCCGGTGGCGTGGTTCATGAAAAACGACCCGGCCGACGTGGGTGCCGAACCCTACGGCGGGGAGAGCACCGACCTCGTCGAACCGCCAGGAAGTGAGAAGGGTCTCATGTCCAGGGCGCGGCGGTCACCCGAGTTCTGGCTGCTGGCAGGGACCTTCGGTGTTTGTGGCGCGACATCGAACGGCCTCGTCGGTCAGCATTTCATCCCCCACGCCGTCGACCATGGTTTCACCGAACTGGTTGCCGCCAACTGGCTGGCGGTGATGGGTGGATTCAACTTTGTCGGCGTTCTCTTGTCAGGACATCTCACCGACCGGGTCGATCCCCGCAAGCTGCTTCTCGCCTACTACTCGTTTCGTGGGGTGAGCCTCTTTTTCTTGCCCTTCATCCACGACAGTGTTTCGATCGGCATCTTCACCATCTTGTTCGGGTTGGACTACATCGCCACGGTGCCACCGACGATCATGTTGTGCGCCAACGTGTTCGGCCGCCGCAACGCCGGCCAGATCTACGGCTGGGTGTTTGCTTCCCACCAACTCGGGGCAGGGGCGGCGGCGTGGGCGGCGGGTGCCACCCGTGACGGTTTCGGTGACTACGGCCCCGCGTTCCTGGTGGCGGGCGGGGTGGCGGTGATGGCCGGGTTTGCGGCCCTGGTCATCGGTCGGTCTTCCGCGGCCACCGCCACCGCCTGACCTCAACGCAAGGAACCGAGGTGGGTGTCCTTGAAACCGCTCTGATACTTGAGTCCGTATCCGAACATCCGGTCCATCCCGATGTGCGCCGCCCAGATCAGACCCACTGCCAGCGCCTGGGGCCATTCAAAGAACCACCAGAGGCCCATGGTCGCGATCGGCATGAGATAAAAGTGCCCGACGTTGTATAGAAGGGCGCCGAGTTTTGTGTCGCGGACGTATCCCAGCATGAACAGGTCTGGGGCGAGAATCAGTGCCGCAAACAGCACCCAGCTGGCGTCGACCAGTGCGTAGATGACGGTTGTCGCCACCAACACCGCCGCCGCCTCCACCCTTTGAAACAAAACCGGCATGGTCAGGCCCTGGCCGGCTTCAGCTCGACCAGGTCGCCGACACGGATGACGCCCCCTTTGATCACCTGGGCGGTGACCCCCGCCTTGGCTTTGAGCGCCTGGCGGCCACCTTCCCCGTACACCTCGTCCATCAACTCACAGGGTGCGCAGTCACGCCAGACCTCGAGTTCTGTGTCTCCGATGACAATGACCGCCCCGTGGCGGCGGGAAAGCTCCGGCAAGTCGACCACCAGGTTCCTTCTCGAATCGACCGGGTCCATCTCGACCCCGAGTTCGGCTGCCGCCTTTTCGAACTCGCCCGTGCAGACGACGGTGACCTGTCGCACATTGCCGGCATGCCGGTCACCTTCGATCCCGACACCGGCAACAAGAACAGCCGAATCGTGGGCTACGAGGGTTGCCCCGTAGTCGGGTGCAGTTGTGATCGATAGAAGCCGAGCTGTCATGGGCCGTCCACCTTATCCGGCCACGGTCAAATAGGATCTGAATATGAGCGCAAGGCCGGCCAACCCGACGCCTGACGACGTGGCAGAACTGCTCAGAGAACGACGCCTCGAAACGGCATACGAGGCGCGGCCCTGGTACCAGCGCAACGACTATCTCGGATGGATCAGCCGGGCGAGTCGACTGGAGACTCGCCAAAAACGGATCGATCAGATGCTCGACGAACTCGAACAAGGCGGGGTCTACATGAAGATGGACCACCCCGCCAGCGCACGCGACTGATTCAGCGAGAACCCATTCGGCGGTAGATCAACAGCGCAATCACAGCGCCGATCAACGACCCGATGAACTGGGCCGGTGTCAGTTCGCCCAGCACGCGATCGGTGAACACCACCGCCAGCAGGCCACCAACGAAGCTGCCGACCACACCGAGCACGATGGTTGCCAGGATGCCCATGGAGTCTTTGCCAGGGACCACAGCCCTCGCCACCAACCCAACGACAAAGCCGACTATCAGAAATACAACGATGCCCAAAATGATTCCCTTCTCGCTTGGCTGGTCACGGTAGCTCTGGACCGGGCCAAATCCCACACGGCCGGGTTCGAAGACACCTCGCGATGGGGGTTGACAGCTCGTGGGGGTTGACACCCGGCACGCGCTCGGGCATCGTTTGAAGGATGCGGAGGGTTGGGGAAGTGATCCTTCTATTGGTCTGTTCACTGGTGCTTGCGGCCTGCTCTGACACCGCTTCGCCCACGACGTCTCAGGCGACTGCGCCCGTGACGTCGACCACGGTGACGGCAACAACTCCACCAGCAACTAACGCAAGCGTGGTGACCGTTCCTACACCGACTTTGGCGTCTGGTTCGGTGGGTGATCCTGCCGCCATCGCCGAGGCCCACGAAAGTGCGTTGCGTGGCATCCGACTCAGCCCGGAGTCTTTCCCACCGGGTGCGATCGACATCGACATTCCCTGGCCCGACACCACCAACCCCGACCCCGTCGTCGCCCTTCGATCGATCTGGGAATTCGACGCCTGGGTCGCAACCACGCTCCCCTATGACCGGCTGGCCATGCTCTACCTGGCAGAAGATTCCTCCGCCTGGGATCGGGCGGGGGAGTTCATCGAAGAACTCGACCAGAAGCAATGGATGGTCGAGTTCGACGGGCCCGGTTTTGTATGGAAAGAAGGCGCGGTGGTCGAGGCCGGGGACAGCCTGG
>JBGTHP010000033.1:0-17303 GCA_041746105.1 Acidimicrobiia bacterium
CGTCAACCCCACCAGCCCGGAGGCCATCTCCGACGACAGCGTCGCGATCGGATCGTCGGTCGCCACATACACCACCATCAGGTCACTCGACCCAATCACCTGACCCCTCTCCACCGGCTGAGCGAGGGCCAACACTGGCTCACGGGCTGCGACACGCGAGAACAGCACCACCGCCACCAGCGCACTCACCGCCACCAGGAACACGGCGATCAATAGCTGGGGTACCTGCACCCTGCGTCGGGGCGGCTCCAACCGGAAAGGATCGGCCTTCCCTTGCCCGTTCCCAGACGGGTCGGTTCGCCTCGTCGATTGGCCTGTGGTGCTCCGGTTCATGTCAGCCTCCCGTCTCCACTGCTTGGATCTCGCCGACCGCCACCCCGAAGGGAGCAGCCAGATCGACGGTGCCGAACACACCCTGGTAGACGTCGTTGATCCACCACTCGAACTCCCACGTCACCGTCACCGACGCCCCGAAACGGCCATCCGGCTCGCCATAGGAGCTGTGCTCGTAGGTGTACGAGCAATCCGTGGCGTCCTCCGACAACCCCGACGTCCACGCCACACCCGGCCCCATACACGTAACACCGCCGCCGTCGCCCATAACCCAACGAGCATGAGTCGGTGTCGCCCGCACCGTCACCGTCGTCAGGCCGCGTGTCTCAGAAACCTCGATCGGCGACCAGTACGCCGAGTCGAGCCACAGCCACGTTGGAACCTGCACGAAGGCTTGGCTTGCGAGAGGCGGGCTCGTCTCCGGGACAGGTGAAGGAGGTTCCAGGCGGGCCGCCGCAACATCACGGATCGCTTCGGGAGGGACAGGTGGCGTCACCTCAACAGCGAACTCGTGCGAGTGCGCCGGCTCACCATCGCGCCAGCAGGTGACGTTCCACCACCAATACTCCCCGGTCGGATCGAACCCCAGGTGTTCCACATCGCCTGGGGTGAGCTGGTCGGTGGCATAGAACTCGACCTCGTCACCATCCTGGTACGGGCCTACCGCCGCAGCGCAGTAAATGTCCCAGGTCTCATGCACCGTCCACTCTCCGGGCCGTCCCGGCGTCTGGCCGTGGCACTCTGCGACGACGTTGCCGCCACCCTGATAAATATCGCCCTCGCCAGAGCAGTGGTTAGCCATTGCCGGCGCAGCTTGGAGCGCCATCGCCGAAGCAACCAAGGCGATGGCGAGACTCAGACGGACGGAAGTCCGCGATCTGTGGGTGCAAACTCGCATGCGAAATCCACTTGTCCTTGTAAGTCCGAGACCTTCCAGAGACCGCCCTCGAGAACCATCACGGCCGACTCGAGGTTCCTCTGGCCATCTCGAACCGCCGGCACATCATTGAGCCGCTCATCTGTGGCGACGTCGTAGAGGCCGTAGTCAACGGCTGGCTCCAAGCAGCTGAGGATCACGATTTCGGTTGGGCTGCGGACTTCGATCACTTCGGGATTCGTCGTGGGCTCCCCACGCAGCGCCGCTCCCCTGCTCTCGTGGTCAACCAGAAGATCAACAATGATCCTCCGCTGAGGATCAGCTAGCACCTGATCGATGATCGGTGACTCTGGGTAAGCCGGGTCCCAGAAGTCGCTCCATCCTGCGTAGAACGCCTGGTACCCGGCGATGGCTGCGTCGGCCATCTCGCTGGGAACGCATCCGCCGGCCCGGGGAATGCGAATGGAGTCCACGATCCAGCTGTTGTCGGTTCGAACCAGGTCTGCCTGGTACCAGACACCGACCGCCTCAGTGAACGACGGCACCAAGAGAACGCAATCCTCGAGTGTGGCCCGATCGCCGTCTGAGGACGTGAGGACCGGGTGCAACGCGACGTCGGTTTGAACCGGACCAAGGCCCGATGAGCGCTGGCGCTCGAACAGAGTGAGAGCACCATCAACCACCGACGATGACGCGACGGCCTCGAGGGGGCCTCGATCGAGGTCGTCTGAGGCTCGCACATCGACCCATGCGCTCCAGTAAGCGCTCCATGCGTCAACCACGTCTTCTTCGGGGAGAGCGGTCGTGGTGGTCGCCATCGAGGTCGACGTGCTCGTTGTGGTAGAGGACGGTTCGCCGGTGGTCGGCACCGGGTCCGTCGACGACGCTGTGGATTCGGTGGAAGTGCAGGCACCAAGGCTCAGCAGCGCCGCAAGTGCGACGCCAACAAGAAGCGGCGGCCGGGTGAGGCCGCCGAACCCAATTGACGAGCGTCGTGGGCTCAACTCACTACCCCCGTTCCCAGTAGCGGATTCAACACTAGGCGTCAGGGATGGCAGATGGTGGGGCGAAAGTGATCGCATCATGTCGTTCAAGACATAAGGGGCACCCAACACTCGGCAACGCGACAACCCTGTCATTTCGATGTCAGCAGGCCTCCAACTAGCGACCACACCGCCCGGACTCGCAGACATCGACATCGCCATTGCCAGAGCGTTGCGTCGGACCCTGTCAGCCGAGTGTCAGTAGCCCTGTCATCAGAGTGTCAGTAGCTGTCAACAACCGTCCCATTCGCTTCGTTCTCTCGTCAAACGATGCGCCATTTTCATCGCTACCCGGCGCGTAGTTTCTGCCACCGCAACACGTAATTGGCAACGAAATGACATTCGGCCGACAGGGTCAGCACCCACGATCTGCCCATGAACGAAGACGACCGCCTGCTCACGGCCGAAGACCTCGCCAACTTCCTGGATGTTCCGATCAAGACGCTGTACGCATGGCGATACCGGGGAGAGGGTCCCGTCGGCTTCCGAGTCGGGAAACACGTCCGATACCGGTGGACCGATGTTGAACGCTGGATCGGCGATCGCGTCGAGGTCGCCGAATCGAGCAGGCGGCGGGACCGGATCCGAGCCCGAACGCGTGTTGGCGACCGTGGGTAGAGTCGCATCTAGGTGGCATCGGCCGAAGGGGAGTCGTGCCGTGCTCAGGAGTAGCCATGGCGAGTATCGAGAGACGTCAGACTGCAAGCGGTGAGACCCGCTGGGATGTCCGATATCGCGATCCGGAACAGCGACACCGGACCCGTACCTTCCATCGGAAGGCTGACGCACAGAAGTTCGCCAACGTTGTCGAGGCGGATATCACGCGGGGCGAGTGGTTGGACCCTCTACTCGGCAAGGAGACCTTCGGGGAATGGTCGAACCGTTGGGTTGCGACGATCGCAGGGCTTACTCCCAAGACCCGAGAGAGCTACGAGTCGATTCTCCGTCGCCACCTTCTCCCCCGCTTCGAAGCAACGCCCGTCAACCGCATCGACCACCCCGCAGTCGTCGTCCTGATGGCCGAACTCACCGCAGCGGGCGCGGGTGCGGGAACTGTACGGAATGTGCGTGACGTCCTCCGACTGGTACTTGAGCTCGCACGACGGTCGGGGGCGATCAAGGTAAACCCGGTGGAGGGAGCGAAGGCGCCCAAGAAACCGCCCGCCGAAATGGTGTTCCTCAACGCCAATCAGATCATGACCCTCTCCGAGGAACTGACCAGCCCGCCGATCAGAAAAGGCGGCGGCGAGCATCGCCGACTTAGCTACCCAGAGCGAGGGTTGCTGGTGCGATTCGCAAGCTTCACTGGTCTCCGAGCGGGCGAGATCGTGGCCCTTCGGGCAGAATCGGTTGACCTCCTCCATGGCCGAGTTCACGTCATCTCCTCCGCTACAGAGGCATACGGGAAACTGCAGTTCGGACCACCCAAGACCTATCAACGACGAGCCGTGCCGATTCCACAAGCATTGGTCGCCGAACTCACTGGCCACCTGGCGGGCAAGGGGGGCCCCGACTTCGTGTTCACATCATCAAGGGGTGGGCCTCTCCGACATTCCAACTTCTACGCTCGTCACTTCAAGCCGGCCGTCGTCCGCGCTGGTCTTCCGGAGGAGACGAGGTTCCACTACCTTCGCCATAGCTATGCCGCGATGCTTATCGCCGAAGGCGCTCATCCACGGGCGATCATGGAGCGCCTCGGCCACAGCACAATCCAAGTGACCCTCGGCACCTACGGTCACGTGTTCCCGAGCCTCGAGGCTTCGCTCACCGCAGCCCTAGACGATGTCTACCGGACAGCTGGGCCAGCGCCATCCGCCGATGTGCGGAAGCTTGAGAGTCAATGAAGGCACAGCGTGAAGACTTCCGGCAAGCAGCTGCCTCTCTCGCCGGCGCGGTGGCACGCAAACCCGTGGAGCGCTGGGCACCAGGGTTCCGGCTAACCCAGAGAGCGGAGTGGTTTTGCACAAGCGCCGGGAGCTTGATCACGGTCGTCGGCGATCATGAACGCACCGACGACATTAATGCGGTGCTCGGCTTCGTCCTGGGGGTGATGGGAGACGTCACCTCAGACCTCGTGCTTCCGGCCGGAAAGGAAGGGCCGACTCTTCGCCGGCTTCGGTTTCTGACCTACCCGATCCGCGTCTGGACTCACATGAATGGCGCCATTGAGGAAGCGATTGTCCCGACACGGCCGGAGGTCCTCTCCTTTTACGACGACCCGCTCGTTCTGCACGATCACGACATCGGGGACAGCGCGGATTGGATCACAGGCCTGATCGAGTGGGCCGATGCCGAACTCGATCAGGCCCACCGTCCGTCTTATCTCTCGTGGCACTACCAAGGCAGAAAGGTACTTCAGGTGCAACGCAGTGGATCGGTGCTCCGTGTCGTCGCCGGCACCCAGTACAAGGACTCTGCGAATCGCGGCCTACCCCAGCCCGTCAGCGTCCGGGTAGATACGGATCTCTCCCGTCTGCAAGAGGAGCGCCTCAAGGTAGCGATTGGACGAGCCATCGTCGATCGCGAGTCCCGCTTCGACGAGGCGAACGCGGAGCACCGATTTCAGAGTGGGCTGGCTGCCGCGCATCAGAGGCTTGGCTACTCATTGATGCGTCGCGAGGTCCCAGCCAAGCGCACAGGACGAGGTTTCGTTGATTTCCTGGCCACCACCACGGCCAACTTGATCGTGGTGGAAACCAAACGCGGCCCTGATGCGCAGCTGGCGCTCCAAGGACTCGACTACTGGCTCTGGGCTACCGCCCACGCCGAAGACCTGGCCACCGCCCTTCACGCCTCACCGAAGAACCCCGTGCAGATCGACTTTGTGGTCGACGGGAGCGTTCGGCCCGTCGTCAGTCCCTACACGGCTGCTCAGGTGGAGGCGCTCGACGGTTCGATCCCCTGGCGTTTCCGAGCCGTCGACTGGGAGGCGAACGACGATCCAACCGTTGTGGACCTCGACCTCCGCCAACCACCGGGTCCCGGCGCTCCCGAGCCGTTCGACGCACCCCGCCGGCGTCCGCCCCGATACAAGTGGGCGATCGCTCGCCATCTTGAGGAGCATGCACCTGGGCCTCTCGTCCGTCGCGTGTTCTTGAGAGATCCGGTCGACGGTGTGGTACCCGCGGCCCGGCACGTGTGGGATGGGCTCAAAGAGCGCGGCCTGCTCCACAAGTACGCGAGCCACCTCCGTTCCTCGCAGACCTTCGCCGTCAATCTGTTCGCCCCCCTCGACGAGGATGGCGCAACGAAACTGCTTCGGCGTTGGTTTGACGATGCCCACGCTGCCGAGCCACCCATTCTCGAGTGGTCCGATCCCCTCGACCGGTTAGGCGAGACAAGCGGAGCCTTCGACCACCAGACTCAGGTAGACGTCCTGCTGCGAGGGACGGGAACCGGGGGACGCAGCGTTGCCGCTCTTATCGAGGTGAAGTTTACGGAGGATAACTACGGCTCCTGCGTTGCGTACGAAAGTGCACCCGAGCCCCACCGAACAGTCTGCCGACAACCCGGCCCCTTCGGTGGCGACCCGGC
This sequence comes from Acidimicrobiia bacterium, assembly GCA_041746105.1. Taxonomy (GTDB): domain Bacteria; phylum Actinomycetota; class Acidimicrobiia; order Spongiisociales; family ZC4RG35; genus JBFHRE01. The sequence continues at coordinate 5,788 of JBGTHP010000033.1, forward strand.
GGCGTGCTGGTCCATGACGAACAAAGGTACCGGCGGGCGGCGCACCTACGACAAGCTGATCGGGGGCGAAGTGCCGTTTGACGGAGCGGGATGCTGGTATCGGACTGGTGGCTACCAGCCGATGCGCAACGTGGCTCAGGCCCAAGCGCTGCTGCAGAGCGGCGAGGTCGAAGCGACTGTCTTTGTGGTTTGCGCCCCGCGCTCCCGGACCGATCTGCGCATCGGTCTCCGCCGATTCAGCTCCACCCTGCACGGCCTAACCATCGATTGGCTCGACGCCGAAGATGTCCTCGCTCTTCACAACCATCCGGCTGTCGACCAGCTCGCGCTTCGGTACCAACTTCGACTCGACACCGCTTAGATCCGTACTTCGACAGGATTCGGCCGGGACCGGCTGGACGGAGAGCGCCAAATTCTTGCCTAATCCGCAACTCCAAGCCCGCATCGGTGCGGCCACACACACCATGTATCGCGCGGTGTTTTGCGGTGTCTCGCGCGATGGACGCGCGATGGGAGGCTACGGCTGCCCACACGGCTGATCCCAGAAAAGCCGAAATCCCCTGTGTTTACAGGGGATTTCGATCGTAGCGGGGGTAGGATTTGAACCTACGACCTTCGGGTTATGAGCCCGACGAGCTACCAGGCTGCTCCACCCCGCGTCGCTGTGCAGTGGATAGTACGACGCCCGTGGGGGTGTCGCAAAAGCGGTCGGTCAGGCGACGCTCACAAAACGAGAGGCCTGCGGAGCCGATGAGAGAAGTTCGGTAGCTTGGTCAACGAGACGTTCCGCCTCCTCAAACCATCGCTGGTATTCGGAGAGGTTGCCGTTGCCAAGGGCGACGCGAGCCTGATCAAAGGCCAACGCCGCCGCCGACAGCAGTTCTTCGACCGTGTTGTCGTCGGTGGGTTCGCCCTCAACCGGGGACGTCCCGAACACCAGGTTGAGCGCCTCCGGCAGGGTGTCGCCCCATTCGATCAGGTCGCCGTAGACCACGATCACCCGGCGGAACTCGGGGAGGCCACCACTTTCGGCTGCCAGGAAAACCGGCTGAATATAGACCATCGACTCTTCCACCGGAAGCACCAGCATGTCGCCGAGGACCACGTCGGACCCTTGCTGGCCCCACAACGTGAACTGGGCGGAAATCTGGTCGTCCTGATCGATCCTCTCCCCGACCTGGCCCCCACCTTCGACCGCCGAACCACGGGGAAGGCGGTAGTCGACCAGGCGTCCATACGCTTCACCAGGGGTGGAGTCGGCCATCAGCACCGACGCCAGGTTGATCTTTCCGGCCGGGTTGAACGTCTGCGACAGCACATAGGAAGGCTCTTCCTCGCCCGGGAGACGAAGGAACAGGTAAGTCGGCAGCGACTCACTCAGATACCTGGCGCCGGCGGCGGTTTCTTCGTCGCCGTAGAGCAGTTCGGCCGGACGGCGGAGAATGCTCGAAGGGTCCTTCGTGACCTGCCACGGGTCGACCCGGCGGAAGAACTCGTTGACGTCGTCCATGTGGTAGTCGCGGTAGATCTCCGATTGGAGCGTGAACAGATCCTGTGGGTACCGAAGGTGCTCGACCAGACCATTCGGTAGCGGCGAAGTCGTGAACATCTCCGGATAAACCTGGGCCCAGGCTTGGATGACCGGATCCGTTTGGTCGACGATGTAGAAGCGGACCGACCCGTCAAAGGCGTCGACGGTGGCTTTTACCGAGTTGCGGATGTAGTTGAAGCCTCCGCCTCCGGGCAGACCGGACAGGCGGCGCATCCGCCGGGTGTCGGCGTTGGGGCCGACCCCGCCATCGATCGGCTCCGAGTACGGATAACCGGAACTGATCGTGTAGAGGTCTAACACCCAGATAACTTTGCCGCCTGACAACACCGGATAGGGGTCCGCATCCGGCCGCAGGAAGGGAGCCAGTTCTTGAACGATCGAGCGGATGTTGCGATGCATCAGAACCCGGGAATCACTCCTGATCTGCGGCGAGATCAACAAGTTGAGATCGCGATAACGCAGCGCAAAAGCCGCTTTCCGGGCCCATGAGGAAATCACCACTCCGCCTTCGCCCTGATACTCATATTCGGCCGAACCCTGCGACAGCGGGAAATCGACCTCTTGGGCGCGGGAACCTGTCCGCACGATGACCGGTCGACGCGGGTCATAGGTCTCGCCGAAATAGATTCTCGGCTGGTCGAGTGTCACCCCTTCGGCAGACACCACAGGTGGCACGTCTTTGACGATGAATTCTGGCTGGCCGGCGGACACCACCGCCGCCTCGTTGACGACGGCGCCAAACCCGTGGGTGTAGAGAAGACGCTGGTTCTGCCAGTCGCTGGGGATGTCGGGGTTGCCGTCTTCCAATTCTCGGATCGCGATCATCACCTGGCGGGGTTCGCCGTTGATGATGTAGCGGTCGGTGTCCACCTGATCGATGCGGTAATAGGGGCGGATCTCCTGGTTCTTCTGGTAGGTCCTGGTCAGCACGTCGGGGTCCCACAACCGCAAATTCTCGAAAGTGGTCGAGTTGGCTTCGATGTCGGCCGCGGTCAGATTGGGCCGCGGGTCATACGGCCTAACTTCGACGTCGTCTACGTCGTAGGCGTCGCGCGTCGCCATGATGTTGCGCTCGATGTAGATCTGCTCCCTGACGAACGGGTCGTTGTCGACCCGAAAACGTTGGATCGCCTCCGGATAGATCGCCCCGGCCAGGACCGAAACCAGCACCCAGCCACCGATCGAAACCCACGCCAGTGTCCAACCGGAACGCCGAATGTTCCAGAGCAACAACACGGCGGCGACGATCGCCACCAAAACCAGGAGATTCAGGGCCGGCAGCCGGGCGGTGATGTCGGTGAAACCGCCGCCAAAAAATCCGTTGTTGCGCTGGAACAACAGTTCAAACCGATCGAGGTGATATCCGGCGGCACGAATCAGAGCGAAGGCCGCAGCCAGAGCAGAAAGGTGAGCCTTGACGCCGCTTCGTACGACCGGTCTCCCACCGGCGCCGATGCGGGCCCCACCATTGAGGAAGTGGACCGCCACCACCAGAACGCTGGTGAACACCACGACGTTGGTGCCGAAGGACACCAACAACTGCCAGAACGGGAGACGGAACACATAAAACGAGATGTCGGTGCCGAACTGGGGGTCGTTTATTCCAAACGAAACCGGCTGGAAAAACAGGAGGAAAGTGTCTCGTCGGGCAGTGAGGCCGGTTCCCAACAACATCCCGACGACGGCGGCGGCGATCGCCCACAGCCGGCGGCCATAAGGTTCGGCCCACTGCCTGAACCGCTCGACGACTTCCTCATCGGGGCCGAGCTCGAGCGTGGCAAACCGTGGTGCCAGTTTGGCGGCGATCGTGAGATTGGCCAACACAAACGCGAACACGACGACGAATCCTGCAGCACCAACCGCCAAAGTTGCCAGCAGGTTCGTGCGGAAGGTGTCGACGTATCCAACCGAAGAGAACCACAGGTAGTCGGTCCAGACCTGTGACAGCCAGCTCAAGAGCAAGAAGAACCCGCCGATGAGGGCGGCGACGACAACCAGGCCGCGGCGCCGCTCTTGGGTGCGATAGGCCTCTCGAGCAAACATTGGCTCCCGATTGTAAAGGCCAGAAAAGCCAATGGCGCCGCCCGCCCCACGCGGAAGACAATCGCCGCCATCCGAGGCGCCCCACTCGACCCTTCTGCGCTCGTCCAGTTAGGGCACAAAGTCCCGATCGAAGAGGCCCCGTCCCGGGTTGAAGTGGCGTCTGGTTTCCATACGATCCATTACTAAGTCATCGAGTTAGAAATTATTCGAAGGTTGGAGCCCTGGCCCATGGATGCCGCAGCGATCGAATCGTTCAAGACGTTCTCGTGTGTGGTGACGGCCCTCCAACAACACCAGCCATTGCCCCACAACCTGGACATCGACCTGGCGCAGGACTCGGGCGGATGTGTGAAACCAGGACAGCCAATCAAATGAGGAGGGTCGGAGAATGAAACGGCTCAACAAGCCGCTGCAAACAATGAAAGGATGGCGGGGAGTGGCCGCGATCGCGCTTGCCATGTCCCTTGTCATGGCAGCCTGTTCCAACTCTGCCACCAGCGATGTGGATGACATCATCGAAGCCCGTGGCCTCACCCCAGAACAGGTGGAGGCTGCGGTCAAGACCTACATGCCGTCGGGCACATGGGATGAATACGTGATGTTCGCCTCCGGTGGCCACGGCGGGCAGATGCTCGTCATCGGGGTGCCGTCGATGAGGTTGATCAAGACCATCGCCGTGTTCACTCCTGAACCGTGGCAAGGATATGGGTACGGCGAAGAGAACTCGATGCAGTTGCTCGAAGATGGCAAGTTCGGCAACACCGAACTCACCTGGGCCGACACCCACCACCCGGCGCTATCGGAAACCGGGGGCGAATACGACGGCCAGTTCGTGTTCATCAACGACAAAGCGAACGCCCGTGTTGCCACCATCGACCTGCGGGACTTCGAAACCAAGCAGATCGTCAAGAACCCCCTCGCCACCAACGACCACGGCGCCACAATGGTGACGCCCGACACCGAATGGGTGATCGAGGGCGGCCAGTACGCGGCCCCACTCGGAAACGAGTACGCCCCAATCAGCGAATACGAAGAGAAGTACCGGGGCATGATCACTTTCTGGAAGTTCGATCGCGCCGCCGGACGCATCGACGAGTCGAAGTCCTTCGCGATGGAATTACCGCCCTACTGGCAAGACCTCTGTGACGCAGGCAAGCTCGTCTCCGACGGTTGGATCTTCTGCGGATCGTTCAACACCGAGATGGCCACCGGCGGCATCGAAGACGGAAACCCGCCCTTCGAAGCCGGGGTCAGTGCACGAGACACCGACTATCTCCACGTGATCAACCTGGAGAAGGCAGCCGAGGTGGCCGCTGCCGGTAACACCACCGAAATCAACGGATTCGAGGTGCTCACTCTCGACACATCCGTAGCCGAGGGTTTGCTCTACTTCGTTCCAGAGCCGAAGAGCCCCCACGGCGCCGATGTCGCCCCCAAGGGTGACTACATCGTCGTGTCGGGCAAGCTCGATCCACACGTCACCATCTACAGCTTCGAGAAAATCCAGCAGGCCATTGCAGATGAGAATTGGACCACGGACCCCTACGGAGTGCCGATCCTGGACTTTGACGCGACGATGGAAGCTCAGGTAGAAGTTGGACTGGGACCACTACATACCCAGTTCGACAACCAGGGCTATGCCTACACCAGCCTGTTCCTCGACAGCGCAGTTGCACGCTGGAGCATGGGCGGTGGATACCACGAAGACGGGTGGAAGTTGCAAGGGACGGTTCCCGTCCAATACAACATCGGCCACCTGGTCGCCGCAGAGGGCGACACGGTTTCCCCGGACGGAACCTGGCTGGTCGCCCTCAACAAGTGGTCGATCGACCGGTTCTTCCATCCGGGTCCGCTGTTGCCTCAGAACTTCCAACTGGTGGACATCAGCGGTCAAGCAGATGACATGAGCGTGCTCTACGACATGCCGATCACAGCCGCGGAGCCGCACTACGCCCAGATCATCAAGGCAGACAAACTCGCCCCTTGGGAGGTCTATCCCGAAGCGGGCTGGAACCCTGGAACGATGTCGGTCGACCCCGACGCACCATTGCCCGGTGACGAGCGCGTCGAAAGAAACGGCAACCAGGTCGAAGTGTGGATGACCGCGGTCAGATCACACTTCACCCCCGAACACGTGGAGATCAAGGCAGGCGATCAAGTCACCTGGCACATCACCAACATCGAGACCTCACTCGATGCAACCCACGGGTTCGCCCTTCCGGGCCACAACATCAACCTGAGTCTCGAGGCAGGTGAAACGGCGACCTTCGAGTTCGAAGCCAATGCGAGCGGTGTCTACACGTTCTATTGCAGCGAATTCTGCTCGGCGCTTCACCTAGAGATGGTCGGCTACTTCCTGGTTGAACCCGAGTAGCCGAACGGGATAGCGAGATGGAGACCACCCCACAAACGGCAGCTTCCAGCGAGAGACGCCCCCGCACCGGCGTCTCCCGCGCTGCCTATCGCCGCCCGATCTGGCTGTTCGCAGCCGCAGGGTTGGCACTGGTGGTCTCCATCTTTCTTCCCTACTGGAGACTCAACCTGGAGGCTCCTCAATACCCCGACGGGCTGCTGGTCAACGTGTTCGTCGACCGGATGGAGGGTGATGTGAAAGAACTCGAAGGCCTCAACCACTACGTCGGCCTTCCCGGCTTCGATGAGGGGGCACAGGCCGAACGCCAGATCGCAGTCGCCGGTATCGCCGCCATCGTCGGTCTACTCGCGGCCGGGATCCTCATTCACAACAAGTGGGTAGTTCTGTTTGCGCTTCCTGCGCTGAGCTTTCCCTTCGTCTTTTTGGCCGACCTCCAGTACTGGCTCTGGCACTACGGACACAGCCTCGATCCAGCCGCTCCGTTCGCCAGCGCAGTGGGTGAGTTCACCCCTCCGGTGATCGGACCCGCCGAGATCGCCCAGTTCGACACACTGGCGCTACCCCATATCGGCTTGATACTTGCCTTTATCGCCAGCGGTCTCGTGGCGGCAGGCCTTTGGTTCCACCGCAAGGCCTATCGGAGACCGTGAAATGATTCTGCGCACGATGACGGCGTCGGCCCTGCTGGTCCTGGGTTCGATCGCATTTCCGGTGTCGGCCGGCGCCGGCACCGACCTGCAGGCGCTGATCGACAACGCCGCCCCGGGGAGTGTGTTGACGATCCCCTCCGGGACCTATACCGGTGGAATCCGCATCGAAAAGCCGCTCACCCTGGAAGGTGTGGAGTGGCCGGTCATCGAAGGAGCCGGGACCGGAAGCGTGATCACCATCGTGTCCCCCGACGTCACCATCCGTGGTTTTGTGATTCGCGGCTCCGGCATCTCCAACGACAGGGAAGACGCCGGCATCTCCGGTACCGGAGACCGCCTCGTCATCGAGAACAACCGACTCGAGGAGGTGCTGTTCGGGATCTATCTCCGCGAGGCGCCGGACTCCAAGGTTCTCCACAACACCGTCGGCGCCAAAAACCTCGAACCGGGCCGTCGCGGCGACGGAATCAGGCTCTGGGAATGCGAACGGTCCCTGGTCGAAGGCAACCAGGTCGCCGATGGTCGCGATTTGGTGCTGTGGTACTCGAGTGGCCTGGTGGTCCGCTCCAACCGGGTGACCGATGGTCGCTACGGCCTCCACTTCATGTATTCAGACGACGTCACCGTCGAAGGCAACACCCTGGCCGGAAACTCGGTCGGCGCCTTCTTGATGTACAGCCGGCGGCTCACTTTTCGCAACAACGAGGTGAGCGGGAGCGATGGACCGAGCGGATACGGCCTCGGTCTGAAGGATGTCGATGGCGTCGAGGTCCACGGAAACAAGTTCGTCGAGAATCGGATCGGCGTATATCTCGACAACTCGCCCACATCGCCCGACGTCTACCAGAGCTTCAGCGGGAACGTCTTCGCCTTCAACGATTTCGGTGTCGTCCTCCTGCCGTCTGTGAAGAGAAACATCTTCTGGGACAACGCCTTCGTCGACAACCGCGAACAGGTTGCGCGCCAGGGCGACGGAGTCCTCAAGGGCAACGAGTGGAGTCACGAGGGTCGTGGGAACTATTGGAGCGACTACGCCGGCTACGACGCCGACCAAAACGGCATCGGCGATCTCACCTATCGCATCGATGACCTGTTCGCCCAGGTGACCGACACCCGCACCGATCTCCGTCTTCTCTCGGGAACGCCGGCCGCTCGCGTGGTCGACGCCGCCGCTGAAGCTTTTCCAACGATGAGACCCCTGCCCAAGGTCGAGGACACAGCCCCGCTGCTGACTCCGCCCATGCCGTTGGTCTCGAGCGACCAGCCCGTCGGCCCCCTCCTTCTCACCGGATCGGCGCTGGTCGGTCTGGCTCTGCTGACCGCATTCACCGGCCGGCGGACACGCCCGGCACGATTGCGTGGTGCTCGATGATCACGATCGAACACCTGACCAAACGTTATGGCGATTTTGTCGCAGTCGACGACGTATCGATCGGGGTCGCCGCCGGAGAGGCGGTGGCATTGTGGGGACCGAATGGCGCAGGAAAAACCACCGTGATCAGGTGTCTTCTGGGTCTGGCGAGCCACGAGGGAACCATCCGGGTAGGCGCCTACGACACCAGCACTCACGCCAAACAAGCGAGACGGCTGATAGGCCATGTCCCCCAGGAACTAGCCTTTTTCAACGACCTGACGGTGGACGAGACGGTCGAGTTCTCTGCACAGCTGAAACGGGTCGACTTCGAGAGCCTCAACCAGACCCTGGAAACGGTCGGCCTCCTCGATCACACCAACAAGCCGGTCGGGTCGCTGTCTGGTGGCCTCAAACAGCGCTTGGCGATCGCCCTCGCATTGTTGGGTGACCCCCAGATTCTCCTACTCGACGAGCCGACGTCCAATCTCGACGCCGCCTCCCGCGACTCGATTGTTCGGCTGCTCCACGATCTCCGATCGCCATCCCGGGTCCTCCTGCTCACGTCACACCACCTCGAGGAAGTGGGCCTGCTGGCCGACCGTGTGGTTGCCTTCGAGAGCGGCAAGGTTGTACTCGAATGCGGTTCCCAGGAATTGGGCGAGCGCCTTGGGTTGCAGTCGTGGCTCCACGTTCGCATCCGCAACGGATCTCTCGATGATGCCTCCGCCGCCCTCAACAGTCATGGAATCAAAGCCTGGCCAAACAAACAAGGTGTGCTCGTCGAAGTCTCGAGTCAGCGGAAGGGTATAGCCCTCCGTGCCCTCGAAGACGCGGGATTTCCCGTTGTCGATTTCGAGGTTTGGAGATGACAGTCGAAATGGACCTCGTTTTGACCGTTGCCCGACGCGAACTGCGGGACACCATTCGCAGCAAGCTACTTTGGATCTACGCGGCGTGTTTCGCCATCTTGTCGGCGGTGCTCACGCTGACCGGACTTTCCGGTGCCCAACTCGCCGGGTCAGGTGGCTACGGACGAACAGCAGCCTCGCTGGTGGCGTTGGTTCAGACGCTCGTCCCGCTCATGGGTCTGACTCTGGGAGCGCTCACCGTCGCCGGCGCCAGGGAACGGGGTGCGCTCCGATTCGTCCTTGCGCACCCTGTCAGCCGCACCGAAGTTCTCGGAGGCACCTTCCTCGGATTGGCAACCGCGTTGTGCGGTTCGGTGGCCGCCGGATTCGGTCTCGAGGGCGTAATCGGGGCCATCAGCGGGGCGCCGGGCTCCCCCAGTTCTCTCCTCATCCTGTCGGGACTGTCCGCCCTCCTCGCCACATCGATGCTTGCCGTCGGGATGGCAATCGGGGCAGGGTCCACCCGATCCAGCGCCGCCCTCGGTTTGTCGATCCTCGCGTGGCTTCTCCTGGTATTCGTCGGGGACCTCGGAATCATGGGGACAGCCCTCGCCACCCGGATGCCGGTCTCGGTCCTCTTCTTCAGTGTCGCCTCCAACCCGGTCGAAGCCTTTCGCATCGCTGCGGTGCCGACCTTTGGGTCATCCCTCGACGTGCTCGGGCCGGCAGGCAGTTATGCGGTCGATTCTCTGGGTTCCGCCTCCGGTCTCCTTGCAGCCGCGGTGATGACCGTTTGGATCGTCGTGCCGGCGCTCATTGGACTTCGCCGGTTTTTGAGGAGCGACGCATGAGGTTTATCAGACTGCTCGTTCTGGTTCTGCTCATTGCCGGGTGCTCGCAGACGGCGACCGGACCTCCCGAGATCGAATACGACCGGGACGTCTGCGACCAGTGCGGGATGATCATCAGTGAACCCCGGTTTGCCGCCACATATCGGACCGTAGAAGGCGAAGAACAACGCTTCGACGAGGTGGGCGGGATGCTGGTCATGGCGAACATCCTCGGACACTTCGAAAGCGCCCAATTCTGGGCAAACGACTACACCAGCGGGGCACCGATTCCGGTAGCCGACGCCATCTTTGTGAGCGGAGGAGAAATCACCTCGCCTATGGACTTCCGCATCGTGGCCTTCGCAACCGTCGAGGCCGCCCACGCCTTTTCCGCCTCCCACGGCGGAATCGAACACACCTGGGAAGACCTGACCGAACTCGCCCGCGACGGACGCATCGAGATCGTCGCGGCCGACTCTGGGCACAGCAATCACAACGGATGAAAGAAAGGAACCGAACATGAACAAGAGAGCACTCATCGGAGTCGTCACATTGATGTCGCTGGTAGTGGCGTGCGGAGGAGGCAGCAGCGCATCACCCGATCCCACGACGGCGCCTGTGGCCGCCGCCGGAGACGCCGCTGCCGGCAAGATCCAATACGACGCCTCTTGCACGTCGTGTCATGGCCCTGACGCGAAAGGTCTGCCGAATCTCGGCAAGGATCTGACCACATCCGAATTCGCCATGGCGATGTCTGACTCGGAGCTGGTTGCGTTCCTCAAAGTGGGCAGGTCGGTGAGCGACCCCGCCAACACGACCGGTGTCGACATGCCACCCAAGGGCGGCAACCCTGCCCTCAGTGATGGCGACCTTGCCGATATCGTGGCCTATATGAGGCAGCTCGAAGGCTGAGTCTCATCAACCGGCGAGAACCCCGAAGGAGCGGCGGTGAGGCTTGAACTGACGCGCAAGACAGATCTCGCTCTCTCTGCATTGAGGACGCTGGCCGCGTCCGGTCGCAGGATGGGCGCCACCGAACTGGCGGCCGCTGTGTCGACCACACCGACCTACCTGCCGCAGGCGATGGCGCCAATGGTCCGATTGGGGTGGGTGAACTCCCAACCAGGACCCACCGGTGGCTACGAGGTGAGTACCAACCTGAGCAAGGTGTCGGTCCTCGCCGTGATCGAGGCGGTTGAAGGGCCCGTGGACGAGGGTCGATGTGTGTTGCGGGGCGGGCCGTGTTCGGTGGGAGCGGTCTGCTCGATGCACGAGCCTTGGTCGCGCGCCCGTGCCGCAATGGTCGCCGAACTCGACCGGACCCCCGTCACGGCCTCTGAGCAATGAATCGGGTTGCGGCGGCGTTGACGGGCTTGATTCTGCTGACCACCGTCGCCTGTGGTGACCCCGCCGTCGCAGAACCGGCAGCCCCCGATTTCGAAATCGACCTCCTCGACGGGAGCCGGTTCGGCCTTCAGGACCACATCGCCGAAACCGGGCAACCGGTTGTCGTCAATCTGTGGGCATCGTGGTGCCGCCCCTGCCGCCGCGAGATGCCATCGATCGATCGTGTTGCCTCAGCCCATCCCGAGATCACGTTCATTGGCGTAGCCGTGCAGGACTCGCGACAGGCCGCAACCGACTTCGCCAACGAGATCGAAGTCGGCTACCTGATCGGCTTCGACGAGGGCGATGCAGTGAATGACCTCTTCCTCGTCCCCGGGCTACCTATGACCGTCTTCATCGACTCATCCGGCGCCGTCGCCGGCCGATCATTCGGCGAAATGACCGACCAAGATCTAGAAGACCGAATCGCACTCTTCATCGGATGAGTTCGCCAAAACCGTGTGGTTTTGCCGGTGGCC
>JBGTHP010000034.1:0-38561 GCA_041746105.1 Acidimicrobiia bacterium
CACCTGGTCAGGAGGCACCTGGTCAGGAGGCACCTGGTCAGGAGGCACCTGGTCAGGAGGCACCTGGTCAGGAGGCACCTGGTCAGGAGGCACCTGGTCAGGCGGGACCTGGTCCACGGCTAGTTGGGATTGAACGGTGTCCGAGGGGGATATCGCCGCAATCAAAGAGCGTCGCCGCCACGATCTGAGGGTCTGGCTGCTGACACTGGCGATACTCGGGGTCAGCGCCATTCTGGCGAGGCGCTATCCAGGAATAGGGGCCCTGTCCGGAGCGCCGATCACCATCCCCTGGTGGGCCTTGGCGCCGACCTACTACCTCGCCGAACGCACAGTCGTCCACTTTCGGTTTCACCGACACGCGTACTCCTTCTCACTCAGCGAGATCCCACTCACCGTCGGGTTGTTCTTCGCCACGCCGCTCGGACTCATTGCCGGCCAGATAGTCGGTAGCGCCGCCGCTCTTCTACTCCACCGGCGCCAGCGCCCGGTAAAACTCGTCTTCAACCTCGCCCAACTCGTACTCCAGACCATCATCGCCCTCGGTATCTTCCAGGCGTTCGCCAGCGGACCACTCAGCCTGGTGACGGCTGCGGCCGCCGTCGCCGGTGCGGTTTTGTCTTGGTTTGCCGCCAATCTTCTGATAAGTGCCGCCATCACCCTCTCCGGTGGGAGGGTCGCCGGCGATGAGATCCGCGGCGTGTTGTTCGCCGGCACCGGTTTTGCCGCCATCAACGTCGGACTCGGGATCGTCACCGTCGCTCTGCTCTGGTTGGCTCCTGACAGTGCTTGGATCGCCACCATCCCCGTCACCGTCGTCTACCTCTCATATCGCGCCTACGCCGCTCAGCGGCTCGAACACGGACGCCTCACGGCCATCTATGAGGCAACGAGGGAGCTCCACCGGATCCCGCAACTCGAGAACGCTCTCGAAGCCGTCGTCCGCAGGGCATGCAGGGTGTTCGAGGCCGACATGGCCGAAATCATTCTGCGCCCGGAAGGCCCGGATGGTCAGGTCTTCATCACCCGTTGTGAGGACGGCAGCGTCGGTGTAGCGATGGAGCGCGCCGACCTGGCCGATGAAGACCCGATATTGACCACCGTTTTTGGAGCAGGATCGGGATTCATCGGGAGATCACATCGAAGCGGAAGCTCGAGAGTTGATGTCATCGCCGCTCCGATCTTGGAAGGTGATTCGCTTCTCGGAGTGTTCGTGGTCCGCTCACCCCTCGGTGACATCGTCGAGTTCACCGACCACGACCTCGAGTTGCTGGAGACGATGGCAGGCCAGGTCGCCGTGTCCCTCGAGAACGGGCGCCTCGAAGATTCGCTTTCTCAGCTGACCAGGCTCAAGGAGGAATTGAAGCATCAGACTCTCCACGACCCTTTGACCGGTCTCGCCAACCGCACCCTCGTTCATGAGCGGCTGGAAAGCCTCCTTGCCCGCACCGCCGAACCGGCCGCAATGGTGTTCCTCGACCTCGACGACTTCAAAACGGTCAACGACAGCTACGGGCATCACGCCGGCGACGAATTGCTGGCGGCGGTGGCCGGACGCCTCGTCAGATCGTGTCGTGAACACGACACCGTGGCCAGAGTCGGCGGTGACGAATTCGCAATTCTCCTCACCATGCTCGCCGACCCGGAGGACGCCGAGATGGTCACCACCCGCATCCTGGAGGCGCTGAAACCGCCGTTCAGTGTGTCGGGGCAATCGGTTTTTGTCGGAGCATCGATCGGTATCACACACATCGTCACAGGCGATCAATCCGACGATGTCCTGCGGCGAGCCGATCGGGCGATGTACACGGCGAAACACTCTCGGAAGGGATCGTTCAGGGTCTTCGGGGAGTCGATGGAGTCGGAGGCTCGGCGTGCCCTTAGGCTGCGCCAGGACATCAATGCCGCGTTGATGGAGGGTGGGGTCCAACTGCACTACCAGCCAATCGTCCGCCTGGCCGATGGCGTCGCCACCGGCGCCGAAGCCCTCATCCGCTGGAACCACCCCGAACTCGGCAACATCGCCCCCGCCGAGATCCTCGCCACCGCAGAAGATGCTGGACTGATCGACCTCGTTTGCGCCTGGACCATCGACCAGGCTGCATCGGCGGCCGCCAAGTTTCAGGAGACCAACCCACTGTTTTCTGTGAGTGTCAACGTCGACGCCGACCAGATCCGCACAGAACTCGTCGAAGTTGTTCGCACGGCTCTCTTCACCAGCAAGATCAATCCAGAGTCGCTCGTGATCGAGATCACCGAGAGCGCAGCGATCGAGGCGGCACCCGAGGTGTTCTCGAGCCTGGCGGCACTCGGCATCCGCATCGCACTCGATGACTTCGGCACCGGCTACTCGTCGCTATCACGCCTCGATACCTTGCCGATCGACATCGTCAAGATCGACCGCGCCTTCGTCGAGAGGATGATCGGCCCCGGGGCTTCCCCGCTGGCCCAGATGGTCATCGACATCGGACACACCTTCGACCTGATCACAGTGGCAGAAGGAATCGAGACCCCGCCCCAGCGTGACCGCCTGATCGAGCTTGGATGCCGCTTGGGTCAAGGCTTCCTCTTCTCACCTGCGGTGCCGGCAGCCGAACTCGACCCGACCATCCGGTTCACCGCGTTCCGTTGACGGGGTGACGAGATGACGCCATACTTGTCTCCGATGAAGAACCCCAACGCCACCAGCGTCATCATTATCGACTGAGCACACGCGTCAGCGCGTGTGCCCCGACCCTCTGCACCGCAGAGGGTTTTTTCATGACCGAAGAGGACACCATGCACAGCCAGCTCGAGATATACGACACGACATTGCGCGACGGCTCGCAGCAGGAAGGGATTTCGCTCACCGTGAGCGACAAGCTGCGCATCGCTCGCCTGCTCGACGAGCTCGGTGTTGCCTACGTCGAAGGAGGGTGGCCGGGCGCTCTCCCCAAGGACGACGAGTTTTTTGAGCGGGCCAAGACCGAACTAGACCTCAAGAATGCCGTCCTGACCGCGTTCGGATCGACCCGTCGTCCCAGGGTTGGCGTCGAAGAAGACCCTCAGTTGAAGTCGCTGCTCGCCGCCGAGACCGAAGTGATCTGCATCGTCGGAAAAGCTTGGGACTATCACGTACGAGAAGCGCTGCGAACCGACCTCGACGAGGGAATCCGGATGGTGGCCGAGTCGATCGAATATCTCAAGAGACACGACCGGAGAGTCTTCTTCGACGCAGAACATTTCTTCGATGGCTACAGAGCCAACCCGGAGTTCGCTCTCGCCATCCTGAAACATGCTGCGGAAGCGGGCGCAGAACGCCTCGTGTTGTGCGACACCAACGGAGGAACGCTCCCGCACGAAGTGACGGCAACCATCGACGCCGTGCAGTCGGCGGTCGACGCCGAACTCGGCGTGCATTTCCACAACGACGTCGGTTGCGCGGTCGCTTCTTCGCTGGCGTCGGCTCTGGTCGGAGTCAGACAGATCCAGGGTTGTGTGAACGGCTACGGCGAACGCACCGGCAACGCCGACCTCTGCACCATCATCCCTGATCTCACGCTCAAGCTCGGCACCCCGGTCATCAACGACAGACAGCTGGAGCGGCTGTCCTCGATCTCCAATCACATCGCCGAACTCGTCAACATCACGTTGGATCCGCATCGGCCGTATGTCGGTTCATCTGCATTCACCCACAAGGCGGGTCTGCACACGTCGGCGCTCGCAAAAAGCATGGACACATACGAGCACACGGACCCGAGTTCGGTTGGGAACCGAAGCAGGATGGTCGTATCTGAGCAGGCCGG
Source organism: Acidimicrobiia bacterium (assembly GCA_041746105.1). GTDB lineage: Bacteria > Actinomycetota > Acidimicrobiia > Spongiisociales > ZC4RG35 > JBFHRE01. The sequence goes on from JBGTHP010000034.1 coordinate 3,783, forward strand.
CCGGGCCGCCATCCTCAACAAGGCAGAAGAGCTCGGACTGTCCATGGACGACGAACTGGCGCGCCAGGTCCTGGAGACCGTCAAAAACCTCGAGCACAGCGGCTATCACTTCGAGGCGGCAGACGGGAGCTTCGAACTGCTGGTGAGGCGCGCCACAGGTTGGGAACAAGACTTCTTCGAGCTCGAGTCCTTTCGCACCTATATCGAACGGCGAGCCGATTCCGAAGTGATCGCCGAGGCCACTGTCAAGGTGCTGGTCGGAGGCGAGCGTGTAGTTACCACCGGCGAGGGCGATGGGCCGGTCCATGCGCTCGACCAGGCGTTGCGAGCAGCATTGGTCAATCGGTTTCCCGAGGTCAACGAGCTCCGGTTGACGGACTACCGGGTTCGTGTGCTTGACTCGGCCGACGGCACCGCCGCCAAGGTTCGAGTTCTCCTCGAGACCTCAAATCACGAGGAGTCGTGGGGAACAATCGGCGTCCACGAGAACATCATCGAGGCATCCTGGGAGGCGTTGGCCGATGGAATCACAATTGGCCTCATCCGGCTCCTGAGCTGACCGACGGCGTCGTTGCCGTGGATTCTGTCCGTCGCGCCAATCCACTCATGACCTCGGCGGCCAGCCAGATCCAGGCGATCCACAACACATCGGCGGCCAGCAAGTGCGCCAGAGACACCGCCAGCAGGGTTCCCGTCACGATGTTGGCAAATCCGAGGCCCACTTGGAGCGCCACGATCGTCATCACCACCCGTCCGACCGGGTGAGCCGGCCATCGCCGCCCCACCCACACAGCCATTCCGCAGGCCAACAGGACCGCGACCAACGGGTGGATCACGCGCAGTTGGGTCAAAAAGTGTTCACTGTCCCCCACCGATAGGAACGAGCCCAGGGCAAAACCCTCCTTGGGAAACAGCGTGTCGGCGAGCGCCGTCACCGCCCCGGTGCCCGCAACCGTCACCATCCCGGCCGCCCCCAGCAGAAAACCAAGGCGATCTTTTGAGTAGTCGAGGCCGAGACTGCCATGCCGGAGCCAGAACGCGGTGAGGGTGAGGGCAGCCAGCAGGAGCAAGGTATTCACAAGGTGCATCGGCACCGCAACCGCCCTGGCAACCGAAGCGTCCTCCGCCACCCATTCGGAAAATACGATGAGGGCACCGATCAACGCCTCGCCAATGATCGCAACCAACGACCAGACACCGCCTTTGCGTGCCTTGTGTCCGGTGGGGAGGGCACGAAAGACCCAGGCAACGAGCACCACGACCGAGGTCAAGGCAATCCCGCTGGCTGCCCGATGAACGAATTCGATCGCGGTCGCCCCTCTCAGCTCTGGAATCATGGTGCCCTGGCAGGTCGGCCAGGATCGGCCACAACCCGCGCCCGAACCAGTGGCGCGCACGACGGCTCCGCCCAGGATGGTGAGCAGGTTCCAACCCACGACCAGCCAGGCGTATCGAGTGAGTTTGGTCACGGCCAACAGGCTAACCCTCGGTCAGAACTGCCCGAACTCGATCCCGGTAGGCTCCGGCGAGCATGACAATTCACGAAAACGTCCTCGAACTCATCGGGGGGACACCTCTCGTCCGACTCGCTCGACTCCACCCCCCTGGGAATCTGGTGGCCAAGGTCGAATACCTCAATCCGGGTGGATCCATCAAGGAGCGGATCGCGGTATCGATGATCGACGCCGCCGAACAATCGGGTCTTCTCGAACCCGGAGGCACAATCGTCGAACCGACCTCAGGCAACACCGGTGTCGGTCTGGCCCTGGTCGGAGCCGTTAGGGGATATCGAGTCATCTGCACCGTCCCCGACAAGGTCTCGGCCGAGAAGATCGCTCTGCTCAGAGCCTACGGCGCCGAGGTGGTCGTGACGCCAACCGAACTCCTCCCGGAGCACCCGGAGTCGTATTACGGAGTGGCGAGAAGGCTGGCCGAGGAGATTCCCGGTGCGTTCCACCCGAATCAGTACTCCAATCCGGCGAACCCTGCCGCCCACGAGGCGTCGACCGGACCAGAGATCTGGGAACAAACGGATGGGAAAATCGACGTGTTGGTTGCCGGGGTTGGCACCGGCGGGACGATCAGCGGCAGCGCCCGCTATTTGAAGGAAAAGAACCCCGCGATCTGGGTCGTTGGAGCGGATCCGGAAGGCAGCATCTATTCGGCAGGGCCCGACGACGAGATCCACCAATACCTGGTCGAGGGTGTAGGCGAGGACTTCTATCCAGAAACAGTGGACGTCGATCTCATCGATCAGTTCTATCGCGTGACCGACGCGGAGAGTTTCGCCATGACCCACCGCCTCTCCCGCGAGGAAGGACTCCTCGTTGGCGGTTCGTGCGGGATGGCCGCCCACGCCGCTCTCGCAATCGCCAACGCCGACCCGTCAAAACTGGTGGTGGTCATCCTCCCCGACTCGGGACGAGGTTATCTCTCAAAGGGATTCAACGATGAGTGGCTGAAAGCCAACGGTCTTGCCACCCAAGAAGGGGCCAAAGCATGAGATTCGAGACAAGGGCGATTCACGCAGGGCAAGGACCCGACCCGACAACGGGCGCGGTAACGGTGCCGATCTATGCAACGTCGACCTACGCCCAGGACTCACCGGGTGAGCACAGGGGTTATGAGTACAGCCGCACGGCCAACCCCACCCGGACAGCCCTCGAGGAGGCCTTGGCATCGATCGAGGGCGCCGGCGCCACCGGCGGGGCGGTGGCAACCGCATCCGGCATGGCGGCCACCGCGCTGATCGGTTATCTGTTGAAACCCGGCGATCATGTGCTTCTCCCCAACGACGCCTACGGCGGCACCTACCGCTTTTTTGCGCGAGTTCTCAGCGAGCAGGGAGTGGAGTTTTCTTCGGTCGATATGACCGACATCGATGCTCTGGGGGCCGCCATCAATGGACATACCAAGGTGATCTGGGTCGAAACTCCGACCAACCCCCTTCTTCGCATCGTCGATATCGCAAGAGCAGCCGCGGTCGCCAAAGGAGCAAACGCGAAGTTGGTGGTCGACAACACTTTTGCGACACCTTTCCTCCAGCAGCCGCTGGCGTTGGGCGCAGACGTAGTGCTCCACTCTTCGACAAAATATCTGGGCGGACACTCAGATGTCGTAGGAGGTGCGCTTGTCACCTCTGACCCCGACCTGCTCGAGCGGTTCAGGTTCCTGATCAACGCCGTCGGGCCGGTGCCGGGTCCGTTTGACGCCTACTTGGTTTTGCGCGGCATAAAAACATTGGCTCTGAGGATGGAACGTCACTGTCAGAATGCCGAGGAGGTGTCCCTCTACCTGGCGGCACACCCCGAGGTCGATGAGGTGATCTACCCGGGCCTCGACACCCACGCCCAGCACGCTCTCGCCAAACAGCAGATGTGGAACTACGGCGGAATGGTCTCGTTCCGGCCTTCCGGTGGAGTCGACCGAGCGAAAAAAATCGCGTCGTCCACCCGGCTGTTCACGCTGGCCGAAAGCCTCGGCGCGGTCGAGTCGCTGATCGAAATGCCGGCGCTGATGACCCACATGAGCGTGCAGGGCACCGCTCTCGAGGTGCCACCAGACCTCATCAGGCTGTCGGTTGGGATCGAACACATCGACGATCTGCTGGCCGATTTGGAAAGGGCGATCGACTCGCAGGCCTGACGCCGCGCAGGAAGGGTATCGATCCACGAGAAACCGGTGGTTGTCGACAAAGTTGGGCCCCGCCGATCGGCGGGGCCCAACCTACTAATCCTCGGAACTGCTTCGGCCTGGTTTGAACCAGGCCGCTGTGGGCGGACGAAGCCACAGAATCCAGAGGTCGGTGGTCCGAGACAGAGTCGCCACCTACTCCCATCAGGAGGAGCGGCGTCTGGCAGAGCACCGCTCAGCGCTCGGCCACCTCCAGAGTCCAATACGTACTACCCAACTAGGACCACCTCCTTTCTCTGGTATCGAGAAGTTTGGCAGTTTGCGGGCGTTAGGGGAAGGCAATTTCTTGAAAAGGCCGGAAAGCGACCATCTGTGGGTACGCTGCCGGTTCGTGCCGGCCACCCTCGATCTCGTTCTGGCCGCCGCGGTGACTCTTCTCGCTGCGGCGATTCAAGGCACCGTCGGACTCGGGTTTGCGGTGTTCTCTGTGCCGATTCTCACCCTCATCGATCCGGAGCTCACGCCAATTCCCCAACTCTTTGTCGCCCTCCCGATCTCGATTTCGGCTGCGTGGCGCGAACGGCACCACCTCGACCTGAGCGGCCTCGGTTGGATCGTGGGTGGAAGGATTCCGGGGGCGATGCTCGGTGCCTGGATCCTTCAGAGAGTCGCAGAACCAACTCTCGACACCGTCATCGCGCTCATCGTTTTGGGGGCCGTGGCCGCGTTGGCGTCGGGGTTGACCATTCGGATGAACCGTTCGACACGGACGGCAGCCGGATTTGCGTCGGGTTTCACCGGAACTACCTCGGCGATAGGTGGCCCTCCGATCGCGCTCCTCTATCAGAGGTCGACCAGTGCGACGATTCGATCAAGCCTCGGGACCGTGTTCGCCATCGGCATTGTCATCAATCTCGCAGTGCTGGGCGCCTCCGGTGCGGTTGAACCGATGGACCTTCGGTTGGCAGGACTGTTGGTGTTGCCCGCGCTGTTCGGATTTGCGGTGAGCAGCAAGGCCAAACACCTCATGGAAGGGCCTCGGATCCGGCAGGCGATTCTGCTGGTAGCTGCTTTTGCGGCGGTTGCCCTCCTGGTGCGGGGGCTTTCCGGTTGAATCCCTAACCGAGGTTCTCCAGCAACAGGTCGAGGGCGACCCCAATCGCATCGCGTGCCGCGCCCAGTGACCAGATCCCAAGCAAGACCACCACGACCATTGCGACCGCGGTATAGACGATTCTGAGCCGGTAGAACCGACGCTGCTCGGGGATCTCGACATATGACGCCGAAAGCGGTTTGCCGACAGGTTCTGACGCCGAGCGCTTGCGCCGCCAAGGAGCATCAAGCGAACGAATCGCCTCCAAGGCACGACGCCCCAGAGGGTCATTGTTCGTATCCCTCGGTCGAGTCCTGCGTCGCGGCGGCACTTCGCCCAACATCTCCTCGAGTTGGGCAGCCGTCACATCCTCGACCGGCAGACTCGTCGCCGGAGCCGGTCGGATCGGTTCGGATCGGACCCCCGCCGCGACCGGGGTCTCGGGTTCTGCACCGATCGGGCGCTGCGCCCCCGGCGAGGCGGGCTTTTTCGGAGTCGCCGTTTCGGACGACACGGCCTCAACGTTCGATCCAGGTTCTGTCAACCGGATCTGGTCGTCCAGGGTGGGCTGTTCGACCAACGGGGGCTGAACGGGTTGGACGCGTGGCGGCACCGGAGCAATCTCGCGCAACGATTGCTCGATGGTGGGAAAGTTCTCGATGACCGTCGGAGGTTCGAGCCCGGCCAGGCGGTACAACTCGACCTCGTCCAGACCAAGTACCGCTGCCAACGAGGACAACGCGGAAGGGTCATTGGGGATGGATTGGCCCCGTTCCCAAGCGCGGACGGTGGAGGGCGCCCGACCGACCAGCTCACCCACTCGGGTCTGGCTCAACCCGAGACGCTCGCGGCTGCGCTTGACGAGGCCCCCGAACTCTCGAGAGGACACGAGTGGAGGTTACCGCGAGAATTTGAGTTTTCGTAGACGGCTAAGGTCACCGGCGGAGGCGTCAGAGTGCCTGGTGGGCTCCGCAGTCTTCAAAACTGTTGGGGGGTCGCAAGGTCCCCGGCGGGTTCGATTCCCGTCCGCCTCCGCCAAAGCCCGTCAAATAGAGGCATTCCTGGTGCTGCCGTCGAGTTTGACGACGGCCCCGAAGTCTTTCGGGGCGCGCTCGGGGCGCGATAGGGGCGCAGGAGAATCACTCGAGCCTCGTTCGGGGCGCATCTGCGATGGTGTGGTGGCGGCGATGTAGCGGCGATCGAGGGCGTCGGAGAGGGTGTCGAGGTCCTCTTCGTAGAGGTGTCCGTATAGGTCGAGGGTCATTGCTGCTGAGGCATGGCCGAGTTGGCGTTGGACGGCTTTGATGTTTGCGCCTGATGAGATCATGAGTGAGGCGGCGGTGCCCCGCAGGTCGTGGATGCGGAGTTGGCCGAGGCCTGCTGTTTCGATGGCTGGTTTCCAGACGGCTTGCCGGAAGGGGGAGGAGCGGAGTGGGCCGCCTTTGGGTGCGGTGAATACGAGGTCGTCGTCGGTGATGGTGCCGAGGTGTGCGGCGAGCTGGTCGGCGAGGAACGCCGGCATGGTGACGAGACGACGCTCGTGGGTCTTGGGTGTGCCCCATGACAGGCCTGATCCGAGTTCGGTTGCTGATTCGGCGATTTCGATGCGACGCCGCAGTAGGTGGATCCGGTGTCGTTTCAGTGCGACGAGTTCGCCCCATCGCATCCCGACCCATGCCAGGGTCTCGATGATGAGTCCGGCTCCGGTCTGAGTGTTCTCGGCGGCTTTGGCGAGAACGGCGACTTGATCGGCGGTGAGGAACCGCTGCTCACGTCGCCGCACCGTCGGGACCTTCACACCGGAGGTCGGCTCACGAGCGAGGATCCCGTCGTTGACAGCCAGTTTGAGCGGTGCCGATAGGACTTGTTTGGCCTGTTTGATCCGTGACGCAGAGAGCCCCTCGGTGGTCATCTCGGCGATCCATTCCCGCACCATGGCCGGTGTGATGCGGTTGACCGGCAGTTCCCCGAACACGGGTAGTACGCGGGAGCGGAGCAGCGACTCGTATTCGGCGCGGGTTTTGGGTTTGATGTCGAGCCCGGCGAGCCAGTCGGCGGCGGCTTCGGCGAGTGGGATGTTGCCGGCTTCGGGTGCGATCCAGTCGCCTCGGTCGATCGATCCGAGTCGGGCGATCAGCCAGCGGTCGGCGTCGACTTTACGGTCGAAGCTTCTCGAGCGGACACGTCCGTCGGGTCCCCGGTATCTGGCTCGCCACCTTCTACCGGTTCGTCCTTGCCGGTCTTCGATCCATCCGGAGCGTCTCATACCGTCCTCCCTCCCCTGCTGCGGTTGCGCTGGTGTCTCAATCCAATCACAGAAACATGAGACCCGAGCAGCCGTTCTGCTCGACAACCCCTTCCGATCAGCGCTCGCGCACCTCTCATCATTACGCATCATCTCGCATCAGTTATCAATAGTTATACGCTAATAACGTTGCATTAGAGGTATCATAGTCATCAGAATCGATCGTCCACTCGGGATTCGGATCATGACCACACCCTCCAACTCGCAGCGACCCCACCGAGCCAGGAGAGACAGACGAGTGCACACCTGCGGTGACAGGGCGGGGGTGGCACGGTGACCGTGCGGGTGACCACGCTGAAAGGCGCCGCGGCGGGCCGCTACTACACCGAGCAGCTCCCCTCCTACTACCTGGACGCGGGTGAGCCGCCGGGCCGCTGGTACGGGAACGGTGCCGCCCTCCTCGGTCTCGACGGGCCGGTCGACGATGGCGCGTTCCTAGCGGTGATGGCCGGAGAGCACCCGGCCACCGGTAGACGGTTGGGTCGCCGCTACGGCGACGATTCGGTCCGAGGCTTTGATGCCACCTTCTCGGCACCCAAGTCGGTGTCGGTGCTGTTCGCCATCGGAGACGAACAGACACGACGGGCCGTGGTCGACGCACATGACCGGGCGGTCGACGCCGTGCTCTCCTGGGTGGAGTCTCGCGCTCACACTCGGATGCGGCAGCGGGGTCACGTGGTGTGTGTCGACACCGAAGGGATCATCGTGGGGGTGTTCCGTCAGCACACCAGCCGCAAGCTCGATCCTCAACTGCACACCCATGCGGTGATCGCCAACCGGGTCCGCGCCCCCGACCGTCGCTGGCTGGCGTTGGATGCCCGCACGGTGAAGATGGATCAGCGGACCCTGTCGGGGTTGTATCACGCCGGGCTGCGGGCCGAGCTCACCCGCCGCCTCGGCGTCGAATGGGAGCCTCCGGTGAACGGGATCTCCGAGATCATCGGCATCCACCCTGACGTGCTGGCCGAGTTCTCTCAACGCACCGCGGACATCGACCAGCGGATCGACGCCAAGCTGGGCCGCTTCGTCGATGATCTCGGCAGAGAACCAACGCAACGAGAGAGATGGCAGCTGAAGCGAGAAGCGGTGGTGGACAGTCGCCCCGCCAAACCACACAGTCACATCGCCTGCGAGCTCCACAACGAATGGCGGCAACGATCCGGGGCCCTGGGTGTTGAACCCGAAACGCTGATCACCGACGCCACAGATCGCATCGTTCGGCCGACGGGGATCGACCGCCGCCAGATGGCGATCATGATCGAGCGGGCGCTCGAGTCCCTGGCGGAGCGCCAGTCCACGTGGCGTCCCGCCGAACTGGTCCGCGAGTTGGCCGCCCAGGTCCCCACCGGCGTCACCGTCCGAGCCCAAGAAGTCACCCGGTTCCTGCAACGTCTCGCCGACCACGTGACCGCCACCCATTGTGTGGACCTGTCCCCACTCGCCCCGGATAGTGTGCCGTCGCGCCGTGACGGACGTCCCATCACCGAGGCCGCCGTCGATCGGGTCCTCACCACCCAAGCGATCCTCGATCAGGAAGAACAGATCATCGAGTGGGCCGACCGGAAACCCCGGATCCCCGACGCCGCCAACCACCTCGCCTGCCGGGATCTGGACACCACCGGGTTGAGCCCGGGACAAGCCAACGCCTGCCGAGCCGTCGCCGGGCTGACCCCGCTCGAGCTGATCGTGGGGCCGGCCGGGTCGGGCAAGACCACCGCCCTTACCCCCGCCATCGGATACCTCCAACAACGCGGGCACACCGTGTTCGGGGTGGCACCCACCGCCGCCGCCGGCCACGTTCTCGCCACCGAAACCGGAGTCACCGCCGACACCCTCGACAAACTGTTGTACGAACACTCCCGGGCGGACCGGCTACCAGAACCTCCGTATGACCTGGGGTGGGGGGCGACGGTGATCGTGGACGAAGCCGGCACCGTCTCCACCCCCAAACTCGCCGACCTCGCCCGGCTGGCCGACCGGCACGGATGGCGTGTGATCATGGTGGGAGATCCCCGTCAGTTCTCCGCCGTCGGCAGGGGCGGCATGTTCACCCACCTCACCGACACCTGCGGCGCGATCGAGCTCGACGCGATCCACCGGTTCACCCACCCCTGGGAAGCCGACGCGACCCGACGTCTCCGAACAGGCGACATCGGTGTCATCGCCGAATACGACCGCCATGGTCGCATCCACGGAGGCACTCCCCACGACATGGAATCCGCCATCATCGATGTCTGGGCGGAAGCGAGGCTGCGGGGCGAGACGGTGGCGATGATGGCCAACACCAACCACACCGCCGGTCGCCTCAACCAGGCGGCCCAACACCATCGCATCGAAGCCGGAGAACTCGACCCGCACGGACCCGCCCTCCACCACGACGACCAGAAGCTGCTCATCGGTGACGACGTGGTCACCCGCCGCAACCAACGGGCCCTGCGTACCGACCGGGGTGTCATGGTCAAGAATCGGGACCACTGGACCATCCAGTCCATCCAACCCGACGGTTCCGTCACCGTCACCGGACCCGCCGGCACCGTCCGTCTCCCTGCCGACTACACCCGAGAACATCTCGAGCTCGGATACGCCCACACCAGCCACGCCACCCAGGGTCGCACCGTCGACATGGGCCTCTTCCTCGTCGACGGCCCAATCGACGGCCGCGGCCTCTACACGTCGATGACCCGCGGACGTCACGCCAACCACGCCTACGTCATCCACGGTCACGACGACACCGCCGCCGAAATCCTCACCCAAGCCCTGACCCGGGACTGGATCGATCAACCCGCCATCACCCGCCAAACCCGCCCCGCCTTCGACAAGACCCTCGGTACCTCGTTACGCCGTTGTGGACCCGGTGACGACCGCCACCCCGCCACCTGCCCAGCCGCCCACGACATCACCATCGACAATCCCGCCTCCAGCGACGACCAGGCGTGGCAGAGAATCAGTCGGAGCATCGAAGCTGCCACGCAGCGTCACACCGCAGACCACACCCCAAACCGCCAGCACCGAGGTATCGGACGCTGACCGACCGGCACCCATACCTTCCCGATCCAGACAATGGGTTGCTAGCGCCGATTGCCCTATATGCCTGTAATCCACCTGGGAGTTCGCGAGGCTGACGGCCGGGCGGGTGTTTGGCCGATTTCGGGCGTTGGCGACGCGCGCTATGCGCTGCTGCTATTGGTAGTGATGGCAAGTCCGTTGAGGTAGCTGTCGAGCTGTCGGTGTGCGATTGTGCGCTCCTCGGCTGTGTCAAGACCGATCGCGAGGGGTCGGCAGAACCGGATTGTGGCGAGGGCGATGTCGGTCGCGGTGAAAGCGATTGGAATCGCTTTGTCGCGGTGCGCGGTGTCGATTAGCCGGTCGAGAACGGTTTGGGCGGCGGTGCGCTGCTCGGGCCAATCGACGTTGTCGAGTAGCGAATGAACGATGTTGACCGCGCCGAGTCCGATGTCGATCGCTGCGTGTAGGTAGCGGCGCAGCGCAGCTCCACCATCTGCCTCATCGAGAGCGGCTTCGCCGGCAGCGATGGTCCGATCGAGTACGTCGAGCGCAACGCCGCGCAGAAGGTCGCGCTGGTCGGGGAAGTGTCGATACAGGGTGGCAATGCCGACTCCGGCGGCCTTCGCGACGGCGTCGCGTGACGGCTCGCCGCCGATCTCGAGGATCATTTCCGTTGCCGCATCGAGGAGCCGGCGCCGGTTCCGGCGAGCGTCGGACCGCAATGGTTGGTCCTCAACGACCAGGTTCTCATCGGTCATGAAAACGGAGTATAATCCTCCACTTATGGATCCTGATGGTGCGAACACAACCGGAGACGGTGCCACCGAAACTGAGTACGTTCCGGTGAACTATGACAACTGCGCTCACATCACCGGGCCCTTCTATCACGGCACCAAGACCGTGTTCAGCGACGGCGAGCTGCTCGTGCCGGGCCATATGTCGAACTATGACGACGGCCGCGCCTCGAACCACATCTACTTCGCAGCCATGCTCGAGCCAGCCATATGGGGAGCCGAGCTGGCGAACGCACTAGCGGGATCCAACGAGCGAGGGCACATCTACCTAGTCGACCCCACAGGCCCGTTCGAGGACGACCCCAACGTCACTAACAAGAGGTTCCCCGGCAATGTCACCCAGTCATACCGAACCCGCCACCCACTCCGAGTCGTCGAAGAACTGCACACCTGGGTAGGCCACAGCCCCGAGGCCATCCAAGAAATGCTTGACGGCATAGCCCGCCTCCGCCAGCAAGGACTCGACGTCATCGAGGATTGACTGGCCCACCACCTGCACCAACACCCAACAGGAGACCTCCAACCAGCCCCAGATCACCGATACCGGGCGAATAGCACACATGTACGGAGATCCGAGCCGAACGGCACCTCCAGGATCGGTGTCGCCACGCCTGACGTGCACTCACCGTGGCGGCCACGAACCTTTCTTGCGCTTGATGATCCTGAACCGCGTCCCCGATGCGTGCGGCGTCTTCCGCGGTAGCGGATTCGACAGTACTGTCGCGGTCCGTATGGTGCGGGGAGGTGGCTGAGAATCTCTCACGGCCGCTCCTCAACCTCCACGGCGTGTCCCGGGCAGCACGCACTGAGAAAGGACCGAAGGATTTCACAACTCGTACGGGTACAGAACTTCATGGTGTCGATGGACGGGTTCGGGGCAGGTGAAGGCCAAAGCCTCGAAGCGCCCTTCGGACATGCTGAACCCCGAGGTGGTGGCATCGCCAATCTCCCAGCCGATCTGGCCTCGTGGGCGTTCGCCACCGCGAGTTGGCCGAACCGAACCCAGCCCGGCGGAACGCGAGGACTCGACGACTACTTCGTGCGCGACTTCACACGGAACATCGGCGCTGAGATCATGGGGCGCAACAAGTTCGGACCCCAACGCGGCCCGTGGAAGAACCACGACTGGACCGGATGGTGGGGCGACACGCCACCGTTCCATACCCCCGTGTTCGTACTCACCCACCATCACCGACCCAGCTTCACGCTCGCCGACACCACGTTCCACTTCCTCGAAGCGACACCCGAAGAAGCGTTGCGACAAGCCAAAGATGCAGCCAACGGACAGGACGTACGGATCGGAGGCGGAGTCGCAACCGTCCGCCAATACCTCGAAGCGGACCTCATCGACACTCTTCACGTGGCGGTCGCCCCCATCGAGATCGGCCAAGGCGAGCGACTATGGACATCTCACAAAGACCTCCTCGACCGATACCACTACGAGTCGGTGCCCAGCCCCAGCGGCACAACGCACCTCATCTTCTGGCGACTAACCACCAAGAACAATGGCCACGATGCGCTCACGAGTCAGTGCAGCGCCGACCAACAGATCCCGAGCGATAACACGCCGACCCTCCGATAGCGCCGAGCGGCACGTATCGCTCCCCTGCCGGATGCGCAGGACTACCACGCCTCCCGGAGGCTTAGCTTCGCGTTTCGTCGAGTTCGGCCAAGAGGACACGACCGAGTGCGACGAATCGATCGACCGCGAGCTCATAGGCAGCGCTTGGGTCGACAGCAACCTCGTGGTCAACCTCCTCGACGCGAATGGAGTAGGAGGGTGTTCCACCGATTCGGATTGTCACGCTCGTCGAGACGTGTCGATGAACGAGGGCGTTGCGTACGTCAGTGAATCGGTTGACATCGGGCAGCGCATTCGTGGTCTGGACCCAGTCCCTCTGCGCAGGGCTCAGACCGTCCATCGAAGTCGAAGCCAGCCGACGAAGATCTGGCTCGCGTTGCACACCTCCTGCCAGATACGCAAGGGCTGCGGCAACCAGGTCGTGACGGAGCCCCGGATGTGAGTCCACGCGTTATGGGAGTGGGTCCGGGTTGTGTGTGGTCCAGATGGCAGCGTACTCGGCGGGAGTCTGGTTCCCGAGGGAGGAGTGAGGCCGCCAGGTGTTGTATTCGATCCTCCAGTCTTCGATGATCACCCTGGCCTCGGTGAGCGACCCGAACTCGTTGCTGTTGAGGCATTCGTCGCGGGGCGGCCGTTGAACGACTCGATCCAGGGGTTCTCCCACGGCGATCCCGGTTCGATGTAGGAGGTGACGGTGCCTTTCAGCCGGCACCAGTCCCTGAGCGCCCACGCAATCAGTTCGGGTCCGTTGTCCATCCGCAGGTGCCCGGGTGCTCCCCGCTCGGCGGCCAACAGGTCAAGCCGTTCGACAAGGTCGTCGGCGGTGATCGACCGGTCAACCCAGATGTCGAGGGCTTCTCGGGGGTGTTCATCGATGATGTTGGCCAGCTTGAGCCGCCAACCATCAGACGTTTCATCAAACGGATCGGTCCATAGTCGAGCAGACGCCGAGTCGTCGGCGTTACATGCGGATACCCCCGACGTCTCCACAGGTCGACCTTGCCCCGGATCAGTTGATCGCATCCGACTCCTTGAGCCGATCCCTGGTCCACTCCGTCTCGAACGACTGCTGACCCGCCTTCCTTTTCGCCTGCGGGATCGGAACGAAATAGGCGGAAGGGCGACGCTGCTCAACCAACTCCGAAGTGATCCCCTCCTCACCGAAACGGAAATGGCGGGAAGGCTCGGCGAACGCCGAGTTGATGATCGGGTTCTCAATCCTCACATCACCGGCCGCAGCCCACCTCCTCCTGCCAGCCCGCCTGGTCGTCCGCCCGAGGCTAGTGGCAGCCGGTCACCCAGCGACAGCTGGTTCTTACGGCCGTCCCCCGACCGGCCTATCGCCCACCCGCCAGTCGGCCTATGGCTTTTTCTGCCCACGACAGCCCGTGCGTGACGTTGGGGACATAGGGGACCTTTCCACTTGCCCACTTCAAGGGATGGAAGAATGCAGTACATACACCACCAGGTTCACGAGATGTCCTGGAAGTCCCTGAGGCCCCCGGCGTGGCCGGTGGCACCCTGCGAGGCGTGCGACCGCCCGTCGCATCGCTTGAGCGGCCCGTAGGCTGGTCCGTGAGGCTTCGAAAGGAACAGGCATTTGGGACGTGAAACGCAAGGGTGTAGGTCGGCGTCCATCATTAGGCGGCTCAGCCTCGACACGGCATCTTTACCTTCGACTCCACCGAGTGGTACCAGGTGACCGTCCGACAACCGGTTCGGCTCAGGGCATCGAGCCATGAGCGAATGGTCAGTCAGTTGGTCGAAGCCCACCTGCAGAACGATCGCCCCCAGCGAGGAGAACTCCCACGATGACCGCTCGCCTCCGTTCCCGTCTCGCGCGGATATTGCGAGCCCTACTGCTGGGGGTTGTAGCGCTCTTCTATTTGCAGTTCGGCCTCCAAGCCCTGTTTCACTCCCCTCCGCAGGGCGTCCTCACTGTGGTTGGCGCGCTCGCGCTTGGGTGGGCAGCGGTACGAACCCCTCGAAAGTGGTCCAGATCAGCAATCGTGTTTGCCGGGACACTTCCCCTTCTTGTACTTCACGCGGTGTTTACCTTGATCGATCCAGGTGAGCTCCCCTTCTTGATAGGGAGCGCACCCGCTCCAGTTATTGCTGGCGCGGTCTGGATCTTGACTCGATCGTCGAGCTCCGATGGATCAGCGACCGACGAATAGAGATGGGCTGCGGTCGCCCTGGTCTTCGGGCTTGGTGGGTTCGCGGTCGGCCAACGCCACCGCCCGAGACGACCGCGGATGGCCCGGGCCAGGACACCATCGCTTCGGTGGTAACAAGGCTCCGAAGAGCAGGGCTCCGCCCGTGAAAACCAATGAGATCCCCGCGCCGGGATAGATGGGCTGCCTTCGATGCCGAATAGGAAGAATGCCGACAGGAACAACGCTCCAAGGCCACATCCGAGCACTACTTGCTGGGGCACTTTCGGCTTCCACACCCGAGCAACGATCACCGCCAACACTACTGCCAGGAGTCCGAAGCCGAGGAAGAGATAGTCCGACATGATCTAAGTCTTCACTGTGACAACGTGGTAGTGCAGGTTAGGGCATAATTCTGGAAGAATTCCGGACTCAGCCGTCCAGGTGCTTGAGACATTACTGTTTACTGATCCGTTGTAGTAGCCACGTACCCACGCGTCGTCAACGTAGCTGTTGACAATCGTGTAGCCGAAGCATCTCCATCGAAGACACCCCTGGCCGGGTCCGCAAGGGTGCGGGACGGTATCCACAACCGGTAGCGCTTCTCGCCCGCCTCGGGGTGACGATCGAACACGAACGCCGGGGGCTCGGAGCCGGGTCTCCTCGCCGACGTCATCAGCCGGACCGCGCAGCTCGGCGCCGGGATCGGATGCCGCGGCTTGCTGGTCCACGCCGAGACCACCGCAGGCCCGCGAATTCTACCTGCACCTCATCCCCGAGTTTGAGTCGTCACCGACCGACGACCTCCATCTCGTCCTCCTCATGAAGGACATCCTCAAAACCCTCCGCGGCTAGCGGCCGAGCGGGACACCGGCGGGCATCTCGGGGCGCGCTGGGGGCGCGGGAGAACGAGCAACGACGCAAACCGCTCGGAGATGACCAGAGGTGATGACAGGTCGAAATCCCTTGCGGCACAAGGGATTTCGGCGGATTCCCCCAGTAGGTCGGGCATCCCGAGAATCGGCCCTAACGGTCTTCAAAACTGTTGGGGGGTCGCAAGGTCCCCGGCGGGTTCGATTCCCGTCCGCCTCCGCCAAAACGCTCAGCTCTTGCGCTGAGCGTCCGCCACTGCGATCGCAGTCAGGTTCACCACATCACCGACTTCGGCATCACGCTGAAGCACATGCACCGACTTAGCCAGCCCGGTCAGGATGGGACCGATCACCTCGGCATCCGCCAGCCGGTTAAGGAGTTTGTAGGCGGCGTTACCGGCGGTGAGCGTCGGAAACACCAGCACGTTGGCGGCTCGGTCGAGCTGGCCGTTCGGTCGGCGAGCCCTCAGCAGTTCGCCGAGGACGGCCGTGTCCGCCTGCATCTCGCCCTCTGCGGGAATGTCGGGACAGGCAGCGTGGAAGAGTTCGACCGCTCGCCGGACTCTGGTGGGCTCATCACCTTGAGCCGACCCGAAGTCCGAGTAGCTGAGGAACGCCACTCGAGCCTTTCGGTCGAAGTAGTCGCGGGCGACCTCGCAGGCTGCGACTGCGATCTCGGCCAGTTCTTCTGAGGACGGCTCGATGTTGACCGCGCAGTCCGTGAAGAAGTAGGCGGTTCCCTTGATGTAGACGACATATACCGATGAGGCGATCGTTCTGTGGTCCTCGAGCCGGATGATCTGGAGGGCTGGGCGAATCGTCTCGGGGTAGAAGGTGGTCAGACCGCCAAGGACGGCGTCGGCCTCGCCCTGGTCGACCATCAACGAAGCGAACACGTTCGGGTCATACACCTGGCGCCCTGCGAGCTCCTCCGACATCCCCTTGTTCTTTCGCAACTCGAAGAGCCGATTGGAGAAACGATCCCTCATGTCGGTCTCGTTGGCGGGATCGAGCACCCGAATGCCATCGAGCGGGATTCCGCGCTCGGTGGAGAGTTCGTTGATGAGCCCTGCGTCCCCGAGCAGTACCGGGTTGGCGATTCCCTCATCGAGGACACGCCTGACGGCTCTGATGATTCTGAGATCGTCACCATGGGGGTAGACCACGGTCATCGGCTTCTTTTTGGCGCGCCCGGTCACGGCCTGGATCAAACCGTATGAAGACTGGAAACGAGCACGAAGACGCTCGCGGTACTCCGCAACATCGACGAGCGGCCTGCGAGCCAGACCCTCCTCCGTGGCGGCGACTGCCACTGCCGGCGCCACCGTCCAGAGCACCCTGGGATCGAACGGTGTGGGAATCAGATAGTCGGGGCCAAACGAAAGCCGATCGGTGCCGTAAGCCTTCAAGACGGACTCAGGCACCTCCTGACGAGCAAGTTCTGCTAGCGCGGTTGCAGCCGCCACCTTCATGCCCTCGCTGACACCCCTGGCATGGACGTCCAGTGCGCCCCGGAAGATGAATGGAAAGCCGAGAACGTTGTTCACCTGATTCGGGAAGTCGCTCCTACCGGTCGCGACGATGGCGTCCGGTCTCGCCGCCTTGGCGTCGTCGTAGGTGATTTCTGGATCGGGATTCGCCAGAGCGAAGACGATCGGTTGATCGGCCATCGATCGGACCATCTCCTGGGTGACCGCCCCGGCGACCGACACGCCCACGAAGGCATCGGCCCCGGCCAGGGCATCCGCCAGCGAGCGAGCGGACGTCTCGACCACGAATTCACGCTTGATATCGGTCAGATCCTCTCGCTCGGAGTGGATCACGCCGCGGGAGTCGATCATCATCATGTTCTCTGGAAGAACGCCGAGTTCCTTGAAGAATCGGGCGGTGGCGATTCCGGCGGCACCGGCACCGGAAAAGACGACCCTCACTTCTTCGATGCGCTTGCCGACGATGTCGAGGGCATTGACAAACGCCGCTCCCGAGATGATTGCCGTGCCGTGTTGATCGTCATGAAAAACCGGGATGTCGAGGCGTTCTCTGAGGGTCGACTCAATGTAGAAACAGTCCGGGGCCCTGATGTCCTCGAGATTGATCCCGCCAACGGTTGGTTCCAACAACTCGCAGAAACGGATGACGTCCTCCGGGTCCTCCGATCCAACCTCCAGGTCGTAAACATCGATATCGGCGAAACGCTTGAACAGGACGGCCTTGCCTTCCATCACCGGTTTTCCGGCCATCGGACCGATGTTGCCCAGCCCGAGGACCGCAGTGCCGTTGGAGACGACAGCGACCAGGTTGCCCTTGTTGGTGTATTTGAAGACGGCCGAGGGATCTTGGGCGATCACCCTGCACGGCTCCGCGACACCGGGCGAATAGGCGAGACTTAGGTCGGCTTGTGTGGCCGTGGGCTTGGTTGGGCGGATTTCGAGCTTCCCCGGCCGTCCACGCTCGTGATAATCGAGTGCTTCGCTGAATATGGACCGGTCGGTCATCGGCTCCTCGGGTGGTTCTCGATCACCCTACACACTCTGACCCTTGCCAAGACCCGATGGTTTCAGGGCCGAATGGCGAATTCTTCTCACGTGGATAGACCGGATTCCCCTTGCCGTGCGTCATACCGTTGTGCACCACCAACCGCTGGAGCGAAATCTGATGGGATCGGACGCCTATGTCGTCCCTCCAAGTTTTGATGGGTTCTACCGCGACCACTATCCGGCTGTTCTCGGCCTTGTGTTCGCCGTCAGCGGATCCCGGAGCGGGGCAGAAGACTTGGCTCAAGACGCCTTCGTCAAGGCCCACCAGAAATGGGAAGAGGTGTCGACTTACACGAGCCCAGGCGCCTGGGTACGAACGGTCGCAATCAACCTCGCTCGCTCCCGCTTCCGGCGTCTGATGGCCGAGAGGAAGGCGTTCGGTCGTCTCGCCGGCCTCACGCCGACTGCATTCCCCGATCTCGAACCACCCAACGAGAGATTCTGGGAAGCAGTCAGATCGCTCCCACGTCGCCAGTCAGAGGTCGTGGCACTGCATTACCTCGAAGACATGTCCGTGGCGGATGTGGCGACCGTCCTTGGCATCGCCGAATCGAGCGTCAAGAACTCCCTTGCCCAGGCAAGATCAACCCTTTCAAAGAAGTTGGAGGTCGAACCATGAAACTCGATGAACTCGCCCGCAGCGCTGCGGCCGAGGTCCGCTCGGCCGCCCGGTCGATGCCGATGGTGCCAATCGAGCGTGTCGCTCGCACTCGAAAACTGGCTTTGCTGGCGCCCGTGACGGCGCTCGCCGCGATCATTTTTGTGGTCGTCGCGTTGACCGTCCTCCCCTCCGAGCCGACGCTACCGGTGGTGAGCGACGGCCCGACGCCTACTGCTCCGATCCCGACCGATGGTTCTGCCATTGCGCCGGTGGCCGATTATTCAATCGAAGATCTGACCGCGATCGAGCAAGTGACCGACCAGCTTCGCGCCTGGCCTTGGGGAACGAGCGATGTCGAGGCCGGCCGCGTCGGATCGACCGGTCCCTGCTGCCTGGCGGTTGGGCCGGGCGGCACGGTTTACATACTCGACCAGGCCAACAACAAGATCCTCATCGTCCTCGACTCGACGCAGACGACGCCAGAGCCGATCCGATTGGGCGAAGGGATACCAGTGGCGCTGGCCGCTGGGTCGGAGGGGGTCTTCGTCCTGGTCGACGTTTCGGGAACCAGAGTTTTGCTCGCCTACGACCCGTTGGGTGACGAATTGGGCCGGATCGACGCCGTGCCAGGCGATGATCCCCAGCTTTCGATATCCGGAGGAGTGGTTTGGCAGGGGGTCACCGACGAACTCTCCAGCGGTCCCGCTCCCACCCCTCGTCGGTGGTTCCCGATTGCCGATGCAACCACCCTGGAGCCGGTGGCGGCCTCCGTTCGTCTGGACTTCCAGCCGCTACCCGACGGTCGTCTACTTCGAGTCCACCAAGGCGTCGTCGAGTTGGTTGAAGCCGACGGAAACGGAATGGCCTGGATCTTCCCCGCCGACACCGACCTCATCTCGGCGCACCCCTTCGGTGATGGCGTGATTGTGACCGGGACGATTGGCGACCGAGTTCAGTACGGGTTGAGCCACGGCTGGTGGGTTCGTCCCGATGGATCCATCACTGCCTTCGCCTTCCCTCATTATCTCTTCGCAACCAGTCTCGACAGCCGGATGACCGCGGTCGCCGGAGACAGTCTGTTCAGCCTTGGCAGCAACGAGGAGGGGCTTCTCCTGTCCACGGTCGCCCTCTCCGGGCTCTCGGGAGACGAGGCGGCCCTCGGCACCATCGACGTGAGTCCGTTCGCGTTTGTGTCGATGGACCAATCCGGCACGTTGGCCGGGCCCAATGGTGACGTGATCGGCGACAACGGCGGTTTCGCCGGATCGTGGCGAAGGATGGCCTGGGACGGAGACGGTGGGGTCTACTACATCGACGAGAACGGAGCCCTTCGCCAGGCCGGGCCGACCGGAGATTTTCCGATCACCGACTCGCTCGGCGACCCGTGGACCGTTTCAATCGTCGATGTTGCCTTCGGCACACCCACGTTCGTTGCCATCTCGACCGAATTCGACAACTGGTTCTGGATCGACGCGAGCACCGGGGCTCGATCGGCCGACGGTCCGGTCGACCGTTTCATTTGGGGGGAAGGCGTGTCCAGTTTCAGTGCGCAAGGTCTCACCGCTCGTATCGACGACAGTGGTCTCGCCAACGCAGAGCGGGACGAGAGCGGCGCCCCGATCGGTGATTTCGAGCTGCCCAAAATCGTCATCGAAGAAGCGGGGAAGGTCATATCGCAGCTGTACGTTGGAACAAAAAGCCAGCCCTATCTGATGATTCATGACTACGACGGGCGCCGGTTGATCGTCTCTCGCTTCGGCCAGGAACCGGCCAACCCGCCGATGACGGTATTCTTCGTCGACTTCGTGTGCCCCGACTGCACCATGAAGATCGAAGTCGGCGGACCCACCAGCTTCAGCTTGGTCGGCTCTCTGAACCGAGAGGGCCCGCCGGCGTGGTCGGAACTCGGCCTGCCTTGAGCCAGGCCGGCGGGTAGCCGAATGGTGCATGTATCGCCTGGCGTGGCAAACTTCGGATTGCATGAAAGAGTCAAAGGGACACGAAGACAACGGTTACAAAGTTCTGAATGGCTGGCGAGTTGGTCAGACACCAGACGAATCAACGACGCGATCTGGGCTGCTGGTTCCGGCCGGCACCAAAGATGGAAGCGATGCTCTCGCTCTTGTCGACGTTCGAACCGGGCAACGGTTCTGGGCGGTTCCGAGCGGTGCATGGCGGTTCATCTGGCCACCCAGCGGGAAGCCGGTCGTGGCAGTTCGGGAGTCTCAAATCATCGCAGAAGAGGAACTCGAGCACGTCGCCGCAGAAGGCCAATACCTCTGAGCTTCCACCACTCACCGCGCCAAAAAATCGACGCTGTTTGTCGTCGAGCCGGGGTAGCTTGATCCCGTGACCCAAGAACATCAAGCAAGAGGGCGCCGCCGCCTCACAGCCACCGTCACCGACCTAGAAATCCGGATCCAACGCGCTTTCCTCGTGGGCGTGCAATTCCCCGACATGAACGTCGACGACGCCGAGCGATCGCTGCAAGAATTGGCACTGCTGACCGATACCTCGGGATCCGACCCCGTCGACTCCGAGTTGGTGAGACGACATTCACCCGACCCTGCAACTTTTCTCGGAAGCGGGAAGGTCGCAGAACTGGCCGAGCTGACAACTGCGCTCGACATCGACGTGGTCGTATTCGACAATGTGCTGAGCCCTGCCCAACAACGCAACCTGCACAAACTCTTTGGGTGCGACGTGGTGGATCGGGAAGCCTTGATCCTGGACATCTTCGCCCAGCACGCCAAATCGCGTGAAGGGGCACTCCAGGTGGAACTGGCATTGTTGCGCTACAACCTGCCCCGGCTCCGCGGCAAGGGCAAGTCTCTTTCACAGCAGGGTTACGGCGTCCTCGCCCGCGGACCAGGTGAGACCAAACTCGAAACCGACCGGCGACGGATTCTGACCAGGATCGCCAAGCTCGAACGCGAACTCGTCGCGCTCACCAAGACCAGGGCCACCCAGAGCCGGGCCCGCAAGAGAGCTGCGATCCCCCAGGTGACGTTGGTGGGATATACCAACGCCGGCAAGTCAACGCTCCTCAATCGAATGACAGAGGCCGAGGTGCTTGCCGAGAACCGGCTTTTCTCAACCCTGGACTCAACCGTGCGAAAAACCACTTTGCCAGAAGGTGGAATGGTGCTCCTGTCTGACACCGTTGGTTTTGTGCGACGCCTCCCTCATCACCTCGTCGAAGCGTTCCGTTCGACGCTCGACGATGTCAAAGACGCCGACCTCCTGCTTCACCTTGTCGATGCCTCCGACCCCGACCCGCTCGGCCAGATCGCGGCCGTGAGGGAAGTGCTCTACGAGATCGGCGCCTCCGAGACCCCGGAGCAGCTGGTCCTGAACAAGATCGACGCAGTCGATGAGGTGGCCTTGAACAGGCTCAGGAATATGTTCCCTGACGCGATCGCCATATCGGCCGCGACCGGCGCAGGAATCGACGGCCTACTGACGAACCTGGCGCAGCTACTCGATTCGAAACGAGTGACCATGCATCTCCAGATCCCGTACGAGCGAGGTGATGTGGTGGCGGCGGCCCATCGACGAGGGTCCGTGATCGCCGAAAAACACGACGATTCTTCTGTCACCATGGATGTCAGGTTGAGTGAGGCCGACGGCGCGTTTTTTGAGGAGTTTCGGAGCGAGAGCTAACTCGAACGGAGTTGGGCCGCCATGGCGGCCCCAACGATCCCCGCCTCGTTCTGCAGCTCGGCGGGCATGGTCGGAACCCGAACTGTCAGGTCTGAGCCAAAACGGTCCCATTTTCTCGACACGCCGCCGCCGATGATGAAGAGATCGGGCGAGAAGAGTCGATCGAGATAATTGAGATAGGCATCCAACCGCTCCGCCCACTCTGAATAACTCAGGTCCTCGTCGTCTTTGACCCGAGCCGCCGCCCAGTCCTCCACCGATTCGTATGAACGGAAATGAAGATGCCCGAACTCGGTGTTGGGTGCGAGCACTCCGTCCATGAACATCGCCGACCCGATCCCGGTCCCGAATGTCAGCATTATGACAACACCTCCCTTTCCGCGACCCGCCCCAAACGACATCTCGGCTACACCGGCGGCGTCCGCATCGTTGACGACGGTCACCGGCAGACCCGTGGCTTTGGTCAAAAGTGCCTGCGCATCGGTGCCGATCCACTTCTCGTCGACGTTGGCGGCGCTGAGAGTGACACCTCTCTTGACTATTGCGGGGAACGTGCATCCCACCGGTCCGGAGTAACCAAAGTGTTCGACCATCTCGACAATGACGGCCGCCACCGCGTCGGGCTCTGAAGGTTGGGGTGTCTTGATCTTGTGTCGCCCGGCAACAACCTCGCCAGTAGCTATTTCGACCAGGTTCGCCTTGATCCCCGAACCACCGATATCTATCCCGAGTACTGACATCGGCAGAACTCTAGAAGCAGTGGATCGGACTCGGTCGGTGACCCCTGGCTCTATGCTCGTCATCTGTGCAATCGGACATAGGACTCATCGGGCTGGCGGTCATGGGCCAGAACCTTGCCATGAACATGGCGGACCATGGCTCATCGGTCGTCGTCTACAACCGAACCGCGAGCGTTACCGAGGAGTTCATCGCCGGTCCCGCGGCGGGGATGTCGATCACCGGAGTTCAATCGGTCGAGGCACTGGTCGCCGCCTTGGCGAGCCCCCGGATAGTGATGCTCATGGTGAAAGCCGGCGGACCGGTCGACTCCGTCATCGGACAGGTCGCACCACTCCTCTCCTCAGGCGACATCATCATCGACGGCGGCAATTCCCTTTTTTCCGACACCGCCCGGCGCCATGCGGCGCTCGAATCCGAAGGCATTCTTTTTGTAGGCAGCGGCGTGTCGGGCGGGGAGGAGGGCGCCCGCTACGGCCCTTCGATCATGCCCGGCGGACATCCCGACGCCTGGCCCCACATCTCTGGGATCCTTCAAGCGATCGCAGCCAAAGCCGACGACGGACTCCCGTGCTGTGACTGGGTAGGACCGGGGGGCGCCGGCCATTACGTCAAGATGGTCCACAACGGGATCGAATACGGCGACATGCAGGTGATTGCCGAGGCCTACGGGTTGATGCGGGCCATGGGGATGTCGCACGTCGAAATGTCCGCCACATTCGCCGAATGGAACGATGGCGTGCTCGACTCGTTCCTGATAGAGATCACAGCCGAGATCCTGGCCTATATCGACGATGACGGTTCTCCGCTGGTCGAGAAGATCCTGGACGCAGCCGGTCAGAAGGGCACAGGCAAGTGGACGGTGATCTCATCGATGGAATTGGGGCAACCCGTGACCCTCGTGGCCGAGGCCGTATTCGCGCGAGTGGTTTCCTCGTTCAAAGAACAGCGCGTGAAGGCGTCGGCGGTACTGGCCGGACCGAACACTGCACCGGTCGGATTCACCATGTCCGATCTGCGCGACGCTCTATATGCCTCCAAAATCGTGTCCTACTCGCAGGGATTCATGCTTCTGTCGGAAGCATCGCAGGAGTACGGCTGGTCCCTGGATCTGGGCCGCATCGCCTCCTTGTGGAGGGAAGGCTGCATCATTCGTGCCCGTTTTCTCGATGACATCATGAGCGCGTATCTGGGAAGTCCTGAGCTGGAGAACCTTCTGTTCGACCCGTTCTTCACCGAGGCGATCTCCTCGGCCCAGGACGGCTGGCGCCGGGTGATAGCAGGGGCAACGATGGCAGGGGTTCCAGTGCCCGCCTACTCGTCTGCCTTGGCGTTTTTTGACGGCTACCGCTCTGAGCGGGTCTCGGCCAACCTGATCCAGGCGCAGCGCGACTATTTCGGTGCCCACACCTACGAACGGGTCGATCGCCCCCGCGGAGAAACATTCCACACCAACTGGACCGGTGAAGGCGGCACGACCACCGCCGGCAGCTACGACGCCTAGGGTCGCCGTATCCCCAACCCAGGGTTCACAACCACACCACACGTGGTCCCCAGCTCAAAGTTGGCTTTGGCGTCAACTGCTCTCGCCTCAGCCAACACGCGGTTGACGGTCAGTCGGAGGCGTCGGCTCGTTCGATGTCGTCCCGCTTGATGCCCAGCAGGAACAGAAGCGCATCGAGGTAGGGGACAGTGACGCTGGTGTCGGCCGCCTCTCTGACCATGGGTTTGGCGTTGAAGGCGATCCCGAACCCGGCGACCGCCAGCATGTCGATGTCATTGGCACCGTCGCCCACCGCGACCGTCTGGGCCAACGGTATGTTCTCCTCGGCACAAATCCGGCGGAGCAAATCGGCCTTGCCGGAGCGATCTATCAGTGGGCCGACAAGCTTCCCGGTCACAACACCGTCGACCATCTCCAGTTTGTTGGCGAACGCGCCGTCCAACTCCAGTTCACGGCGGAGGCGGTCGGTGAAAACATCGAACCCGCCGCTGACGATCACCACTCGCAAACCCAGTCGTTTGAGAGTGCGAATAAAAGTACGTGCCCCTGGCGTCAGCTTGATCCGCTTGGCAGCTCGTTCGATCCCCTCTGCGTCGAGACCCGCCAGTAGGGCCACACGAGCCCTGAGCGCTTCTTCGAAATCGATCTCACCGTTCATCGCCCTCGATGTGAGCGCTTGGACCTGCTCGAGCGTTCCGGCTTCTTCCGCCAGCAGTTCGATCACTTCGTTCTGGATCAAGGTGGAGTCAACATCGAGCACCACAAGCCGTTTGGCCCTCCGGAACAGTCCCTCGGCCTGGATTGCGACGTCGATTCGTTGCGTGGCGGCGGCCTCTCCAAGGCTGCGACGCATCTTTTCGAGATCGCCACCCGAGATCGCCAGTTCGAAGCTGATCACCGGTTTGGTCGAGAGACGCGCGATCCTCTCGATGTTGCCGCCGCCCGCCGCCACTGCTCTCGCAACTGCCCCGAACGCGGCGGGACCCAGCTCAGGAGCTATCAAAGTCACCACGGACTGCGGTGACTCAACTCCATCGGCATCTTCTACCACCTCGAAGTCGACTTGAAGTTCACGCTCCCAGCCATAAAAGACGAGATCTTTCACGGTGACGCTCCGTTCTGGAACCCGAATCAGGCATCCCAGATTGAGCCGCCCCCGGACCACAACCTGCTCCACATCGATCAACTCGGCACCACCGGCGCTGAGAAGGTCCATGAGACCAGCAGTGATGCCCGGACGGTCGCGGCCTGAAACCCGAACGAGAATTGTCGAATCCACGGTCGTAGGCTACCGCTCGCCATCGAGAGCGAACCCAGGCCCCAAACCCCGACGCCTCTCGAGGCGCCGCCTGACACTCCACCCGAGGGCTCTGGCGTAGGACTTGAACCGGGCCGTCGCTATGCTCATCCACCCGCCATGTCCAATCCTCATCGACTCCAAGCGACGGTTTCACCTGTCCATTACCGGATTCGGATAACCCCTGATCTCGAGCGAGCCGTCTTCACCGGCACGGTGTCGATAGATCTCGAAGTGAATGAGGGAACTGCCGAATTCGAGGTCCATGCACTCGATCTCGAGCTCAGCTCGGTAGATTTCACCCAGAACGGCGTCACCGTCCAACCGACCGTAACTCACGTCGCCGAGTACCAGAGGGTCAGGCTCGACCTCCCAAACAAAGCGGTACCGGGTCCCGCAAGACTCGACGTGGTTTTCTCCGGAACCTTGAACGACCTCCTTGTCGGCTTCTACAAGTCGACCTACATCGACGGTGACGGCACAGAACAAACGATTGCCACCACCCAGTTCGAATCAACCGACGCTCGCCGGGCCTTTCCCTGCTTCGACGAACCATCTTTCAAAGCGACTTTTGGGGTGACGCTGGTGGTGCCAGACCATCTGATGGCGATCTCCAATTACCCGGAAGCCGACCGCCAATCTGCCGGAGATAGCCTGGTCGCCATCACTTTCGAAGACACCATGAAGATGTCGACCTATCTCGTCGCCTTCGTCATCGGTCCATTCGAAGCCACCGAGGCGGTCGTGGTCAACGGTGTACCGGTGAGGGTGGTGGTCCCAAGGGGGCGCCTCGAAATGGCTTCCTTCGCCCTCGATTCTGCCGCATTCGCCCTGGACTACCTCTCTGAGTATTACGGCATTCCCTACCCGGGCAGAAAGCTCGACAACGTCGCCATCCCCGACTTCGCATTCGGGGCGATGGAGAACCTTGGGTGTGTCACCTATCGCGAATCGGCCCTGCTGCTCGACCAGGCCAACTCGAGCCAGGCCGAACGGTTGCGGGTGATGGACGTCATCGGCCATGAACTGGCGCACATGTGGTTCGGGGACCTCGTAACGATGGAGTGGTGGGACGGCATCTGGCTCAATGAGGCATTCGCAACCTTCATGGAGATGAAGGCGACCGATGCCGCCCGACCCGATTGGAAGCGGTGGCTCTCTTTCGGCGCAGAAGAGCGCCCTTGGGCATTCGGGACGGACTCTTTGCACACTTCGCGCCCGGTGGAATTCGAGGTCGAGTCACCAGCCGATGCGAATGCGATGTTCGACGCCCTCACGTACGGCAAGGGTTCGTCGGTGCTCAGGATGATGGAGCAGTTCATCGGCGAGGAAGCTTTTCGTGAAGGGGTCGGTGCCTATCTGAATCAACACATGCATGCGAACACCGTCACCGACGACCTGTGGAGGGGTTTGGAGTCCGCATCGGATGTGGCAGTCCGCGAGGTCATGAACCCGTGGATCCATCAGCGGGGTTATCCACAAATCGATGTCAAGGTTTCTGGGGCGTCGATCCAACTCGAACAGCGAAGATACCTGGCGATTCCGGACGAGACCGATACAACGCTCTGGCCGGTGCCGTTGAAGATTCGCGGTTCTGCGGCCGGCAAACCATTCGAGACCAACCTCCTCTTCGACACACCCGGAACGTCCATACCCCTAGAAACAACGCCAGATTTCGTCGTAGCCAACGCCGGGGGCCATGGTTACTTCAGAGTCCGTTATCAACCGGCGACGTTGGAATCGCTTCTCGACCGACTCGATCAACTCGACGATCTCGAACGCTTCTGCCTGCTCGACGACACATGGGCTTTTGTCGAGTCGGGCGAGAGCGAGATCGGCCACTTTTTGGCATTGGCGGACGCCTACCGAGAAGAGACCGAGCTGTCGATATATCAGAGACTCTTGCGACACATCGACAAGGTCGGCCACCACCTGATAGATGACGAAATCCGACCCCAGTTCGAGAAGTGGGTCGCATATCTGCTGCAACCGGCTTTCGACCGGCTGACGTGGGACCACAAACCCGACGACACCGATCTGACACGCCGGCTTCGCGGTCAATTGGTGGGAGCGCTAGGTCGACTGGCTTCTGTCGACGAGGTCATCGCCAACTCACAGAGAATTGGGCTGGCCTGGTTGTCCGATCCAAATGGCCTCGACCCCGACGTGGCCCAGGCCTCGGTGGTGACGCTGGCGACCACCAAGGGCGACGAGTTGTGGGATTCGCTGTGGGAAGCCTACGAAGAGACCGACAATCCTCAGCGCCAATTGAGGGTCTTGCACGCCATTGCGTCCGCCGGGTTCGAAACCACGATCGACGCAACCATCGACGCGTTGCTGGGTGGACAGATCAGGTCACAGGATGCGGCATGGGTCAGCGGCGAGCTCCTGGCGTCAAAACGCAACGGATCACACAGCTGGAGTCGGATCCGTTCTCAATGGAACGAGATCACGGCAAAAATGCCATCCATGACTCTGTATCGCATGCTGGAGGGACTTCCGGCCTTGTCGGAACCGACGGTGGCCGCCGACGTGAAGGCCTTCTTTGCCGAGACCAAGGTGCCCGCGGCAGAACGCGCACTGTCACAACAGTTGGAACGGCTTCAGATCAACCAGAATCTGCGGAGCGGGCAAAAGGCTGCTGCCAGCGACTTCTTCGCCGGATGATCAAACAAAAGTGGAGCCGGCGATCCGCCGGCTCCACTCGATCGACAGTTTTCGATCTGGTTACTTGAGTTCGACCTTGGCGCCGGCACCTTCGAGCTGAGCCTTGGCTTTCTCGGCGGTCTCTTTGTCGACACCTTCCAACACGGCCTTGGGGGACGCATCGACGAGGTCTTTTGCTTCTTTGAGGCCAAGGCTGGTCAGGGCCCTGACTTCCTTGATGACCTTGATCTTCTCGGCGCCTGCTTCGAGCAGCATGACGCTGAACTCGTCCTGCTCCTCGGCAGCAGGTGCTTCAGCACCCGCAGCCCCACCGGCGGCGACGGCCACAGCCATCGGAGCGGCGGCGGTGACGTCAAAGCGCTCTTCGAACGCATCCAGGAAATCCTTCAGTTCGAGAACCGTCATCTCCTCGAAAACGCTCAACAATTCATCGGTCTTCATCTTTGCCATGGTCATTCCTCCTCGGCCGAGTCGGCCGGCTCATCAGTTTCGGTTTTGTCCTCTGCAACCTCGGATGTTTCCTCGGCGGGGGCGTCCACTGCCTCCGTCACTGGTTCGTCATGAGAGGCCGACGGTTCGTCCTGAGCAGCGGCAGCCTGTGGCGGCTCTGGCTCTATCGGAACGACCGGCTCTGGCTCGGCATCGTCCGACGACGACTTCTTGTCGAGCAGTTGCGAGAACACGGTTGCGGCGTTGCGGGTGAACGAGGCCATGAGCCCTGCCGTCTTGAACAACGGAGCTTTGGCGGCACCGGCGATTTTCGCCAGCAGCACTTCGCGCGGCTCGACATCGGCCAGGGCCTTGATGTCCTCCGGTCGTATCACCTTGCCGGAAAGGACGCCCGCCTTCAAGACGAGGCTCTCGTTCTCCTTGTTGAGATCACGCAGCACCTTCGCCGTTGCCACCGGATCGGTCCGGGCGAAAGCGATGGCGGATGGACCGACCAACGCTTCGGTGAGGGCGTCGAGCCCGAGCTCGTCACTCGCTCTGCGGGCGAGGGACATCTTCACCACTTTGTAGTCGGCACCGCTCTCCCTGAGGGATCGCCGCAAGGCGCTGATCTGCTTGACCGAGAGTCCTCGGAACTCGGTGACGAACACCGCCTCCGAAGCCTCGATCCGTTCCTTGATCTCCGCAACTGCCGCGACCTTCTCTGGTCTGGGCATGTTTTCTCCTCTTCCACTCCAACACAACAGCCCCTACGAGAAGAGCCCCTCGGCGCGTGACCAGGGGCTCGTTTGAGCGGACCTAACGCGGGTGGGACGAACCCATTGAGCATGAAGCGCCTGCGGTCTCTGGCCGAGGATTGAAGTTGTGGAAAGAATAGACCATCGAGGCAGCCTCCTACCAATCGGGACTCATGCAAATCGGGAATAGTTCAACCTTGCCATTTTTTCCCTGGACGCAGAGGCTCTGGTGCGCGACACTTGTCTCAGGTCAGGGGGTCTTCGGAAGAACCTGGACGGGTTACCACAGACCGCTACCCGTCCACTCCTCCGGGACCGAGCGAAATGGACCGTCGAGTCGATCAGCTGGAGCAGTCCCTACCCTGCTCCTTTAATGCAATCGGCTCGATTAGAAGGTGAACCTGGCATACCGGGTCTGGTTCGCTCCCCGTGAGCCCGGGGACCCCCTCAACCGGATGAGGCCCCGCATCAGCGGGGCCTCATCATTTTTTGCGGGGGTAGTCGCACCTCAGTGACCCAACGCCACCAGGTCCTCGATCTTGCCGATTTCGATGCGGACGCCTGGCCCCATCGTCGAAGAGACCGACAACGTCTTGACAAAACGTCCCTTCGCCGCGGCAGGTTTTGAACGGACGATTTCGCCGGCCAGGGCAACGAGGTTGGAGAGCAGGGCACTCGTTTCGAACGACGCCTTGCCGATTGGAACCTGCACATTTCCGAACCGATCGTTGCGATACTCGACGCGGCCAGATTTGAACTCGTCGACAGCCTTGCCTACGTCCGGTGTGACGGTGCCCGCCTTGGGGTTTGGCATCAAACCGCGGGGTCCGAGCACACGGCCCAACTTGCCGACCTCGGCCATCATGTCGGGCGTGGCGATTGCCAGGTCAAAATCCAGGGCGCGGCCCGCCGCGAACTCCTCGGCCAGTTCCTTGCCTCCGACGATGTCGGCTCCCGCGTCGGTCGCCTCTTGGTGCTTGTCGGCCGGAGCAAAAACTACGATCCGAACAGTCTTTCCCGTCCCATGGGGCAGAGCCACGGTTCCGCGAACGAGTTGATCGGCTTTGCGGGGATCAATTCCCAGTCGGAATACCGCGTCCACGGTCTCGTCGAACTTGGCTGTCGCCAATGACCTGACCAATTCCAGTGCTTCACCGGCCGGATAAGCCGAGAGCTTGTCGAAACGTTTGGCCGCTTCGACATAACGCTTGCCGCGTTTCATGTTTCCTCCTGTGGTTCAGGCGGCTGCTCGGCAGCCTCCCACTCTGGTTTTCTGATGCCTCGATCGCCCGAGGACCCTTGTCACTTGCCGACGGTGATCCCCATGGAACGAGCAGTGCCCTCGACCACCTTCATCGCGCCCTCGATATCGATGGCGTTCAAATCTGGCATCTTGATCTCGGCGATCTCGCGAATCTGGGACTTGGTGACCGACCCAACCTTTTCCTTGTTCGGCACCGACGAACCCTTGTCGACCTTGGCGGCCTGCCTCAGGAGAGCCGCGGCCGGTGGTGTCTTGAGAATGAAGGTAAAACTGCGATCCTCATAAACCGAGATCTCGACGGGGATGATCTGGCCTCGCTGGGCGCCGGTCGCATCGTTGTACGCCTTGACGAAGTCCATCAAGTTGACGCCGTGCGGACCGAGTGCGGTTCCCACCGGCGGTGCCGGCGTCGCCTGTCCTGCCGGCAACTGCATTTTGACGACTGCGGACAGTCTCCTTCTACCCATGTTCTATTCCTTCTCGAGTGTCAGATCCGGCGAACGGTGGCCGGATCACGCTTTCTGAATGTCTTCGAATCCCAGTTCAACCGGAGTGTCGCGTCCAAAGATGCTCACGAGCACCGTCACCTTTGACTGATCCATGTCGATGGTCTCGATCTTGCCGCTGAAGTCAGCGAACGGTCCGGTGTTGACGCGAACCAGTTCTCCGACCTCCCAGTCCGGCTTGAAACGAGGCTTGGGACGATCTTCTTCGCGCTGGAAACCGAGGAAACGCTCGACTTCCCTGCGGGAAAGCGGAGTTGGCTTGTTGGAGCCGCCGACAAACCCGGTCACACCAGGTGTGTTGCGGACGGTGTACCAAGAATCATCGTCGAGGATCATCCGAACGAGGATGTATCCGGGGAACACCTTTTTGGAGACGGTGACCTTCTTGCCGTTCTTGAACTCGACCACGTTCTCCATCGGGATGTGGATGTCAAAAATATGACCTTCCATGTGCATCGAGCGGATACGGGTGCCGAGGTTGGCCTTCACCTTGTTCTCATAACCGGAGTAGGAGTGGATCACGTACCAATCGCCGGGGAGATCGAACGGACTCACCGGGGCCGGGGCCTCTTCCTCCACCTCTTCTACGTTTTCGAGGATGTCATCCACTGATTCCCCCCAATGCTCTCAGTACGAGATCCTTCAATCCGAAATCAAGTCCGAAAATGAACAACGTGAGCGAGATAGATGTGATGAGCGTGACGATCGTAAATGCCTGCATCTGATCCTTTGTGGGCCAGGAGACCTTCCTCATCTCAACTCTGACCTCATGGAAGTAGCGACGAATACGCTGGACAAGAGGGCCTTTTTCGCCTCGCTGCCGGCGCGCCGCAGTCGCAGCTGCCTGTTGCTGCCGCCCAGAAGCGCCTTCTGGCTTCTGCTTCTTCTGGAGACGCTCCTCGCGCTCCATCATTCGCCGCATCTCTCGGTTCATCGCCGATTCACTCGCCTCTGTCGTCATCCGCACCAAGACCTCTCGATCCAGGCGCGGCCCGTATTGGACCCTCGCTCGCCACGGTGACCGTCTCCGACGACCCCGTTGGCAGGGGTGGAGGGATTCGAACCCCCAACCTCCGGTTTTGGAGACCAGCGCTCTAACCAGTTAGAGCTACACCCCTAAGACAGGGCTTGCAAAGGAATGCCTGCAGTATAAGGGTGCCGGGAGTGCTGTGGAAATCGTCTTGTCAGCGGGACCGGTTGCGACGCGCCACGACCACCACCACAGCGGCCAATGCCGCGATCCCGAGCGCCCGACCGACCGCCGGCGGCGATTCTTCAACCAGAGGCTGGTCGAGACCGTCCACCACTCTCGCAGTCAAACCAACCGGAACCGTCACGGGTTGATCCATCGCCTTGAGGGAGCGACCGGTCGCGCGCACGCGCGCCTCTGTCGCCTGGCAACGCAGGCAGGAGTCACGATGACCGGCCACGCGCTCACTCAATGGCTCTCCGTCGAGAACGCTGGCAACGATGAATGGACGGGCAACGACACACGCCATCGAGCTCATTTGACCTCCTCGAGCATGTCCTGGAGTTGAAGCCTTGCCCGATGCAGACGCACCTTGGTCGCCGCCACGCTGATTCCCAGCGACTCGGCGATGTCGGCGTGTGACCAACCGTAAACGTCTTTCATGACAACCACCGCCCGCCTCCCAGATGGCAGTGAATGAAGTGCGACGTCGATGCGATCCCCCAGTTCGGCCGACTCCGCCTTTCTGACAGGGTGTGCCGTGTCCGGCGCCTCGAGCAGGTGAGCGACGGTGTCTATCGAGTCGGTTTGACGCCGTCTTACCTTGCGCCGGTGGGTCCAAACGGTGTTCACCGTTATCCGGTGGAGCCAGGTGGTGATGGCGGCGTCGCCTCTGAACGAGCCGATCGCCCTCCACGCTCTGATCAGTGCCTCTTGGGTGGCATCTCCAGCGGCATCGGGATCCCCCGTGAGACGGAGGGCGAGCGAATAAACCACATCCTGATGGCGCCGGACCAGGACGGTGAATGCCTCACGGTCTCCGGCCGCCGACATCGCCACCAGGCGCTCGTCAGAACGATCCTCCAGCGGAACGGCGCCCATCAGTTCCTGACCTGAACGTTGGCGGTGACAAAGCTGACGGCGGAATCCTCGAGACGCATCTCGAATGCCCCATCGCCGTTGTGGACCCCGGTGACTCTCACCGAAACGGCCGGTCGCAGCGGTGAGCGATAACGAAACCGCGCCGAAACCAACGGTGCCGGCCCTGGGGAGTATCCGGCGGCCGACTGCAAGATCCAGGCGGACTGGAGTAGGCCGTGTACAACGATCCCCGACAGTCCGGCGTCGACGGCGGCGACATGATCCCAATGTATCGGATTGAAATCGCGCGACGCCGCCGCATATCGCACCAGATCGGCCCTGCTGGCCGAGCGATCGAGTGGAGGAATCTCTTCACCGGGCGGAGGGAGGGGCAATCGCGGTGGCGGAGCAAGATCGGACCCAACCAAGGCCGCGGGCTCAGGGTCGTCGGCGGCACCGGCGCCCGGTGCGGTGTCACCCGCCATCAGGAAGGTCGACGCACCCTCCACCACTGCCCCTTCTCCGTCGGACGCGACAAAATCGAACCCAACAAAGTAGACGCCGCCCCGCTCTCTGGCTTTCGTGACGCGCCCGGTGATGCCGAGACTCATGCCCAAGTCCAACGACCTGTGCCACACGAATGACTGATCGCCATGAATCACCGACGCGGTGTCGAGTCTTTCGTCGGCGAGCAGCGCCGGAGTCACTGCAAACAGCAGTGCGCCTGCGAGCGACGGAGGGCCATAGTCGGTCCAGCGATCGGCATCATCCCCGGTGGCTTCTACAAAACCCTTGACGGCGGCAGCGGTGACGTCGAATCGGAAGGGCCCGTAGGAAGCGTCTAAGACTTCATCGAGCACGCGTTCCCCCCAACAACGAAGCGGGGTCGCCGTGCCGTCTCCGACCCGTCAACCCCGCCCTTCGAGACCCCTGATTCCGGCTGGCACGGTAGCAGTCGCATACCTCAGCCGCCATGGGTGTCAGCGTGTTTCGCGGTGTTTGGTATGCGTGCGGCACCAGCGGCAGTACTTGCTCAGCTCGATCCGCTCGCGAGTATTTGTTTTGTTCTTGTTGGTGACGTAATTCCGTCGCTTGCACTGGTCGCATGCCAGCGTCAGCGGCGGTCGTTTGTCAGAGGCCATTTCTACTTCTCATTTCGTTTCGCCAGGCCGTTGCCGTTGAACGGCTTACTTCAAAATTTTGACGACTCTGCCGGCGCCGACAGTGCGACCACCCTCACGAATCGCGAACCGCAACCCCTCAACCATCGCGATCGGGTTGATCAACTGAACCGTCATCTCCGTATTATCGCCAG
Source organism: Acidimicrobiia bacterium (assembly GCA_041746105.1). Classification (GTDB taxonomy): domain Bacteria; phylum Actinomycetota; class Acidimicrobiia; order Spongiisociales; family ZC4RG35; genus JBFHRE01. The sequence goes on from JBGTHP010000034.1 coordinate 38,550, forward strand.
GCATCACCATCT
>JBGTHP010000035.1:0-59935 GCA_041746105.1 Acidimicrobiia bacterium
TCTCTGATCTTCGTTCTGTCGCAGCCGGTGTTCGATTTCGGCCCGGCTTGGGCAGGTTGGGCTCAGCTATCCCTAGTTCCTGCGGCGCTCATGTTTCCCGTCGGGGTTGCGGCTGCCATTCTCCGATACCGGCTATACGACATCGAACGGATCGTCTCCCGCACGGTCTTGTACGGTCTCCTAACCGTCCTTCTGTTCGGCATGTACGCGACGCTTGTCTTTGTGCTGCGTGAACTGATGCCCCTACAGGGCGACCTGGCGGTGGCAGGCTCAACTCTGGCCGTGGCAGCCCTGGCCAACCCTATTCGGCGTCGCTTACAGCGAGCGGTCGATCGTCGCTTCAACCGGACTCACACAGATGCCGCCCGCACCTTGTCGGAGTTCACCGACACGCTGCGATTGGCTAGCGACCCCGACGCAGTCGCAGCGCAGTTGCACAGCGCCGTGGAACGGACGTTCCAACCCGACGGCCTTTCCGTCTGGGTGAAATCGGCCTGAGTCTCGGTGTGTCGATCTCGTCGAGTCCAGCCAATTGAGAGAGCGCCGATCGCTGCAGCGATGGCCAGCAAAACGATGCCGAAAAGTGGGACGACGAAAAGCATGATGAAGCCGCTCACGAGTGCAAGACCTCCAACGAACCGCGCAAACGCCTGGTAGCCGTCCTTCAATATCACCTCTCCGAGACATTCTATTCAATGTCCAGGTCCGGCTGTCCCGTGGCACGCCGCAAATAGAAACGTTACAAAGCAAAAAAAGACGATGAGGCTTGTCTGAGACCCAGGGGTTCAGTCGAGAGGCAAACCCTGCCCCCCCTCCGTTCCGACCTCAACGGCCGCTATCCGCAGCAGCCAGCTCGCGTACGGATATTGGACGGTCTCCCGGCTGAGATCGACATCTGCGTCAGCCACCCATATCGGGCATTCGGCGCTCCTAAGGAACGCAAGCACTCACCCGGCGGTCGGCGACGGTGCAGCGCTTTTAGCCGGTCGGCATGACGCAAGCCCTCGGCGGTTACTTGGCGAACCTAGGCATCGAGGATGTCGAGGCCGGCCGAGCCTGACGAGAACGTCGCAGCGACCAGTAGCACGACGAGGACGATGCGGCACGCCTTCGCCGCGACAGGCCCGTGCCATGCCTCGACGAAGCCGTGGTGTCGGTGCAAGAGAACGACGAGCCCGACCGCAATAACGATGCCGAAACCCACCGGGGCGACGACGAGGGCGAGCAACAGTGGTGAGTAGGCGAGGATCGCACGGCGCTTCCTGCTGATCCGTGGCCAGGTGGGGTCGAGGTGCTCGACCACCGATGCCGTCGTCATCCCGTAGAGCGGAAACAGGCCCGCGATAAGCAACACCGCAAGCCAACTCGGGTGAAGAATCGAGAAGTCCGTATTGTCCGGATTGAGGGCGTCGAGCGGCGCGAGACCTAACAGCGCGACGCCGTAGACCAATCCGCCGAGCCACGGGCGAGAAGGTAGCCAGGTCCGCAAGAGCACGTACCCGACACCGCCGATCGCCCCGAAGAAGATTCCGTTGAAGACGACGAACCCAACGGATCCGCCGAGGGTGATCTCACCGACGGTCTCGTGAGCTTCCGTGACGAGTCCCTGGGCGGAGTCACCCGAGGTCGCCGCGAGAACCCGCATCATGAGGCGCCCGCCGAGTCCAGCGACCAGCACGCCAGCGATGACCCCCCCGACGATCCCGACCACTGCGGCGCGGACTGTGCGCTCCGCCACCTCCAGCGACTCGTCCGACACGACCAGCAGTGGTTGTCGATCCGACGGCTTGCGACCCCACGCCGCGATCATCCACACCGCGAGACCGAGCCCACCAACACAGACAACCGACAACACAACGGTCCTCACCACGTCGGAACGCTACCAGCCCTCCGGCGGCGGGGGCGGGGCCGAGTAGTCGTTGCTCACCTCGAAGGCCGGGACCGTGCTTGTTCCTTGCGACGGCTCTCCCAATGGCGCCACGTGCGGTTGATCCGATCGGCCATCAGGAGTCCCCGAGGTACAGCAAGGCTGCGGCGAGACCGGCTCCGTCGTAGAAGCTCACCTCGACGCCAGCAACGTGCGATCGGATCATGTAGTCAAGGATTGCCATTTCAGGTACGCCGACCTCCTTACGAAGGGCAACGAGCGCGCTTCCGGCCCTGCTGTAATTCTCGTCCGTGATTGGCAAGCCGTAGAGAGCCATCGCCCGGTCAATCCGCGCCTCAATCTCAACCCGCGTGTAGCCACCAACGAAGGCAATCTCCATCAAGTCGAGCGCGGGAAAGGAGTCGATTGCTTCCGGCCGCGTGATTGATTTGTCGCTTCCGTCGTAGATGCGGACTGTGACATCTGGATTCAGGGTCGAAGGTGGCTCCACGCTTGGGGCACCGCCACAGCTCACGACAAGCAAACACATAGCCAGAACAGTCAGCTTGAAACCAAACGGCCCCATCAGCTGAGCGTATTTGATTTAGAGATCCGTTACTACGGAAGAGGGCAGAACCAGGTCGCGCTCAGCCTGGCTTTCTCATACTTTCAACATGCGAAAACCGTCGTCGAGTACGGAGTCGGCTCCGACCCGGTAGAACGCGTACCAGCCACGCTGGCCCGACGGTCGGTTGTTCGACGTGTGGAACAAGTGGGGAATGAACTCCACCATCGTTCCGACCCGGTCAGCGATCACATAGTTGGTGAAGTCTCCAATGATCAACGCCTGATCGTCACCGGTGCCCAGCGAGCCGTCCATGTCTGACGCTTCGTAGAGCGGTCGGCCGAGCAGCGACGGGTTCTCACTGTGAGATGCCGGGAAGGCGACCGCACCGGCCGATGACTCGAACTTGCGGATACCGTTGATGATCACCCGGTGTCCGAGCCATGACGCTCCTGCCCGGTGTCGGGCAGGGAGGGCTTCATCCAGCTTGTACACGTCGGGCAGCCCGATTGCGTTGTTCGTCGTTGCCGCCACTTCGGATGATCCCCCGGAGAGGGCGGTGACGATCCCGGTCGGTTGGCCTGAGCCGGACCCGGTCGCAAATGCGGCACTCTCCAACGTGTCTTTGCCGAAGGCGAGGAGCCGGCCGACCTCCCCGGCGACGTTCTGTTCGTCCTGTAAAGCCTCAATGCTGATCGGGACGAACCCGGCCGCCTTGTAGATCGGGATCGACGGCTGGCTGAACGTGGTCGAGTCGTCGGACACTTCCGTCGCTTCGGCATCCCAGGACCACGACACGGCCGCCGATGAGACGCCGTTCCAGGTGTCACCGGTCGCAACAACTTTGCGTGCGATGTTGCGGATCGGGCTGGTGGAACCGGTCGAGCTGATGATGACCGTCGGGTCTAGTTGGAATGGGACCAAAAATCCGCCGGAGGTGTCAGTGAGCGACATCGCTCTGGCCTCAGATCGAACACGCCGAACCGCCTGTACTTCCCGCTCGGATAAAACCGCGGCTTGTCCACCCGACCGCGCCAGCTCGACGAACGCCCGCAAATAATCCGGTGCCGAGGCGACCAACGCCAAACGCGACAGCGACCCAGACGAATCGTCGAACCGCTCGAGAAGCTTGGTTGCGCCCTCCCGTACCTGCGCGGATGCGCCCGACATTGCCTCGACCGCCGACAAAGCACGACTCCGGATCTCGGAGACCGCCGTCCGCGGATGAATGTCACCGTCCCAGACCCTGTCTCTGCGGATGGACCTCGGTTCACCGAAAGGGTCCGAGTCGAAGTCCTGTTGAGGCCGGGGAGGGTTGTCTCCGCGGGTGACCTCAAGCTCGCCAGCGTCTCGGGCGTCGAGCACGGCATTGCGTTCGGCTTCCTCAGCTCGGGCGAGACCCACCTGTAAGCGGCTGAGCCGTTCACGCTCGCCGTCGGTCATGGCACGGTTGGCAGCCCTTCCGGCCAGTTCGGCGATTTCTTGTTCGATGCGGGCTCGGGCGGCTAGCGCTTGATCGAGAATTTCAAGTAGTCGGGACATGGTTACTCCACGGGTCGAAACGTGCGGTTGGCGTTTCGGCGGGAGGGGACCGATGTCCGGCGGCCTCGAGCCTGGTTGCTGTCAGGCCAGACCCGGAGAGGTGGGGCACTGGCAGAACCTGGAAGGATTGTACACCAGCAATCCGACAAAAAGCGACAACTCTCACGGTGCGGTCCGGTCGGGAACCCATGGACCCGCCCACGGATCACACGGTGGCAAACCGTTGATTAGCCCGCCCATTATCGCTGCAACGACCGAGTCCGCTTCGTCAGAATTCAATGTGCGCACCTCGACCATTCGGCCTTCGACGTCCAGGTGAATCGCACGGCCGGACAAGAACCGGTGCCACAAACTCCAATCGCCGTCGGCTAGCGCGTTGAACCGGTCCGACAGTGATGCTGCCAGCGCTCGCAGCCAACCCGCATCATCAAGCGACTGATTCATGTCTTTGATGTCCTTTCGTTTGCGATTGGAAGAAAATGCCACAAAATATAGAAAGACTCGGAGGTTGTCTTGGGCGTGTTCGCGGCTTTCATGTTGTGATCCTGCCCCCCCGCAGAATGTCGCCTGATGGCTGGGCTTTCGACGTCGCCTCCTTGTCCGGTTCTGTAGCGGGCGTAGCGGCAGTAGCGGAATTGAGGGGGGTTGGGCCTACCGGTAGGTAGCGCTGCCAAGCGTCGAACAGGTCTTCTCGGGCGTACCCCTTCACCACGCCACCCGGCACCCGCAGATTCTTGGGTGATACGCCGTAGTTTCGGAGTCGGTTGGCCAACCCTCGGGCGTTGAGAGGCTTTCCCTGTAGCTCGCCCCATGGGGCCTCGTCCATCAGGTTCAGCGTGGCCAGGATCTCTTCAGTGGGAACGCTGGAGCGGTCCGCGAACACGGCCTGCAAGTCGGACAGGAGACGTATTCCGAGACTGGGTCTGCTTGCCTTGGAGTCCGCTACTAGCGCTACTGCCGCTACCCGTGCCCTGTCGGGCCATATTCCGCCGACCGCTTCGGCCACCGAGAGGAGCGGTTCCCACAGGTCGGCGTCCCGGTCATCGATTCCAGTAGGCAGCACGGGCCACGGAAGATCCCCGATCCAGTCCTGCACCTCATCGGCCCACGCCTCGATGATGAGCCGGAGGTCGTCGCCTTCGGGCCCATGAACCCGTCGCCTGAAAGCTTCCACCTCTTCGCGTGGTGCCCGCCTTCGCATCCTCACGACCACCGACCGAGAAAGCAGCGTGTCGGGCAGGTCCCCGAGACCGGCCAACGCTATGGCCGAGTAGGCGGGGATTTCCTCGGTCTCGATGACCTTGCCCCGGACGACGCATCGGCCGGCGACCGCACCCCGCCGATGCCCAGCGTTCAGCAAGCCTCGGATTTCTTCGTTCTCGCGGGCTTTCGGGCCGAACACGCTATCGATCTCATCGAAGAGGATGGTGGGCTTATTTCCGTCTCCGCCCACCTTGCGGAACAAGTAGGCCGGGCTTACGTTGACCGCCTGGATCGGGTTGGGAACTAATAACTCGGTCACCTCCAGTGCCCTTGTTTTTCCGGACGCCGGTTCCGGTGAAAGAAACGCGATCCTCGGGGTTGACTCCCAGATCCCCATCAAATGGGTATGCAATATCCACAGGGCATGGGCAACGAGGTGATCGGCCGACGGGTACACGACGAACCTCCTCAAAAACCCCACAAGCCGGTCAAGAACCCCGTCCGGGTCGCTCCTCTTCAGCTCGGCGTCGAACCGGCGCTGTTTCTCCTCGTTCATAGGCGCCGCCCCCGGCTCGGACGGGCGGCGCTCCGCGTTCTTGCTGGCCGCGCGAACTCGTTCGGCCTCGGGTCGGAGGTCAATTGCCATTGATGACGCCATCGAAGGTATCGGCCGTGCCGACGGACGGGGGAATGCCCAGCTGTTCTAAGAGGGGGCGGGCGGGCACGAGAAGTCGCCTCCCTACCCGTAGGACAGCGACACCGGCGATCTCCCCTCGCGCCGCCTGGGCATACGCGGCGTTGCGGCTAAGGCCGAGGATCGCGGCAACCTCTGGCACCGTAAAGGTGGCCGGTGAGGTCATCGGCGTGTTGGGAAAAGACGCTCTACCGCCTTGCCAAGTGCGCGGGCGATCCGAAGCTCGGCGGCCGGGGTGGGCCGAGTCATCCCGCGTTCTATCCGGCTGAGGGTGGACGGCGGAACTTGTGCTAGGTGCGCTAACTCGCGAAGGCTCAGCCCCTCTGCCTTTCGAGCGGATCTGACTGTTTCTTCCATAGGTGTCCTCCTCCTCGATTTGTGAACAGAGACACATCTTAGGTGCTGTTGCACACGCAGTGGACGAATGTGGGACTGATTCACTATAATCACAATCCCAACCAGAGGAGCAGACAGTGCCTGAGCGACCATCCAGACCGTCCGAGGTATTCGCGCGACGCCTCCGAGCCCACCGACAACGCCGCGGATGGACGCAGGGGAGACTCGCAGAAGAACTAGCCGCAATCGGTTGGACGGTGGATCGGGGCCAGATCTCGCGAATTGAGAAGAGCGACCGAGGTTTGACTCTTGACGAATCGATCGTGCTGGCTTGGGCACTCGGCCTCCCTCCGGCGCTTCTGTACCTGCCGCTCGGTGAGGCGGACGAAGTCGCGATCGCGCCCGACGTCGCCGTGCATCCGGACCAAGCAAGAAAATGGGTCGCCGGAATTGAGCCTGCCACCGACTCAAGTCAACGCGCACGGATGGTGTCCGATTGGGGAAACGACATGAAGGTGTGGCGACTCCATGAACGGTTAGGAATGGCCCAGAGCGCTTACTACGGCGCCAAAAGGGCAGTGGCGTCGGCCGAGTACGTGGGAGATCCGGAAGACCTCAAGGCAGCCCGTGTAGACAAACGCAACGCCTTGCAAGACCTGTACGAGGTGCTGCAAGAGCTGAGAACGAACGGCTTGCGTCCGCCAGCAATCCACGAGACGACTGTGGAGGAGATGCGTAAAGCAGACATCATCTATGACGGCCCCTCATACCCAGGTCCAGGCATGACCGCAGAGAAAGGCGGCAAACGATGAACCGGCGACCGAAGGGCACGGGGTCGATCCGAATGCGCGATGGCCATTGGGAAGCGGCCTTCTCGTACATCGACCCTTCGGGGAAAAGAAGGCGGCGCACCCGTCGTGGATTCACCACCAAGACCGAGGCGCGCCGCTGGCTCAACGTGTGCATCTCCGAAGGTAACGCCGCGGTATCCGCCGATGGGCTCACCGTTGGCTCCTACCTTGAGCAGTGGCTCGGGTCGCTAGGGATGCAACAACTAGAAGCAAACACTCTGTGCTGGTACTCGTCGGCGGTCCGGCGGCACATCACCCCTGCGATAGGTGGCGTGCGGCTCGATCAGCTCACGGCCACTCAGATAGAGGCCTTCCTAGCGGCGAAGGCGTCGGACGGTCGACTTGACGGCACCGGTGGTCTCGGCGCGGCGAGTGTCAGGAGGCTTGCCGTTACCCTGCACACTTCTCTCGACGGTGCGGTGAGAAAAGGGCTGCTAGCCCGCAACCCTTCAGACCTTGCAGCCCGCCCCAAGATTCCACGCGTCGACGTGACCGCGACGGTGTGGAGCCCCGCGCAACTCGGCACCTTCCTACAAGTCGCGGCAGGTGACCGATTGGAAGGGTTGTGGCGAGTCGCCGCGATGACCGGGCTACGCCGCTCCGAACTCGTCGGATTGCGGTGGGGAGATATCGACCTTGAGCGGAGCGAACTCTCAGTCAGGACCGCTGTTGTCCAGGTTGACGGTCGTCCGGTGGTGAAGGGACCGAAGACGGCTCGGAGCCGCCGGGTGGTTGAACTTGACCTCCGCACGGTTGCCATCCTGCGTCAGTGGAGGGTGAACCAACTCGAAGAGCGACTGCGGGCCGGTGCTGCTTGGCAGCCCGGGGAGTGGGTCTTCACAGATGAACTCGGATGCACGCTGCGCCCGGACGGAGTCACCTACCGACTGCAGAAGCTTTGCCGCACGGCAGGTCTTCCGGTGACCACCATTCGGGGCCTTCGCCATGCTCACGCAACGGCCATGCTTGCCGCCGGCGTTCATCCGAGGATCGCCCAGGAACGGCTCGGCCATGCCTCAATCACCACGACCCTGCAAACGTATTCCGCGGTCTTACCGGGGATGCAAAGGGAGGCGGCGCAGCGACTGTCGGCACTCATAGGCGGCGAATAGGCGGCGGTCGGGTTGAACAAGCGAGACCGATCCAGTGTGGAATGAAACGAAACCCCCGCAACCACGGGTGTTTGTGATTGTCGGGCTGGGGAGACTTGAACTCCCGACCTCTTGACCCCCAGTCAAGCGCGCTACCAAACTGCGCCACAGCCCGGAAGAGGCAAGGGTAACACCGAGAATTGGCCGCATGTCCCTATCCTCTGACCGCTCCAGCCGACAGAGACAGTGACCGAAGGGCCCTCTTGAAACGACTGATCAGCCTGCTTTTGCTCGTAACCGCCTGCACTCCGACGGCGGTGGAGGAGAGCAGCACCGCTGCCGGCACCACGCCGCCAACGACGACGGCGAATGAAACCACTACGACCCGGGCCGACGGACCGTTCGAGTATCGGGTGGGTATGGCTCGCGATATCTCAACGTTGAATCCGTGGGCGAGCGTCGATAGATCTCCCTGGTCGGCTTATGTGTTGGGGCGCACGACCGCCTCTCTCTATCGCGCGGTTCCCGACGCCATCGCCGTGACCGAGGTGCTGGCGACCGGACCAGCCTCCGATCCGGTCGAAGCCGACGGTCACTGGACGGTCGAGGTCGGGGTCGGCGGCACCTGGAGCGATGGCGCTCCCGTCACCTCGGCCGATTTGGCGTTCACATTCGACACGGCACGTCGTCTCGAATTGGGTGGTGAGTGGCTCGAATGGTTCCCGCCCGAAGTCATCTCGATCGAGGCGGTCGCCGACACAGCCGTCATTTCTTTCGGCGCCGAGCCTGGGCTCGCGGTCTGGCCCTTCGCCGTCGGGCTCGCCCCCGTTCTTCCCCGCCATCACTGGCAGCCGCTCGTCGAGGAGATCCGTACTCCTGAGGCCCTGTACGCCCTCGCCGGGGACGATGCCCCCGGCGCCGGCGCATTTTTGGTCGACAGTCGCGTGGTCGGTGAAGAAGTCCGCCTCCTGCCGAATCCGTCGTGGCCCGGATGGGACGGCGAACCAGCCGTCGACGCACTCATCTACGCGGTCTATCCGGATATCGATCAGGCGATCGCCGCGCTCGGAACGGGAGCGGTCGACGTTGTCATCGACCCCGACGGTGTCGATTCTTCGGCGGCAACCGGTCTTGACGACGACGCCATCTCATCGATGATCTCCCAGACCAATGGATTCAGGTTTGCCGCATTCAACATGAGGCGTCCGATCACGGGTTCGCTGGGTTTCCGTCTGGCCGTGGCAGAAATCGTGGAGGCTGCCAAACGACCATCCGGCGCCGAACTCGGGGGTCGGTTCACCGTGCCAGAGGAGAACCTCCGGTGGTATCGACAGGACCGGGCCGCCGATCTCACGTCGCTCAGCAGCGATTGGGTCGGAGCCGCGGTCAAGGTCCTTGTGGATTCTGGTTTCTCGTGGGATTCGACGCCCACCGCGGATTCGCCGGGTTCTGGATTTTCTCTCGATGGCGCCGGGGTCCCAACCCTGACGATGCTGGTACCGGCGGAGGACGAAATCCGTCGCTCTTTCGCCCAGACATTGTCAGACGGACTCACCCAGCTCGGTTTTGAAATCGAGACGGAAGTGCTTCCGCTCGAACAAGTGGTTCAGCGTGTGTTCGCCCCTGTCGGTGCCGACTTTCCCTACGACATCTATCTGGCAGGTTGGAACCTTGGCCGGCCCGATTTCCCGGGTTACCACAACGCCTTCTTCGGCACACCTGGTCCCACCCGCGGTCTCAACAACAACACCGGATTCTCTTCTCCTGCCCTCGACGCCCTCCTCGACCGGTACTCGAGCACTCGAGATCCGGAGGAAGCCGTTCGCATCCTCTGGGAGATGGAACGGATCCTCGTGGAACAACGGCCCTATGTCGTGTTGTACTCCGCCGCAGTCGTCGAACCGTTCAGGTCGGACCGGGTTGGTTTCCCTTTTGATTCGACATTGGGAGGGCTCCAGGCGGGCGGCGGCTTTCCCGAGCTGGTACAACCGCTCGAGTGAGCAACCGTGTCCTGACGATCCCCAACGCCATCAGCTTCATACGGCTGCTGACCGTTCCGGTTTTTTGGTGGGCAATACTCGATGACCGCTTCGTAGCGGCCACGGTGATCGTGGCGCTCGTGGGTTCCACCGACTGGCTCGACGGGTTTCTCGCCCGGCGACTCAACCAGGTTTCGGAATTGGGAAAGTTTCTCGATCCGCTGGCCGACCGAATCATGATCGCCTCGGCGGTCATTGGCGGCCTGATCGTCGGGGTCGTACCGGAGTTGATCGGGATCCCTCTCGTGATTCGCGAGGCCCTCATCGCACTCGGTGCCTTATACCTCGCCCGCTCGGGCGGGGGAACGCTAGAGGTCCGCGTTCTTGGCAAGGCTGCGACCCTGTTGGTGTACTGGGCGATTCCTGCCTTCTATCTGGCGGTTGCCACCAGTTGGGTCGGCTTCTTCACCTGGTTCGGTTGGATAACCGGCACGATCGGCCTGGTGTTGTACTACGTCGTCGGATTCCAGTACGTCGGCGACATCCGGGCCAAGGTACAGCGGCTCCCTCGGTCGCCTGGTTAGGCTGACAAACCCCAAACCCGCGGAGAGGCATGGAGATCCCGACCTCATTGATCTACACCCCCGACCACGAGTGGCTGTCGCCGCTCGGGGACAACCGATATCGCCTCGGGATCTCCGACTACGCCCAGGATCAGCTGGGTGACGTCGTCTTCGTCGAGACCGGCGACATCGACCGCTCGGTGGCGGCCGGGGACGTTGTCGCAGAAGTCGAATCGACCAAGTCCGTCGGCGAGATCTATGCCCCGGCGGACCTGATCGTGGTGGCGGTGAATTCCAAAGTTCACGACGCCCCGGAACTGGTCAACTCCGATCCCTACGGCGAAGGATGGCTGGTGGAGGTCGAACTCACCGGTCCACTTCCGGAGACAACCCTGGACGCTGACGCCTACGCAGCATTGATCGGCTGAGAACCGTCGGAGGGCCTTGGTAAGCTCACCTCACAATGGAGTGTCCAAACTGCTCGACCGAACTCAACGGCGCTGCCACTTGTCCAGAGTGTGGGACCCATGTGGAGTCCGATCCCACTTTGGCTTTTGTGCCGCTGCCTGATGCCAACCATCCGGCTTTTTCACCGGAAGAGGCCAGCGCCGTTGATGGAATAGCCGGGTTTGCATTGGTCATCGAACGTGGACCGCAAGCGGGCATGACCTACGTGCTGCCGCCTGGCACGGTCACCGTTGGCCGCCACCCTGACTCGTCGATCTTTCTCGACGATGTGACGGTCTCTCGCCACCATTGTCGGTTCGCAGTGGATGAAACGGCGCTTGTGGTCGAGGATTCCGGGTCCACCAACGGGACCTATGTCAACGGAAACCGGGTTGACAGCTCTGAGCTGCGTCCGGGCGACGAAGTTTTGATCGGCCGTTTTCACCTCATTGTCGCCCACGGCGATGACTGACGAGGCCTTGTCCATCGGAGAGGTCATCAACCTTCTTCGTGACGACTTCCCCGACGTTTCCGTGTCGAAGGTTCGCTTTCTGGAGTCACAGGGCCTGCTGGCGCCTGGTCGCACAGACGGTGGTTACCGCCAGTTCGACAACCATGACGTCGAGAGGCTGCGATTCATCCTTCGCCAGCAGCGGGATCATTTCCTGCCTCTCAAGGTCATCAAGTCGAAGCTCACTTTGTGGGAACGAGGCGAGGACCCAACCGACCCCGAGGCAGAGGGCCCCCGCGATCTGCTCGAGGCCGAGGATCATCTCACCAGGGCAGAATTGTTGCGTAGGAGTGGCATAACATCAGCCCAGCTCGACAGCCTGATTGAGCATGGGTTGATCGAAGAAGCAGAGTTCTATACCGGGGATGCCTTGATCATCGCCAGTGAGGCTCGTCGGCTCTTCGCTCTCGGACTCGAACCCAGACACCTGAGAACCATCCGTCACGCCGCCGAACGTGAGGCCGACATTCTGGCTCAGCTGACAGCGGGTTTGAGGCGGTCCCGCAACCCGGAGGCGGCCGAACAGGTCAAGAACGTTCTCAACGGCGCCGGCGAGGCAACGGTTGCCATGCACCGAGCCATCTTTGCAAACGAACTCCGCTTACTGATCGAACGGTGATGAGAGCGAGGGTCCTTTCCGCGGTAGTCGCGTTCGTCTCCTTGTGGGGTGCGATCCCGGCTTTTGCCGCCCCGACCCCGATCGGGATCCACCCAATCGAAGGCCGACCTGCCCCGACACCTCCGCCGGCCACTGCGTCGGGATGGATCCTTTACGACGACACTTATGACATCGTGATCGCCTCCCACGAGGCTGATACCGCTCGTCCGTTGGCATCGACGACAAAGATCATGACAGCCTTGGTTGCGCTCGAAAACGGCGACCTGCAGGCCCCGGTGGCTGTCTCGAACCGGGCTGCGGACGTTGGGGAGTCCGAGATCGGTCTCGTCGCGGGCGAACGGGTGCCATTGATCGACCTTCTAACGGTCTTGATGGTTCGCTCGGCGAATGACGCCGCCGTGGCGGTGGCCGAAGACGTTGGCGGTTCTGTCGAAGGTTTTGTGGCCATGATGAACGCGAAAGCAGAAGCATTGGGACTGACACAAACCAGGTTCGCCAATCCACACGGCCTGGACGCCCCCGACCAGTACTCCAGCCCCAACGATCTGATGATCCTGGCGAAAGCGGCCATGGAAGACCCCATTTTCAGAGAACTGGTCCAGACCAGGGTCTACCGCATGCAGCCCGCTCCCGACGGAACGCCGAGAGTGGCGACCGCCACCAACCATATGCTCGACACATACGTCGGAGCCATCGGCGTCAAGACCGGTTTCACGTTTCAGGCGGGATTGGTTCTGGTGGCTGCCGCCGAGCGCAACGGCAGAACGTTATATGCGGTCGTGATGGGATCTGTGGGAGAGCGGGCCCATTTCACCGACGCCACCGCGTTACTCGACTACGGCTTCGATCGCTACCGGCTCGTCGCACTGATCGCCGATGGGGAGAGATATGGGGTGCTCCGGGGCGGCACCGACGAGGCGGCTCTGGTGGCGGCGGGGGAGGCGTCAGCCCTGCTTCCCGACACCGAAACCGTGGAAGTGACTGCTTCGACGGACCCCGAGACGGGCGCTCCGATACTTGTTGGCGAAGGTCAGGTGGTGGCAACCGAGCCCGTCACCCTGGAACCGTTGCCTGGCCCATCGGCCGCGCTTCGATGGATCGAGTCCTACATGCGCTGGTTCAAGGGGGAACGGTGAGTACCGCCGTCGAGTTGCTCGACAAGGAGACCCTTAGAACTCGCGTCGACGAGTTGGGCGCGTTGTTGTCGGAGGACTACGCACACACAATTCCGGTGATGGTGGCGGTGATGACCGGGGCAATGTGGTTCGTCGCCGACCTGGCGAGGGCCATGACAATCGATGTCGAAATCGACTTTCTCACACTGAATCGTTTTGGGGAAGGTGGGCGCATTCGGATAGCCACAGATTGTTCGACAGCCTTGTATGACCGGGACGTGATCTTGGTCGAGGACATCGTCGACACCGGGCTCTCACTCACGTTCTTGCGCCGACTATTGGCAGAACGACAGCCACGCTCGCTACGAGCCGCCACTCTTCTCGACAAGTCCAAGCGGCGGCTGGTCTCGGTCGATCTCGAATACCGCGGCTTCGAAGTCGGCGACGAATTCCTGATCGGGTATGGCCTCGATCACCATGGCCTGTACCGGAATCTCGAGTCGATCTGGGCCGTCATGGATCTCGAAAACCTCGAAAACGAGCCAGACGCGTTTGCTCAATCGCTCTTTCCACGCCCCTGATAACCTGATGACATGGACGCAGTGCCAATGACCGTTACCGGGGTGAGGGTGGAACTTCCCTCCAATGCCCCCGTAGTGCTGCTGCGTGAAACAGACGGCATCCTCACTGTCCCGATTTGGGTGGGTGCGACCGAAGCAGTCGCCATCAGTTCGGCGCTCGAAGGATTGGAGCCACCTCGCCCTCTGACTCACGACCTCTTGACAACCGTCATTGGCAACCTCGGCGCCCGACTGGTCCGGGTGGTGGTCACGCACATCAACGACAACGTGTTTTATGCCGACCTGATCCTCGGCACCAACTCAGGTGAGGTTGTGGTGTCATCCCGACCTTCAGATGCGATCGCTCTCGCCGTTAGGACCGGGGCTCCGGTTCTGGCCTCGCGGGACGTGGTGGATGAGGTGGGTGTGGTGCTGGCCGAGGATGCCGAGGACGAGACCATCGCTCAGTTTCGTGAGCTTCTAGAAGACCTCACGATCGAGGACTTCATGCAACAGGGCGAGGACCCGGGAGAGTCTTGAGCCCGAAACGCAGGCTGAGGGCCGGCGTGGTCGGCATGTTCATCGTCTGCGCAATTGGCACCATCGGCTACACGATCATCGAGGACGCCCGGCCCTTCGACGCCTTCTACATGGTGATGATCACCATCTCGACCGTCGGGTTTGGAGAGGTGTTTCCGCTCAGTTGGCAGGGTGAGCTTCTCACCGTGGTGGTGATGGTCGCCGGAGTTGGCCTTGGTTTGTACACGGCAACGGCGCTGATCGAGCAAGTCTTCGTGTACGGTGCCTCGCGAAATCGGCTTCGACTGCTCAAGAAGATTGGTGCTATGTCCAAACACGTGATTCTGTGTGGGTTTGGTCGAGTCGGTGAGGGGACCTGGGAGGCTCTCCGCCGGCGAGATATCGATGTTGTCGTGATCGAGGCGCATCCGGACAGAGCCGAACAAGCTAGAGCCATCGGGGCGCGCGTCGTCGAGGGCGACGCCACCGACGACGAGACACTGCAAGTGGCGGGAATCGACCGAGCCAGCGCCCTCATCGCGTGTGTCACCGACGACTCCGACAATCTCGTGGTGGTGCTTTCTGCGCGTTCATTGGTGCCAGGCCTTCACATCGTTTCTCGTGCGAGCCAGGCCGAGTGGGAACCAAAACTCAGATTGGCCGGCGCCGATCGGGTGGTGGCGCCGCAGGTGGTCGGCAGCGAAAGACTCGCGGCGATGGCAACCGAAAGAACCATCGCCGACATGTTCGACGTCGTGCTTGCCGGAAGGGCGATCGAATTCACTGTCGAGGAGATGATCGTCGCCCCGAGGAGCGAAGTAGTGGGAAAAACGATCCGCGACTCCGGGCTTCGCGAATCCACCGGTGCGTTGATTCTCGCGATCGAGGACCGCTCGAGAACCCGCCTCACCTCACCGTCGCCGGACCACACTCTGGAAGCCGGGGCCGCACTGATCGTGGTCGGTACCGCCGACCAGGTGAACCGCGCCGCCGACCTCCTCACCCGAACCGACGACTGACCAGAACCCCCCTGAACCACTTATCCACAGGTTGTTGACAACCGCTTCCGGCAAACGCTAGGTTCCTGACGCGCTGGGAATTACGATGATGTAATCGTGGGAGGTTCCCGTATGAGCCGAGAGGCCGTCGAATTGTCAACTACGCCGAGCAACGAGCTTGGATACCGGGCGCCACAGGTGTGCCGGCTGGTGAATATCACCTACCGCCAGCTCGACTATTGGGCGCGGACCGACCTGATTCGACCGACGCTCGCAGAAGCGCAAGGCTCGGGCAGTCAACGGCTTTATTCTTTCAGCGACATCGTTCAGCTCAAGGTGATCAAGCGGCTTCTGGACGCCGGCATGAGCCTGAAACGAATCAGATCAGCCGTTCAGATCCTTCAAGGTCAACTCGAGAGTGACCGTCCGTTGGCCGATGTCACTTTGTTGTCCGATGGTCAGACCATCTATGCGGCCAGAAACGCCGATGAGGTGGTTGATGTCTTTCGGCGGGGCCAGGGTGTTTTTGGTATCGCCGTGGGTCCGGTCCAGGCCGAGTTGGAGGGTGACCTCCACCAGTTGTTCCTGGAATCCCGCCCAGCCGCACCGACCCAACCGGCGGTGGAGGCCCTCTGACCATCGACGACCGCACCAGGCCCTCTGCTCGTGAGGTGTCGTTCGCCCATCCCAGTGAACGCCAATTTGCCCTCCTTCTGGACTTCTATGGCGTGGTCTGGGACTACGAACCACGTTCGTTTCCCATAATCCGGGACAAAGACGGAGAACCCACCCAGTTCTTCACCCCAGACTTCTACCTCCTTGAAGAGGACGCCTACATCGAGATCACGACGATGAATCAGAAGCTCGTGACCAAGAAAAACGCCAAAGTGAGACGGTTGCGAGAGCTGTACCCAGAAGTCAACTGCAAGGTTCTGTATCAACGCGACTATTTGCATCTCGTCGTCAAATACGGTCTCGAAGAGCCGGACCACCTCGACTCGCCGATTCCGACGCGGATACCGGGACCTCCCCAGGTCACCCAGCTAGGGGCTCGAGGCGACGCCTTGGGGGCCTGACTGTGCGCACCGCCCTCTACGACGCCCACAACGCCCGACAAGCCCGATTCGTCGACTTCGGCGGCTGGGAGATGCCAGTCCAGTACCGCTCGGTGCTGGCCGAACACGAGACCGTCCGCACCACGGCGGGTTGGTTCGATGTTTCCCACCTCGGCAGGTGTCTGGTTTCTGGTGAAGCGGCCGTTGCGACCCTCCAGAACGCTTTTAGCAATGACGTCACCGCGATCGGTCCGTACCGCACCCAATACACCATGGCGCTCAACACCGACGGCGGGATCATCGACGACATCATCATCTGGCGCCGCGAGAGTGATTTCGTCGTCCTCCCCAACGCAGGAAACCACGAACGTGTCATGGGGCTGTTGGCGAGCGCCGCAGTCGAGGATTGGCGTCCCGCCACGTGCACCATCGCCGTCCAAGGGCCAGATGCCCCGTCGATAATGGATAATGTGATCGGAGTCAAGCCCCGTCGTTCCCACGTCGCGACCGCCGTGTTTTCCGGATCGGAAGTGCTTGTCGGAGGCAGTGGTTACACCGGCGAAGCCGGCGGCGAGATCGTGATCGAGGCCGGCTCGGCCGAGGCCCTGGTGAGAGCATTGGAGGAGGCGGGCGCGGTCGCTTGTGGGCTCGGAGCAAGAGACACGTTGAGGCTGGAAGCGGGTCTACCACTGTGGGGCCAGGACATCGATGAGTCGACCACCCCTTACGAGGCCGGCCTCGGTTTTGCGGTGGACCTAGGGCACGAGTTCACCGGACGGTCGGCCCTGAGCAAGGTCCCGCCGGAGTTGCCGGCCAAACGGCTGATTGCGTTCACCCTTGCTGGTCGCCAGATCCCTCGCCACGGTTATGCACTTCGCAGTGGCGACGCTATCGGTTGGGTGACCAGCGGCAATTTTTCACCCACGCTGCAGCATGGGATCGGGCTTGGTTACATGCCAGGTCCCGCGCCCACCTCGGTCGAGGTCGAAATCCGAGGCGAGTGGCGACCCGCCGAGGTGACGACCTTGCCTTTCTACCGTCGGTGATCTCGCACTCGGTGAAATACCTGGTTGCGCCAGGCACTCGACGCGAGTTTGTTGGCACTCTCGACCCGGCCGAAATCGAATGGGCGCCGGCGCCTGGTGGCCTCGCATACTGGGGCGCGATCAAACCAGAGCAAACCGCGGTCATCTCGATTCCGAGCCGAGTTGGGTTTTTGGAGACTGCGCCACGAAACAACCCGGTGGTGGCCGACGTTGCACCACTCGCTCTGGATCTGATCGAGGGTGGAAACTCCAGTCTGGTTCTCGTCGATGGAGTCGCTACCCGCGGCCCCTTTCGTGCCCGTCCGGGACCAGAGTTGATCGCTTGGTTCCAGGCGACCGACTATGTGAGACGCCGCATTGCGGGTCTGAAGTCGGTGACCGTGATCCAATCGACAACTCTGCTCGGGACCGTGGCTTTCCTCGGATCGTCTCTTGCGCCCATCGATCCTCCGATTCCGGGACTTCCTGGCCTCAGCGCAATGGACGTCCCGCCTCAACCCCAAAGAAAACTCCTCGACCCGATCGTCACCCTCGTCGCAGGCGTCGGCCAGGGTGACGGTGAAATACCAACCAGCCGGGGAGGGGAGATCCCCAAGCGGCGGATACGCGTCGATTCTGTGTGGATACCATGACCACCTCGAAAGGAGCCATGTGACCCCCTCCATCGCCACTCCCGGCCTCACATCTGCCGGCGTTCCGCAATTGGTTCGTACCTGGAAGCCAGAAGGTGATCCATGGGCAAATGTATTGATCGTCCATGGACTGGGCGAGCACTCCGGACGTTACGAACGGACTGGTGGTCTGATGGCGGAGGCCGGCCTCGCCGTCACCTCCTTCGACCTCGTGGGGTTTGGGGCATCGGGAGGAAAACGTGGTCACATCGACACTTGGACCACCTATCTCGACCAGGTTCAAGGACACCTCGAGAGTCAGGCCCGGCCTTTGGTCCTTTTCGGACACTCGATGGGCGGGGCGATCGCCCTCGAGTATGCATTGAGCGAAAGACCGCAGGCCGACCTGCTGGTTCTCAGTGCGCCGGCCCTTGGCGGGGGAGCGGCATGGCAACGCAAGCTCGCACCCATCGCCGCCAAAGCCCTGCCCGGTCTCGCGGTACCCAACGCCCTCAAGGGCGAGCAACTGAGTCGCGACCCGGCGGTTGGGGAAGCATATTTCGCCGATCCACTGGTCCTCGTGAAGAGCACCACTCGCCTCGGCGCCGAGTTGTTTGCATCGATGGACCGCTCCACCGCCGCCCTCCACAGCCTCAGCCTGCGAACCCTGGTCCTGCACGGTGGTCTCGACACGATCGTCCCACCGACCTCGACGGTGGCGCTCGAGGCCGTGGCCGAGCGCCGGCTACTTCCCAAATTGCGCCACGAGATCCTCAACGAACCAGAGGGCCCTGAGGTCGTCGCCCAGATTGTGGCGTGGATCAAAGAGAATGTGAGCGGATAGCTCGGGAGTCCAGCGCACAGTCGAATAGTTGTCTGCTGGGGGAATGAGCAGCGGGTTTTTGATACGATTGCGCCAGGGAGGCCGGAATCGATGGCGGAGATGACGCGGAAAGCATTCGTGCTCGGCCCTGGCGAGGGGCGCTCGATCGACCTAGGCAACTTTGCGATGGCCGTCAAGGCGACAACTGACGACACCAGCGGGGCGTTTTCGCTGTTGGAAGCCGCCGAGCCGGCAGGTTTTGGGCCGCCGATGCACATTCACCACAACGCAGACGAAGCGTTCTACGTCCTCGAGGGCGAGTACAACATCTTCATCGAAGACAGCGAGAGTCTCTGCCCGGCTGGTTCATTCATATATGTCCCCGCTGGGATCCGTCACGGGTTCCGAGTCGGTCGGGTTCCGAGCCGAAAACTCAACCTATACGCACCGGCCACGATGGTCGGCTACTTCGACGACCTGAGCGCTGCGATCATTTCGGGCGATGCGAATCCTGAGCGGCTCGACGAAATCGCGAGTATGCACGGGATGGAAGTCGTAGGACCGGTACCAGAAGGCTACGTCTAGGAGCCGGTCACATTGGGATGATCGTCTCGAAACCGCACGCTGGAAAACGGGTCTTCGGGTCTGCCAGACGGATCGGCCACGTTGCGGAGACACCTCTAGACGGGGCATCGATTGTTGAAGGTCCGGTCAATATTTGCAGTTTCCGTCGTCGGGGAAGGCGCTACCTGGGCGTGCGATTGAGAAAAGCTCCAGCGCCCGAACAGCCGCCCCGACATTGAAGGTCAGTCGAACATCCAGGTGTTCTTGTGGCAGGCGGCTAGCGCTCGGACTCAGAGACCGACGCGCGCCCGAATCTCGGCCCTTCTAGACGAGTCCACAAAGGTGGCCTCGATCGCATTTTTGGTCATCTGATCGACGTCTGGCGGGCTCAGGCCGATCTCCTCGATCACCAGACGGGCCTCTTCCTGCATCGAGGTAGCGGACATCAATCGGTTGTCTGTATTGAGCGTCACGTTGAAGCCTGCACGGTGCAGGAGACCGATCGGATGCTCGGAGACGCGCCATGATTTGGTGGCCAGGTTCGACGACGGACAAATCTCGAGCGGGATTCGATTTTCGCGAACGTGCGAGGCCACAGGGCCCAGATCCACAATCACATCGTCAACAACCCGACAATCTTCGATGATCTCGACCCCGTGCCCCAATCGTTCTGTCCCGCACTCGAACACTGCCTGGCGGATGCTTTCGACCCCTGCGGCCTCGCCTGCGTGCAAGGTTATGTGAACGCCGCCCTCTCGGGCCGTGTTGATCGCGTCGAGATGTTCGTCGGGGGGAAAACCGGCCTCTGGCCCCGCGAGATCGAATCCCACCACACCGGAGTCGCAATACCGAACCGCCAGGTCGGCGACGAGCCGGGAACCTGGCAAATGCCTGAGTGCACACAATATGAGACCGGACGTGACGCCGGTTGCCTGCTCACCCCGGGCCAACCCTGCGAGGACGGCCTCGACCACATCTGTCGGCGCCAGAGACGTCAGCAACGGCCCGAACCGTATCTCGGCGTGCACGACGCCGGCGGCGGCATGATCCTCGATTGCCTCGAAGGCAACACGTTCAAGATGTTCCGCCGTCGACATGGCCGCCAATGTGTATCGGAACGACTCGAGATAACGCTCGAGTGAATGTGAATCATGCTGATCGAACCACTCGGCCAGCGCCCGAGCGCCTTCGGCCGGCAGCTCGATATTCGACTGGTCGATCACCGTTTGCGGACGGAGTCCGCCATCGAGGTGATCGTGGAGCACGACAAACCGCTGTCTGGTCATCGGCACGCACGGTATCGCATATGCCAGGATTAGGAGATCATGATGGGACTGTCCGGACAATTCCTGGTGGCAACACCTCTGCTACTGGACCCGAACTTCGTCCGTTCCGTGGTGGTCATTCTCGATCACGACGAGGACGGAGCATTCGGGGTCGTTGTCAATCGGCCGAGCGATGCGCTCGTCGACGATCTGTTGCCCGCATGGAGAGGGCACCTCGTCCCACCCCAGGTGGTGTTCGTCGGAGGGCCGGTCTCGCCGGAGACCGGAATCGGCCTGGCGCTGGCAGAGGATGGATCAGAGCGGGGAATGTCGGGTCTGGCGGTTGTGGATGTCGCCGCCGGTCCGGCGGACGAGAGGCCGGTGAGGGTTTTCTCCGGCTATTCAGGGTGGGGACCCGGCCAGCTGGAGAGCGAGTTGAACGAGTCGGCGTGGCTGGTGGCGCCGGCGAGTCCCGATCTCATCTTCGAAGAACGACCCGATCTGATCTGGGGACGATTGATCCGCAGCCTCGATCCCGGTTTGCGGATCTATGCCACCTTCCCGACGGATGCCGATCTCAACTAGAACGAGTCGCGATCGAACAACTGCGCCTGTTCGCCCGCCTTGAGCGTTCGAGTCAACCCATTCCAGATCAACCCGTCCATGAAGGCCCACGTCCTTCTGTGAACTGTGGACGGGCCCCAAGCCTGAAGCGCCGCCTTGTGAACCGGGCACGGGTAACCCTTGTTGTACTCGAAGTTGTAGTTCGGATGATCAAGCGCCATCTCACGCAGGATTCGGTCGCGGCTCACCTTGGCGAGGATCGACGCGGCCGCGATCGACATGGACAACCGATCCCCGCCCACCACCATTTTGGCGGGATGAGACGTCACAAAGTTCCAGTTGCCGTCCACCAGAGCATGATCGACGTTCACCCCCAGGCTCTCGATTGCACGTGAGGTGGCCAGCTTCTGGGCGGCCGACATACCGAGATCGTCGCACTCGGCGGCAGATGCATGACCCACAGCCCAGGTATCGCACCATTCTGCAATTCGCTCGAAAATTCGCTCCCTTTCGTCAGGAGTGAGTTGTTTCGAGTCACGCACCTTGTAGATACGCCGGTCGGACGGTGCAACCACCGCCCCGACCGAAATCGGCCCCGCCCATGCTCCTCGACCGACCTCATCAACGCCCACAACAACCTTGTGACCGGCATCCCACAGCGACCTCTCCAGGGTCAACCCGGGGGAGTGCCTCCTGAGGGACGGTCGCAACCGTGTCGTCATGTGCGAACCATAGAGGTCGCTTCGGCTCCGTCCGCGTCTCCCGCGATGACAAGGACCTGATAGGGAGTGAGCCGGCACAACCCGGCGCCGATTGTACGCCCCGACCACAGGTCGAGACCCCGGCTCTCGACCACTCCTGTCGCATCGCGGTCGGACATGTTCACGACGATCTCCAGGCGGTGCTCGGAATCACCTCTCACGTATCCGATCACGGCCACGTCGGTTTGATCGGTGACTTTCACGCCGGCACGGGCCAGGGCCGGAAGCCCTGTCCGCATTTGCATCAGGCGCCTGACTCCCGACAGCAGCCGTGACTGACCCTCCGTCCCAGCCTCGAGACGGCTGAGCATGGCCCAATCAAAGAATGGCCGGTGAAGCCACCGGTTGTCATCTGCCTCATCAATTCGCTCGACATAGGATCGATCATTGAGAAGGCCCAGGGCGTCGCCGAGATAGAGCAACGGAATCCCCGACGAGGTGGCCATCAACGTGTGCATGGCCAGGATACGGTCCACTGCCATGTCGATCGCGGCCAGTTCCTGGGACTCAGCGGCGTCCTCGAGCCCGGCAAGGGATGCCAGCGTCCCGGAAACGCGGCAGTCGCCAGTGACCGGGTTCTGTTGGAATCGGAGCCCTCGCCCAAACGATCCGGGAAACTCACCGACGTAGAAATCGGTCAGGAAACGGCGGTGAGCTTGCGGGTCGATCCCGAGTGCCTCTGCATCCTCGTCGGCAAAACCCCAGCCGATATCGTCGTGGCTTCTCAGGTAGGTCAACCACTGGCAGCCCTCGGCCAACACCTGGCGATGTTCAAGGGACATCCGCAGCAATCTCGTGTCTCGCGTTGCAACCGCATCCCAGATCGTCGACATGACCACCGGGTTGTAGCCGAGCCTGCATTCGTCAGCCCTGACGAACCGGCTCACATCATCTGGGTGGACGATCGCCTCGGACAGCAACTCAACGGATGGGGCGGCCAGCTCAACCAGCAGGTCGAGAATCTGCAAGACGATATGGGCCTCTTCCAGGTTCTCGCACGATGACCCCAGCTTCTTCCAGAGGAACGGGGTTGCGTCCATCCGTACAACCGATACCCCGAGATTCACCACGAACAACAACTCCCGGGCCATCTCGACCAGCACGTCAGGATTGCGGTAGTCGAGATCCCATTGGTAGCCGTAAAAGGTGGTCCAAACCCACATCCCGCCATCAGGACCGGCCACGTCCGGCCGCCAGGTAAAAGCATCCCCGCCTCGGTCGGGAAAGATAGATCGAAGATGTGGCAGAAACTCCTCAGGTTGTGTGCGGTCGGGGAACATCAAGAAAAACGCCCTGAATCGTTCGTCCCCCTTTTTTGCCGCCTCTGCCCAAAAGTGATTTTCAGCCGTGTGGTTTGCAACAAAGTCCAAAACGACCTGGATCCCTTCATCTCGCAATCGGGCGATCGCTTCCCGAAGTTCGACAGTGGTGCCGAGCGGTGGATGCATGTCGCGGTAACTCGCAACCGCATATCCGCCGTCACCGCCGCCCTCGGGGCGTTCGAACGGTGGCATCAGGTGGAGGTGAGTCACTCCAAGCGAACGGAGGTGCTCCGCCGTCTCTGGCAAGTCGGCGAACCGCCCGCACAGCCTGTCCGTGTAGGCCATGGCCCAAACCGTCGCGGGGTCATTGAGCCAGTCAAGGGATGCCTCTGCATCGAGTCTTCTCAGGGTTTTGTCACGCCTGAGAAAGGCGTCTGCCGCGACCTCGATCACCCCTTCCAGCCACCAGGCGAAATCCCATCGCCATCCATAGAGGTCGTGCATCTTCTCGAGCAACGGGGACATCCTGGATTCGAGTCGTTCCTCGAAGGTCCGCAAACGTTTCGTCTTGTTTGGGTGACGTTCGCCGACCCGCGCCATGATCCGCTCGGCCACGACGGGGGCGGCCTCGGATTGCCAGTCGGTCATGGAAGCCACCGTAACGACAAGAACCGAGAGATCAGGTCAGCTCGCTCAGATAGACCGGAAGCATCGCCCGCCAAGTCGGCCAGTCGTGTTCCCATCCGTCCCACTCGTCGACCCGATTCGGGATCCCTTTGTCTCCGAGAACGGCCGCCATATTCCAAGACTCTCCCGGGTTCTCATACGCACCGGTACCAGTCGCCAAGATGATGTTGCGAGCTCGCAACGAGTTCAGCTGCCAACTCTCCTCCAGGCCCGGCAGATAGTGAAGCGGCGACGAAAAGTAGAAAGCGTCGCTCCACTGACCCGACAGCCAGGAGGAGAGGTCGTAGGTGCCGGACATGCCGATCGCCGCCCGAAAGATGTCCGGGTAGCGACAAATCGAAGAAATGGCGTTGAATCCTCCGATCGAGGAGCCAGCCGCGATGACTTCGGCATGTTGGTCGGAGACGTCGGCCCGAATCGCCGGAATCACCTCCCACCTGACCGATTCTGCGAACGCGCCTTGGAGCCAGGAGGCATGGAGAGGATCCCGCTTTTCCAGCCATGCCCGGCCCGCCAGCGAGTCAACCGAATAGAGCTTGATACGGCCGGCGGCCAGAAGTGGCGAGACGGAGTCGACGAGGCCCATCCGCTCGATCTCTTCAGCATCACCGCCTGCGGTCGGGTATACAAGAACCGGGGTCCCGAACGCACCCCACCGAACCAGGCGAACCGTTTCATGAACCCGGTCCGATTGCCAGGCCTCGATCGTCTTCATGAATCGATCCGTTCGCGCTCTGTTTTCCGCCAGAACTGGATCAGCCCCCAGAAGTGCTCTGTGAACTCTTCGACTTCGTGCGCAGGGAACAGGACCGACACCTTGCGCCGGACTGCTTCCTTGGCTCGATCTGACGCGAAGTAATCGTATGCCACTTCGTCGAGGCCTCCGAGATGTTTCGAACAGAACTCCTCGAATCGATCGGTTTCGTAACGTTCACGGGCGATCTCGGCGTATGCCTCTAGCTTCTCCCTATATCCCATGTCTGAATCGGCGATGAGGAAATAGGGCGTCCAGTCGGGCATGTGACGCATCTGGCGGCGAGTGGCAGCGCAATAGAGCGACCAGCGGATCTTGGCCTTCACCAGCCATGGGATGTGGAAGTGGAGGCTCGTGACCTGTGAGTCGGGGCATGCGTTGGCGAAGTCGATCGGGTGGAACGTTCCGTTTTTGCGCAAGGCCTCACAAGAGTTGAAGTCCCAACCAAAAAAAGAGTTGATGGTTTGTCCCATGTCGGACAATAGGGCCAGTTCGTCGGCGTTCACGAAATCGAAGTCGACCTTGTAGCGATCATGAAGTGATGCCGTGGGGTCATATCGCATGACGTTCACCTGGGGACCGACAGAGAGGATTCTGACAAACAGATCAAAGGGCTCTATCGCCTCCTGGAGATGCATGATCTGGCGACCAGAGGAGTCGTATGCCTCCTGCAGTTGCTCGAGGTTGTCGACCCGGCTGACACCTCGCCACGCCCCACCGTCGAACGGTTTGATGTAGGCGGGGTAGCCGACGGCGCGACCGACTTGGTCCAGTTCGAACATCTGCGCATAACTGCTCAAGGTCATCTGCAAGTCCGGCTGCTGGTCGTACTCTTTGGGGGGTAACAACACCGTCTTGGGAACAGGCAAACCCAGCCGCATCATGGCGGCATACGAGGTGTGTTTTTCCATGGACTGCAACGTGAAGGGGTTGTTGAGGACATACAGATCGTCATGGACGATCGCCTTTTTGATCCACTCTCGCGAGGTGTGGTACCACGGCGTGAGACGATCGAGCAACACGTCATATCGAACCGGTTGGTCGAGAAAGAACGGCTCGATCGTCACCCTCTCCACCTCGAATGTGATGTCTTCTCCGCCGATACGCACTTGTGGTTTGAGCGTCCCGATGATGTCTTCATAGAAGACGGGCCAACACAAGTCCGCTCCGAGGGACAAACCGATGGTTCTCACAGCCATCCCGGCAGCCTACCTGTCACGATCAGGCTGGGAACAAAAAGCGGAGCCCCGGCTCGAAGTGGTCTCGCCATGCCCCCCAGTCGTGTCCGGCCCAGCTTTCGGTAAAAGAAATATCGACGAATTGATCCGCCAGCGACCTCGCCACACCCCGATTCCAGTCGATCAAACTCTCGTATCGACCGCAACTCTGATAGACCCAAGCACCGCCGAGCCTGGCGTCCACCGAGGCCACTTCGCAGAAGCGCGCGATCGGCGCAAGCATCTCAGGCGAGAGCTGGGAATGTGTAGACGAAGCGAAGGTCCCCGACTGGAGAAACAACCGATCGAAGGTCCCCGGAAACGAATAGGCGGTGTGGAACGCGGCAACGGCGCCCAAGGATGCTCCCATGATCCCAAGTGGCGCCTCGAGAGCCACTCGACGAGCAACGTGGGGGAGGACCTCACCAACAACGTGGGCGGCATGGGCTTCGGAAGCGACATACTCGGAATGGCGGACTCTGGGGTCAAGTAGCACCGCCCTCAAAGGCACGATCTCTTTTGTGGCGATCAACACATCGAGCGCTCTCGCCAGATCCGCATGGTTCACGTAGTCGGAACCGTCGTGCACCACGAGCAACGGCAGAGGGGTCGACTCGGCGAAACCATGGGGTTGATAGAGCCGATGGGCGCGCCGGTGTTCAAGGACCCGCGATGACACCCTGATTTCGGAAATGATGCCGGCCGGAGCCTCGATTTCCAGAAACCGAGGCGGTTGATATCTCGAACCGATAGCCACCGAATTCTCACCAAAAGGATTGCTCGCCACCACGGGGTTGGCGGGGTCGAGGATGAGGTCGGGGTGGTCATTCGTCCAGACCCTGAGCCTGTACTCGATCCGGGCAAGATGGGGAAGGGGGATCTCCAGTTCCCATCTGTCCCCAACATGGGAGAAGGCGATGTCCTTGGGAAACCGAGGCATGAACGTCGCCAACTCCACCCTCTGGGCGGGGCCCTCGAAGGAGAAGGAGACAGAACCACTGACACGGGTCACAGAGTCAGGCTATCTGTCGGAGACCGTTGGATACGACCGCCGGCAGCCTTGAGTTACCCTCAGATCGATGCCGACGCTCTTCACCAGGATCATCAGCGGCGAAATACCAGGAACGTTCGTCTGGAAGGACGAACTTTGTGTGGCGTTTCTCAGCATCAACCCGATCAAGCCCGGACACACGCTGGTCGTCCCTGTGGCCGAGGTCGGTCATTGGATCGATCTCGACGACAACACGAGCACCCACCTCATGACCGTCGCCAAGCAGATCGGGAAGGCAATCCAGGCGGAATGGAATCCGCATAGGGTCGGATTGATCGTTGCCGGCTATGAGGTGGACCACACTCATCTGCATGTGATCCCGACGTGGTCGATGCAAGACCTCGACTTCAAAAACGCGGCACTATCGGTCACACGCTCGGATCTCGAAGAAGCAGCAAGCCTCATCTCGGCGCGTCTCTAGGACGTCTGAGCCGGGAATCGCCCGGCCTTGGAGAGAAGCCCGACCACCGACTCGCCCAGGTGGCCCCGGAGCCAGTTCGCCGCCTCGATGAGCCGGTCGAGATCGATCCCCGTATCGAAACCCATGCGCCCGAGCATGTAGACGAGATCTTCTGTGCAGATGTTGCCGGTCGCGTTGGGAGCGAACGGGCACCCGCCGATGCCGCCGAGGCTGGCGTCGAATGAACGCACCCCACTCTCGAGAGCCGCGTATGCATTGGCAATGCCGGTGTTGCGTGTGTTGTGAAAGTGAGTCCCGAGCTGTAACTCCGGTGGAACCAAATCGGCGATGGCGCCAAAACGCTCTTTGACGTCTTTGGGGGTAGCGACCCCGATCGTGTCGGCGAGGCTGAGGCGATGTGGCTTCGTTGCCAGACAAGCTTCCACCACTTTTACAACTCGCCCTATCTCAACTTCGCCATCGTATGGGCATCCAAACGCAGCCGAGACGACGAGTGACGGCTCGATTCCGGCCGTCCGAGCCTTGGCGGCGATGAGATGCCATGCCGCGATTCCCTGATCTGTGGTCGTACCCTGATTGCGGAGCGAAAAGGTATCGGACACGACCACCGCATACGCAATCTCATCACATCCGGCCGCGATCGCCCGGTCGAGACCGCGTTCGTTGAGGACGAGCCCGATGAATGAGGCCGGACGGTCGCGATCGAGTCCTGCCATCACTGCCTCGGCATCCGCCATCGCCGGCACTCGCTGCAGATGGACAAACGAAGTGGCTTCGAGCCGGGAAACACCGGCGTCGAGCAATCGGCCGATCAGCTCGAGTTTGATCGCGGTCGGAAGAAGCTTCGCCTCGTTTTGTAGTCCATCACGTGGCGAAACATCGATGATCTCGGCGCGATCCAAACCTACCTCCAAGCCGTTGGCCGCCGATGCTACCCACGTGGAGGTGGCATCGACTCTTGCTGGTTTAGAGTCGCCGGAATGCGGATTCTCGTCACAGGCGGCGCCGGTTACATAGGGAGCCACACAGTTGTGGCCCTGATCGAGGCCGGATACGAACCGGTGGTCGTGGACAGCCTTGCCAACTCCAAACGTTCGGTCCTCGAACGTATCGGCCTGATCACCGGGATGGTGCCCGAGTTCCATCAGCAAGACATTCGGGACGAGGCGGCGATCGACCGACTGATGGCTTCAGGAATCGAGGCGGTGATTCACTTCGCAGGACTCAAAGCGGTGGGCGAAAGCGTTACCAACCCGCTCGCCTACTACGAGAACAACGTTGCAGGTTCTACCGCCCTTCTGAAGGTGATGGAACACCACCGCGTTCGCTCGATCGTCTTCAGCTCATCGGCGACGGTCTACGGAGACCCGGATGCGGTTCCGGTGACCGAGTTGATGCCACCAAAACGACCAACAAACCCCTACGGCATGACAAAGCTCATGATCGAAGAAATCTTGCGCGATGTCCACGCGGCGAACAGATCGTGGAATGTAGGAATCCTGCGGTATTTCAACCCGGCGGGAGCTCACGCGTCGGGAGTCATCGGAGAGGACCCGCATGACATCCCCAACAACTTGATGCCGTTCATATCCCAGGTCGCGGCAGAACAGCTACCAAAGCTGAGTGTCTTCGGTGATGACTATCCGACCGTCGACGGAACCGGCGTCCGCGATTACATCCATGTCGTGGACCTGGCGGCGGGGCACATCGCTGCGTTGAAACGGCTCGAGGTCGAACCTGGATTCCACATCTGGAACCTGGGTACCGGTTCGGGGACTTCGGTCCTGGAAATGGTCAGAGCGTTCGAAGATTCCACCGGCGTTCACATCCCCTATGAGATAGTTGGACGCAGGCCCGGAGACATCGCCGCGATCTGGGCGGATCCAAATCTGGCCAGGGCCGAGCTGTCATGGCAGGCGCTGTTGAGTGTCGTCGACATGTGTCGCGACTCCTGGAACTGGCAGCAGTACGCCCTCGGTTTGAAGGACTGATCAGCCGGCTCGGGTCTGACTTCTCCATTCCTCCAGGGTGGCCTCGATGAACGCCCGCGACGCCTCAAGCTGAGCGGCAGCGTCACCGTCTTCGCGGGAGAGTGGCGCGCCGAAACGAATCCGCACTCGCGCTCCGAAGGGGAACGGCAGGAACTTCGAGACTCGCCAGCTGCCGTCGATGGCAGCAGGTACCACCGGCAATCGTTCGGCCGCCCGCAGGAGCGCCTCGCCCCCAGCCCGTTTGAAGTCCCCGAGCGAGCCGTCCTTGGATCGGGTGCCTTCTGGGAATATGACCACACTCACATCACGTTCCTGTGCCGTTTTTGCCATCTGAGTGATCGCCCGCACCGACTGAAGCCGATCGGTGCGGTCGATCAGCGCATTCCCGCCGTGTTTGAGATTGAGCGATATGCTCGGAATCCATTTGCCCAATTCCGCCTTGGCAACGTACTTGGGGAAGTTGCTGTAGAGATAGCCTCCGATCATGGCGATATCGAGCAGGCTCTGATGATTGGCAATGATCGCGTAGCCCGTGCGCGGCTCGACCGCTGGGTCTTTGGTCACCTCGATACTGGCGCCGCACAGGCGATAGACCTCAATCAGCGTCCTTTGTAGCGAAGCCATCACATACTCGAACGGGCGCAGGCCGAACGGTCGTGCCAGTCGCCCTGCGACGTCGAAAACGACGACCGCCAAGCCGAACAACAGCATGAATGGGAGCGACATCACCCAACCGAGCACCTTTTTCACCTTCTCAGGCTACCTTGCAAACGTCCGGTCAAATGAGCGCACGATCGCGTCCACCATCGCGTCCCGGTGGCGCAAGTGGAGCACAGCGTGACCGGCTCCCTCGACCCAGATCAGATCACTTCCCGGCCAGTGTTGAGCAAGGGCGATCGTTGTCGCAGGCGGTACGAAGCCATCCTTCGTTCCCGCGAGCAACACTGCCGAACGGTGGTGGGGGAGTACGGGACGGTCGAGAACGCTGACAGAAGACAACACCGACCTCACATCGTCTGCCACCTCGCGCCCCCCGAGCCGTTCCCAGGCGATGGCCTTGCGCAACACCCCGTCGAGGTAAACGGGCCCTGGACTGTGGGATGCGGCCAACGGGGCGACGGCAATCTCGAAGTCGACAGTGGTCGAGGCGAGCGCGGCGAGGTTGCCTCCCATGGAAAACCCTGCAACACCGGGTCGAGTCGACCTGGCCGCCCACGCCAGCAACGACCTCGCCTCATGAATGGCGCCGAACCCCATAACTGCGAAGTCGGCAACGGTGCGTATTGCCTGCTCGGGGTCGGCCGTGGTCCGGCGACCGCCGTAAAGCGGGATGTCGAAGCTGATCGATCCGATACCGCGCTCCGCCAAAGCCACGGCCAGCCTTCGCCGTCTTCCGAATCCGTGGTCGTTCCAGGCGGGCATGAGCACACACAGGCGGTCTCCACCGCGACCCGGTTCGACCATCTCGAGCGGTACGACCCGCGCCGCCTCCGGCAGGAAATCCGCAACCGGGCTCGTCATGTGACCGCGTATGACTCGATAACCACGGTGTTCTTCTTTCTTTCCCCAAACCGGATCGATCGTCGGGATCGGTGTGTCCGGATCGGGCACGGCCGAGAGGAGCGACAGGGATTCCCGGTCGCCCCAGCCGTCCGGAAAAACCCCGGAACTCCGTCGAGTGACCTGGAAGGCGAGCACCGAGGCGGCGTCGAGGAAATGCATCATCCAATGTCGGTCGCGAGCAGATCGTCCAAGGTCTCCCGCCTGACCACCAGCCTGGCATTGCCGTCCGCGACAAAGACGACTGCCGGCCTCGGGACTTTGTTGTAGTTGGAGCCCATCGAGGCGCCGTAGGCGCCGGTCACAGGGGTGGCGATCAAGTCGCCCACTCGGATATCGGCGGGAACCGCTCCCTCTCTGACCAACAGATCGCCCGACTCGCAATGTTTACCGACCAACCGGATCGGCCTGTCCCTGACCTGGTCGATGGCGCGGGGCAGGAACGTCTCGTACCCGCTCCCGTAGAGGACCGGGCGGGGGTTATCGCTCATGCCGCCGTCGACCGCAACATATGTCCGTAGCCCTGCCACCTCCTTGATGGTCCCCACGGTGTAGAGAGTCAGTGCCGCCGACGCCACGATCGAGCGCCCTGGCTCCACGGACAACCTCGCGGTCAACCCCACCGCCGCCGCAGCCGTTTCGAGCACCTCGGCCCATGCTTCGAGGGAAGGAGCGGTCTCACCCTCGACGTAGGCGACACCGAGACCACCACCGATGTTGACTTCCTGCATGTCCCTGGCTTTCGAGAAACCGGCGACCGTTGCCAGGGCCATGGCAAACGAATCAACTCTGAACACCTGGGACCCGATGTGGGCGTGAATCCCGACGAGTTTCATCGCCGCACTGCGAGTAGCGCGCTCGACCGCCGCTTCGGCGGCGCCGGTGGAAACTGTGAACCCGAACTTCGAGTCGTCCTGGCCGGTGGAGACGTACTCGTGGGTGTGAGCCTCGATCCCGGGAGTGATCCGGATGAGAACGCTGGGGACCGGGGCCCCTTGAGCGACAAGGTGTTCGATTCGGTCGATTTCGTCAAAACTGTCCACGACGATGCGGCCGGCACCGGCTTCGAGTGACATCAACAGCTCGGCCTCCGATTTGTTGTTGCCGTGGACTACGAGATCCGATGCCGGCACACCAGCCTCCAATGCCACGTGCATCTCACCCGCAGTCGCAACATCAAGGCGCATACCCTCTTCATGTGCCAGACGTGCCATCGCCCGACACAGGAACGCCTTGGTCGCATAAATCGCGTTTCCCTGGCCAAAGGCCGCCACCGCCCGACGAGCGGCACTGCGGAGGTGGGCCTCGTCGTAGACAAAGAGAGGAGTGCCATATGTTTGTGCGAGTTCGGCCATCGTCATCCCGCCGACCGTCAGCCCGCCGGTTCGGTCGACATCGGCTGTCTGAGGGAGCAATGAACGTTGGATCGGGTTCACGGGCCGACGATGGTAGAAGATAGCGGGTTCAGTTCCTACCGCCGGATGTCGATGATCCCCATGACACGAAAGGATGACGATGAGGATCACGACACTTCTTGCACGGCTGGTGACGGTCTCTGGGATCATGCTGGCCATCGTGACGGCGGTCGTCGCCTTCCTCGCCGATGCGCCAATGGCCCTCGTCGTGACCGGACTCGGACTGGCATCGTCCGTGTACGGGCACATGGTTCAGAGATCGGCATCGCCGAGATCCGAGACCGGCCAAACCCACCAACTGGTTGGGGCAACGTCTCGTTGAGGGACCTCGTCTAAGGCCGCAAGGGTCCAAAACCACCAGGCGCCGGTCGGACTCCGACCGGCGTCGCCAGTTGGGTCGAAATACCCCTAATTTGCAGTGGACTTCCTACGATTGCTCGTATAAGATCACGCCACGAGTCGGGAGTGCAGCGTTATGCGGGAATCTCCGCACGTTGGGGTGTCGAGCAAATATCGCTCTCGCGTTCTCGCGCTGATTGCGGCGGTAATGCTCAGCCTTCCAGTCCTTGCCCTTCCGGCCGGCGCGTCCACCACTCCGGCCAACTGCACCAAGTCACAACACCACCACACTCGCTCGGTGTCAAGATCAGTCGGGTCATCGTCGAGTATGAGCTACTTGAGTGCCGACGAAGGCCGCGCCAAAAAAGTGCTCTACGGCGCAACCGGATCAAGATCTTCGATCACCCACCGACGCACGGTCTGTCAGGGAAGCGCTCCGGGCTCGGTCCAGATCGTCCGTCCTGACAAGGTCTCGACACCCATTCGATAGGTCTACTCGGGGTCCGCTACATCTACGTCGGTTGATCCTGGCCCCTGCGCCGAGCGTCCGCGAGCAGATACCACCATCCCGCGCCGTGGGCGGCGATGCCAAGACCGAGCATCAACGTGACTATCCAGTAGCCGAAAATGGCGGCGGCCACGGCTGCAACTGAAGCCGTTATCACCAGCGCCAGACGTACACCATTGAGGGGCCCAAACATCCTCAGGAGTCTACGGGGGGTTGCGGCTGATCGGGAATTCCGCGCAGGGTCCGCTCGACCAGCTTCAGAGGGTGGCTTGCCACCTCCCACAGCCCGAGACCGATGGCCCTCGGGAGGTCCCTGAACGTCGCCCTCGAAACAAAGCCAATCCTGCCAAACACCCACCACAACCCGACCCCGACAACGACCATTGTCCCAACCGCCATGGGATACCCCCATCGCCACTGCAACTCGGGCATATTCTCGAAGTTCATACCCCAGATACCTGCCAGCAGAGTGAGGGGAAGCATTACCGCGGAAAACACCGTGAGGACCTTCATCACAGCATTCATCTCCTCGGCTACCGCCGATCGGTAGATCTCGAGGGCTGCACCGAGCAGGAGCCGGGCCGCATCGAGCGACTCGACAACCCTGAACAATTGCTCATTGACATCGGCAAACCGGCGCCGAGCGCGGAAACCGACCAGCCGTGAACCTTCGCGCGACAACGTCTGCATGACGTCCCTCTGAGGTGCCACAAACCGACGAAGACGGGCCACATCGCTCCGTAAGGCCTGGACCTGCCCGATCACCTCGCGCGACCGGCCCATGGCGTTCTCTTCAACCGCCTCCACCCGTTCCTCGAGCAGACTCACCAACGGCAGGAGCGGCACCACGATGGCCGCTGCCAGCCGAGCGAGCATCCGGTCGGGCCCACCTTCACGAAACCCATGGTTTCTGCCGGCTTGTTCCCACAGGTCGTCGATCCCAACCACCGTTCCATGTCTGATGGTCACGAGAAGCCGCTCGGAAAGGAAAGCGTCCACTTCGGTGGTGTCGACGCGACCTCCGATCAGGGTGACCGACTGGAACACGGTGAACAGATGGCTCCCGACGTCAACAACCTTGCCGATTGGTCGGTCGTCGAATACATCTTCCATCTCGATTCGATCCCATTCGAACCGATCGCTCAGCTCCACCACGAGGTCCACCTCGGTGACCGGCACGTCGAGCCACAGCCAACCAGGCTTATCATCGAAGACTTGTCTGATGTCCGAAACGGTGGTTGCCGAACCGTCCGGCGAGATCCTCAGCAGTCGAGCCATCTGAGCAACGCTACCCCTCCGCAATGTGTTGGCGAGGGAGCGTGACTCCATCGCGGTTTGAGACAATAAATCGGTTCGGCACCGGCGAAATCAGCGTGCATCGGGTGGAGGAAGAATCAGTGCCTTTGGCACAGTCGGCGCGGTGGGTTCTCGGATGCGATCATCGACCCATGACCGGGGTAGTGCTTCCCTATTGGCTTGATCGTGACCCGCTGGAGGCCGTCGCAGTGGCGCGACAGGCCGAGTCTGCGGGATTCGGAGAGCTGTGGGTGGGAGAGCTCTACCACTACGACGCTTTCGCCCTGGCCGGTGCCCTCGCTCAGATAACTGATCGGATCACGCTCACCGTTGGCCCGCTCGCCGCAGGCGTACGCGATTCGCTCAGTATCGCGAGGGGGGTCGCATCCATCTCCGTTTTGGGCGCGAGGCCCGCCCGGCTCGCCCTGGGCGCGTCGAACCCCACGATTGTGGAGCGGTTTCACGGCCGGCAGTTCGGATCGGAAGCAACGAGGATGAGCGAATTGGTGGATTCGGTGCGGATGACTCTCAAATCCGCAAAAACAGAGCAAGGCTACCGATCGGCGCTCGGTGTTCACCAACCTCACATCTCGGTTGCGGCCTTGGGTCCAAGAATGCGGGAGACGGCGTCTCTGAAAGCCGACCGAATGGTGGTGAATCTGGTGACGGTCGAGCAGGCCGGCACGTTGGCGGACTCCGTAAACTGCCCGACGGTGGCTTGGGTCGTAACCGCCCTTGAACCGGGCCCCGCCACGCGACTACAGGTCGCTACTCAAGTGTCGCACTATCTGGCGTCCCCCGGGTACGCGGAGATGTTCATCGAGGCCGGGTTTGGTGGACTCGTCGAACGAGCACGCGCCAAGACACCGATGGCCCAACTCGTCTCTGAGATTCCGGATGCGCTGCTCGAGGGCGTGACCCTCTACGGGTCGGAGTCGTCAATCGTCACCAGGGCTGGCGAGTATCGAAATGCTGGGGTTGGACTGGCGCTGGTACCGACAACCGCCGAGGATCCGGCAGGGGAGAGGACTCTTGCCCGCCTCGGCCGCCTTCTCGACTGAACGCCCTCAGCTCAGGCGTCGGCCCAAGAACAACCTTCGTGCTGTTTGGTCTCCGGAAGGGACCTCCTCTAGCACTTCGACTTCGAAGCCAACCAACTCCAACCCCGCGATCCATACTCGCTCAGGAAAGAGTCCCCACCGATGGCGGTCATGGACAACTTCCACTGTGCCGTCGCTCGATCGGAGCACAAAAAAGAAGTCGCCAATCACCTCGGTGCCGGAGGCAGGGTGGACCCACTCAAGATATCGAGCAGAAAACCCGTCGTCGCCGTTGGAACCACCGTGGTCGGTGTAAGGCGAATAGGTCTCGGCGACATGATCTGGCTCGAACAAAGCGAGGCCCCCGGGCCGGCAGTGGACATATGCCGTCTCGAAGGCCCTGATGAGATCGTCTTCTGTGAGCATGTAGGCGATCGCGTCGTGGACGAAGACCGCGTCGAAGGACCGACCAAGGCGTACAGATCGCATATCACCCTCAACATGTTCAGAGGCAGGGTTCAAGCTGCGACTCACCTCGAGCATCGCCGGCGAAAGATCGACGAGGGTCATGTTGAACCTCTTCGCGAGGTGAACTGCGTTGTGGCCACCGCCACTACCGAGTTCGAGTACTGAAGACACGATCCCACTCTGCGCGATTAGGTCGCCGGCAAACTTCGCCTCCTCGGCGTAGTCGCCCGGAGGAGAGATGAGGGGCCACCAACGGGCTAGGTCGGTGTACAGACGGTGTGAGTCGGACATCCACCAAGTCTGCCAGCCAACGGTCCGGCATCGCAGGGGTTGTTCCCCTCTTTTCGTCACAGTGACGTTTTGAGTCGGTTACGACGGTGCAGGCGATTCGGTGACACGAGCGGGGTTTGCGGCCCGGAAGGAGAGGTCGACAAGGTGGCGAGGCCAAGGCCGGCGCCAAGTGGCGTCTGACATGAAGACCGATCAGGAATCATGCCTCAAGTGTGCCGAGAACTCCGGCCGGCGCATCGGGGTGGACCCCGGATCGAACGCCGCATGTTGTAGCCCAGATAGCGGTCCCTAGTGCGGATAATCTGTATTATCCGCCCTAGAAAATGCAGCTGCCCCGTCGGGTCTCCAGGCACGTCGACTGAAGTCCCGGTTCCGAAGCGCCCTCGGGACGGCGAACCTCCTGCGCACGACGCCTGAACATTGCCTTCAAGCCGATATCGTCTACATCGATGGAGATCCAAATCTTGTGGCGGGGTTATTTCGAGAACCTCGAGGTGAACCGACTTCACGCCGAAGCTTTCGAGACGAGGGTGTTCGACGAGGCCGAATGGAATTGGCGCCACCATGTCGACCGCCACAGTCTCGGTTGGGTCACCGCCCGTCACGATTCTGAACTTGTCGGATTCGTCAATGTCATCTGGGATGGCTTTGTCCATGCCTGGATTCAGGACACGATGGTCGCATCCGACCACCGAAGGAACGGCGTCGGACGTTCATTGATAGGCGCCGCTCGGGAGGCAGCGCGCCAGGCCGGCTGTGAATGCCTCCATGTCGATTTCGACCCGGACCTCCGAGACTTCTACATCGACGCTTGTGGTTTTCAACCGACGTCGGCGGGTTTGATCACCCTCCAGGAGTCGTAGCGCCTTCCGAACGCCGTTCCCCTCCCCCGGGCGGTCAAGCGAACTGCACGGATCGTTTGGCGAATCCAAACTGAAAGTCGTCGATGACCGTCAGCGGTGCCGTCCCGGCATCGGTGGCGGCACCCAGGGCAACAAATAGGGGCGTGAAATGCTCGACTGTCGGATGGGCATACGGCATGCCCGGTGCCTTTTGGTAACCGGACAAAGTATCCAGATCCCCTCTGTCGAGAGCCTCCCCCACCCACAGGTCGAACTCTTTTGACCAACCGGGGATCTCGTTGTGCTCGAACATTCCCCTGGTGGCGAACCGAAGACCGTGCGTCATGAATCCCGAACCGATGATCAGCACTCCCTGATCGCGCAGCGGTCGCAGCCGCCGACCCAGGGCAAACAGTTTCTCTGGGTTGTGGGTCGGGATGCTCAATTGGAGAACAGGAACATCGGCGAACGGGTACATCACCTTCAACGGAACCCAGGCGCCATGGTCGAGGCCTCGGCTCACATGCTCATGGATGGGTTCGGTATCCGGCATCAAGGCAGCCACTTGTTTTGCAAGGTCGGACGCGTCAGGTGTCGGGTAGTCCATCTCGTAGTACCGATGGGCGAACCCGCCGAAGTCGTAGACGAGCGGTGTGGCTGCAGCCGAGGCCGACAGCGCAAGAGGCGCCGACTCCCAATGTGCGCTCACTATGAGAATCGCTCGCGGCTTTGGCAACTCCTGCGCCCAATCGAACAGTTGCCCCATCCAGTGATCATCGTCGAACACCGGGGGTGCCCCGTGGCTGAGATAGAGCGCCGGCATCGCCCCCACTTCAGGACTCCAAAGCTCACGCGAATGGCCGGCCGGTGCCTTCTCCATGAGGAACCGGTCGAACGCCGCGCCCGGATGGATCGGGTTCATGATGCTCAATGTTTCTCCTCGGGGCGGGTCGCGTCACGCCATTCCCATCAATTATTTGCTTGCGCAATATCTTACTAAGCAACTACTAGTGTGTCAATCGTTCCGACGCCCCCGAACGAGGCAGCAGTGCGCTTATTCAGTCCCAGAGGGTCGGCTCGATAGTCACGGATTGCGCCGGGGCACCTGAGCGTGGACCCACTAGGCGCTCGACGAGAGCGCTCCAGTCGAACATTTCGCTCACATCGGATGCATTGACCGTCACCAGCCGCTCATCACTTACGAATTCCGGGATGATCAAGTCGAGGATCGACTCGATTTCCTTCTGAAAGCGTTGATCGGTACTTCTCACACCATCGATCTGAAGTGGCACATCGGGCTTCAGACGGACGAACAGGTCGTATGTATCCGACCATCTCCTGACCAAGGGTTTGACGTTGAAGGGATCTTGTCCTCGGGTGGCACGCAGGAAGTAGGCAAAGTTGTCGACCACCGCTCGATCGGTCACCAGAACGTCGGCCTTCGTCCGCAGCTCGAGTTCCTGTTGGATCTGGGCCATGAGCACCCACAGCTGGGCCTCCTGGGTCGCTCCCTCGTTGAGGCCGAGCGGGTTGAAACGAACGACCTCACGTCCGACCTCGACGCTGCGACCACTCCGTCCCACCGCACCGGCGAAGGAATGCACGGCGTTGGTCTTGCGCACGGAATGCGATCCGATGAAAGCAATCTTGGCTGCAGCGCGCATTCGACGAGATCTCCGGCTTGGACAGTGGCACGCTACCCCAAAGGGAACTCCCCCTGGCGCAGCCACCCCCATTTCCGTTCCGACGATGACACTTCGGCCGGCGCGGATTCGCGAATTGTCATCCGGAGGTGGTGTTGCCCGGCGCGTAGGATCAGATTCGACGATCAAATGGGTATCGCATGATCGTCAAAGGCGATCGTCACGGCGAAGACCGCGAGTTCGGTTCCAATAGTTTCTCCCCAACGGCTATCGGGCTTTTGGGGTCAAGTTGACGGAGGCGGACCCTCACGGTGTGCCCGGTCAAGGGGCCTGTGTTATGAGGTCGTCGCTTGCACCTTGGAGGACATGGGCATCCGCGCCAATCGAGTCGAGGAAGGCCCGGACCAGAGAGGTCTTTCCCATTCCTGCTTCACCGCGAATCAAGACCGATCGGCCCTCCCCATTGGCGGCGTTTCCAAAATAGGACGCCAGTGCTCGGAGCGGCGACTCTCGTTCGAGGAGCTGCACATCCCGAATCTACACGGCGCCGCTGCGTCGGTTGGAACGACCAATCCAGATGCAGCTTGACCCGGGCCATCAACTCAGGAAGCCCGAAGGGTTTTCGGATGAAGTCAGCGGCAATGGCCGCGCGCTATCTCGCCGCCTATGAAAGATCCTCGGATCCGCCATGTAGACCTGGCTCGGCCGGCCACTCGGCGCAACACGCGATCGCAGCCGGGATCCCATCGTTGCTTGGTAACCAATCTGTTACCATCTGGCCGACACAAGAGATCAGGAGACGTCATGAACACCGTCGTGGTGCGTTACCGCCCATTGGAAGATCAAGCCGACCGCAACCAGGCGCTGGTGGAGGCGGTGTTCGCCGAGTTGGCTTCCACCGACCCCGGCGGGCTCAGCTACGCCACGCTGCGTTTGGCCGATGGTTCATTTGTCCACATCGCCCAGATCGAAGAAGAACACAATCCCCTGTCCGAAAATCGGGCTTTTGCGGAGTTCCAGGCAGGTATCAGGGACAGATGTGTCGAAGGCGAAGGACCGATGCCGCTCGACGCAACCCTGGTCGGGTCGTACCGGTTCCTCCCGGAGTCAACGCCGGTCTGATAAAGAATCGGCTTCGACCCTCCCAATACCTGGTAACCTGTGACCACCGCCGCACCGGATCGAGGTCTGCGCACGCGCGCACGCCGGTGAATCACGGCCTGTTTGGTACAGGATTCCGCCTCGAGGCCTGTATTTCGATCCTCGTGTACGTACGGAGTACGAGCGTCGAACTTTAACGCCGTACTTTGCACGGTCCCTTCTGGGGATCTCAGGAGAAACACGAATGACCACTTTCGCCGAATTGGGCGTGCCCGCGCGGCTCGCCGCTGTTCTTGCCAACCGCTCGATCACCGAGCCCTACCCGATCCAGACCGCAGCCATCCCCGACCTCATGGAAGGTCTTGACGTACTCGGACGTGCCCCCACAGGCTCTGGCAAGACGCTCGCCTTCGGGCTGCCCCTCATCACGCGCCTGGAGAGGGCCAATCCGCGCAGACCACGAGCCCTCATACTCGCTCCGACCCGCGAACTGGCCGAACAGATCAGCAAAGAACTGATGCCACTGGCCAAGGCCGCACAACGTTGGGTGCTCGCCATCTATGGAGGTGTCGGATACGACTTCCAGCGGCGCCAACTGCGAAGGGGTGTCGATCTTCTGGTGGCAACACCCGGTCGACTGACCGATCTGATCGACGAAGGTTCTGTCTCGCTCGAGGACGTGAACATCGTGGTCGTCGACGAGGCCGATCGCATGGCAGATATGGGATTCATGCCTCAAGTCCGTCACCTGCTCGACCAGACCGCTGAAGACCGCCAGACCGTGCTCTTCTCCGCGACGCTCGACGGCGACGTTGCCGAATTGACCCGTCGTTATCAGCACGATCCCCGAACTCATGAGGTCGCGTCCGACGAAACGTCGGACGCCGCTCATTACTTCTGGAACGTTCACTCCCATGACCGCGTGACCCGAACCGCCGAGATCATCGGCACCTCAACACCGTCGATCGTCTTTACACGGACGAGACGTGGCGCCGACCGGGTCGCCGAACAGCTCGAGCGAGCTGGAGTAGCGGCGGCCTCGATCCACGGCGGACGGAGCCAAAGCCAGCGGACCAGAGCTCTCGACGCGTTTAGTCGGGGACGGGTGAAGGCATTGGTTGCTACCGATGTCGCCGCCCGCGGGATTCATGTGTCCGGTGTGGCCAGCGTGATTCATTTCGACTTGCCTGCCGACGGCAAGGATTACCTCCACCGTTCCGGCCGCACCGCGCGCGCCGGCTTGTCCGGGGTCGTGGTTTCATTGGTCATGTCCGATCAAATGGGTGAGCTCAAACGAATCCAGAGATCTGTGGGCCTCGAAACCAAGATGCATAACTCTTCAGAGGACTGGCTCACCGGCAGCTCCGGCAGTCGGATTGGTGACGCACCCGTCTTCGAAGAACGATCCCAGCCGAGCGGACGCCAGCGCCACAACAATGGCGGTCGGCGTCGTCACAACAACTCCAATCGTGGAGGCAATCAGCGCCGCCGCTGAGGTCGATCCGGTTTCCGAGCGGCTCGAACGCCGACACCGAGGTGCGGTTCACGGCCACGATCTCTGCCGCCTGCAAAACTGCAACCAGTTTTGAGGTGCCAGGTGAATTCGGCCACCCGGGCACTGTGTCCATCGACCGTTATCCGGCCGGGGCCATGTTTTGAGATCTACGGCAACGACCCAGCGGCAACACCGGCTGCAGACCTGCCAATCGATCTCTACTGCCGCTAGGGGATCGCTGATCCGGTCCCGACCGGCACGGCCGTGGCCCGTCCTAGTGTGACAACTCGTGTCCGCCAATCTTCTCAGCGCCGTCGGCGTAACCAAGGCATACCCGGAGAACCCGGTCTTGGTCGACATCTCACTCGGTATCGACGACGGCGACCGGCTCGGCGTCATCGGGGTCAACGGCTCAGGTAAGACCACATTCCTGTCTGTCCTGGCGGGCCACCTCGACCCAGACAGGGGTGAGGTGGTGCGTTCGAGCGGGACCAGGGTGTCGTATCTCGAACAACAGCCGCAATTGGCGGACACCACCGTCGGCGCCATGATGCACGACCATCGAGCAACGGCGTATCTCGACCGACTCGGTGTCGGCGATACAGAGCGCAGGCTGTTGACGATGTCGGGTGGAGAACAGCGTCGGGTCGCTCTGGCTCTGGCACTTGCAGCCGAGTCGGAGATTCTCATCCTCGACGAACCAACCAACCACCTCGACATCGAAGTCATTTCGTGGCTCGAAGAGGAAATCGAGCGCCGCAGCGGCGCGGTGGTCATAGTCACCCATGACCGGTACCTCCTCGACCGGGTCACCAACAGGGTCGTCGAATTGCACGATGGGCGGCTCTTCGGCCATCGCGGCACATACCAGGAGTTCCTCGAAGCGAGGTCGGCGCGAGAAGCAGCGGCCATCGTTGCCGAGAGAAAACGGAACAACCTGGCGGGGATCGAACTCGAGTGGCTCCGGCGCCGACCCAAGGCTCGAACGACCAAAGCCAAGGCCAGAGTCGATCGCGCCACCGAGTTGATCGCCGCTCCCCCGCCGTCGCTCCGCGCCGCAATCGATTTTGGCTTTCCTTCGGTGAGGCTCGGCTCCAAAGTCGTCGAACTCGAAAGCGTCTCGGTTCGATTTGACGATCGGTCGATCCTGAGCGGAATCACCTGGCGCCTACAAGCCGGCGCCAGGATCGGCCTCGTTGGGCCGAACGGATCCGGAAAGACGACGTTACTTCGGCTCTTGGGCGGCAGACTCACACCGACGGTCGGCAAGCTCGAGTTGGGCGACACTGTCACGGTCGGCTGGTTCGACCAAAGCCGATCCCTACTAGACCCTGAAGAAAGGCTTTTGGATACGGTCGACAAAGTTGCGTCACAAACCCTCCTCGATACCGGGCAGTCGGTTTCCGCTTCCCAACTTCTCCAACGTTTCGGGTTCGCGAGTCCCAACCACGCCAAGCTGGTGTCCGATCTTTCAGGCGGCGAGCGCCGCCGGCTCGAGCTGCTGCTGGT
The DNA here is from genome assembly GCA_041746105.1 of Acidimicrobiia bacterium. GTDB lineage: Bacteria > Actinomycetota > Acidimicrobiia > Spongiisociales > ZC4RG35 > JBFHRE01. Next base: position 43,040 of record JBGTHP010000035.1, read on the forward strand.
CTTGGCGCAGGCCCCGAACGTGCTCCTCCTCGATGAACCCACGAACGATCTGGATCTCGACACACTCGGCGCACTCGAACGCTTCCTCGACACCTGGCCGGGTGTCGTAGTCATCGCCAGCCACGACCGATACCTTTTGGATCGTGTGTGCCGCGACATCATCTCGATCAATCCGGATGGCACAATCACCCATCACCCTGGGGGAATCACCGCCTACCTCGAACGCCGGTTACCCGTCGGCGGGTCTGGCCGCACGGACTCTCCGGTCGACCGACCTCGCCCTCGCCCGACCGACCGAGTGGGCTACGGCGAACGCAGGACATTCCAAAAGCTTGGTGAATCGATTCCGAAGTTGGAGGAGTCGATCAGGGCCATAGAGGGCTCTCTTGGTGAAGCCGGCAGTGACTGGGAAAAGGTTGCCGAGATGTCCACCCGACTCGAGCTGCTGCGCTCTGAGCTGGAAACGGCCGAGAGTGAGTGGTTGGCACTCGCCGAGCGGATCGAGGGTTGAAGCCAGATACAGCGACCTACCCGCCGTAACATCGGAGTTATGCCCGCTCTCTCGCTCCATGCGCTCGCTCTGGACTGGCTCGATTGGAAGAACACATCCAAACCGTCTGAAGCCACACTCAGAGCGAGAAAGGCCGATCTGGCCGTGATCGGCGAAATCCTTTGCCGCCGATTGTCTCGGCCGGACGCCCCTGAATCGGACGATCCTTTCGAGCGCTTCCTGATTCCGTTGCACGCCTCCGACCTGACCCGAGACGAAGTGACCGGCGCTTTCGCCGCCTACGCCCGCACCCACGCTCCTTCATCGATACGCCGCTGCCGCTCAACGTGGTCAGGATTCTGCCGCTGGATGGTGGTCTATCGCTCGGCCATCGAGATGAATCCGCTCGACTTTGTCGAACCACCGCCCGCCAAACGTTGGCGCCCCAAGCCGATCTCGGAGGCAGATCTCGGTCGGATAATCAGGGCGGCACAAACTCCGGCAGAAACAGCGAGGCGTCCATGGCCGCAATTGGAACAAGCCATCTGCGCCCTATTCGTCGGGGCCGGGGTCAGAGTGTCTGAGGTCATCTCCCTCCGGGTCGGCGATGTCCATCGAAGCCACACCGAGATGGACAAGCTTCACGTGACGGGGAAAGGAGGTGTCACTCGGACGATCCCACTTCCGCCGGAAACGGTCGCTTTTCTCGATTCCTACATCCAATCTCGAACGGAGCGTTTCCAGAAGGCGCCTTCGGTCACGGATCGGCTGTTCGTCAAGACCGACAACCGGCCACTCAGTCCCAAAACCATCGACCACCTCGTCCTCGGGTGGTTCCGGCGGGCGGCCGTTGCACCCCCCGCTGGAGCCCTCGCGCACGCCCTTCGGCATACCTACGCAACTTTGCTCGTCGAGCAGTCCGGCTCCGTACCGGAGGTCCAGCGCCTTCTTGGCCACTCTGATATGGCCACCACCCAGGCATACGTCGACGTTGCAGCCAAGGGGGTAGAGGAGACGGCGATGGCCAACCCGGGCCGGCGACTGTTGGCCGAGGCAACCGAGGACTGACCGATGTCACCGTTTGAAATCGAGACAGCGGATTACCACACAGGTGGCGAGCCCTTCCGGATCGTCACCGGTGGTGTCGACGTTCCAGAAGGCCAGACCGTGCTCGACCGCAGAACCTGGAGCCAGGAGCGATTGGACGAGGTGAGACTGTTCCTGATCAACGAACCGCGAGGCCACGCCGACATGTACGGCTGTTTCGTGACCCCCGGCGACGACGACGCCGCCGCCTTCGGGCTGGTGTTCTTCCACAAGGACGGATTCTCGACCGCCTGCGGACACGGCACGATCGCCGCCGCCACCTGGGCCCTCGAAACCGGGCGAATCGCCGCCACGCCCCCTATCACATCGTTCTCGGTGGACGTGCCGTCGGGACGCCTCGCGGTGAGCGCAGAAACGACCTTCGTCAACGACGAGGTAAACGTAGGAAGGGTCGGTTTCATCAACGTGCCATCCTGGGTCAGCGCCACCGCGGTCGCCGTACCCGGCCTCCCCTATCGTGCCGACGTTTCGTATGGAGGCGCGTTTTATGCCTCGGTGGACGTCTCGGCCCTCGGCATTCCCATCGTCCCTGAACACCTGGAACGCCTCGTGAAAGAGGGTCGAGCAATCAAACAAGCCATGGACGACCACGACAGCGTGCAACACCCAGTCGATGATCGCCTATCCGGCTGTTACGGAACGATTTGGTACGAACACCTTGGCGCAAGCGACGACGTCGTCCGACAAAGGAACGTCGCAATCTTTGCCGACGGCGAGGTCGACCGGTCACCGTGTGGAAGTGGAACGTCGGCCCGGCTAGCGCTGTTGCATCAGAGCGGGCAGAACGGGTCGGGCATACACTCGAGCACCGATCGATCATCGGCTCGGTCTTCGAAGCATCGGTACTCGCAGAACTGGATCACGGTGGTCGCCGCGCCGTCGTCACCCGAGTCTCGGGAACCGCCTATCGAACCGGGCAACACCATTTTGTCCGCGATCCAGGCGACTCTCTCGGACTTGGCTTTCAGCTGCGCTGACCCTGCATCAGCCGATCGCTCTGGGTTCGAACGTGAGGGAGCGGACGGATCCAGCGGCCTCGTAGAGATGCCACAGCGCTTTTCGGTATTCATCGGGGTCGGCCCCGGCGGCAAGATCTCGATCAACATCCTGCATAGCCGCCTCGATTCGATAGAGAAGATCTCTCACCTGGCCGAAGGTAGACCGGGTCATGAGTACGTCGTCCGGACCCAGGCTGTGGGCATCGGCAGCTTGGCGAGCCTCATAGGCACGCTGGCGATGAGACCGTTTGCAATAGGCGGGCGGTCGCCCGGGACCGGGACCGCTCTCGAATCTCACGCCGCACCAGCGGCAGCGGCGGACAGGTTCTGACATGGGTCAAACCTACCGCGAAGCGTCGGGTCGGGCTAGGTTCTCGCAGATGCGCTTGGCCGGTGTCCTCGTATATTGCTCTCAGGATCGCTTTGAGGCCATGCGACGCTTCTACCTAGATCTCCTCGACCAGGAGCCTCGATCCGACCGACCAGGTTTTGTCAACTTCCAATGGGCGGACGTGAGGCTGACGGTTGCGGTCCATTCTTCTGTTTCCGCAGTGAACCCCGACCCGGCGCGGATCATGGTCAACCTTGAAACCAACCAGATCCACGAACATGTGGGCAGACTCGCCAGCGACGGAGTTGTTGTCCATCGTCTGCCGGAGCTCGAACCATGGGGTGGATGGGTGGCCACTCTCGAAGATCCTTGTGGCAACTACGTACAACTCATCCAACCGGCGTCGGAATAGCTCGCTGTCGCCTGGCGTTCCAACTGTCGTAGCAACCAGGAGCTTGAGTTTTGGCAACACTTGAATTAACCCGCGACGCATTCGATGCGACGATCACCGAGAACGAAACCGTGATCATCGATTTCTGGGCAGAATGGTGCGGCCCCTGCCGCCAGTTCGGCCCCACGTTCGAAGCGGCATCCGAGAAGCACTCCGACATCGTTTTCGCCAAGGTCGACACAGAAGCCGAACAATTGCTCGCACAAGACTTCGGTATCCGCTCCATCCCGACGTTGATGGTGTTCCGTGACCAGGTGCTGCTCTATTCCCAGCCGGGAGCCCTTCCTCCCGATGCACTCGAGGATCTGATCGGCCAGGTCAAGGCGCTGGATATGGAGCAGGTCCGCAAGGACGTCGCCGGCCACGAGCACGCCGAGGGGCTGACCCAACGCGGCGTTTCACTCTTGAACACCATGATGGGCCGGTCTTTGACCGGCCCATCTTGGCTGGGAGGAAACGGCGAGCCCCGACTTCTTGACCGACTACCCCGATGGATTCTGTCGGTTTCGGACGTTTCAGGTTTTCGCGCACCGTCTTGAGTGTTGATTGACCGCTCCCCGATTCTGGTTCTCCCTGGTTCCTCAATCAGGGACGGGGACCTGGAGGGTTGCCCTCTTCCTCGACTCTCTCAAATCTCGAAAAGTGGTGGCTCTCGACGATATGCGACGACGAGGACCAGGTGGCAAGCCGTTCCACCGAATAGGAAACAAGTCCACCGGTATTGCTGTCCAGGACGACTCGTTGTTCGAACGCTTCCTGGTCGACGACATAACGTGCCGACACGACGATGGCGTCTTCCTCTGGCGTGAACTGAAGTCCGTTCAACCCGGCCAGAACCCGAAGAAGCAGTCCACGATTCAGCGGGTCATCACGCTCCTGGCGGAGTAACTGGATCGTGAGATCGAGCATGGCAACAAAATCAGGACGTGAGTCGCCGGTTGTTTGGACCTGGGTCCTCATACTGGATCCGATCCCCTCCACCCCGGCCTGCCACGGTGGCGTGTATGGCCCAGGCGGCTCTTGGACCCCCAATGTTTCGATGGCCCGCATCACGGGATACCGATCACCCAGGCGCAACAGGTCGAAAACCCTCGAGTCCACCCCGGGCGCGAATTGAGGGGTCCCATATGTCGTCAACGTGCGGACGGCTCCGCCGACGGCGATCCACCGCTCCACCACAACCGAGACATCGAATGAGTAGTCGCTCAATCCGATCGGCCGTAGGTGGCTCGGGTCCACAACAACATGCTGGAGTCGTTCTGACCGTTCGTACCAGACCCCGGCCGAGTCTTGTTGATAGACCTCGGACCCGGCGAGGGCGTCGGCGAGACCGAAGAGTTCGCGCGAACCCCCATCGAGCCCGACCGGCACCGCCAGCCATGCTCCAAAAAGAGTCAATCCCATGACTATAGAGCGAGCCAGAAAACGGCGTCTCTGCGTTTCTCGATACTCCCGATCCATCGCGCGCCACAGCCGCAGCCTGGCAGCGGATTCGCCGGTTCCTCCCGCATCGGGTAGCAACCGAGCAAGATCGAATCGGTCAGAGGACTCGTTGGGGTCGTTCATCACCGCTATGAATTGGCCGAACCGGCTCCAGCAGTTCTCGCATACGTCGTTTTGACCTGGCCAAACGAGACCGAACCGTCCCGATCGGGATCCGGAGGGTGGTGGCGATGTCGCTGTATGAATAGTCACTCACGGCCGCCAACATCAGCACCTGATACTCATCCTCCGACAGATGCTGCAGTGCGGCAGCCAGATCGGCCGCCACGGCCGAGGCATCCACCCGATCGACGGCATCTGCCTCGAAGGGGCTGACCCCGGTCGACGGGATCGCCAGACGACCGAACGCCCTGAACCCTCGCACCGCCTTCCGGTGCCGCTCGCGGCAGACGTTCGCCGCTATTCCGAACAGCCAAGGAAGTGCCGTACGCTGCGCGATATCGAACCGCCCACGGCGGGCGAAAGCCCTGACGAGCGTCTCGGAGGCAACGTCGGGCGCGTCCGAATAACCGACCCGACCTACTGCGTAGCGAACCATGATCTGGTAGTAACGATCAAAGATCACCTCGAATAGCTCCGGCCGGCGAAGTGATGCTGCAATGAGCGTGCCGTCGTGGTCGTCCAATTGCCCCTCCACTTCCATACCGTCCGGATAACCCTAACCGCCACACGGTGACCCTGCCATCGCCGGATGGCCTTGACATCCACCGGCGAGATATCCATACTGCCGCCCTTGACATTGCGCTCATCCAGAGCGGCTGAGGGACAGGCCCTTTGAAGCCGCGGCAACCGGCCGGAGCAAGCTCCGGTGTCTGGTGCCAATGCCTGATCGATGAGATGCCTTTGACGGTCCCTCCGTCCGGGGAGCTCGCTGAGCGCACCAGACAATCGAGAGGACCCACAACGCCAATGGCACCCACCCAGCAAATGCCGGTCACACGCTGCGACCGTACGGTCGCGCCCATGTGTCTGTGCTCTCGGGTGGTTCTCACGTCCAGCATTCGCTGAACCCGCCGCCACCCGAGAGAGAAGTCCCGGCGGGACGAGCGGCTGTCGAGCACGAATGTTTGGAGACAACATGACCACTACACCAACTTTCTCAATCAACCACGTAGACCTAGAAACCGTTGGCGAGCTCGTGGCGGCAATCAATGCCGATGCGGGAGCAGCCCAAACGACCTGGCACGCCAGGGTCGACTGGAAAGGAGCCTTCACGTCGGAGGCGACCGTCCGACATTTCGAACCCAGCCCGTCCGACGAACCGGCCGGTCTCGGCGGAACCGACCTTGCGCCCAACCCGGTGGAGCAGCTCTTGAGCGCTTTGGGAAACTGCCTTGCGGTGGGTTACGCGGCGAGCCTTTCTGCCGCCGGCGTCCAGATCAATACGCTGTCGATCGACCTCGAGGGCGATCTCGATCTACACACCTTTCTGGGATTGGCAGATGGCAACGCCGGGTACTCCGACATCAGGGCCAGAGTCTCAATCGACAGTGACGCCGACGCCGAAACTCTCTCTGCGCTCCACCGGCGGGTGGTGGCGACGTCCCCAGTAGGCCACACGCTGAGTCGCGCCGTACCCGTCACCATCGACCTCGGTTGATGTCACCAGATCTGAAAGGAACAACCATGACCGAATACCGATACGAGACACTCCAGGTTCACGCCGGACAGGATCCGGCCCCAGGGACCAACGCGAGAGCAGTTCCGATCTACCAGACCACTTCCTATACGTTCAATGACGCCGACCATGCGGCCAGGCTCTTTGGATTGCAGGAGTTCGGGAACATCTATACCCGGATCATGAATCCGACCACAGACGTTTTCGAAAAGCGCATTGCGGCACTGGAGGGTGGATTGGCTGCGGTCGCGACCTCTTCCGGTCAGGCCGCTCAACTCCTTGCCTTCACCACCTTATTGCAGGCCGGCGATCATCTCGTTTCCACGAGTTATCTGTATGGAGGCACTTACAACCAGTTCAAGGTCGCCTTTCCCCGACTTGGAATCGATGTGTCGTTTGTCGACGGCGATGCAGCATCGGATTTCGAAGCGGCGATCACCGAGCGCACACGAGCCATCTACGTAGAGACGATCGGCAATCCGCGATACAACGTCCCAGACTTCGAGGCGATAGCCGAAGTCGCACATCGTCACGGAATACCACTGGTGGTGGACAACACCTTCGGCGCGGCCGGGTATCTGGCTCGACCGATCGACCACGGCGCAGATATCGTCGTGCAGTCCGCCACCAAATGGATTGGCGGGCACGGCACTTCGATCGGGGGCGTCATAGTCGACTCAGGCAACTTCGACTGGCGCAACGGCAAGTTCCCGATCTTTACCGACCCTGCACCTGGATATCACGGTCTCGTGTTTACCGAGGTCTTCAATCCCGAATCGGACTTCGGAAATATCGCGTTTGCGATCAGGGCCAGGGTCGAAGGGCTCAGAGACTTCGGGGCGGCCCAGGCCCCATTCAACTCCTTCCTGTTCATCCAGGGTCTGGAAACCCTGAGCCTGAGAGTGCAACGCCATGTCGACAACGCCCTCGAGCTGGCGCGCTGGTTGGAAAGCCACCCGCGGGTGTCCTGGGTCAGTTATCCGGGCCTCGAATCACATCCCTATCACGAGACCGCCAAGAAATACCTGCGCAACGGGTTTGGCGGGGTCTTGAGCTTTGGAATTGCCGGTGGGTTCGAAGCCGGCAAGCGCTTCATTGATCACACCATTTTGGCGTCGCACCTCGCCAACGTGGGCGACGCCAAGACTCTTGTGATCCACCCGGCGTCAACCACTCATCAGCAGCTGTCCGAGCCCGAACAGACCGCCTCTGGCGTGTTACAAGACCTCATCAGGATTTCTGTCGGAATCGAACATATCGAGGACATCAAGGCCGATATCGACCAGGCCCTCGCCGCGGTCAGATAGAGGAGAGACAGAGTCGTCTCGGTCCCACCGCCGATGCTGGGGCCGAGACTTCAACTGTGTTTCATGCCAAGAGTCAATTCGACGTCGGCCCTGAACGGAAGTGACGGCTGGGCTCCGGGTTTGGTGGTTGCGAGGGCGCCTGCGGTGACGGCCCAATCGAGAGCACGTTGGGGTTCGAGCCCCTCGAGAAGACCGACGACCAATGCAGCCACGAAAGAGTCACCGGCTCCGACCGTATCCACCACTGTGACCAAAGGAGGCGTCGACCTCGCCACCTCCCGCTCCGCGTGGATCAATCGAGCGCCGGCCGCACCGAGCGTCACCGCCACGAGGCCGCCGACCAGCGCCATCTGGGGGGCAAAGGCCTCGTACTCGATCTCATTCACGACCAAGAGATCACATCTTGTCAAGACGGAGTCCGGCACCGGCCTGACCGGGGCCGCGTTGAGACAGAACAAGCCGGCTGCGGCGGTCGAAGCCTCCTCGACCACAGCGATCGGGATTTCGAGCTGGCAGACCACAGCATCGGCATCCACCAGCGGAAGCATGACTGCCGGAAGTCGTCGGTTCGCCCCTGGAGCCACCACGATCTGGTTTTCACCGTCTTCGGCCACCACGATCAGCGCCACCCCGGTTGCATCTTCGTCGTCGACGATCAAGCTGGAGAGGTCCACCCCCTCGGCCCGAAGCATCCGCAACGCCGCCTCGGCGTTCGAGTCGCTACCGACGCATGCCACGAGTGTCACCTCCGCCCCCAGCCTGCGGGCGGCGAGCGCCTGGTTGGCCCCCTTTCCCCCAGGAGCCTGGAACAAGGTTGCGTCGGTGATGGTCTCGCCTGCCACCGGGAGTCTGTGTGCACGAGCGGTGATGTCCAGATTGACGCTGCCCACCACCGCTATCTTCATGGAGGCGAGGGTACCGAGCTTGCGAGGAGTCGTGTCGAGCGATGTTGCATCCTGGAGTGGAAGAAACACTACGACGCCTCGGCGTTGACCACGAGGTGATGGCGTGCGCTCCAGACCTGGCCGACACCGCCGCTTTCTGCCAGGCCTACGGAGTGGATCCTGCCGACTCGGCCAACACGATCCTGGTGGCCGCAAAACGACCGGTGGGACCGGTCGCAGCTGCGTTGGTCCTCGCCACCCATCGACTCGACGTGAATCGCGCAGTGAGGGACGCCATGGGAGTTTCCAAGGTTTCTTTCGCCGACGCCGAAACCACGGTACGTCTGACTGGCATGGTTCTCGGCGGGGTGACGCCCTTTTCTCTACCGGCCGAGATCCCACTCTTGATCGACGGGGCCGTGATGGAACGAGAACGGATCGTGCTTGGCGGGGGAAACCGGACTTCCAAGATGTGGATAGATCCGGCAGAGCTCCACAAACTCGAGGCCGCTGTCGTGGTTGCCGGGCTCGCCTACCCGGTGCCCTGACCCCTCCGGGTTTGGCGCAGCCCAACCCCGCGCCGGGCGGCTTGGATGAGAACGGCGGCGTAGCCCGCGACCGAGATTCCGGCAAAGGCGAACCATTGAATTGAATACGAGAGATGAGGGCCAGGATCATCAACTTCCGGAAGCATCAATTCCTCAGGTAGGCCTCGCTCGTCGACGACGAGCATTTGAAGCCACACCGGCGCAATCGATTCGTCGTACCGATTTGCGAGCCGGTCGAGGTCGACCCGGCTGAATACTTCGATGTCGCCTTCTGGATCGATCGGACCAAGGGTTCTGAGTTCGCTCAGCCGCATCACGCCTGTCAATTCGAGCTGGCCGGCATCAGGCGGATAATCCGTGACCGGTACGGAATCGGAGTCGAGCGGAACCCATCCACGATTGACGATCAGCAACGAGCCGTCGACCAATTCGAAAGGCGTCAGAACATGGAAACCGGCAGTGCCGATGCCGTTGGTGCGGTTCCGAACGAGGACTTCGAGGTCGGGACGGAACACACCTGCGGCGCGGGCCTGCCGAAACTCAAGGCTGGCCAAGTCGGTTCCAACAGATGCGAGAATCGTCAACAAGTCCTCCGGAGCGCTCGCCAGCCGCGCGGCGTACACCTGGTTCTGTTCAGCCCGTTCTGCCCTCCGCTCCAGTTGCCAGAAACCGAGTCGAACGAACGTTATCGAAAGGGCGAGAACGAAAATGGACATTCCGACCCACCGACCACGAAACGCCAGGACACCCACCCGCCGCACTGTAAGCCTCCTACAAACAAACCCCCAGCCGGTGGCTCAGGCGGCGCCGGCCTCAACCCTCCCGAGCAACTCGAGGAGAATCGCCTCAGGGTCGGAACCCTCCGGTATCGCCACGGCGTAGGGCCGTTCTATCAGATTCCGAACCTCGCGCTGTTCGACCACACCGCTGTCCACCAGTCGCTTCGCGATTTCGTCGGTCCAGAACCAGGGCAAGGGTCACCTCCAGGGGGGTTGGTCGGAACCCTCCGACAGTACAACCCCTGTCAAATGATTTGAATGGCCGCACCCCGGCTTCAAATCACGCCGGAGGATCCAACCCGTCGCGGGTCGGACACGGCGCTGAGCCGGCCGTCGGAGTCTCGATAAGCAACCCCGACACCACCGAAATACATGTGAAGCGCGTCATAAGGGAAGACGTCTGGGCCCGCGCCCCGCACATCGATCCCGGGCTCGCAGGCGACCCGACCACCATTTCTGACGTCGACGTGCAGCCTGGGCGCGCCGATGGCGGTTTCAACCGGGCTTCCTTCGAGCAGAGTCCAAGCCAACACCTGTGCCAGCGAAGTGCTGATCCGATCGGCCCCCGGCCCCCCGATCGCCATAGATTCGCCATGCGGTCCCTCCGCAACGGTAGGGGCCATGTTCGAGTTCAGTCGCCCGCCCGCCGGGAGGCTCCAAGGATCGTCCCCGACCAGTTCGAACTCTCCCAAACCGTTGTTCATCCACATCCCGGTGCCGGTGGGGATGACCCCCGACCCGTAACCGGCAGACAGAGTGATCGCCACCGCCAAACCATGTTCATCGACCGCCGAAATGTGAATTGTGGAGGGTGACGTCAACGCAGCCACCAACCGTGAAACCGCGGGTGTGCGGTCCCGCTCGCCATCCGTTGTGGCTCGCCAGTCGAAAAGCTGACGCTGAGCATGGATCCACGACTGAGCAGATCGGTCGTGGCGCACCTGGTCGAGCAAGAAGGCCACCGCCGCCCCGCCCACGGCCGGTGCCGGGTTGGTCGACACGGTCCAGCCCCCCAAACCAAAGTTGAGCGGATCGCGCCGGACAGCCTTGTAGTCGGCGAAGTCTCTCTGTCCTACCGATCCCCCCCGCTCCGCCAGATCCTGACCCACATGTCGGCCCAGCTCTCCGGTGTACATCCAATCCGGGCCATGTCTGGCCACCTCTCCCAGCGTGTCGGCGAGATCTTCGACCATCACCAGATCACCGCTCTCGAGCCAACGGCCCCCAGCGGTGAGTGCATGCCGGGAGGCAGGATCGGCCCCAAACACCTTCTCGTTCGAGTACTGGAGGTAATAGGCGGAGACCGGACTCAGCCGGAAACCACGCCGTGCGATTTCGACGACAGGCAGCACCAAACGTTCCCACTCGACACGTCCGCCATCCTCGTGCGCTTGACCCAAAGCGGCCCAGGCGCCGGGAACGGCTACCGAACCGGGACCAACCCGCGTCTCGATGCCTCCCCCGTACTCCATTGCCACCGTGGGGGCGATCACGCCGGACCTCTTCTCCAGTGGCGCCCGCAGATAACCGTCGTACACCGCGCCGGACCGGTGCGGCCCAGCCACAGTGACGAAACCTCCTGCCCCGGGCGCGCAGATCCCTGGCTCGACGATGGTCGCTGCGATCGCTGCAGTAACCGCACAATCGAGCGCATTGCCACCCTCGCTCGCAATCACCCTGGCCGCCTCGAGCGAGAGCTCGGTCGGCGCGGAAAGGGCTACATGCATCGAGCCAGGCTACCCGCCGATAGGCGAGACCAACTCAGGATCACCTCGCCTGCTCACGTGCTCAGCCACTATCTCGAGCCTGGAACGCCGTCCGGCGGCGTCGTCCCAAAATCGACGCTGCACGCGACCACTCACCCAGACCACCTCACCAACGCGGGGCCCATCCTCGAGCAGAACCGGATCGGGATCCCAGATCGTGACCGGGAGGACATCGATTCGGCGAGTCGGGGTGTCCGTCCGGGTGGTTATGAGCAGACGGATCAGATCCGTTCCGCTTTCAAAACGTCGATGTTCAGGTTCGGCGGCCACTCGCCCGCATACCACTACCAGATTCACGTACACGACTCCTCCTACCCGGGGAGTGCGGACTACCTCAAAGGTATCGAACGAGTGCGACAGATTTCGTCAGAGTGCAAGCTCAGACTCGAGGTCTTCGAGCCAGCCGCCGGCCGGCATCTGCTTGCGAATTGCATTCACGAGGGTTTGGGCCGTTTCGCGATCGCCGGCAGCAACCGCCGTTCTGGCAGCAACCGCCCACCTGCGTAGGGCCGCCTCCGGCGCATTCGCGACCAAACGTCCCGGCTTGATGACGCGCCAGGCTTGAGCAATACGGCCCTGGTCGAGAAGGTGGGAGGCATAAACGACCCGAATTTCATCTTCGGCATCTCGCTCTGATCCCAGTTCCTCGAACAGCCCCCAAGCCTTGTCGACATCGCCGGGACGCTTCAGGGCTCTCAAGCAGTCCATTTCGACCGCAAGGTGGGTCGTGTCGCCGGCAAGACGCCGATACGTCCGAAGCTCCCTCAGGGATTCCTCCCACAGTTCGAGTTGATAGAGCGAAAGCCCGAGGAGTTCGCGGATGGTGGCCGCCCGGGGAGCGAGGTCCTTGGCCTTACGGAGAGCAGAGGCCGCCTGCTTGAACCGCTCGACCGAATAGGAGCCGAGACCTAGTTGGAGTTCGTGGAGCGCAGCTTCCCGACGAGGTTTGGGTGTGGACCGGGTGATCTCATCACGGACCCAGCGAGGAAGATCGCCTCCGGGACTGACTGTGATCCTGCCTCGGCGTTCGCCGTCATCGGGGCGACGCCGACCGTCACCCGATCCCCTTTGGTCTCGATCACGGCTCCCGCCGCCACTCTGACGCCGATCCCCGCCCCGATCCGAGCCGTCGCGACCGCCGGTATTGCGTCCGCCGGGACCACGTCCGCTGCTCCCGCCGGCACTCCGGCGAGGATTGCCTGCGCCTGCCCCTCTGGGGTTGGACGCTCCACTGCTTGGTCGGCGCTCGCCGGACCGTCCCTCTGAAGATGACACGTGCGATCCTTTCTCAAAACTGCGCCGGCCCCAATCATGACCCTACGCAAAAAAGAGGGCCGAACCCATGGATGGATCCGACCCTCTCACAAAATTGCCCGGCAGTGACCTACTCTCCCAGGGGATTGCTCCCCAAGTACCATCGGCGCTGGTGAGTTTCACTTCCGTGTTCGGAATGGGAACGGGTGGTTCCTCACCGCTATCGCCACCGGACAAACCGGTGAGTTGCTTGGCACTCCAAGCACTCCATAGCGAGCATGCGTCTTCGATTCATATCCAAGTCCTCGGCCTATTAGTACCGGTTGGCTGAGTGCGTTGCCGCACTTACACCTCCGGCCTATCAACCTGGTCTTCTGCCAGGGGCCTTACCGGGTTAACCCCGTGGGAAATCTCATCTTGTGGTGGGCTTCGCACTTAGATGCTTTCAGCGCTTATCCCGTCCGTACATAGCAATCCAGCCGTGCTCTTGGCAGAACAACTGGCACACCAGCGGTACGTCCATCCCGGTCCTCTCGTACTAGGGACAGCTCCACTCAAATTTCCTGCGCCTGCGGAGGATAGGGACCGAACTGTCTCACGACGTTCTAAACCCAGCTCGCGTGCCGCTTTAACCGGCGAACAGCCGGACCCTTGGGACCTTCTCCAGCCCCAGGATGCGACGAGCCGACATCGAGGTGCCAAACCACGCCGTCGATATGGACTCTTGGGCGTGATAAGCCTGTTATCCCCGGAGTACCTTTTATCCGTTGAGCCATGGCTCACCCACATGAAACCATGGGATCACTAAGCCCGACTTTCGTCCCTGCTCGACTTGTAAGTCTTGCAGTCAAGCTCCCTTGTGCCTTTACACTCAACGCCTGATTGCCGACCAGGCTGAGGGAACCTTTGGGCGCCTCCGTTACTCTTTAGGAGGCCACCACCCCAGTGAAACTGACCGCCAGACACTGTCCCTGATCCGGATAACGGATCTAGGTTAGAAGCCCGTCGAGTGAAGGGTGGTCTTTCAAGGGTGCCTCCGCGACAACTAGCGCCGCCGCTTCCTAGGCTCCCACCTATCCTACACATCAAACGCCAGACTCCAATGTCAAGCTACAGTAAAGGTTCCGGGGTCTTTCCGTCCTTCCGCAGGAAGTGAGCATCTTTACTCACACTGCAATTTCACCGAGTCCCTGGTTGAGACAGTGCTCAAGTCGTTACGCCATTCGTGCAGGTCGGAACTTACCCGACAAGGAATTTCGCTACCTTAGGACCGTTATAGTTACGGCCGCCGTTTACTGGGGCTTAGATTCAAAGCTTCGCCTTACGGCTAACCTCTCCTCTTGACCTTCCAGCACCGGGCAGGCGTCACACGGTATACATCGTCTTGCGACTTAGCACCGTGCTGTGTTTTTAGTAAACAGTCGCTTGAGCCTGGTCACTGCGGCCCCTTCAGGCTTCGGACGCGAAGTCCTACACCCTACTGGGGCGCCCCTTATCCCTAAGTTACGGGGCTAATTTGCCGAGTTCCTTAACCAGGGTTAACTCGCTCGCCTTGGTATTCTCTACCTGTCCACCTGTGTCGGTTTGGGGTACGGGTTCCCTGTGTGCTCGCTAGAGGTTTTTCTAGGCAGCATGGGATCAATGACTTCGCCTAAAGCGGCTCCCGATCACGTCTCAGGCTTATGTGAGGTCCGGATTTGCCTAGACCTCGCCCTACACGCTTCGCCCGGGTCAACCAACGCCCGGGTTCATCTACCCTCCTGCGTCACCCCATTGCTAGCCTAATACCAGTTGGGTCGGTAGGCCCCGAAGGGCTTTCCTTAGCAAACTGGGTTCGGCCTGGGCGCTCACAGAGAAGTACTGGAATATCAACCAGTTGTCCATCGACTACGCCTCTCGGCCTCGCCTTAGGTCCCGACTAACCCTGGGCGGACGAACCTTCCCCAGGAAACCTTGGACTATCGGCGGAAGAGATTCTCACTCTTCATTCGCTACTCATGCCGGCATTCGCACTCGAACAGCCTCCACGACTGGCTCACGCCGCCGCTTCGATGGCTGCTCGACGCTCTCCTACCGATCCACATAAATGTGAATCCCGCAGCTTCGGTACTGAACTTGAGCCCCGTTACATTTTCCGCGCAGAGTCACTCGACCAGTGAGCTATTACGCACTCTTTAAATGAGTGGCTGCTTCTAAGCCAACATCCTGGCTGTTTCTGCAACTCCACATCGTTTCCCACTTAGTTCAGATTTAGGGACCTTAGCTGGCGATCTGGGTTGTTTCCCTCGCGTCCACGAAGCTCATCCCTCGTAGACTGACTGCAGCGCTCTGGCACTATGAGATTCGGAGTTTGATTGAGTTCGGTAAGCTTGTTGGCCCCCTAGCCCATTCAGTGCTCTACCCCCATAGCGAAACGCGCCACGCTAGCCCTAAAGCTATTTCGGAGAGAACCAGCTATCGCCGAGTTTGATTGGCCTTTCACCCCTATCCACAAGTCATCCCCCATGTTTTCAACCATGGTGGGTTCGGGCCTTCACGAAGTCTTACCTTCGCTTCACCCTGCTCATGGATAGATCACTCGGCTTCGGGTCTAGGACATGCGACTAGACGCCCTATTAAGACTCGCTTTCGCTTCGGCTTCGGCTCACGCCTTAACCTTGCCACATATCACTAACTCGCCGGCTCATTCTTCAAAAGGCAGGCGGTCAGAAACTGGGCGAACCATATTTCCTCCCACTGCTTGTAAGCCAACGGTTTCAGGTACTATTTCACTCCCCTCGCCGGGGTACTTTTCACCTTTCCCTCACGGTACTGGTTCACTATCGGTCGCTAGGTAGTACTTAGCCTTACGAGGTGGTCCTCGCAGATTCACACGGAATATCCTCCGTGATACTTGGGAACTCCATCAGGAGAACGGTCGGTTTTCGCTTACAGGGCTCTTACCTTCTTTGGCCTGACTTTCCAGACAGGTTCAACTAACCGCCGTTTTTGTAACTCCTTGCTCACACCGGTGTATGAACAGATAGGTCCCACGACCCCGATACAGCAACGCCACCGGGCTATCACACTGCATCGGTTTAGGCTGATCCCCTTTCGCTCGCCACTACTAAGGGAGTCGCATTTGCTTTCTATTCCTCAGAGTACTGAGATGTTTCAGTTCCCCTGGTTGCCTCTTCTGGTCCTATATATTCAGACCAGAGTGACTGGGCATGACCCCAGACGGGTTTCCCCATTCGGACATCCCCGGATCAACGCCTACTTGACGGCTCCCCGAGGCTTTTCGCAGCCTGTTACGTCCTTCATCGGCTCCTAGCGCCAAGGCATCCACCGTTGGCTCTTAATAACTTGGATAATAAAGAATCCAAGACGACATGCTCGCTATGCAGTTCTCAAAGTGCCTGGCGACGGGGCCAAAGACCTCACCGCATTTGAAGGCGGAGTCCCGGTAAAGGAACTCCCAGGCTGGTCGCCATCGGCCACCAGCCGACTCCTTCACAACTGAACAGTGCACCACCTCGAGACTTCCCACCACCGTGCTCATGGCTGTTTCGCGGCCAAGGCCGGAGACAACTTCCACACAAATGGTTTCTCGAATCGAGGGAATAATCAGCAGATCAACTGAGAGCTAGGAAGCCGAAGCTTCCGTGTTGCTCCTTAGAAAGGAGGTGATCCAGCCGCACGTTCCCGTACGGCTACCTTGTTACGACTTAGTCCCAATTACCAACCCCACCTTCGGCAGCTCCCTCCCCTAAGGGTTGGGCCACTGACTTCGGGTGTTGCCGACTCCCATGACGTGACGGGCGGTGTGTACAATCCCCGAGAACGCATTCACCGCGGCTTTGCTGATCCGCGATTACTAG
>JBGTHP010000036.1:0-75854 GCA_041746105.1 Acidimicrobiia bacterium
CGAAATCGAACACCGGCTGCGACAGAACGAAGATCAGAGAGAACTGCGCGACGATGAGACCAATCGGCAGGATGATCCACTTGGCCTGCAGCCGTTCATGGTCGGTGGACACCTTCCGATACCGGTAAACCTGACAGATGACAACCAATGAGAGGACCGCGATGAGGACCGTCATATTGAGGGTCCAGGTTGTCTGTTGGACGTCGGCTGGCCGACTTGGGAAATTCGCCAATACCCTGGGAAGCCCAGGCAGCGACGCCACGACAATGGCCAGCGCCGGCGCCGACATCCAGGCAATGGCTGGTACCGAGCGGCCGTTAGGAAAGAGTGCGAAAACCAAAACCAACAAGCCGAAGCCGACAAACACGACCGCCCGGGCCATCCCCTCCAGTTCAGGTACGGTGCTCATAGCGGCGAAGATCGAGCGACTCAAGGCAGTCATAAGCGTTATAAGCATCAATGACGTGAGCAGCACCATGGGATCGGCCGGCCTCTTCCAAAACATCAATGCCCCGATGACCGTCATCAAGACCAGGGGCAGAACCAGAGCCACCACAACCGAAACAGCCGGATCGATGCTCGCCTGAGCGAGGGCGACGAAGATCGACTCGGGTCCAAGAAGTGTCAGGTCGGCGAACCCAACCGCAAAACCGAAAACTGACAAAGCCAAGGTAGGCACCACGACCAAAAGCCAAGCCAACCGCGCCACCGCCAGAGCCCGGCCACTCAGCTGTCTCCGAAACAACTCCGGACCCGCCTCCATACCAGCCATCGCCTTATTCACCAGGTAAGCGACAATATCGGCGAGCCGCTACGAAAGCGTTACGTGACCAGTCACATTGGCAAAGCCGGGCCGTCCTCGCAGCACACCAAGGTCAAGCTTGGCTCTCTCCGGTCCCGCCCGGGATCATCTGATCCCGAGCGATAACACGCCGATCGACAGGTGCGCAGTATCGGCACTTCGGCGCTCGATAATTGGGTATCGCCTTCTAGAAATATTCCTCGACACTCGCACACGCCAGCGATACCTCTGCTGAGCCCTCATGTCACGGCTCTAGAACTTGCGCCGCCTATTCGCCGCCTATGGAGCCCAGTTCTGGCTGGTACGGGCAGGGACTCCCCGGCATGGCCTCACTGAGAACGGCCCGCTTTTACTGACTTTCGGAAACCTGGCGTGAAATGAAGGTACGCGTTGGGATGGCCCTTTCTTGACTGGGGGTCAAGAGGTCGGGAGTTCAAGTCTCCCCAGCCCGACAAGCGGAATGTCCGCCCCTAGGTCCGGTGACGGTTGCCGGGCGGCCAATCGCGAATCTTCTGCTACTCGCGTGGGTCTGGCAGGCCGAATGCGTCACCGACCTGCTTGGACGCGGCCCATGACCCTGAGTCCTGGTTGCACAACACGATCAAGCTGGTAGCTGCATCCACGAAATACGACGTCATCGCGGAGATACCCGGATCCCCGCCCGCGTGGCCGAAGATTGACACCTCGCCATCGACCAGGGTCAGCTCCATGCCGTATCCGTACGCCTCCAAGCCGTCTGTGTCTGGAATCGCCGCTTTGGGCTCCAGCATGACATCGAGGGTGGCCGGAGCAACGAGGGCACCGGCGACGAGGGCGTCGAAGAAGAGGGCAACGTCGGTGGCACTGGTGATGATCCCCCCGTCGGGCATGCCCATGGCCGGCACCGCGTAGATGTTCGTCCGGCCCTTCTCAGCGGGCCGATCGGAGGCGGCATAGCCGACGGCCAGCCGCTCCGGGTCGAGGTCGAGCCCATTGAACTCGGTGTCCGCCATGCCGGCGGTTTTGAGCACTCCCTCCGCCACGACGTCGGCGTACCGCCGACCGGTGACGGCTTCGATCACCAAACCGATCAGGATGTAGTTGGCGTCGGCGTACTGCCATTGCGCCCCCGGGGAGAACGTAGCCGGGAGGTCCTTGAAGAGCGGCAGGATGTCGGCGACCTCGCGGATGTGATAGTTCGGTATCCGGTCCCAACAGCTCACGAAAGAAGCCCACGAATCGTCATCGTCGTCGTGGTAGTTCCTGAGGCCGGACATGTGGCACAAGAGGTGGTGCAGGGTGTGCGCCCGTGTCAGTGCAGCCGGCTGGTGCTCGCCGGGGAGCACATCGATGAGGGGCGTATCGAGCGCCACCTTCCCTGACTCCACCAGTTGCAGGGCAGCCGTCGCCGTCATCATCTTCGTCACCGACGCCACCTGGAAGCGCGAATCGGTATGAAGCGGCACACCAAGACCCCTGTGGGCAAGCCCGGCAGCATGCTGGAAGACGGGTCCACCGTCCGCCCACAGCAGGACCACACCGCTGAACTCCCCGAGTGCGGCGCGGTCATCGAGCCAGGCCGGCAATGCTCCGATATCCATGCGGGTCGACTTTACGTTGCACCACTCCGAACAGCGGCAGGATCAACTCTTGGGTGAGCAGAGGCGCGGCGGCCAACGGCGGTCCCGGAGTCCTCGAATCGGGCGCTCTTGGTTGGGGCCGAAGGACTCGAGCGCGGACAGCCGAGGTGAACTCAGGAGCTGCATCTTGTCGGCTTCCCCCAAACCGCTGGTCGCCGGCCGGCGGGTCTAGCCGGTCAGATTTCTGAGCAGGACGTTGGTGTCTCAAATCCGACGTGTTCGCGGAGTTCCGACTATTTCAGGCGCACACCGGGTTATCGCGGTTCTTGAGCCATCGGCCCTGTTCGTACAGGGGGCCACTCTGCCCGCCCGATACCACCCTGTCGCGAGTTTCCTCCCAACGGGCGGCGTACTCGTCTGGATCGCTCACGACCGGGAAACCCCCTGATCGGCTGCGAAGTACGAAAGAAGGAAACGCCGGTCGACCGGTCGGTTGACCGGACTGCTGATAACGGAGATCGAAGCTCCACCGCAGTCGATTGGACTTGTTGTCTAGCGCTCCGTGTTCGGTGAAGCGGGTGAGCAGCACCAGTGATCCTCGAGGACATGGCAGCGGAACCGGCTGCGCCACATGGCGATCGAGCAATTGTTGGGGAATGTAATTCTCGGCCGCGTTGAGCGCTCCAGGGCAATGCAACGTCAAAGCCTGTTCGCGGTGCGACCCTGGAATCGCGACCAGACAACCCATTTCTTCTGTGACGTCTGTCATGGCCACCCAGACGGTCAGAAGCTCAGTGTTGGCGGCCTCATCCATAACTGCGCCGAAGTCCTGATGCCACGTCGTGGAGCCAACGTTGGAGTACTCGGCGACCTCGCCGCTCAAGAGCCGCTGCGGCGGTTTGAGCCGCAACTGCTGGACGGGATTCAAAGTGACCTCACCTCCGAGGATCGCCTCGGCAACGTCGAGAATCTTGGGGTGGCTGAGCAGGCCAAACAGCGCAGGTCCGGTGTGGGCTCGAATGAACTCCGGATCGAGGCCTTCGTAGTCGAGTGGGAGTGATATTCCCAGGTAGTAGAACACCGCCGGGTTTTCGGTCACGAGTGCGAAATACCTCTCGGCGAACGGCAGGTGACCATACGACGAGGCGATTTCTCCCCTTTGCAGAAGGCGCTGGGCGGCATGGTCCAGAACAGCTTCGTACTCGTTGATCACCGGATCGATGTCGTCCGCGTCGAGGACGGCCGGCAGCACGAGAAAACCCTGGTCGTGGAAAGCGTCGATCTGGAGTTGGCTGAGCACGTCTGGATTCTGGCCGGGCTCATGGGTGATGGCAACCACCCTTGTTGGGTGATCTGGGCCCAAAGTTGGCGGTAGTCCTGAACCGAGGGTTGGCAACCGCCCTGTGTGTGGTCTCGGGCCCAAGTTTGGAGTCAGTCCCGGTCCATCTTGTCTTCGTCCCAGTAGTCGAGCCGGTCCACCGGCATGACAACGGCAGTCATCACGTTCATGAGGTGGGCCGTGATCCGGTTGACGTAGCGGTACACGAGCGCGATTGCCACGGCCTCGTGGCTCGACGCGGTCGATGTGAGTTCGGCCAGCATGAGCTGCTCGTACTGGCTCTTGAGCTCGTCGGTGTCGTTGAGGAATCTCGTCGCCGCCTCTGTGTCCCTCTCGGCAAAGACGCGGGCAGTCTCGAGAATCAGACCGGCGAGTAGTTCGAGGTGGTCCTGCATCTGGCCCGCCGGCTCGACGGTGCGCAAGTCGACACCGGCAACTGCCAGATCCCAGAGGTCTTTGGTTATGTCACCGACGCGCTCGATGTCCTTGGCGATCGACATGTAGGTCAGCATCAGCGGCGTATCCGCCTCGCTCCCGTGGACACTGGCGTGAACGACCAGCGCCCGGCGGATGGCCCTCTCCACCTTGTTGACCAATTTGTCGGCTTTGCGCAGCGGGCGTCCGATCTCGTTGGGATCGACCTCTCGAAACAGGGCGTCCCTGGCCATCACCAGCGTCTCGTGGGTCGTCGCCAGCATTTCCCCGATCTGCTGTTCGAACACGTCGAGTTGAGAGTCCCCCCGCTTGAACAATTCAAAAACCATCTTGTCTACCTCACTCTCAATTCAACACAACAATTCCGACGATCGGTACCAACACAAACCCTCCGAAGACATATGCAAGAACCCACCACTTCTTCAGTTCGGCGACGGAGGCAAGGGCGACCGCGAGCCTGATCGGAATGGCCCGCACCTTCGGTATCGGGTAGAAGACGACAATCCCAAAGATATTGAAGAGGGTATGAACGAGAGCGATCGTCAGACCCTCCGGCCGTTCGGCCGCCACCGACGCCAGCAAAGCGGTGATCGTTGTACCAACGTTGGCGCCGAGCGTGACCGGAAACGCGTTCTTGAGTGTGAGGATGCCGGCGCCGACCATCGGGATCAGAATCGAGGTGGTTATCGAAGAGCTCTGAACGGCCACCGTCATCACCATTCCCAGCGCCATTGCACCGATTCCTGCTCCCCGGTCGAGTACCGCGTTCAGCGACTGTTCGATCCGGCCGGCCATGACCGCCTTCATGTTTCTCGTGATGAAGGCGAGCGCGATGAAGATGACGCCGATCCCCACAATCAGCAGCAACGACCCTGCGACAGTGACGGAGGCTCCGGCCATCAGATCCTTGGCGACGTCAATCGGAAACGAAACGGCATCTTTGATCGGACTCGATCCTGGCGCAGCACCCGCCAGCGACTCTCGACCGCCCAATACCCCGGTGAGAGCGGCGGCCGCCCGTGACAAGAACCCCGTGGCCAGTTCGAGTGGCAGAGCCAGCAGGACGGTGAGGATGTTGAAGAAGTCGTGAACGGTGGCTCCGGCAAACGCCCTTCTGAACTCCTGTCCTCTGCGGATGTGGCCGATCGAGACGATCGTGTTCGTGATCGTCGTGCCGATGTTGGCCCCCATGATCATCGGAACCGCCGCCTCCACCGACAGGGCGCCACCACCGACCAGTCCGACGATCGTGGCGGTCGTCACGGACGAGGATTGGACGAGCACAGTTGCCAGAACCCCGGCCAGTACGCCCGCCACAGGGTTGGACACGTTGGCGAAGAGGGTTTCGCTGAAATCTTCGCCAAAGAGTTTGATCCCTGATTCGAGGGCCTTGACGCCCACCAGGAACAGATACAGCAGCACGAAGACGAGGATGAGGCGGACCCACTTTGGCAAGGAACGGTCGGCGGTGATCATCCTCTTTGCCCACGGTTGAGGGTGGCGGAGACCAGGGAGTCCACGGGCGGGACACTAACCCGGTGGATGGTGGCTGCGATCGGTGGGCCGGGTTCCGCACGCCCGCGTTTCTACACTCGATCCGATGTCGGAATTCGATTGGCCCTCGATGAGCGGGCGAGAGCGGCTGGTGGTGGTCGTGTCGGGGCTGGCCATTGCCTCGTTGCTGCTCTGGCCAATTCGGATCGAACGTTCAGAAGTTCGGCAGGTCGAGTTCGCCTGGGAGTTATATGCAAAAGGTGCACTCGACCAGAGTTATGTCGTAGTGATCGATGGTGTCGGGCAGGAATACCAGCTCGCCGATCTCCTCACCATCCCGGTTGCCGAAGTCGAATATGAAGACCTGTTGCCACCATGGCTTTGTCTTCGGTTCCCCGAAGCCGATTCAGTCGATGTGACTTTCGCCGGGGAGAGCTGGACCGTCCCATGCTGACTCCGTTTCCGCAATGGGTGACCATTCGCCCCACCCGACGCCTCTTGTTGACCGTCTACCGGCTTTTGTCTGTCAGCGCGGTTCTGACCCTGTGGGCGATGTGGCCGATTCTGCGCCAACTCATGGATCCTGAGGCTTTCCACGCGCCCCGCTTCTCGGGTTTGACGGCCACCGCGCCACTCGTGGTGGTGGTCGGCGGAGTGTGGTTGCTCGGCGCAGTCGGACTGATCGTCCCAAAAATTCGAACCGTCTCGGCGCTTTTGCTGGCCGGCGGGGTCTCAGGAGCGATGGTGCTCGATCTTCAGGTGGTGGGCGGGCATCTCGTCGTGATCGTCGGTGTGTCACTTGCTTTGGCAGCACACCTCATACTGGAGTCGACGGTGTCGTTGCAGAGGGTCTCGAGCGCTCCGCTTCGGGTCGTACGGTGTCTTGCTCCGATCATTTGGCTGTGGGCAGCAATCGGCAAGATCAATCCGATCTTCCTGTCCGGGGCGGTGCTCGATGCGTCCTTGCGGAGCGGTTTGCTCCCGGTGCCCGATTCCTTGTTGTCGAGGGAGTTCCTGAGGGCGGTCGCCATTGTGACAATTCTGCTAGAGGTCTGGATCGCAGGCGCACTGGTGATTCCGCGGTTTCGCAAGGCCGGGGTCCTGGTTGCGATCGGCATGCATCTTGGAATCATCGTGACATTGGCCCGCCCCCAGATCTTTGTGGCGTTCGGTTTGACCATGGCGGTCACCTATCTGATGTTGGCCGGGCATTGGCAGGAGTCGTCCGCCTCACCGCCACCGTCGCCGCCGGATTGAAACGATCAGCGAGTTGTGAGCCACTCGTAGAGCCAAACAATCCCTTGTCCCAGTCGATAAAGGAGGTAGATCGCGACCAACGTGAGTGTGATTCGAAAACCCCACGGACTCGGGAGATCGGGTTCACTGTCGGCATCGGGAAGGTACGGGGAGGTCATTGTCTCTTGCGGGAGACGACTCGGACCGGGGTTCCTACGAGATCAACCGCTTCGCGTATGCGTCCTTCGATGAATCGTCCGTAGTCGTCGCCGATTTCCCCGCCCGAAATGAAGAGAACAAAGGTTGGAGGCTCGGTGCCCGCCTGAACCACATACTGGATGCGCGGTCTACGACCCTTTCTGACCGGTGGCGGGTGGGCGCCTATCCATTGTGTGACGAGGCGGTTGAGGGCCCCGGTCGGGATGCGAGTCGACCTGGCGGCGAGAACGGTGGCGATCGCGGCAGGCAGCTTCCCGACCCTGGCGCCCGTCAGGGCAGACATACGGATCACCGGTGCCCAGGACACAAACCCGAGTTGTTCGCTGAGATCGGATTCGATCCGAAGCCGTGACTCCTCGTCAATCTGATCCCACTTGTTCAGAATCAAAACCAGACTCGCTCCGGCCTCCACGACTTCGGAAGCGATGCGCTGGTCCTGGTTGGTTGCACCTTCGGTGGCGTCGATCATGAGCAAGGCCAGATCGGCATTGGCCAATTCGTTGCGTGCTCTCAAAACCGCATAGAAGTCGGCGTCTTCGCGGATCTGGGGTGTTCGCCTGATCCCGGCTGTATCGGCTATCCGGTATCGCTCGCCGCCGAGTTCGACGATTGCATCTATCGGGTCTCGCGTCGTTCCCGGGATCTCGGAGACGATCACCCTGTACTCCCCCAACAACCGATTCAGCAGGGTTGATTTTCCGACATTTGGGCGGCCCACGATCGCGAGCCGAGGCAGCCGGTCTTCCCCTTCGTTTCCGTCCACGTCCTCAGGCAATGCCGCCACCACCCGATCCAGCAGGTCTCCGACACCCCGCCCATGGAACGCCGAGACGGGCATCGGCTCCCCCAAGCCGAGTTTCCACAGTTCATCGACCAGTCGGTCGCGTGCACCGTCATCGATCTTGTTGGCGGCCAAAACGATTGGCGTTTGGGAGCTGCGGAGAATCCTGATGACACCGAGGTCGTCGTCGGAGACCCCGGCGGTGGCGTCAACCACGAATATCACGACATCGGCAACCGACGCGGCCGCCTCCGCCTGGCGTCTGATTTCGGCGACGATCGGCTCCCCAGGATCGAGTTCCCAGCCTCCGGTATCGACCAGGGTGAATGACCGACCGATCCATTCGGCGTCGAACTCACGCCGGTCCCGGGTCACACCGGGCGTCTCTTCGACCACTGCCGGACGACCACCTACGATGCGGTTGACGAGGGTTGACTTGCCGACATTGGGGCGCCCAACGACGGCCACGATCGAAGAACGGGACATGTGACTCAAGAGGGTACCCGGCGTGGATCGAGCCCCCACCGCCCAGCCGAACGGGCCGGGGTGACAGTTGTGATTCCGGTGTCCGGCTTCGCGGCTTCTGGTTGACCCTGGCGTCTTCTAGGCTTTCTCCATGCCGGAACGCCTGATTCTCGCCGAGCCGCGCGGCTTTTGTGCCGGAGTGGAGATGGCGATCAAAGCTCTCACCTGGATGACGCGGATCTTTGATGGCCCTGTTTATTGCTATCACGAGATCGTTCACAATGAATGGGTGGTGCGGGCGTTCGAACGGGCAGGGGTCGTTTTTGTCGAATCGATCGACGAGGTGCCGGAGGGGGCGCCGGTCATGTTGTCTGCGCACGGGTCTTCTCCCGAGGTGGTCTCAGGCGCCGCCGGCCGTGCAGCAGTTGTCATCGATGCGGTCTGTCCTTTGGTCACCAAGGTCCATCATGAGGTGAAACGGATGGCCAATGATGGTTTCGAGATCATCTACATCGGCCACGGGGGCCACGACGAGGCGATTGGCACCGTGGCCGAGGCTCCGGCGTCGATCACGCTGGTCGAGCCAGAAACCGGGCTGTTGGGATTCCGTCCGAAGGACGCCGACAGGGTCGCCCTGGTCGCGCAAACCACGCTCGGACTCCACGAGTGGCAGTCCGTCAAGGATGAGGCCACGGCCGCGTTTCCCAACCTCTGGACGGCCCGCCGGTCAGACTTGTGTTACGCCACAACCAATCGCCAGGCGGCAGTCAAGGTCCTGGCCGAGGATTGCGACCTGATTCTGGTTGTCGGTTCCGAGAACTCCTCCAACACCCAGGCGCTGGTGCGCGTCGCCCGTGAGCTTGGCACACAAGCCCACCGCATCGATTCGGCCGCAGAAATCCGTCCCGAGTGGCTCGAAGAGGCGACAGTGGTGGGTCTGACAGCAGGGGCGTCGGCTCCTGATCACCTGGTGCAGGAAGTTATTCAGCGCGTCGACGCCAGCCTTGGCTTCGAATTGGCTCGAGTTATCGACGAGGACGAATACTTTCCGCTCCCTCCCCAACTCAGATCTCTGATCGGAACGCTGCAATCGCTGGTTGAAGCATCGCTGACGGCTCCTCCGACGGGGGCAGGCTGGCTCGAGGCCGACCGTCAATGGTCGGCATCCAGCGCGCTTGAACTGCTCCGCTGATCCAAGGCAGCTTCGACGAGTCCGACCACTGCAGTTGTGGCCTCCTCGATCGAGAGATCGGTTGTGTCGAGGTGGACGGCATCGGGGGCGGCGACCAATGGTGACGCCGACCTTTTGCTGTCGAGCCTGTCTCTCTCCGCCAGGTTTCCCGCGACGGCGTCCGTCTCGGTGCCTATCTCCGTGGCGCGTCGCCTTGCTCTCACAACCGGGTCCGCTGTAAGAAAGACCTTTACCAGCGCGCCGGGGAATACCACCGTTCCAATATCGCGACCCTCGACGACTGCCCCCTTCTGGTGACTGGCAACCCACTCCTGTTGTGCGCGGACGAGTTGTGCTCTCACCCCGGGATGTGCCGCTACGACGCTGACGACTGCATCGACCGGCGGTTGCCGTATGGCGGAACTCACGTCCTCTCCACCGACGAACATTCGGCCATCGATCTGGTTGAACTCGACCCCGTACAATTCCTCCACGATTGCCTCGGCGTCGTCCGGTTCGATCCCGGCCCGCAACGTCACATGAGACGCGGCCCGGTAGAAGGCGCCCGTGTCTAAATGGGCCCAACC
This sequence comes from Acidimicrobiia bacterium, assembly GCA_041746105.1. GTDB lineage: Bacteria > Actinomycetota > Acidimicrobiia > Spongiisociales > ZC4RG35 > JBFHRE01. The sequence goes on from JBGTHP010000036.1 coordinate 10,089, forward strand.
GAGGCGGCGGGCGACCATGCGGCTCACCGTGCTCTTGCCGGAGCCTGCAGGTCCGTCGATGGCGACAACATTCATCGCAGGCTCTCGAGCATTTGGAAGAACCGCGGCCAGGTTTTGGCGACGCACGCCGGGTCGTCGATCTCGATTCCGGGGCGGGCGAGGCCTGCGACCGCGAAGGCCATCGCCATCCGGTGATCGTCGTAGGTCGATATCCGTGCCGCTTTTGGAGGGCCCGGCGTGATGAGGAGGTCCGAACCATCGATGCGGGCTGTTGCTCCAAGACGGTTCAGCTCGTTTTCGAGCGCCACCAGCCGGTCGGTTTCCTTGTGGCGAAGGGTCGAAAGGCCGCGGATGCGTGATTCGCCGTCGGCGAACAGACATCCCACCGCCAGTGCCAGCGATGCGTCAGGAGCCGCGCTCATATCGACGTCGACGGCCCTGAGCCCGTTGCTGGGACCCGTGACTGTGATGAGACCACCCGAGTGGTTGATGACGCAACCCATGTCGGCCAGCACCCCCAGAAACGCCATATCGGCCTGCGAGGAGTCGGGAGGGAGGCCGACCAGAGTCACCTGGCCGCCTCGCACTGCCGCCGCCAAAGCCGGATAAGCCGCTGCCGAGGCGTCTGCTTCGATTTCGTATTCGGTCCGGACGTACCCACCTCCCCCGATGGAGTAGCCGCCGGCCGCCGGTGCCACTTCCGCCCCAAACGCCCGCATCACCTCAACCGTCGATGTCAGGTAAGGCGTCGACACCATTTCGCCGGTGATGGTCACGTCGATGCCACCAGAAAGCATCGGTCCGAGCATCATCAGGGCAGAAACGAACTGGCTGGACCGGCTGCCATCCACTGTCACCGAACCACCAGCAATCTCGCGGCCGTCGACGGTCACTGGCGGAAACCCGCCGTTGGTGGCGACCTTTGCCCCGAGGCGGGTCAAGGCATCGGTGAGGTCGGCGATTGGGCGCTCGCGCATTCGGGCGCTTCCATCCACCGTGACGGGGCCGCCGGCAAGCACCGCTATCGCCGTGATGAAACGCGCCGTTGTGCCTGATCCGCGGGCATCGAGCGGGTGGTCGGGAGTTTCGAATTCGCCTCCAGTCCCCACCACAAGCCATGGATCGTCGTTGTCGTCGATCAAGACACCCAGGTTTCGCAACGACTCGCGCATCGCCTCGGTGTCGTCGGCCTCGAGCGGATTCCTGAGCCGGCTCACTCCCCCCAACGCCAAAGCTGCCACCGCCAGGGCACGGTTGGTGTAGCTCTTCGAGCCAGGCAGATGGACAACGGCGTCGATAGGCCTCGCCAGTGGCTTGATCTCGAGAACTTGAGGCAACGGCACGATTGGGTGAGCGTAGAGAGCCGCTCACCGATGTTTCAAAAGTGTCAGCCTTCCAACAAACCTGCTGGGTCGGCCGCACCATAAAGAGCGGTCAATTCTTCGACCTCGAGTTGGCGGTAAGTACCGGGTTCGAGCTGCCGGTCCGCCAATGGTCCGATCGCGACTCTGACCAAGCCGCTCACCGGGTGTCCTATCGCCTCGCCCATTCGCCGGATCTCGCGGTTGCGGCCTTCCCCCATCACCATCTCGACGAGGGCTCGGTCGCCCAGACGGTCGAGTAGCCGCACCGAGATCGCCGCAGCCGGACCGTCGTCGAGTTCTAACCCGGACACCAGCGTTTTCAGCTGTGCCACACCGGGGTTTCGATCGAAGATCACCTGATAGGTCTTCGAGATCCCGAATCGAGGGTGAGTGACGATATTTGTGAGGAACCCGTCGTTGGAGAGCAACAGCAAACCCTCGGACTCGGCATCGAGGCGGCCAACCGGCCAAACCCTGGGATCGCTCGGAACCAGGTCCACCACGGTTGCTCTTCCATGGGTGTCCTCGGCGGTACTGATGACGCCAAGCGGCTTGTACAGAAGGTAGGTGACCAGCGCAGGAGCCACCGGAATGGGTTTGCCGTCGATCGTGACAACTTCCGTTGTTGGGTTGACACGATCACCGAGGACTGCCTTTCTGGCGCCGATCGACACCCGGCCGGCCGCGATCAGTTCTTCCGCCGCACGGCGAGACATCAATCCAGCCGCACTTATCGCCTTTTGGAGACGGACCCTGTCCTCAGTCGACATCGGTTACAGGATCACGAAAGGTGCTCTCGAGCGCATCCATGATCGACGCCGGCGGTACATGATCGGCGAGCGGGGGCAGTTGCGACAGATCATCGAGTCCCATCTTCTCCAGAAAGAGGCCGGTGGTCCGGTAGACGGCCGGGTTTCCGGGCAGTGGCAACCTCGCCGCCTCCTCGATGAGACCATTGCGTTCGAGGGATCGCAGAGACGAATCGGAGTCGACGCCGCGGATCTCGGACAGCTGGCCTCGAGAAACGGGCTGCCGGTAGGCCACGACGGCGAGCGCCTCCAGCGCCGCCCCCGATAGCTTGCGGGCGGTGGCCGACGACGCAAACCTCTCCAGATAGGGGTAGGCCTCGGACTTGGTGTACAAACGCCATCCACCTGCGGCTTTGCGCACAGTGAGGCCGCTTCCACGTTCGTTGAGCGTTTCTTCGAGTCGAGCGATCAGGGGTTCGACCACTTCTGGTCCCAACTCGAGCACCTCGCACAATTCGGCGGTCGGCACCGGTGACTCTGTCACAAAAAGGATGGCTTCGAGTGCGCCCAGGGTGTCCATCATCGAGTCCATTCCGAAACGACCTGGGCATCACCACGGAAGCGGACCTCGATCTCTGACAGCCAGTCTTCCTGGGCAAGTTCGACCATACCCCATCGAGCCAGTTCGAGCAGAGCGAGGAAATAGGCAGCCACTTCGACCTTCCTTGTGCAGTGTTCAACCAGCTCTTCGAATGAGGTGTCGACGGCATCGGCAATACGCCCCCGCAGTTCGTCGATTGCCGATTGGACGGATGGGAGCTCGAGATCGAGGTGGTCGAGGTCGGGCTCTTGGACCTGCCGCGCCATGACCCGCTGGGCCAGCGCTGCCAGACCGGCAAGGTCGATTGGCATCGTGAGCTCGACCGGTTTTGGCGTGATCGCCTGGTCGAGCCCGGTGCTACGGGGAACAAAACGGTTGGTCCGCTCGAGGCGGGCCGCCAGGACTGCCGCCACGTCTTTGAAAGTGACACAGGTGAGCAGACGCGACAACAACCGATCGCGTTCCTCCATCAGAGCCAGTTCCTCGTCCAGATCGACCTCTCCGTCGTCGGGTAGCAACCGTCTCACTTTGAGTTGGATCAGGGTTGCGGCGATCAGCAAGAACTCGGAGGTGACCTCCAGATCCATCTGGCGCATGTCGTCGAGGTGCGTCAGGTACTCGCTGACGAGGTCCGTCAGGCTCAACGACGTCACCTCGACTTGATGGCGGGTGATGAGCTGGAGGAGGAGGTCGAGGGGTCCCTCGAAGACAGCGGTTTTTACGTGGTAGGCCATTTTCTGTGTGGGAGCAGGCTAGTTGCTGGAGCGCCGCCACAAGGTACGCGGCGGTTCGTCGGCCTCGCACAACTCGGCCCATGATGACTCTGGGATCGAGTCAGGCCGGGGCCCGTGGTGATGGTGGGCAAACTGAATCACAAGAGGGTCTTCCTCAAGCCGGCGGATATCGGCTGCCCCGTGAATGCCATGGTCGCGGTAGATGACCGAGCGAATCGGAAGCTTCAACCGGAGTTTGATGAGAATTGTCGAAATGGTCCGACCGAGGGTTGCCAGTCGAGCGTGGCGTTTGCCAACGTCGTGGAGAAGTGCGGCCCTGAGATGAGATGGTGAAGAAGAAACGATGCCGATTGCGGTGAGGCTTTCCAGCCCGTGGCGTTGGTCCCCGACCGACTGGGCAAAAAACAGGGCGTCAAGCCCACCGGGAAGCCACTGTCTGATCGTGGCTTCCTCGGTTTCTGTCAGCGGTAGAGGCCTGAGGCTGGATAGAAACCGTCGGGTGAGATGTGGCCAGCTTCCCGGCACTACCCGTGACGGCTCTTGCAGTCGACGCACAGAATCGAGGCGGGACGAGCCTCGAGGCGGATGGTCGGGATATCTTTTCCACAACTGGCGCAGGTTCCGTAGGCGCCGGTTTCGATCCTGTGCATGGCGGCGTCGATGTCGACGAGCTGAGATTTCAACGACTCCACCAATCCGAGAACCTCCGTCCGCTCGGCGGTGGCGGCGCCGGCATCGGCAAAACCTCCGTCGCCAAAATCGTGATCTGAGCGGAGGTCGCCGTCCTCATTGGCCCCGAGTTCGTGGAGCTGATGGACCAGGCGAGCCCGTTCCTCGATCAAAGAAGAAGTGGCGGCGTTGATATCGACGTTCGTCATGGGGTATCAGTATCGACTCTCTGTTGGGCTAAAGCAACGTTTTCGATTTGGCGGCTCAACCGGTGAGCGCCAAAACGGGGTCGACGTATTCGCGACCGAGTGAGCTCGCCACCGCCTGGTTGGTCAACGATGAACCCACCAGATTGACTCCCGGAATCAACTCGGGGTTTCGATCGAGGCTGGCTTTGACGCCGAGATCCGCCAGGGCGACGACATAAGGAAGCGTCGCATTGGTCAATGCATAGGTCGAGGTGTGAGGAACAGCGCCGGGGATGTTGCCCACGGCGTAGTGGATGACGTCGTGCACGGCATAAACAGGATCGGCATGGGTGGTTTCCCTGCTCGTCTCGAAACAACCTCCCTGATCGATCGCTATATCGACAAGGACCGCCCCTCTCTTCATCGCTCGGACCATGTCTCCGCTCACCAGCTTCGGAGCGCTCGCCCCCGGTACAAGCACGGAGCCGATCACGAGGTCGGCGTTGATGACGGCTTCCTCGATGGTCAATTGACTCGAGGCAAGTGTGACGAGACGACCGTGATAGATCGAGTCGAGGTGGCGCAGTTTTGCCAGATCACGGTCGATAACCGTGACATAGGCCTGCATCCCCATCGCCATGGCCGCAGCATTGGCGCCCGAGACTCCACCTCCGATGATCACGACGTTCGCCGGTTTGACGCCAGGGACTCCACCGAGCAGGACACCCCGGCCTCCCATGGCCTTTTCGAGGAAGTGGGCCCCTGCCTGCACCGCCATCCGTCCGGCCACTTCCGACATGGGCGCCAGGAGCGGGAGGCTGCGGTCGGGTAGCTGGACGGTTTCGTAGGCGATGGCAGTGATGCCGGCCGACAACAACTTGTCGGCGATGTGGGGGTAGGCGGCAAGGTGGAGGTAGGTGAAAAGAACCTGTCCTGCCCTGAACAGGTCTACTTCGCCTGGCTGTGGTTCCTTGACCTTGAGCACCAACTCGGCTTCCGAGAAGACATCTTCCGCGGTCGGAACGATGGCCGCGCCCTGCGCCTCGTATTCTTCGTCGTGGATCGTCGAGCCTTCGCCGGCATCGTGCTCGATCAGGACGGTATGACCCCGCGAAACCAGTTCTTTGACTCCACTCGGAGTGATGGCAACCCTGAACTCCGCGGTTTTCACCTCTCTGGGGACACCGACGATCACCTTTTCATCTCCTTCTCATCCACGCCACAAGCGCGACTTGCGTCTTCGCATCGGTGATTCGCCCGTCATCGAGCATGGCCACCGCTTCGGCCAAGGGTATCCGTACGACCTCGGCATGTGTCTCTTCGACGCCGGCGGGATCGCGGCCGACGTCCAAGATACCGTCCGCGGCGAAAAGGTGGATTATCTCGGAGGTATATCCCGGCGATGGGATCGTCTGTCCGAGTGATATGAGAGTCCGAGGCGCCAACCCGAGTTCTTCTCTCAGTTCCCTTGCGGCGGCAGTGGCAGGATCGAGGTCCGACTTGTCGAGTTTGCCGGCCGGGATCTCCAGAACTTCTCGATCGAGGGCGACCCGATACTGGCGGACCAGGACGACGTCATCGCCGTCTACCGGCAAAATTCCGACTCCCCCAGGGTGCCTCACCACATCGCGGGGCACCGGGGTTTCGTCGCCGGCCGCGATCCAGACGCGATCGAGTTGGAGAAAAACCCCGGCGCATACCGTTTCGGTTCGAACCTGACGGAGGCTCACGCCGATTCGGTGACTTCCACTGCGGCCTGCGGTTGCGGCTGGCTACGGCGGCGCTCGATCGACGCTGCAATCAAACCGGCAAACAGCGGGTGGGCGGCGTCTGGTCGGGATTTGAATTCCGGATGTGCCTGAGTCGCCACAAAAAACGGATGAGATGGCAATTCGATGAACTCGACCAGCGAATCGTCGGGGGCGAGGCCCGATAAACGCAAACCAGCGCCCTCCAGATCTTTGCGATAGCGGTTGTTGACCTCCCAGCGGTGGCGGTGGCGCTCGTATATGAGTTCGGCGCCGTACAGCGCCCTCACCTGCGAACCCGGCTCGAGTTTGGCCGGGTAGAGGCCCAGACGCATGGTCCCGCCTTTCTCCTCGACCTCATTCTGGCTCGACATCAGGTCGATCACAGGGTGATCGGCGGCCGGTTCGAATTCGGTCGAGTTCGCACCGTCCAGTCCCAGAACATTGCGCGAGAACTCGATTACGGCACACTGCAGACCCAGACACAGACCAAGGAAAGGGACACCGTTTTCCCTGGCATATCTGATGGCGGCGATTTTGCCTTCGATCCCACGCCCACCAAAGCCACCTGGTACAACAACCCCGTCGAGGTCGTCGAGAAATCCCTCTGCAAGCATCCCGGTCAGTTCTTCGCTCGGGATCCAGACCAAATCGAGTTTGACACCGTTCTCGACGGCGCCATGGCGTAGGGCTTCGGCGACCGAGAGATAGGCGTCGGGAAGATCGACGTATTTACCAACGAGCCCGACTCTGACCTCTTCTTCGGCAGCGATCGAGCGCTCGACCATACGAGTCCATGACCCCAGGTCGGGCGGTCCTGTGACAATTCCGAGGCGATCACAGACCACAGTGTCCAATCCTCCCTCCCGCAGGAAGAGGGGGACCTCATAGATGCTGTCGGCGTCCTGGGCACTGATCACGGCGCGGGTCGGTACGTCGCAGAAGAGCGAAATCTTGCGTCGGACGGCGTCGTCGATCGGCCGGTCGGAGCGAACCACGATGACATCGGGATGAATACCTTTTGAACGCAATTCGGCGACGGAGTGTTGGGTGGGTTTGGTCTTGAGCTCTTCGGACGACGCGATGTAGGGAACCAGGGTCACGTGGAGGAAGAGGGCGTTTTCGCGACCGACCTCGTTACCGAACTGCCGGATGGCCTCGAGAAACGGCAGACTCTCGATGTCGCCGACGGTGCCCCCGACTTCGGTGATGACAACATCGGCCTCGCCTTCGTCGCCAACCTTGGCGATTCTGCTCTTGATCTCGTTGGTGATGTGAGGGATCACTTGCACCGTGTCGCCGAGGTAGTCGCCTCTTCTCTCTTTTTTGATGACCGATAGGTAAACCGAACCGGCGGTCACGTTGGAGGTCCGCCGGAGATTGGTTCCGACGAAACGCTCGTAATGGCCCAGATCGAGGTCGGTTTCCCCCCCGTCGTCGGTTACGAAGACCTCCCCGTGCTGGAATGGATTCATGGTTCCAGGGTCGACGTTGATGTAGGGGTCGAGTTTCTGGATGACGACATTCAGGCCGCGAGCCTTGAGTAGGCGGCCAAGTGATGCGGCGGTGATCCCTTTGCCGAGGCTGGAGACCACGCCGCCCGTGACGAATACGTACTTTGTGGGTGGCGACAGGTCAGAGATACCAGCGATTGGGTCGGTCGATTCAGGACCTTGATCTCCGCGCAATGTCAACTCATCTGCCACGGGCGGCCACGGTAGCAGCCGAGATCGGCGTAGCGAACCTTCTCCGATAGCCTGGCTCCGATGATCGGAGACCGTTATGCGCTCGAGACGCTGATAGGCCAGGGCCCCAGTGCCGAAGTTTGGCGCGCCATGGACACCAGGCTCGATCGTCCCGTCGCCCTCAAGCGGCTCAAGCCGGACGCGATCGGCGATCCGACCGCTGTCTCACGGTTCGAGCGCGAGGCCAGGGCTGCGGCCGGATTGAGCCATCCCGGCATCGTCACCATCCTCGACACGGGGCGAGACGGCGCCGCCCCTTGGTTCGTGATGGAACTCGTGGACGGAGAGACGGTGGCGGCGATGATCGCCCGAGGCGGCCCATTGGAGGTGAACAGGGCGGTTTCTCTGGGAGTGCAGGTGGCGAGAGCCCTTCAGCATGCGCACACGAGCGGCCTCGTCCATCGCGACATCAAACCTGGAAACATCATGGTCCGAACCGATGGCCGTGCACAGCTCGTCGATTTTGGAATCACGACGGGACATCTCGATGTCCGGCTCACCCAGACCGGCATGGTCATGGGTTCTCTTTCGTATCTGGCTCCTGAGATTGCCGCGGGCGCAAGCTCCAGCCCTCAGGCAGACATCTACTCGCTCGGGGTGACCCTCTATGAGATGCTGGCAGGGGTGCCACCGTTTCCCGGAGAATCCATCGCCGAGACCGTGCTCGCCCACCAGCAGCTTTCCCCTCCTCCCCTTCAACCGTCCGTGCCGGAGTGGCTCCAGTCTGTCGTCAGAAGGTGTCTGGAGAAAGATCCGGCCGAGAGGTTTGCGTCTGCCGGCATGCTGGCGGCGGCCTTGGCAGAGGGTGGTGGCATCGTTGCATCCGCCTCCGCCGGTGCGCCCGTTGTCCACGACGGGACCGGCAAGTCGAATGTCACACCGGTGGGCGGCATTCCCATCTCAGATGCCACCAGGGCGATTCCCCAATTACCAGCGGCCATGGCGCCAGACGACAACGCTCCGAACAAGCGGAAGCGATGGCTGTGGGTCGTCGGTTTGGCGCTTGCGTTGTTCGTCATATTTATTGCTCTGTCTGGTCCTCCAGAGGTCGAGACCCTGACCGCACCGACCTCCACGACTGAAACAAACGAAGTGATAACAACAACAGCGGGCCAGGCAACGATCGAACGAGAGACGATCGTTGAGAGACTGATCGTGATCACCGAACGCCTCCGCACCGTGGTCGAAGCGTCGCCGATGAGCAGCGAGGGTGCCGCGGCGATTGTCGAGAGCGTCGACGAAGCGGTGACGGCATGGCAGAACGATCATGTCTCTGCGGCACAAGAACACGTTGATGAAGCGTTCGCTCAGGCGGAAGAAATCACGGTTCCCCTGTTGCGACCACTGGTCGAAGGGTTTCTCCGACAGTTGGCCGAGGCAATGGGCCTGAGCGCGATCGGGTAATCGACGGCGGAGATCGATAGCGGCCTTTGAGCGCAGTCACGAGTCCTGTGGCCTCTTTGTTAGTGGATGCCAAATGATTCCGCGACGACGATTTGGCGGGTAACAGGACCTCCATCACAACAAACCGTAAACGATGCCAAGGACTCCAGCCGCTGTCACGACGGTCAGGATCCGCGCCTCGCGGCGGAACAAGAGGTAAGCGGACGCGAAGGCGATCATCAGTCCAAACCAGTTCACGCCATCCCAAGCAGGCACCAGCAGCCTGGCTCCGAGCCAGCTCCTCTCGTCGACGGTTTCGAAGAGGGTGAACATCCCGAACCAGACCCCAAGGTTGAGAACGACGCCAACGATTGCGGCGGTGATCGTCGACAGCGCACCAGACAGTGCCCGCTGTTGTTTGAGCCGTTCGACGTACGGTGCTCCGACGAGAATCCACAAGAATGAAGGGACGAACGTGACCCAAGTTGTGAGCACCGCCCCGAGAACGCCCGCTACCAGTGGCGAAATCGAGCCAGGGTTCCTGTAGGTCGCAAAAAAACCGACGAACTGAACAACCTGAATCAGCGGCCCCGGCGTGGTTTCTGCCATCCCGAGCCCGTCGAGCATCTCGCCCGGTCGGAGCCATCCGAAGACTTCGACCGCCTGTTGCGCCAGATACGCAAGCACCGAATAGGCGCCGCCAAAGGTGACGACCGCGGCCTGTGAAAAGAAGACTCCTACATCGGTCCAGACCGATCCGGTGCCGGTGACGAGTGCCACGACCGCTACCGGACCGAACCACAATGCCAACCCGAAGCCAAGCTTGAGCAATGTGCGGCCGGTGCTGGGAGGCCGACCGTCAGTGTGTGTTTCCACCGCGTGGCCGCTAATCGTGATGAAGACCTCTGGCCTGACACGAGCGCCCGCCAGGCCGAGCAATCCTGCCGTCAGCACGATGAGAGGAAACGGGAGCTGATAAAAAAAGATGCCAACAAACGCCAGGATCGCGACCAGCACCATCGTCCCGTTCTTGATGGTCCGTCCGCTCAACCGGACCACGGCGTGGGCAACGACCGCGATCACCGCTGGTCCGATTCCGGCAAACAAGCCTTCAACCCAGCCGACATCACCCCATCGCGCGTATAGGACGCTCAGGATCAGAATCGACACGAATCCAGGAAGAACAAACAGACCCCCTGCCAGAAGGCCGCCTCTGACCCCCTTACGCAACCATCCGAGGTAGGTCGCAAGCTGTTGGGCTTCCGGCCCAGGGAGGAGCATGCAGTAGTTGAGGGCATGAAGGAAAGAAGACTCGCTCACCCATTGGCGGCGCTCAACTATCTCGTCGTGCATCGCTGCGATCTGGCCGGCCGGTCCACCAAAGCTATTGATCGCGACCGTTGTCCATGCTCTGAGATCATCCCTGTCGAGCATGCGGCGCTCGGTCTCAACGTTTGTTTCCGTCAAGGTACGTCCGCAACGCCTGGTGCCGACCGTACCCGACTACACCAAGGGCCGGTCGCACGCACGATCAATTGATGCGCTTCGTCGCCCCGGACCACTCCATTTCGCGCAACACGAATTTCTGGATCTTGCCGGTCGAGGTCTTGGGGAGGGATTCGACGATCTCGACGATGTCGGGAGCCTTGAAGTGGGCCAGTCGGTTGCGAACGTGTTCGATGAGTTCGGAAGGTTCGGCCATGGACCCTGGCTTCAATAGGACGAAGGCCTTTGGACGCTCTCCCCAATGCTCATGGGGAATGGCTATCACAGCAACCTCGAGTACAGCCGGGTGACTGGCGATCGCCTGCTCGACCTCGATGGTCGAGATGTTCTCTCCGCCAGAAATGATGATGTCTTTTTGGCGGTCTCGTAGCTCGATGTATCCATCCGGGTGCCACACCGCCAAATCTCCAGAATGAAACCAGCCTCCTTCGAAGGCTTTGGTGGTTGCGTCTGGATCGGCGAAGTAGCCGGCCATCACATTGTTTCCGCGCATTGCCACCTCCCCCATGGTTGCGCCATCGCGGGGAACGTCGTTCATTTCTAGGTCGACAACTCTTATCGGGTCGGCGCCTATGAATGAGACGCCCTGGCGGGCCAGCAGGCGGTAGCGGACTTCATCGGGTTGATCGTTCCACGCGGTTTGGGGTTCACACACCGTGTAGGGCCCATAGGTTTCGGTCAGGCCGTACATGTGAACCATGTCAGCGCCCAGTTTTGTGATCTCAGAGATGATCGTGGGACTGGGAGGCGCTCCAGCCGTGGTGATTGTCAGCGGCCAGTCGACCCGGAAGGCCGAGTCATGGTTCGCAAGCGAGATGAGGACGGTCGGCGCTGCGTTCAGGTGCGTCACCTTTTCTGCTTCGATCAACTGCCAGACTCGCGCCGGGTCTACCGCCCGCAAACAGATGCTGGTCCCGCCGATGGCCACAATTCCCCAGGTTGTGCACCATCCGTTGCAATGGAACATTGGGAGCGTCCAGAGGTAGATCGAATCGGAGTTGTGTCGTGAATGCAGGAGTTCGCCGAAAGCGTTGAGGTGCGCTCCGCGATGGGTGTACATGACGCCTTTCGGACGCCCGGTCGTGCCGGAGGTGTAGTTGATCGAAATCATCGACTCCTCGTCCTCGACAACAAACGGCAGGGGGTCGTCGTTGCCAGAGTCCAGCAACTGCTGGTAGGTGCGGTGGTCGGATACCGGGGAGGCATCGGAATGCGGGTCGTGGAGCACGATTACGGTCAACCCTGGACAATTGGCGAGATTGGGTTCGACCACCGGGTAGAGACCCGTGTCAACGACCAGGATCGAGGCCCCGGAATGCTGAAGGATGTATTCGACCTCAGCACCTGACAGCCGGGTGTTGATGGCGACGAGCCCGGCACCGGCCAGCGGAACTCCGAAATGTGCGATCAACATCTCCGGAATGTTGGGCAACAAATAGGCCACTCGGTCACCCGGTTCGATTCCGGCCGCCTTCAGGCCTTGGGCCAACCGGTTGACTTCTGCCTTCATCTCTGCGTAGGTCTGCACGCGATCGTGATATCGAATGGCCGGTTTGTCGGGATACACCGAAGCCGACCGTTCAAGAAAAATCAGCGGTGTCAGTTGGGTGATCGAAACCCTGCCGGTCGGCGCGCCGCCGTTCATTGAGGCCACACCGCAGGCCGTTTGTCCAAAAATGCCCGGAACCCCTCCTGGGCGTCGGGGTCGGCCGCATTGGCCGCCATCACTTCTTTCGTTAGCGCGTATGCGTCTTCCTCGTTCGTTTCGATCTGGCGGTAGAACGTCTGTTTGCCGAGACCAATGACTCTCGGGCTGTACCGAGTGATGTCTTTGATCAGTCCATCGATCTCGTCGTCGAGCCGTTCCGGCGCAACCACCCGGTTGACCAGTCCCCAGTCGCGGGCGGTGGTGGCATTGATCGTTTGTCCGGTGAGCAGCATCTCCATCGCCCGTTTTCTGCCCACTGCTCGTGACACCGGAACCATCGGTGTCGAGCAAAAGAGACCGATTTTGACTCCGGGTGTTCCGAACGTCGCGGTGTCTGCGGCGACTGCGAGGTCACAGGGGCGACGAGCTGGCATCCGGCCGCAGTCGCCACGCCGTGCACTCTCGCGATCACCGGCTGGGGGATTCGGTGGATCAACTCCATCAATTCGGTACATACGGCAAAAAGTTTGTCGTAGAACTCTGGTTCGCGGCCAACCATCTCCGACAGATCGTGCCCGGCGGAGAAGGCAGGGCCCTCGGCCGCGATCACCACAACCTGGCTGGAAGCAGGAGTCGAATTGAGCGCGTCTATTACGTCGGTCATCAAACCCAAGGACATCGCGTTGCGACGTTCGGGACGGTCAAGCGTCAATGTCGAGCGGTCATCGGAATGCTCATAGCGGATGTTCGTCATGGTCGGAGTATCGCGCAGGTGACGAGAGATTGTCTGAATCGTGGTCACGCACGGTCGAACTGGATTGAGAGCGATTCGCGGATCGCGGCGGCAGCCGCGAGCGGGTCGGCGGCCCTGGTGATCGGGCGCCCGATCACCAGATAGTCGGCTTGTCGCCGCCATGCCTCCTCTGGCGTGGCCGTTCTGGCCTGGTCGTCGTTGTTGGTGCCGGCCGGCCTGATTCCCGGCGTGAAACGCAGCAGATGGGGGGCGACCTGGGCAACATCTCCCAACTCTTTTACAGAGCAGACAACCCCCTCGACCCCTACTTCCGCCGCCAATCTCGTGATCCGAGCAACCTGTTTACCTGGCGACGCATCGATTCCGACCTTCGCCAGGTCGCCCGATTGCATGCTCGTCAGCACGGTGATAGCCAGAATCCCCGCTGCCGGATTTGAAGCGTTGAGGCCCTCGATCGCAGCCAACAACATGGTCGGCCCCCCCGCCCCGTGTGCCGTCACCCAACGCGCCCCGAGGCGACCAAGTTGCCGGGCGGCCTGACCCACCGTGTTGGGGATGTCGTGGAGTTTGGCGTCGGCGAACACCGGCAGACCGATCTCGGCGACAGCGGCCACGACCGCCGGTCCGGGTCCCATCATCAATTCCAGACCGACTTTGAAGCCTCCAACCTCGGGAGCGAGGGTTTGCGCCATCCGGACCGCCTCCTCAGCGCTCGAGACGTCCAGCGCCACGATGATCGGGTTGGGCCTCACCACAATTTCGCTCCGCCGACGAGTTCGGAAAGCCTCTTGATGCCGAGTTGATCGAGTCGCCGACCGAGTTGTTTGAGAACCTTCGTGGCGATACGTGGATTCTCGAAGTGGGCAGTCCCGATTCCGACCGCCGATGCTCCCGCCAGGGTGTATTCCAATACGTCGTCTGCGGTTCGCACGCCCCCACAACCCACAATGGCAAGCTCTGGTAGCGCCTGATGCACTTCGATGACACATCTCATCGCGATCGGTTTCAGCGGCGGACCGGAATACCCCCCGATGTTTCCCGATAATGCGGGTCGGCGTGTCTCGAGGTCGAGTTTGGCGCCCCAGATCGTGTTTGTGAGTGTCACCCATCGGGCGCCTGCCTCGGACACGGCGGCCGCAACCGAGACTATGTCCTCGCTGTTTGGCGATAGTTTCGCCCCAACCGGAATCGTGACGTTTTCACATATCCCCGACAGGATCTCGGCCGAAACCTTCGGGTCGAGTGCAAACAGGTGACCGTCGAGATTGGGACAGGACAAGTTGACCTCGAGCGCAGAGATCCCGGCAGCGGCCATCAACGTCGCAACAGAGACGAATTCGTCGACCGATCCGCCTACCACCGAACCCCAGACCTTGCTGTTGATCTCGGCGAACCTGGGCACATACTCATCGACCCAGATTTTTATTCCGGGATTCTGGATGCCGATGCCGTTGAGCATCCCGGGACCGGCAGCGGCGAGCCGCGGGGCCGGACGCCCCGACCACGGGTCGTACGAGACTGATTTGGCGACAACGGCACCATACGAACCGAAATCCGAGACCTCGTCGAACTCGAACAGTGATCCCATCGTTCCCGACGCGCCGATCAGAGGTGTTGACAGTTCGATTCCGCCGAGGTTGGCGGTCCAGTCGCTCATTGTGGCGTCGTTTCCGCCGTGGTCATTTGTGCCAGTCTTGGAGGCTGCGAGGTTCGATCGTGGCGTCCCCAGACCGGAGGGAACGTGCCACTTGGAGGCCGCCTTGGAGAGTCGTGACACACGGAACGCCTTGCAGGCGGGCCGCATGCCTTATCACCCTTCCGTCTGACCGGGCGCGCCCGCCTCGGGGCGTGTTGATGACCAACTGAACTCGTCCGGAGTCGATCGCGGTCTTGGTGTCATTGTCGCTCTCGCCCATCTTCTGAACGGTCTCGACCGGGACGGCGTGATGCTCGAGGTAGCGGGCGGTACCAGGCGTCGCCATGATTGCGAACCCAAGCATGTGAAACGCTTGTGCCACCGCCAGACCCATCGGTTTGTCGCGGTCGGCCAGGGTGATGAGGACTGTGCCGGATGTAGGCAGGCGGTGTCCCGCCGCCAGGAGGGCTTTTGCGTACGCAACACCTGCGTCAGCCCCTATCCCCATGACCTCGCCTGTCGCTCGCATCTCGGGCCCCAACACCGAGTCTTCCTCCGGGAACCGGTCCCAGGGTAAAACCGCTTCTTTGACGGCCGTGAAGTCTGGTTCGCGATAGTGGTCGGGCAGCATCCCCTCACCTCGGAGCTCGGCCAGGGTTGCGCCAACCATCACCCTGGCGGCGGCCTTCGCCAACGGGATCCCACTCGCCTTCGAGATGAACGGGATCGTTCTGGAGCCCCGTGGGTTGGCCTCGATGATGTAGACCTCGTCGCCTTTGACCGCGAACTGGATGTTGATCAACCCGCGCACTGTCATGGCCCGCGCCAGTTCCTCGGTATGGGCGAGGATCGTCTTTTTGGCCGTGTCCGACAGCGTTGGTGGCGGTACCACACAGGCCGAATCTCCAGAATGAACTCCCGCCTCCTCAACGTGTTCCATGATTCCGCCGACCAGCAATTCGTGTCCGTCGAACAGCGCATCAACATCTACTTCGACAGCCGACTCCAGGAACCGGTCGATCAAGAGTGGCACCTCTGTGATGTCACGCTCGGCGAGATCGCCGTACAGATCCTCCAGATAGCGGGTGAGTTCGTCGTACGAATACAAAACTCTCATCATTCGGCCGCCGAGAACGAAGCTGGGTCGGATCACAACCGGGAGGCCGACGCGGTCGACAACCTCTTCTGCGTCGAGGCGACCGCGCGCGATCCCGTTTGGGGGTTGTTTGATGCCCAATTCCCGGCACAGGTCCGAGAATTGTTCGCGGTCTTCTGCCATTGCGATCGACGCCGGCGATGTGCCCGCAATCGGGACTCCGGCATCGGCCAGGGCTTGCGCCAGATTGAGCGGTGTCTGACCTCCCAACTGGACGATCACGGCCTCGGGTCTCTCGGCGGCGACCACTCCCAACACATCCTCGACCGTCAAAGGCTCCATGTAGAGACGATCCGATGTGTCGTAGTCGGTTGACACCGTCTCCGGATTGCAGTTGACCATAACCGTCTCGTATCCGGCCGCACGCAGAGCAAAGGAAGCGTGGACACAGCAATAGTCGAACTCGATCCCCTGACCGATCCGGTTTGGACCCGAACCGAGGACAACAATTCGTGGTTTGGTGGCGGGCGGTACCTCGTCTTCTTCCTCGAAGGTGCCGTAGAGATAGGGGGTGCTCGACTCGAATTCGGCGGCGCAGGTGTCGACGGTTTTGTATGTCGTCTTGATTCCGGCGCCAAGCCTCATTGCCCTCACCTCGGCCTCGCCTCTCCCCCACAGGTGGGCAAGCTGACGATCTGAGAATCCAGTCCTTTTTCCCGCCTTGATACCGGCCGGCGACATTTCCCCTGCCTCGAGTTCGATACGGGTTTCAACTATCTCGGCGATCTGGTCGACAAACCAAGGGTCGTAGCCAGAGAGCGACGAGATCCGATCTTGGGGAAACCCCCTTCGCAGGCCTTCCGCCACCGCGAAGATTCGCGACGGTGTCGGCACCGTGATCTCCTCCCACAAGGTGTCGTCGTCTGAGTTCATCAGAGTCGCTTCACCGGTGTCCGCGGCAAGCCCTGCTCGTCCCTGTTCCATCGAGCGGAGCGCCTTCTGAAGGGCTTCAGGGAACGAACGACCGATCGCCATTGCCTCGCCCACACTGCGCATCGATGTCCCGAGGCGGGTGGATGCCGCCGGGAACTTGGCGAAGTCGAACCGAGGGATCTTCACCACGACGTAATCGAGCGCAGGCTCAAAGCTTGCCGGCGTAGCTCCGGTGATGTCGTTGGCGATCTCATCGAGAGTGAAACCGACTGCCAGTAACGCGGCGATCTTTGCGATCGGAAACCCGGTGGCTTTCGAGGCGAGTGCCGACGAGCGAGAGACTCGGGGGTTCATCTCGATGACCAGTCGGCGTCCTGTCGCCGGGTCGACTGCGAACTGAACGTTGGAGCCGCCGGTGGCCACCCCGACGATCCGGAGCACAGCGATGGCGTCATCGCGCATGTCCTGATACTCCCGGTCGGACAGCGTCTGGATCGGGGCCACGGTGATGGAGTCACCGGTGTGGACTCCCATTGGGTCGAGGTTCTCGATCGAGCAGACGATGACGGCGTTGTCATTGGCGTCCCGCATCACCTCGAGCTCGTACTCTTTCCACCCGTACACAGACTCTTCGACCAAAATTTCACCGACAGGCGAAAACGAGAGGCCGTAGCGAGCCTTCTCGACGAAATCTTGGGCATCCTCGGCGATTCCGGTTCCACCTCCGCCAAGAATGAACGATGGTCTGATCATCACCGGGTAGCCGATCTCTTCTGCGATCCGAACTGCCTCTGTCATGTTGCGGGCATACCCGGCGCGCGGGACCTCGAGACCTGCCCCCTCCATCGCTTCTTTGAACTTGCCTCGATCCTCGGCCTTGTCGATTGCCTCCAATCCGGCGCCAATCAACTCGGTTTGGTACTTCTCGAACACGTTGCGGCGCGCAAGTTGAGCAGTGATGTTGAGTGCGGTCTGCCCACCCAAGGTTGGCAAGAGCGCGTCGGGCCTTTCTTTTGCGATGATTCGTTCGACGACTTCTGGCGTGATCGGCTCGATATACGTCGCATCCGCGAATTCGGGATCGGTCATGATCGTGGCCGGGTTCGAGTTGATCAGGATGACCCTGTATCCGTGGCTGCGCAGAACCTTCGCCGCCTGCGTGCCGGAGTAGTCGAACTCGCAGCCCTGGCCGATGACGATCGGACCGGAGCCGATCAGGAGAATGGACGAAATGTCGGTGCGTTTTGGCATCAGGAACGCCCCTCGAGACCGATGAGCGTCAAGAAGTCATCGAAGAGGTGCTGGGCGTCTCGGGGTCCTGGCGCCGCCTCCGGATGGAACTGGACCCCGAATGCCGGAACGTCCAGACAGCGGAGACCTTCGAGAGTGCCGTCGTTGAGGTTCTGGTGAGTCGGTTCGACGACACCAAAAGTCGAATGGACCAGGGACGGCAGCAGTTCTGGTCCAACCAGGCCGGAACGCTCGGGGGGATTGTCGTCGCTCAGGCTCCACAGGTCGACCGCAAACCCGTGGTTTTGGGCGGTGATTTCGACCCTACCGGAATCGAGGCGGATCACGGGATGGTTGCCGCCGTGGTGGCCGAAAGGCAGCTTGTAGGTGCGTGCCCCGAGGGCCAATCCCAGCACTTGATGGCCGAGGCAGATCCCGAAAACGGGCAACTCCCCCAGCAGCGAACGCACGGTGGCAATCGTTGCGCCAAGAGGTTCGGGGTCGCCGGGCCCGTTTGAGAGAAATACACCGGCCGGTGCCATCGCCCTGATGGTTTCTGCGGTGGTGTCGACGGGCACCACCACGGTCTCGAGCCCACGGTTGACCAGGTGGGTGATGATGTCTCGTTTGATCCCCAGATCCATCGCTACGACTGTGGCGAGCCGCTCACCCCGGGCGGGCACCGTGTAAGGCTCGCGCGTCGACACCTCACTTGCGAGGTCACGTCCCTCCATTCTGGGCGCATCGGCCAGCGCCGCAGTCAGTTCCGACTCGGTGACGCCGGCGCCCATTGCGATCGGCTGCGCCCCATGGTCGCGGATGTGGCGTGTGAGCCGGCGAGTATCGACATCGCTGACGGCGACGATTCCGTGCTGGTGGAGGTACGCGGCCAGGGTTCCATCGGCCCGCCAATTCGAATGGCGTCGCGACAGGGTCCTCATTACCAGCCCACCGGCGTGCGCAACCGACGCTTGTGCGTCCTCGGGGTTGACGCCATAGTTCCCGAGATGGGAGGTGGTCATCACCACCACCTGGCCTGCGTACGAAGGGTCGGTCAGGATCTCCTGATAACCGGTCATCGAAGTGTTGAAGACCGCCTCCCCTGTGGCGATTCCGTCTGCGCCGACGGCTGTGCCGGTGAAGCGGGCTCCGTCCGCCGTGATCAGAATTGCTTCGTTGGTCATGTTCTGGCCAATTGATGCACGAGTTGGCCCTCGTGGATTGTTGCGAGGGTTCTGCCAGACATGTTCGTTCCCTTCCAGGGGCTATTGGTGGATCTCGATTGGAAGGTGTCGGCCACCCACGAGGCCGTGGGATCGATCACCACCAGGTTGGCCGGCGTGCCCTCACCAACTGCTCTGCCCTGGCGTTCCAGGCCGGCGATCCGCGCGGGGCGGACCGACATCCGATCAAATAGTATTTCCGGGGTGGGATCAACCGCCGCCAGGACTGCGCCGACCGCCGTCTCCAAGCCGATCACTCCCCGCGGCGCCTCCTCGAACGGAACTTCACACTCGGCGGAGGCGTGAGGCGCGTGATCGGTGGCGACCGCGTCGATCGTTCCGTCGAGCAAACCGCGACGAAGCGCAGCAATGTCGTCCTGTGTGCGCAACGGTGGATACATCTTGAAGTCGGGGTCCATCGTGGCCACGATCTCATGGTCGAACGTGATCGTATGGGGTGCAACCTCGGCCGTCACCGGCAGCCCTTCTGCTTTCGCCATCCGGATCAGTTCGAGAGTGCCGGCGCTGGAAACGTGTTGAACGTGATACCGGCATCCGGTGAGCCTGACCAGCGCAAGATCACGGGCCACCACGACTTCTTCTGCCGCCGAGGGGAGGCCTCGCATCCCGAGTCGAGCCGAAACCGAACCTTCGTGCATGTGACCACCCCGCGCCAGTCCAGGGTCCTCGGCATGTTGTGCGATTAGGCCCCCCCGTCCTGCCAGGTATTCCATCGCGTTGCGGAGCAGGCCGCCGTCCGCGACCGTGTCGCCGTCGTCGGTGAACAACCGTGCGCCTGCCTCCCACAGATCGTCGAGGTGTGACAGGTGTAAACCGGCGCGGCCCATCGAGATCGTTCCAGACGGAACGACGGTGCAGAGGCCCGCCTGGCGGCCGCGGTCGGCAACAAAACGTGCGAGGTGCCCGGAATCTATCGCTGGGTCGGTGTTGGGCATGGCCACAATGGCGGTGAAACCTCCTGCAACCGCCGACCTTGACCCCGTCTCGATGGTTTCTTTCCATTCTTGGCCCGGTTCCCGTAGGTGGACGTGCAGATCGACGAGACCAGGACCGACCCAACCGCCGCGGGCATCTATCTCGAAAGCTCCCTCGTCGCTCGGCGGGGGGTCACCAACCGAAACCACGGTGGAACCCTCGATCACCACGTCGCCTTGAATCATGCCGTGGTCGGTGAAGACCAGGCCGTTGCGAATCACCATTGTCATGGCTTGCTCCCGGCCAGACCGGTTCCGAGCCTGAAAAGTACCGCCATCCGCACCGCGATCCCGGCCCTGACCTGGTCGAGCACAAGCGAGCGACCGTCGTCGGCGACGTCGGGTGCGATCTCAACTCCACGGTTCATCGGGCCAGGATGCATCACCACGGCCTCCGGATGGAGTCTGGCGAATCGGTTCCTCGTGAGCCCGTACCGACGTACGTACTCCGGCAGGCTTGGAAAGACGGTCGCTCCGCCTCGCTCCATCTGGATTCGAAGGAGATAGACCACGTCGAGGTCACCCAACACCTCATCGAGGTCATGAGTGACCCGGCACGGCCAGCCGGAATGGTCGAGCGGTAGCAAGGTTGGAGGAGCGATCAGTGTCACGCTCGCGCCCAGGGTGCTCAGGCAGTAGATGTTCGATCTGGCGACCCGCGAGTGACGGATGTCTCCCACGATTCCCACCCGCAACCCGTCGAGTTTGCCGAAGCGTTGTTGGAGGGTGAGTGCGTCGAGGAGCGCCTGGGTCGGGTGCTGGTGTGCGCCGTCACCGGCGTTGACCACAGGACAGTCAACCCATTGGGCCACTCGCCAGGGTGCGCCCACCGCCGAGTGCCGAACAACCATGATGTCCGCACCCATGGCCTGGATGGTCAGAGCGGTGTCCTTGAGTGACTCCCCCTTGGTCAGAGAAGACGTCGATGGCGAAAAACTCATCACATCGGCGGACAAGGCTTTGGCAGCCCTCTCGAATGAGAGCCTGGTTCGGGTTGAAGGCTCAAAAAACAAGGTGGCGACGGTCAGGCCCCGAAGCGGTGGCACTTTGGGAATGTCGCGATCCAGCACTTCGTCGAAGCCCTGCGCCAAATCGAGGATTGATTCGATCTCGACACGCTCCAAGAACTCTGTTGTCAAAAGGTGTTGCATGTCATCTACTCCGGCTCAGCCACACGCCCGCCTCGCCGTCGATATCGGGCAAGCGGACCGACACCCGATCCTCGTGGCCGGTGGGAAGGTTTTTTCCGACAAAGTCGGGCCTGATCGGTAGTTGGCGATGCCCACGATCGACGATCACCGCCAATTCCACCTTGGCGGGCCTTCCCAGGGAAGTCAGAGCATCGAGAGCGGCGCGCACGGTGCGGCCGGTGTAGAGAACGTCGTCGACCAGAACCACGGTCTGGTCCGTCAGATCCACAGGAATGAGGGTGCGAGAAAGTCTCGTTGTCGGTCGTCTTCCCAGATCGTCTCGGTACATCCCGATGTCCAACTCTCCGACCGGGATCTTTGTCTCTTCGATCAGATCGATCGCCTCGGCCAGTTCGATCGCCAGCGGAACTCCCCGAGAGTGGATACCAACCAGAACGACGTCGCTGGCGCCATGGTGGCGCTCGAGTATTTCATGGGCGATGCGCCGGATTGCCCGGCGCAGATCATCGGCTGACAGCACCTGGGTCGGCTCGGCGACGTCCGGTTCGGAGGTGGAGTCGCCGGTCATCGGTCGAGTGACCGGGGAAGCGTGCCGGGTGTGGCTCCTGGTCTCGTACCGGTGGATGCCGGGCGAGATGCATCAAAGCCAGTGTGGCTGATCATCGGACTCCTTTCCGGCCTCACGGGACCGGGCTTAAAGGTTGAATTGGGGCGAGGCTACCACGGCCGAACCCGAACTATGTCAGTTCGGTCGTTCAGACGCCGCCAGTGTGGCGAGTACGCCGTTGACGAAAGATCCGCTCTTCTCCGTCGAGAACTCGCGCGCCAGCCGAACTGCCTCGGCAAGCACCACCCCAGTTGGAGTCGATTTTTCGTGTCGAAGTTCGTAAAGACCGAGTCTGAGTATGGCGCGGTCGATGACTGGCATACGGTCAACCGGCCATCCTTCAGAGGCGGAGTTGAGGGTCGGGTCGAGTGAGCCGGCGTGTTCGAGAACACCTTCCGTCAACCGCCGCGCCTTGCCGGTGAGGTCGGAGTCTGGCGCCAACCGCTCGAGGCCGAGGCGATCCACCTCGTACAACGCCTTGATCACATCGTCTCGCGGCTCGGTCACTCGCGAGTGAGGTAGGAGCCGGTGCGGGTGTCGATCTTGATCCGCTCTCCTTGCTCGATGAAGAGGGGCACCTGCACGGTGAGACCGGTTTCCACCGTCACCGACTTGGTTGCCCCCGAAACCGTGTTTCCCCTGACTCCGGGTTCGGCGTAGGTGACGCCGACAACGACTGACGCCGGGAGGTCCACTCCTATCGGGTTGCCCTTGTAGCGAGAAACGACGATGGTGAGGCCGTCGGTCAGGTAATCGGCGGCGTCACCGACGTCGTCTGACGACATCATGATCTGGGTGTAGTCGTCAAGATTCATGAAATGGAATCCCATCTCGTCGCGATACAGAAACTGATAGTCGCTTCTGTCGATGACGGCCTGGGTTACGTCCTCGTCGGCTCGAAAAGTCCTGTCGATCACCTGACCGGTCTCGGCGTTTTTGAGCTTCATGCGGACAAAGGCCTTACCCTTGCCTGGTTTGACGTGCTCGTATTTGACTATCGAAAGAATCGATCCATCGATGTCGAGGGCCATTCCGGGCCTGACGTCATTGGTTGAAACCATTGGAGGACTCCGAGGGGTGAGAGGGCAATCGTAGCCTGTCCGACCAACAGCTCGGCCGCGGGCAGTGGTCAGTGAACGCCGACCGATCTCAGGCCGTTTCGTAGCTCGGCCTCGGTGACTTGCACGATTTCGGGCTCCCCATAACGACGAAGCAAGACCATTCGCACCCCGTCCGACGTCTTCTTTTTGTCACGAGCAACAAGGTGAAGGCACTCGGCCAGGTCGAGATTGCGGACCGAGATGGGTAGACCCGTCGACTCCAGCAGACCCACGAGATCGTCACGATCGAATCCGTGCCGCTCTGCGGACACGGCGGCGGCGGCGGCCATCCCTACCGACACCGCCAATCCATGTGGCATCGGAGCCAGGATCTCGATCGCGTGGCCCAGCGTATGCCCGAAATTGAGTACCGCCCGTCTTCCGTCTTCGCGAAAATCACCGGCTACGACCGCCGCTTTGACCGCGATCGCCCGTGGGACAACCGTTTCGAGAGACGCTGCTTCTCCCTTGCGTCTGTATTCGTCGACGATCTCGCTATCGGCGATGAATCCGGCCTTGATGATTTCGGCGCTGCCTTCGAGGCGCAGCACGGAGGGGAGGCGCTCGAGGATCTCCAGATCCACCACCACCCTGGTTGGGTGCCAGAAGGCGCCGACAAGGTTCTTTCCGGACCGATTGATTCCGGTTTTGCCACCGACGGCTGCATCGACGGCCCCGAGCAGGGTGGTGGGGACCAGAACACACTCGACACCACGGAGCCAGGTGGCCGCAACAAAACCCGCCACGTCGGTTGCTGCGCCCCCACCAACACCAACGATGGTGTCATGGCGCCCGAGATTCATATCGACGAGCTGGTCGTAGATGGTGCCGACCACCGAAAGCTCCTTCGCGGATTCCCGGTCGGGTACTTCAATCACTCTTGCCGAGCCGATGCGAGCCGCGACTTCGTTGGCGATGAGACGGGCCGGCCCTGGCTGCGTGACCACAACGCTCTGGCGTCGGGTGGATCGAACCGGCAAGAGGTCGGGGGGAAAGCCTCGACCGACAATCACGGTGGATTCTGCTCCGATCGGGATGGTTGTCACCATGGTGTCTCGATCTGGGCGATCACGTCGCCGACATCCAGACCATCGGTGTCGATGATCTGGGTTGAGGCTTTCTCATAGAGTGCCATTCGTTGATCCAGAATTGCCTTCAAGCGGTCCTCCACCGGCTCGCCGGAGAGAAGTGGGCGGTGTCGACCGTTCCCAACCCTTGACACCAGGGTTGCAAGCGAGGCCCGAAGCCAAACCACCGGGCCAGTCGCCTGCATCAAGTTGACGTTTTCTTGTTTGTTCACGACCCCGCCCCCGGTTGCGACCACCGCCGCTACTCCAGCCAGGTGAACGACCGCAGCATGCTCCAGCGTCCGAAAGTGAGCTTCTCCATCGATCGTGAATAGTTCTGCCACCGAGCGGCGTGCAAGTTCCTCGACCACGGCATCGGTATCGTAGAAGGCGACTCCGGAGCTGCGCGCCAGCCGTTTTCCGACCGCCGATTTGCCTGCTCCCATCATTCCGATCAACCAAAGTGTCGACACTTCAGAACCGAGCGATTTGTTCCTCGTAGGAGGCCCAAGACCTTCGAAGCTCGTCCGCGGAGTCGCCGCCGAGCTTTCTCTGGATCTCCTGAGCCAACACGATCGCCACCATCTGCTCTGCCACGACACCGGCAGCCGGGACCGCAACCACGTCTGACCGTTCGTAAAAGGCTCCCTCGGCTTGCTTCGTCGAAACGTCCACGGTTTGGAGTCCTTTCCCGACCGTGGAGATCGGTTTCATCGCCGCCCGCACCCTGAGTGGTCCTCCGACCGTCATTCCGCCCTCGGTGCCGCCTGCCCGGTTGGTGCGCCGTTCGAGGGCGCCGTCCTCCAAGAAGATCTCATCGTGTGCCTCTGTTCCGCGGCGACGAGCGCTCTTGAATCCGTCTCCGACCTCCACACCTTTGATCGCCTGGATCGACATCAACGCCTCGGCCAGCCTGGCATCGATCCTTCTGTCGGCGTGAACGTGACTGCCCAAGCCAGGTACGAGTCCGTAGGCGAGTACCTCGACCACACCTCCGAGAGTGTCGCGTTCTGCCCGCGCCGCCTCGATGGCCTCGATCATGGCGGATTCGGCGGTCCTATCGAATACGCGGACGGGAGAGGCATCGATCGCATCCAGGTCCGTTGGCTTCGGCAATGGCAATTCGGGCGCCTCGACTCCACCAATCTCGACGACGTGAGAAAGCACCGAAACGCCCACTTCTGCCAGGAGCAACTTCGATGCGTAGCCAACAATGGTTCTGGCCGCCGTCTCCCTGGCCGAGGCGCGCTCGAGAATGTCTCTGGCGTCTCTCGTGCCATATTTGATCATTCCGGCGAGATCGGCGTGTCCGGGACGCGGAGTTGTCAACGGTCGCTTGGACACCCCTGGATGGGGACTCATCTCTTCTGACCACTTCTCCTCGAACTCCGAGTTTCGAACGACGACCGCGATCGGTGACCCCAAGGTTTTGCCGTGGCGCACCCCGCCCATTATTTCGATCACGTCCTGTTCCAGGGCCATGCGTGGACCTCGCCCAAAGCCGAGTCGGCGCCGCCCGAGTTCGGCGGCCAGCTCATCCATCAAGAACGGAAGCCCGGCAGGGAGTCCTTCGATCACCGCCACGAGGCCGGGTCCGTGGGATTCTCCAGCGGTTAGATATCGGAACACGACCGCGATGCTACCCGGGCTAGATCCGGGCCAGCATTACAGCCCCAAAAATGAGGGCGATCCAGGCGCCGATCAGCATCGCCGGCCCGTAGGGAAGTTCCTGTTTGGCTCCTGTCCGTTTCAGCACCAGCAAGACCAGAGCCGGGACCGCGCCAACGAAGCCGGTCAGAAACAGGCTCAAGGCAAACGTCTCCCAGCCTGGATACCCGGTGAATGTGCCCAGGAGCGCAGCCAATTTCACATCCCCGAATCCGAAACCACCCCGTGCAATGACGGCAACCAGATAAAACAAGCCGAAATAACCCACTCCGGTTCCAAGGGCCAGACCGAATCGGCGCACGTCACCATCCAGGACCGCTCCGGCACCGAGAACCAAGATCGCCAATGAACCTCCCGGATAGAGGATTCGATTCGGGATGATCTTCTGGTCGACGTCGGAAACGAACAAGATCACGGTGACGGCTGCAAGCAGGACGTGGGAGGCGACTATGAGCGGGTTTCCCCCGATCCACAACGCGGCCATGAACAACAACCCGGTCACCAGCGAAACTGCCAGTTCGCGGCCCAACCTCCGCCTCACCCCACATGTTGGGCAGTCGAACGATCGGAGTCCGAGCCATGGCAATGCAGAACCGCAGGACTCGCATGCAGGAACCCGGGGCCCGAACGGCGCCCAGACCTCGGCCCTGACGGCGAGGTGATGCAGGATCGGGCCGGCGCCAAAACCGAAAACGAAGAAGATGGCAAGTGCCGGCGTCATTGTGTCGAGGATACGAGGCAGGCCCATCGCTGCCATGTCATCTGCAATAAGCAGGGAGCCCCGCAAGCGGGGCTCCCTGTGAGCTTTGGCAGTGGCCTATTTCACTGACCGGTGATGTCTCGGGCGGCGGTGCCCATGCGGCGCCTCCGCAAAAGACCGAGACCGAAATTGCCGTCGTCTTCTGCCCCGACTTCCTCTTCCGTGGCTGCGGCGGGTTCGTTCAACTGGCTGAAGACGCTTTCGAGGAAACGATCGGCTTCGTCCCCGTCGCCTGATTCCGTGACGGGCTCGGCCGACGGTTCGACCGCGCCTGCCCACCATCCTGCAGTCCGCTCATCAGAGGACGGAGCTTCTGCGGGGACTTCGGCTTCTTCGGAGGATTCAGCTGAGATTTCTTCTGCAGTGTCCTCCACGGTCTCTTCCGGGGTCGAGAACCAAGACTCGTCCACAGCAGGATTCGCAGTTTCTTCTACTGTCTCTTCTGGTTCGGGTGTCTCCCATCCTGAGAGGGCGGGAGCAGGCTCTGGCTCCCAGGTGGGTTCGACCACTACTGGCGATTCGGCGACCGCATAGTCAGGCGCTGGGGCCGGCATCGGGGTACTCACCTTGGCCGGTGCGAGTTCGAGAAGCTCGAGCCGAACCAGGCTGGCGAGTTCCGAGGCGGCCCGGAAACGACTCAGCCCGAGTTTGTCGGCGAGTTCGTTGGCACTGGCACCCGCTTCGACTGCCGCCATCAGGCGCCAAGTGTTGGGGTGGATCGTGACCGCGTTCTCGTCGGGCAACTCGCGAACGAGTCGGTAGGGGGAACTCATCGAAGGCACGATGGATTCGATTTCTTCCCAGTCGATGGCGCGGCGATCGGCGTCGGCGATCGAGACTTCGGCATCGAACGCCTGACCCGTGGGATAACGGGCAGCTACATCGACGAGAAAATCGAACTTGCCGCTGCCGGGCTTACGGGTCCGGTAGAGGCTTTCGACGATCTGCTCGCGAACAAAGTCGGTCAACGCCGACGACGACACTCCGGGCGCCAAAGCGTCACTCAGTGACGCCCCGGAAAGATCGACCTTCCGGAAGTCCTCGTTGTTCACCAGGCCTGCGTTTATCACCTGGCGCCTGGTGTCTTCATCGTTGTTGGTGGTGGCAAAAGTGAGTGCCCCGCCCGCGATGAAGATTCGACCCTGCTGTCCTGCTGAGTCAACTCGCAAGCAACCCGTCTTGCGGGATCTTGCGAGCAGACGGAGAACTTCCTCTATTGGAAAGATCTCGAGATTTCCTGTGAGCGACATCTGGTTTACTCCTGCCTCGGCTCATAGTTAGATTCGGCGTCCGGCCAAGAGTGCTTGAGCTATTTTCGCGCTGTCGCCTCCATTATGTCTAGGGGTGGTTTTTGGCCCGTCCACAGCTCAAAGGACAATGCGGCTTGACCCACGAGCAGATCGACTCCGTCGGCATTCGGGAGACCGAGGTCGACGCACCACTTTGTGGCAGGGGTGGGTGATCTCCCGTACGCCATCTCAAACACACCTGTCAGTGATCTGAGGACCGGTTCCGGAAGGCTCTCTCCTTGCATTCCAAGGGGTGTGGCGTTGACGACCACACCCTCGATGCCCGTTCCCCACTCGACGATGGTTGCGCTGCTACCCGTCCGTGCAACCAGGCGTTGCGCCGCTTCCGGCCTCCTGGCGGAAACCGTGATCGCCAAGGATTCCAGCGCGATCAAGGCTGCGGCGGCGGCACCGCCGGAACCAAGCACCAGAACTCGTTCAGACGGAAGGTTTCTCGACACCCACACCGATTTGATGGCCGGGATATCGGTCGAGTGGCCGACGACCAGACCATTCTCGCCGACCCAGGTGTTGACGGATCGGGCCGCCGCCGCAGGGCCTACGACCCGGTCACACAAGTCGTGAGCCAGTACTTTGTGCGGCATCGTGATGTTGGCGCCACTGAGTTCACCACTGCGAATCTGCTCGGCGACGTCGACCATCCCCGCGGCGTCTGTCTCCCAAGCCTGGTAGGTCCCTTCCAGCCCAAGGTGGTCGAGCGCAGCCTGGTGTATCACAGGTGAGCGGCTTTGGGCAACGGGCGAACCGAGCACGGCCAGCCTCAGCATGTCGCCCTCACCATGTCACCCGCCGAGGAGACCGTCTGCCCTGGCCTGGGCGACCGCTACGAGATGTTCCTCGAATGTGACAGAAAAGGTGTGGCTCCCGTCCTCGGAGGAGAGCACATAGAACTTGAATTCGCTTTCCGCCGGTTGGGCCGCCGCCCTCAACGAAGCCAGGCCCGGGGCCGAGATCGGGGTGGGCGGAAGGCCGGCCACACGGTAGCTGTTGTACGGTGAATCGACGTCGAGATTGATGGAGCGGGGATCACGACTCGAAACTGCGTACAGAACGGTGGCGTCGATCTGGAGAAGTTCCGAATCGCGAAGCCGGTTGCGGATCACCGAGGAGACGAGTGGTCGTTCGTCGGCCACCCTGACCTCGGATTCGATCAGCGACGCTATGACGATGGCCTGGTATCGGGTGAAACCCGCCGCCTCGATCTCGGTCCAATCGATCGAAGCCATCCGGTTCTCCATGGTCCGAGCCAATCGATTCAGAATCGATTGTGCGGACGCGGACTGAGCAAATTCGTAGGTGTCGGGAAACAGCAGTCCCTCCCACTCCGAGAGTTCTGGCTCGGCAGGCATCGTTTTGAGGGCTGTTGTTACCGAGCCGTCGGTCAACGCTGTTTGGAAATCCTCTTCCGGGATCCCGGTGTCATCTGACAGGCGGGCGATTATCTCCACGACGCGCAGGCCCTCTGGGATCGTGACACGGAACACTCGAGAGACCGGTCCCTGTTGGAGCAGAGTGAGTACGTCGTCAGGGTTCATCCCCGTGAACATGTCATAGGAGCCCGCCTGAAGAGAGGTGGCGAGACCCGAGGTGCGAACCAATGCCTGAAACTGGGTCGCGGAGCGCACCACCCCCTGTTCGGCAAGGATCTGGGCGATTTCAGCCGTGGACGAACCAAAAGGAATGTCGATCTGAACCGCCAGTCCAGGCTCTACGTCGATCCCTCCATCGCTCTCGGCAGCGCTGAATCTCACTCCGAGCGTGCTCGCGAGCGATGACGCGGCCGCCACGATCCCGACGCCGGCGAGGACGATCAGGACCAATGCCACGAGGGGCTTGGCGGCGCGTAAGGAAACTTTGTCGGGGGGTTGTGTCTGGCTCATACCCTGCGATCGAGATAATGCTGGAGGATCAGTGCCGCTGCTACTTTATCTACCTTCTTGCGCCTATCTCGCCGTTTGACCTTGCCCTCGATCAGGGCTCGTTCCGCATTGGATGTGGTGAAGCGTTCGTCAACCATCTCGACCGAGAGCCCGGTTGCTGCCGCAACCTCCTCCCCGAGTTTGCGTGCGGCAACCGCCGCCGGCCCCTCGGAACCGGAGAGCGATACCGGCAGCCCGACCACTATCAGGTCTGGATCGTGTTCTGACACCAGGGTCGTAATGGCTTGCACTGCTCCTTCGGCGTCGAGAACGCAGAGCGGAGACGCGACAAGCCGGAGAGGGTCACTCAGCGCAACTCCGATACGCCGGGTGCCATAGTCGAGAGCTAGAACCCGACCCAGATTCATGCCCTCGAGAGGGCAGCGGCCACAGTTGCGCGTGCGGTCGTCAGCGCCGACTCCAAATGGCCGCCGTTGGGTCCCCCCGCCTGGGCCAGTTCAGGATCACGGGATCCGCCGCCTCCGAGTTCTTTGGCCGCGGCCGAAATGATGTCTGCAGCCGACACTCCGTCACGAACCAGGTCCATGCTGACTGCGCTCAGAAGAGCCCCTTTTCCGCCGTTGGTGGAACCCAGGACGACAACCCCGCGACCGATCCGATCCCGCACCCCCATGCCGAGCAGCCGCAGTTGTTCCGGAGGGAGTTCCCCGACGGCTTCGATCACAACCTTGGCGTCCCCGACGACATCGGCGTTTCCCGACAGTTCTGCTGCCAGATCGGAGCGGCGTTGAGCTCGGATGGCCTCGATCTCATCTTCGAGTTCTTCCACCTTGGCGATGAGGGCTCCGACTCTGGCCGGTAGCTCGAGGGGCGGGGTCTTGAGGAGGCCGGCGGAGGTATCGAGAGCGTCGCGAACGGCCACCAATTGCGAGTATGCCGCCTGGCCCGTCAAGGCTTCGATCCGCCGGACGTTCGATCCGATCGATGATTCAGACTGGATGATCATGGGACCGACCTCGCCGGCGCTATGGGTGTGGGTACCGCCGCAGAACTCGACCGAGAAGCCGCCGATCTGGACCACCCTCACGGTTTCGCCGTATTTGTCGCCGAAAAATGCAAGAGCGCCCATGTCCTTGGCCTTTTCTTGTGACGTCACGGTGGTCCGAACCCGGCTGTTGTCGATCAGCCGGCGGTTGGCAGTGGCTTCGATTTGGGCCAGCTCTTCTGCCGTGGTGCCCTGAAAGTGGGAGAAGTCGAACCGGAGGCGTCCTGGTTCGACCAGTGAACCGGCTTGATGGGCATGTTCCCCGATCACTTCGCGCAACGTTGCGTGCAACACATGGGTTCCGGTGTGGGACCGGCGGGTTCCAGCCCTGCGCACAGAATCGATAACCAATTCGGCTTCCTGTCCCACTTGCAGCGTGCCACCGGTGATCCGGCCGCGGTGGCCATGAAATCCCTGGACGGCATGTCGCACGTCGGTGACAGCAGCCGTTCCCGTGTTCGTTCTGATCGTCCCATGGTCGGCCACCTGCCCACCCGACTCCGCGTAGAACGGCGTGCGGTCGACGAATATCTCGACGTCCTGGCCCTCCTCCGCCCGTTCGACCGGTTCTCCCTCTCGCAGGATCGCCAGCAACACTCCACTCCCGAGTTCGTTGTCGTATCCGATGAATTCTGTGAGCCCGATGTCATCCATCACCTTGCGATAGAACTCCCCTTTGACCGCTTCGTCCCCGCCCTTCCATTGCTTCCGTGCCCTGACACGTTGCGCCGCCATCTCCATATCGAACCCGCTCTGATCGACTTCGACCCCGCGTTCGCCTGCGATTTCCTTGGTGAGTTCGATCGGGAAGCCGTAGGTGTCGTGGAGCTTGAAGGCCACATCACCGGGTACAGGATTGTCGTCTTCGACTGCGAGGAGTTCGGTGTCGAGGAGTTGAATGCCAGACGCGAGAGTCCGGCGAAAACGTTCCTCTTCCCGACTCACCACTTCGGTGATGAAGCCTTGTTTGTCGCTCAGCTCTGGATACCAATCGCTCAAAGCATCCACCGTGGCTGCCACGAGGAGCGGTGTGACCAATCCTTCACCACCCAATTGGTAGGCGTGGCGAACTGCCTTGCGGATGATCCGCCTGAGTATGTAGCCGCGGCCATCGTTGGAGGGCATGACTTTGTCGCCGATCAGGACCGTCATGGTCCGTCCGTGATCGGCGAGGATGCGGAGAGAGACATCGGTATCGGGGGCTTTCCCGTAGGTGGTGCCGGTGAAGGCAGCAGCCGCGTCCAGGACTGGTCGCACCGTGTCGATGCTGAAAGCTGATTCCACGTCCTGAAGGACCATCGCCAGACGCTCGAGTCCGAGGCCGGTGTCGATGCTTTTCGAAGGGAGTTCGCCGACCACGTGATAGGGGACGTCTTGGATGTTCTGCATGAACACGAGGTTCCAGATCTCGATGAACCGCTCTTCTCCGCCACCGATAGGGCCGCCGTCGGGTCCGAACTCCGGTCCCCGGTCATAGAAGATTTCGGCGCACGGGCCACACGGTCCGGCTACTCCCATCTGCCAGAAGTTGTCGTTCCCCCCGCGCTGTACTCGGTCCGGCGGAACCCCGACGTGTTCGACCCAGAGTTTGGCGGCCTCATCATCGGTTTCATACGCCGTGTACCAGAGCCGATCGGGGTCGAGTCCGTAACCTTCGGTCAACAACTCATGGGCCCATGCCATCGCCTCTGCCTTGAAATAGTCGCCGAAGCTGAAGTTCCCCATCATCTCGAAGAAGGACATGTGGCGGACGGTTGTCCCGATGATGTCGATGTCGATGGTTCTCACAGACTTCTGAACCGAGGCCGCTCGCCTGAACGGTGCCGGTTCATCGCCAAGGAAATAGGGCTTGAACGGAACCATCCCGGCGTTCGTGAGCAGGAGTGTGGGGTCGATCGGGATGAGAGAGGCAGACGGCCGAATGGTGTGCCCGCGTTCTGCAAAAAAGTCGAGAAAGGTGCGCCGGATCTGAGATGAGTTCATTGAACGGGTGAGGTTAACGATGTTGGCGCAGAGCCACGACCGGTTTGCGGCTTCGAGGTGCCCTCACCGTTCGGGCAGCCAACTCGAGTAGATCGGCGCCCGTATGTGCCGCCGCTGCCTTGAGCTCGTCGGGGCGTGGTTTCCTCCGAAGCGCTTTCACGGTGACGAACCCACCGAGAACGGTTCCCGTCACAAACCACCACAATCGATCCAGCATGATCCAACGCTAGTCCATGGAGGACGAGGCTCGACAGGTCAGGATCGGACCGCGACCAGCTTCTTGATCGCACCGTCGAAGGTCAGCAGATAGACCTCGCCTTCTTGGTCGATGCCAAACCCGTTGACCTGCCCGACATCCTCGAGCCACGGTATCGGCTCTGACGCGGTGCCACCGGACATCGTGAAACTCCGAACCCAGCCCGAGCACCAATCGGCATACAGATAGTGACCGTTCAATTCCGGGATCAGATCACCCCGGTACACCACTCCGCCGGTGATCGAGCAACCTTCAACGTGGGAATATTCGATCACCGGGAGGGTCAATCCTTCTTCGACGGGATCACAACCGGCCTGAAAACAGCTGCTGCCTTCCATCCGAAGCCAGCCGAAATTGGAGCCAGGCAGCTCATCAATAGGGACCACGTCCACTTCTTCCCAGTCCTCCTGGCCGACGTCGGCGATGTAGAACAAACCTGTTTCGAAATCGATCCAGGTACGCCACGGATTTCTAAGCCCGATCGCGATCACCTCGGGCGCCTTTCCCTCGCGATATGGGTTCGTGGGCGGTATCGAGTACGGCACTCCCCCGTCCACGTCGACGCGCAGGATCTTTCCGAGAAGTGTGTCTGGATTCTGGGCATTGAGTGAAGCCTTACCTCCCTCTCCCACCGAGAGATACAGGAGCCCGTCCGGTCCGAATTGGAGCATTCCTCCGTTGTGACGGTTCGTCGGCTTGTCGATATCGATCAACGTGATCTCGGAGGCGGGGTCGGCAACACCGTTCACAGCCGAGAATTCGGCCAAGGTTGTTTGTTCTATCCCGTGGCGGTAGTAGTAGAGGAAGAACCTGCCATTTTCTGCGAAATCCGGATGAAACGCCATTCCCAGCAGCCCCGGTTCGATTCCGTCCTCGGAGTTCACCCGCTCGGAGATGTCGAGCCATGGTGCGGTTTCTCCCAAGGCCCGGATCGTGCCACTTCGCTCGACAACGAGGTTCTGGTCCGAGCCGGGAAGTGGCAGCATCATGATGGGCTCCCGGAAGTCGGTTGCCTCCACCTGCAGTGACAGACCGGACAGCGGGGCCAGCGGTTCTGTGGTTGTCGTCGAAAGCGTCGCAACTGTGGTGGTGGCCTGCGAAGTGGGAGCGGCAACACTCGGCTCGACGGACGCTGGTTCGATTTCCGTCGTCGACGTCGGTGCCGGGGAGACACCCGCGCTGCACGCAGAAATGCAGCCGATGATCACCGTCAGCCCGAAACTTCGTCTGATCCGGGTTGTCAACGTCCCTCTCTACCCAGAATCTCGTCGAGCCAGGCGATGCGCTCGCTCAGACCGTCCTCCCTTCCTTGTTTGGTCGGGTGAAACAGCGGTACCGGCTCGACCTCGGGTGGGAAATACGACTGGGCTACGACGTGGCCGGGGAAGTTGTGCGCGTACCGATAGCCGGCACCGTGCCCGATCTGGGCTGCTCCCCCGTAATGCGAGTCTCGCAGGTGGGCTGGAATGGTCGGTGAGGGTCCCCCCTCGATCAAATCTCGCGCGGCCCCGATGGCGTTGGTGACCGAGTTCGACTTGGGAGCCGCTGCCAGATAGATGGTGGCTTGGGTTATCGCAAAGGCCGCCTGAGGCAACCCGATGTGGGCGAGGGCGGCCGAGGCGGCGGTTGCTTGAAGAAGGGCGTTGGGGTCGGCCAGACCAATGTCCTCCGACGCCAGAATGATCAGTCTGCGGACGATGAACTCGGGGTCCTCCCCCCCTTCCAGCATCAGATGCAGCCAGTAGAGAGCCGCATCGACATCCGAACCTCGCACCGATTTGATGAATGCAGAAACGACGTCGTAGTGCTGATCGCCACCCTTGTCGTATCTCACGATTCGGCGTTGCAGCGCCTCTTCCACATCCTCGAGATCGATCAGCGCGCTCTCTCGGCCCTGAGCCAGCGCGGCCGCAACCTCCAATACGGTCAGAGTATGCCGACCGTCGCCGCCCGTTCGCTCTGCGATAGCGCTCTTGGCGTCTGCCGCGATCCCGAGACCGGAATCGCCAAGGCCCCTTGGGTCGGTCAACGCCTTGTCGACCAGCACGGCCAGATGAGGGGCAGCAATCGATTCGGTCCGAAACAATGTCATTCGTGACAGGAGCGGCGAGTTGACCTCGAAGAAGGGGTTCTCGGTCGTGGCGCCGATCAGGATCAACGTCCCGTCTTCGACCCCTGGTAGCAGAGCGTCCTGCTGGCCTTTGTTGAATCGATGAATCTCGTCGAGGAACAAGACCGTTCGCCGCTCCTGGGAAGCGATTCGTTCCCTCGCAGCAGCCAGGATCTCACGGACATCCTTGACGCCGGCCGAGGTTGCCGACAGAGTTTCGAACGCCGCTTCGGCGTACCCCGCGATGAGTCGCGCCAGCGTTGTTTTGCCGGTGCCGGGTGGACCCCAGAGCAGGAGCGATACCGGCCGTCCCGACTCGACCAAACGGCGGAACGCAGCGCCGGGCCGCAGGAGAGCGTCCTGGCCGACCACGTCGTCGAGTGTCTGCGGCCGCATCCGAGCGGCGAGAGGAGCGACCGCGGCGAGCGCCTCGTCGGTTCTGGCCGTGAAGAGATCCATGATCTGACGCTACGCCGGTTGCGACATGAGCGGCTCGGTCATGTCGCCTGAGGCCGAACCCGTATGCCGAGTTCGGCGAGTTGGCCATCGTCGACCGGCGTCGGTGAGCCGGTCAGGGGGTCGGTTCCAGTTTGGGTTTTGGGGAACGGCATGACCTGGCGGATATTTGGCTCTCCTTGGAGGATCGAAACCAGCCGGTCGATCCCGATGGCAAAACCGGCATGGGGTGGGGTCCCATAGCGGAGCCCCTGGAGGAACCAACCAAATCGAATCTCTGCCTCCTCGCGACCAATGCCCATGACGTCGAAGACCTGTGCCTGAACCTCCGGGTCGAAGATCCGAACGCTGCCCGACCCGAGTTCTGAGCCGTTGAGGACGAGGTCGTAGGCCTTTGATATCGAGTTCTCCGGATCATTGCGCATCTGTTCGACGTCGACCGGTGCGGTGAACGGATGGTGGGAAGGTCTGAAGCCGCCACCATCGATCGGTTCAAAAGTCGGGAAGTCGATGACGAACAAGGGGATCAGGTCCTCGTGTCCCTCCGGTCGACCGAGGTCGAGCCGAAGTTGACCGAGCACCCGCGAAACAACTCTCCATCCGTCCGCCGCCAGGAGGAGGAGATCGCCGGGAGAACCGCCCAATTCCTCCTTCGTCCTGTCCTGCTCCTCGGCGCTCAAGAACTTGGATACCGGCGAGCGGAGCGACCCGTCCGACTCGACAACCATCCAGACGAGGCCCTTCGCCCCTAGATCCTTGGCCTTGTCGGTCAAAGCGTCCATTTTCGATCGCGAGGTTTCCTGAGGTCCCGCATTGATTCCCCTGACCACCCCGCTGGACGCGAGGACTCCGGAAAAGGCCTTGAATTCGCTCGAAGCGAAAACCGAAGAGAGCTCTCGGATCTCCATCCCGAACCGGAGATCAGGTTTGTCCGATCCAAACCGGGTCATCGCCTCCTGCCAGGTCATCCGAGGAAACGGGGTTGCGAGGTCGATGTCTCGCACGGCCTTGGTGACGGCGACCATCACCCGCTCCAGAACGTCGAGGACGTCATCCTGATCCCAGAACGACCCTTCGAAGTCGAGCTGTGAAAACTCGATCTGGCGGTCTGCCCTGAAGTCTTCGTCGCGGTAACAGCGGGCGACCTGGTAGTAACGCTCTACCCCGGCGACCATCAGAAGTTGTTTGAAGAGCTGTGGGGACTGGGGCAAAGCGTAGAAAGAGCCCTTTTGGTGGCGGCTTGGCACCAGAACGTCGCGTGCCCCTTCTGGTGTAGAGGCGATGAGGGTCGGGGTTTCGACTTCGAGGAAACCAAGTTGGTCCATCACTTGACGCATCACGGCAATCGTGCGCGACCTTGCTCTCAGGTTGGCAGCCATCGAAGGGCGACGAAGGTCGAGATATCGATAACGGAGTCGCGTTCCCTCGTCGGTCTCAACCCGGTCTTCGATCATGAAGGGGAGGGCTTCCGAACCGGCGAGCACCTCGAGTTCGGATGCTGCCAACTCGACAGTCCCTGTGGCCAGCCCTTCGTTCACGGTGCCGTCTGGACGTCCCTGCACGGTGCCAGTCACTTTGATGCAGTCCTCCATCTTGAGCCTGGAGGCGCTCGGGATGAGAGTCGGGTCGAGAACGAGTTGCAGGATCCCGCTCGCGTCTCTCAAGTCGACGAATACGATTCCTCCCATGTCGCGTCTGCGCTGAACCCATCCAGCCACGGTCTGGGAGGAGCCTTCCTTGCCGATGGCGTCTGCGGCGTGGATGGTCCTATACCTTGTCGATTCCATTTGTCAGCTCCCCCTGAGGTGTTGCGCAAGCCGGTCGGGTTCAATCTCGTGCTGGCTCTGATTGCGGAGGTCGCGCACCGACACGACACCCTTTGCCCGCTCATCGGGGCCGGCGATAACTGCAAAACGGATGCCGGCTCGGTCTGCATTCTTCAGCTGTTTGCCGAGTTTGGCCGGAGTCAGAACCGACTCGACGTTCAATCCGGCGGCTCGCAGCCGCCCTGCCAGTTCCAAGCAGTGTTCAAGGCTTTCGTCGTCTAAAAGGGTGATCACTGCGTCGACAGGACTCGAGGGTCCACCGACGAGGTCCAGTTCCCGTAACTGCCAGAACAGCCTGGTGATCCCGATCGAAAGCCCCACTCCGGGCAGGCGTGACCTCGTGAAGTTGGATGCAAGGTCGTCGTAGCGTCCGCCTGAGCAGATCGATCCCAGTTCTGGATGCGAGTCGAGCGACGTTTCGTAGACGGTTCCGGTGTAGTAATCCAGACCTCTGGCAATCGCCAGGTCCAACACAATTCTCTTCGCGTCGACTCCCATCGCAAGGAGGACCGTTATCACGGTCGAAAGTTCGGATTTGCCCTGGCGGATCAGATCGTTGTCCTCCTCGAGACGGGCGAGCACGCCTTGTGCACCATCGAGAGACTCGGACCGCCATTGCGCAACTTCGAGGATCCGTTCGACCTGCGTTTCGCCCAGACCTATCACCTGGAGCTGGGCCGCGACGGCCTCAGTGCCCCGTTTTTCCATCTTGTCGATTTCGCGGAGGACTTGTGCCTGAGCGGCATCGGAGTCGACACCTTGGGAGGCAAGGAAGCCTCTCATGAGCCTGCGGTTGTTGAGTCTGATGGTGAAGTCGCCGATGCCGAGTTCTGTAAAGACCTCGACCATCACCGCCGCCACCTCGGCGTCGTGACGGAGGTCCAGTTCTCCGCGTCCGACGACATCGATATCGCATTGATAGAACTCTCGGAATCTTCCCTTCTGGGGCGACTCGCCGCGGTACACCCGTTGTATCTGGTATCGCCGGAATGGGAACAACAGGTCGTTCTCGTGTTCTGCCACGTAGCGGGCGAGTGGGACCGTCAGATCAAAACGCAGAGCGAGGTCCGGCGTACCGTCTTTTTCGAGCGAACCGGTCGACTGCACGAAGTACACCTGCTGCTCTGTCTCTCCGCCGCTCTTCGTCAGAAGAACATCGGTGAGTTCGACTGCGGGCGTCTCGATGGGAAGGAACCCAAACCGCTCGAACCCGCCTCGGATCTTGTCGAGCAGGGTCTGGAATCGAACCTGGTCTCCTGGAAGAAGTTCCATAACGCCGGACATGGTGCGGGGTGTGATCATCGGGAGCGCCAGCGTAATAGGGGTCTCAGGTGCCCAGACCCACGAGAAATGGATTGGTCCGGCGTTCGCGTCCCACCGTGGTTTCTGGTCCGTGGCCGGGGAGCACCCTGGTCTCATCTGGCAGCGGCAGGACCTGAGTCCGCATCGACTCCATGAGCGCCGAGTGACTCCCTCCGGGCAAATCTGTCCGGCCGATCGAGCCGGCGAACAGTTGATCCCCAGAAAAGAGCCAACCCTCAGTATCGAGGTACACGCACACGTGTCCCGGGGTGTGGCCGGGAGTGTGAAGAATCTCGAGGTCGAGGCCGGCCAGGTTCAGTGTTTCGCCGTGGGCGAGGTCGTGGCGTTCTCTGATGGGTTCGAACGTTCCAGGCACAAGGCCCCCAAACAAACCCTCGACCTGTCTTTGCGGATCGAGCGAGAGAAAGTCGTCGTCAGGGTGTACATAGACGGTGGCGCCGGTGGCGGACCCCACGCCGGCTGCGGCGCCCATGTGGTCAACGTGCCCGTGGGTGAGGATGAGACCTGCGAGTTGGAGGTTGTGCTTGTTGAGCAGCGCAAGGATCCCGGCGGGATCGGGAGGGGCGTCGACCAGAACGGCGAGACCCCCGGTTTCGGCCGCCACCACCCAGGTGTTGGTTTGGGCGAGCCACAGCGAAGCATGGTCGAGGAGCATCTGGCAAGCCTACCCGTGGGGTCAGGTGGGCTCGCTCACAAGCCTGAACGCGGCAAAAACGCCGTCTACGCCACGCAGATCGGCGATGAGCTTGTCCACCTGTGTGGGGTCGGAGAGTTCGACTTCATACCGCAATACTGCAACCCGGTCACGTCCTGTCACCGAGGACGAGGCGGTGATGTTCCCGCCGACGTCGGACAGAGCGCCGGTCACGTCGCGGAGTAACCGCGTGCGGTCCAGTGCCTCCACCTGGATCCAAACCGTGAACCTGCCTACCCGCTCGACCGGCCATGAAACCTCGACCATCCGGTCACGACCTTCCGTACGCAGATTGGCGATGTTGGTGCAGTCGGACCGGTGTACAGAAACTCCCCGGCCGACCGTGACGAAACCGACTATCGGGTCACCGGGGACAGGCGCGCAGCATCGGGCGATACGGACGAGCATGTCGTCGAGACCTTCGACAATGATGTTGGGCCCGACTGCCTCGTAGCGGCGGGGCCGGACGGGTGCCAGCAAGTCATCCTCGTCGTCCTCGGGGCGGACGTGGCGTGCGACCCGATGGGCAACCGTCGCAGGCGAGATCTCGCCCTCGCCGACCGCCGCCATGAGGGCTTCTGCATCGGTCTTGTTCATCTCGGATGCAACCTCTTTGAGCAACGCCTGCCGCTCGGCTGCCCCCAGGCCCAGGGCCTCCTTGCGGAGGGCGGCCATGACCTGATCCCGACCGTCCGAGGCCGCCTGCTCGCGTCGTTCTTTCAAGAACCAGGCCTTGATCTTGGAGCGCGCTCTCGAAGTGCGAACAAAATTGAGCCAGTCGCGTGAGGGACCGGCATCGGCGGCTTTTGAGGTGATCACCTCGACGATGTCTCCGGACTCGAGTCGGGTGGAAAGGGGTACCAGACGACCATTGATACGGCTGCCTACGCAACGGTGGCCGATTTCGGTATGAACCGCATACGCGAAATCGATGGCGGTTGCCCCTCGCGGAAGGTTGCGGACGTCACCCTTGGGCGTGAGGACAAACACCTCGTCCTGATAGAGGTCGAGTTTGAGTTGGTCGAGAAACTCTTCTGGGTCAGTGGTGTCGTCCTGGAGCAGGCCGAGGCTGCCGACCCAGTCGACGTTGGCTGCCTCAGGGCCCTCTTTGTAACGCCAGTGCGCAGCGATTCCGGTCTCGGAGATGCGATGCATCTCCTCGGTGCGTATCTGGATCTCCAACGGTTTGCCGTCGGGTCCGATCACCGTGGTGTGTAACGACTGATACAGATTGAACTTGGGCATCGCGATGTAGTCCTTGAACCTGCCAGATACGGGAAGCCAGCGGGCGTGGACCAATCCGAGCACCGAGTAACAGCCCGCAACGTTTTGGGTTATGACTCTGATCCCGATCAGATCGTGGATGTCTTCGAATGGTCGCTGGGACTCCACCATTTTGCGATAGATCGAATAATGGTGTTTCGGGCGACCGGTGACCTCGGCCTGGACGCCAGAGTCGGACAGCATGGAGGAGATTTCGGTCACCACTTTTTCGATGAAGAGTTCGCGCTCTGGAGCGCGCTCGGCCAGCTTGTTCTCGATCTCGGCAAACGGTCCCGGATACAGGATCTTGAAACACCGGTCTTCGAGTTCGTGTTTGATCTCTTGGACCCCCATCCGATGAGCAAGGGGGGTGTAGACGTCCAGCGTTTCGGCGGCGACGCGCCGCTGCTTCTCCTCTCGCAGGGCGTCAACGGTGCGAATGTTGTGGAGCCGATCGCAGAGTTTGATCAGGAGAACCCGCATGTCCTGAGCCATTGCCACGACCATCTTCCGAATGGTGGCTGCCTGGGCGGCCTCACGGGTGTTGTACTGGATCCGGTCGAGTTTGGTCACACCATCAATAAGGTGGGCGATCTCATCGCCGAACTCTTCTCTGATCTGATCGAGGGTCAGAGGCGTGTCTTCGACGGTGTCGTGCAGAAGCGAGGCGGCCAGAGTCGATCCGTCCATTCCGAAGTGGGTGAGGATCTGGGTGACGGCTACCGGGTGAGTGATGTACGGTTCGCCCGACTTCCTGGTTTGGCCGGCGTGCGCCGCTTTGGCCAGTTCGTAGGCACGGCGCAGCAGGTCGGCGTCTCCTCGGGGATGCTGCTCGAGGAACTCGTCCAGCAGAAGTTGGAATCCCCGGTCGGGGTCGAGTTCAGTCGTATGTGAGAACAGCATGGAACGGTGTGGCTCCGATCCGTTGACGGCCCGAAAGGAATGCCAGTTCGATGA
Organism: Acidimicrobiia bacterium; assembly: GCA_041746105.1. Taxonomy (GTDB): domain Bacteria; phylum Actinomycetota; class Acidimicrobiia; order Spongiisociales; family ZC4RG35; genus JBFHRE01. The sequence continues at coordinate 51,747 of JBGTHP010000036.1, forward strand.
AGACTGCAAATCCAACAACGGTGGCTCCGAGGTCTTCGAGGAGACCGATGGCGGCGCCTGCCGTGCCTCCGGTGGCGATCACGTCGTCGACCAACAAGACGCGATCCCCCGCCTCGCAGGCGTCGACGTGGACCTCCAACGCATCGGACCCGTATTCGAGGTCGTATTCGCGCCGGTGAGTCTTGAAGGGGAGCTTGCCGGGCTTCCGCACCGGGATGAAACCGGCATCGAGTCGCTCTGCCACTGGTGCCGCCAGCGCGAATCCGCGAGCCTCGATCCCTGCCACTTTGGTGATCTCGGCGTTGAGGAAGGGCTCCGTCAGCTGACGCATCAGCTCGCCGAACGCGGCTCCATCACCGAGGACCGGGGTTATGTCGAAGAAATTGATCCCGGGTTGCGGAAAGTCGGGAATCGACCGAATCAGCTCCTGTAACTCCTTCACCCGATAAGCCTACCGTTTCAGCGAGGGCGTTTTCGCGGTGGTCGGGGAGTTGCCCCCCCGCCCGGTGCCGGTTGCCTGCCGGGTTGTACCGTGACCGGTGCGCTCGGGGAGGCGGCGATGGCACTTGGCGCGCGACGTTCGATTCGAGAACGATGCTCGATCCATTCCGATTCCTTCTCTTTCCAGATGGCGAGGATGGGCGCCGCGACGAAGATCGAGGAATAGGTCCCGGAGGCAATGCCAACGAACAGGGCAAGGGCGAAGTCCTGCAGCGTCGAAGCGCCCAACAGGATCGAACCTATGAACAGGAGGCTCCCGACAGGCAGGAGTGACGTCAAGGAGGTATTCAAAGAACGAGCCAGCACGAGATTCATGGCACGATTGACAAGGCCGGAGTAGGTCATCTCCCTCGTCAGTTCGCCTTCCAGTTCTTCGACCTTGTCGAACACCACCACGGTGTCATAGAGCGAATATCCGAGGATCGTGAGCAGGGCCACCACCGTCGCCGGCGTAACTTCGAAACCGGTGATCGCGTAGACGCCGATTGTGATTGCGAGGTCGTGGATCAGAGCCACCATCCCGGCGCCGGCCATCTTCCACTGGAGCCTGATCGCGATGAATGCGCCGGCCGCAACCAGGAACACGGCCAGAGCGATCAGGGCTTGTCGCGCGACCAGGTTCCCAAAGGTCGGTCCCACCGACTCGCGTGAGTTGTCGGCCGGATCTGTCCCTGTCACTTCGGCGAATGCTGTCACCAACTCTTGTTCGGTATCGGAGTCGAGCGGAGGCGTCTGCACGCGAACCGCTTGCCCGTCGTCGAGAAGGAGAATTCTGGCGTCCTGGATTCCGACATCGGCGAGGGCGCCGCGGATCTGCTGGATGTCGGCACCGGCAGGGTTCTCTGCCTGGACCGCGACGCCACCTTCGAACTCGAGACCGAGGTTGAGGTCGCGGACGAAGACCGCGAGCAAGGCGACCGCCAGAAAGGTGACCGAGATCATGAACCATCGCTTGCGATGCCCGACAAAATCTATCGTTGTCTCACCGCGAGAAATGCGCTGAAAGACGTTCATGAACGGTCCTCCTTCTTGAGTCCGGCGGCCGCGCCGATCGAGAGGGCGCCACTACCTCCTCCCCAGCCGGTGTGGGCAACCACCCAGGCGGCTCGCCTCGTGAACGATCTGGCGATGACGATGTCGAGCACGGTGGCGATTCCGAGCGACAAAGCAAACCCCTTCACGGGACCTACGGCAAGCACGTAGAGCAGGGCGGCCGCCAGAAGCGAGACGAAGTCGGCGGTCAGGATCGTGCGGTAGGCGCTCTTGAACGCGTCTGTAGTCGCCGAGCGAACCTTTTTGCCGTTCCGGATCTCATCTTTGATTCGCTCGAAATACACGATGTAACTGTCCGCAGTGATCCCAATCGACACGATGATGCCGGTGACACCGGCCAAAGTCAGAGTTAATCCCCGCGCCTCGCCCAGAAGGCTGAACAGGGCGACAAGGAGAGACCCGAACACCGTCAAACCTACGACTGCGACCACACCCAATGCCCGGTAGTAGAGAACGAGGGCGACGGCAACGAGCAGCAAACCGGCAAGACCAGAAATGACTCCGATTCGGAGTGAATCCGTTCCGAGCGTCGCAGACACTTTGTTCACCTGTGAACGTTCGAACGCGATCGGAAGCGCTCCGTATCTGAGCAGGATTCCGAGATCCTCAGACTCTTCCTGACTCCCGACGGTGATGATGGCCTGCCCACCCGCTATTCCCTCGCCCGGCGAAACATCCTCATTCACGGCCGGCGAGGAGACCACTTCGCCGTCGAGGACGATCGCGATCTGGCGGCGCGGGTCTCCGCTGGGAAAACCCGCCGCGGCTCCGGTGAGGTCGGCGAAAGCATCTGCCCCGACACTGTCAAACTCGAGCTGAACCAACCACTGAGCGCCCGCCTGATCGAATCCAGGGCTCGCCAGTTCGATCGAGTCCCCCATCACCCTGGCCGGCCCAAGGTGCAAAACAGAAGGAATGGGCTGGCCAAATATCGAGTTGAGGTAAGGCAGGTAAGACTCTTTGGCGGGATCGTCCGAAATGGTGAGGCCACTTTGCGGGTCGATCGACTCGAGAAGTTCTGGAGGGATCTCCGGCGAAGCCGTCTCAGGCGCCGTTGTCGTCGGTGCGACATCGGTGGTGGTCGGTGAACCTGTGGTCGAGGTCGTATCGGGCAGCGTCGTGGACGTAGTCGGGTCGACGAACTCCGCTCCGAGCGGACCGATCAGGCCAGGGGTCGATCCGAGCACGGGCCGGAAACTGAGAAGGCCGGTTCGTCCGATGGCGTCGAGGGCTCGTTCTTCATCGGAAACTCCCGGCAACTGCACAAGCACGGTGTTCGCGCCCGAAATCTGGATTTCGGGCTCCTGAACTCCACCGATGGCCTCGATGCGTCTGCGCATCTGCTCGACTGCCTGAGCCAGAACATCCTCCTCGGTCCCGTCAGGAGCGGTGAGGAGCACCGACGTCCCGCCTTGCAGGTCGAGTCCCAACTTTGGCCTGTAATCCAATGCCGTGAGCACGCCTAACCCACCCCAAGCCAACACGAGCACCACAAAGAGGCCGATCAGGCGGCGGCGCATCAAGAACTCTCGGTCAGCTTTGCGGCAATGGCCTTGCGGGCAAAACGAATTCTCCCGGTCTCGACTTCGAGAAGGACAGAGGTGTCGTCTGCGCTGAGGATGCGACCTTGAATGCCGCCGATCGTTTGGACTCGATCTCCGACCTCGATCGAGTCCTGGAAGGACTGTTGTTTCTTGACGCGGCGCCTCTGCATCACGTTCATGAACACAAGGAACAATCCCATGATCAGAACGAATGGGAGAAGTGAAGGAGCGGCGGCGGTTTCGGTTTGTGCGAGCAGCGAAGTCAAAAGTCTCTCGTGGTTTGGGACGGGAGCAGGTTAGCGCTTCGCGGAGTCCCGTTGGGCGCGTAGCCCAACAACCTCCTGCCGGTAGGCCGAGAACCGATTGCCGGCGATCGCTGCTCGCGCTCCGCTGAGCAAACCCAGCGTGTATGTCAGGTTGTGGAGGCTGAGAAGCCGGAACGCAGTCAGTTCGTTGGTGGTGAGCAGGTGGCGAAGATAGGCGCGCGACACGGTGGAGCAGGTGTGACAGGCACATCCGGGGGCCAGCGGTCTCGGGTCCAGCGCAAATTCGGCTCTGCGTAGGTTGTAGTCACCGTCTTCGGTGATGATTCGACCGTGACGGGCGAGACGGGTCGGCCACACACAATCGAACAGGTCACAGCCACGCTCGATCGCATCAAGGACTCCCTCTGTATCCCCGAGGCCCATCACATACCTGACCTTGTTTGCAGGCAACTCTGAGATCGTGGCTTCGACGGCCAGATTTCGTTCCGCCGGACTTTCACCGACGGAGAGGCCACCGATACCGAATCCTGGGAATCCGAGATCGTTCGTCAGGCGGGCCGAGCGAGCCCTCAATCGGGCATCGGTGCCTCCTTGAACGATCCCGAACAACGCCTGATCAGGTCGTTCATGTACTGCCAGCGCCCGCTCCGACCAACGCAGGGTTCTTTCCAGGGCCAGCTCGATGTCGGCCTCCGGGGCGGGAAGACCGATCAAGACGTCGAGGATCATCGCCACATCTGCTCCCAGGAGTTGCTGAACCCTCATCGACTCCTCCGGTGACAGAAACACGGTCGAGCCGTCGTAGGTGGATCGGAACTGCGCCCCCTCCTCGTCGATCTTGGGGTCAAGCGAGAAGATCTGGTATCCACCGGAGTCCGTGAGAGTGGGCCCTGTCCATCCCATGAACCCATGCAGTCCTCCCATGGCGTCGACCGTCTCTGGCCCTGGCCGCAACATGAGGTGGTAGGTATTGGAGAGGATCATCTGGGCGCCCACCGTTTTGAGGTCCGTGGCGTCAAGGGCCTTGACGACGGCCCGGGTTCCGACGGGCATGAAGGTAGGAGTTTCGACAACCCCATGAGTGAGGTGAAGTCTGCCGAGCCTGGCCTGTCCACTGGTGGCGGTCACGTCGAAGGTTGCATCGTGGGTCATCGCGGCCTCTCGCACAACATCGCGTCGCCGAAGCTGAGAAATCTGTACCTGCGTTCTAGTGCTGTCTGATAGACCGTTTTCCAAGAAGGGCCCATGAAGGCCTCCAACATGACCAGCAGCGTCGAACCAGGCAGATGGAAGTTGGTCACCAGAAGGTCAACCACCGATATCGGCGAACCGGGCATCAGGAACAGGTCGGTTGAACCCGACCCTGGTGCCACGCCTCCATTTTCGGCGGCCGCAGACTCCAGCGCTCGCACCGACGTCGTTCCGATGGCCACCACCCGGCCACCCCGCTTCCTGCAAGCCTGCACCGCGGTCGCCGTTTCGGCCGGGATCCGGTAGACCTCATGATGCATCACGTGGTCCTCGACCAAATCGGTGGCGATCGGACGAAAAGTGGCGATCCCCACCTGGAGTTCCACGGCAGCGATCTCGATTCCCGACAGGGACAGTGCCGACAGAACGGCGTCCGTGAAATGAAGACCGGCGGTCGGAGCTGCCGCCGACCCCGGCCGCCTGGCATAGACGGTTTGGTATCTCGCCGGATCCGCCAGGGGTGTCGAAATGTAGGGAGGCAGCGGCACCTGGCCGACGCCGGCCAGCGCCGTCTCGATGTCTACGTCGGCCTCGAGGTTCAGTCGTACGATGCCGTCGTCTGGGCCTGCAACCACCTCCGCCTTGATCCCGGCAAGGTCGAGAATCGAGCCTGGCCGGATACGTCGAGAGGGTTTGATCATCGCCTCCCACGAACCGTCGGCGCGCTCGCCCAACAACAACACTTCGACGGCTCCGCCGGTGTCGAGCTTCGTCCCGCTGAGTCGGGCGTGGCGAACCCTCGTTTCGTTGACAACCATGAGATCGCCTGCCCTGAGCAGGGACGAGAGGTCAGAGAAGACGTGATCGCTCATCGTCCGAGAGTCGAGCAGTCGAGATGAGTCCCTGGGCTCAACCGGAATCTGAGCGATCCGGTCCTCCGTCAGCGGATAGGTGAAATCGCTGGACTGCACTGCTCAGAGATCGAAGCTGGGTTGGGCGGCCGACGGGGGTTCCAGACCGAGGTGTCTGTATGCCGACGAGGTTGCCACCCGTCCCCTCGGTGTCCTTTGCAGGAGCCCGGCCTGGAGGAGAAAGGGCTCATAGGCGTCCTCGACGGTCTCCTGCTCTTCGCCCACCGAGATCGATAACGTGCCGAGGCCGACCGGTCCGCCATCGAATTTGTTGATGATCGCATCCAGGATCGCCCGATCGACCTTGTCGAGTCCCAACTGGTCGATCTCGAAAACATCGAGAGCAGCGCCGGCGACCTCATGGGTGATGACACCATCGGCCCGCGCGACCGCGTAATCGCGCACTCGCGCCAGCAACCGATTGGCCACTCGGGCGGTACCCCTGGCTCGGCGCGCTATCTCCTGTCCTCCACTCGATTCGATCGAAACACCCAGGATCCGCGCCGACCGTCCAACGATCTGCTCCAACTCCGCGGTGGAGTAATAGTCGACTCGTTCCACCAGTCCGAAGCGATCGCGCAGCGGAGCAGCGACGGTGCCGATCCTGGTGGTCGCCCCCACCAGCGTGAATCGGGGCAATGGGATGTTGATCGAGGCGGCCGTAGGACCTTTGCCCAATACGATGTCGAGTTCGAAATCCTCCATCGCCAGGTACAAGACTTCTTCGACCTGACGCGGGATTCGGTGGATTTCGTCGATGAAAAACACGTCGCCCGGTTCGAGGTTCGAGAGGATCGATGCGAGGTCTCCAGGGCGCTCGAGCGCGGGTCCCGACGTCTTCTTGAGCGACGTGTCTAGCTCAACTGCGAGAATCGTCGCCAGTGAGGTCTTTCCGAGGCCCGGTGGTCCTGACAGCAAGACATGGTCGAGTGGCTGCTCTCTGGTTCTGGCTGCTTCGATGGAGATTCGCAAACGTTCCTTGAGCATCTCCTGGCCGACGAACTCATCGAGATGGCGAGGACGAAGCGTTATTTCGAAGACCTCGTCCATGGGCGAGCCCACCGGAGCAACCAGACCTTCCTCCCTCATCGCGCCAATGCCTTCAAGGCCTGCCTCACCTGTTCGGCTACCGCCAACTCGGGATCGATCGACGGGAGGACCGTGCGAATCTCGGATGCTGCGTATCCAAGGGTTTCGAGCGCCTCTCGAACCTGGGAACCCGGAGCCGAGATTTCGAGCACGTCGGCCTCGATGTCTGCCAGCTTTGGTTTGAGATCCAGGATGATCTTTTGGGCGGTTCGTTTGCCGATACCCGGCACCTGGGCCAGGGCATCTGCGTCTTCTGTTGCGACCGCCCGTCGCAAGGCGTCTGCAGAGAATGCTCCCAGCATCGCCAAAGCAACCTTGGGCCCGACGCCTTGTGCTCCGAGCAGCACCCGGAACAGATCCCGATCTCCTTCGCCCGGAAAACCGAACAGGATCATGGCGTCTTCTCGCACATGGAGGTGCGTCCAAATCACAACGGGTTCGCCGGGCCCGACCAACCCTGCGGCGACCTTTGCGTTTATCGAAACCTCGTATCCGACGCCGTTCACATCGAGAACCAGTCGATCGCCGCGAACCGACGCCACTTTCCCAGAAAGGCGCCCGATCACGATCTGGTCACAGTCAGGGTCTGTAGCTGACACAGGGCGACGGCCAATGCATCGGCGGCGTCGGCGGGTCGGGGGTCGGCTGCGAGGCTCAATCTGCGTCTCACCATCTGGGCCACCATCCGTTTGTCGGCCGCTCCGTCACCGGTCACGGCCAGCTTGACCGCTGTCGGCGTATGTTCGGTCACGGGGATCCCGGCTTGGGCCGCCACCAGGAGCGCCACTCCCGAGGCTCTACCGACGGCCACTGCAGTCTGAAGGTTCCGATTCGTGAACACCCGCTCGATGGCCATCAAACCTGGGCGGTGTTCGGCGACTACAGCCTGCAAGTCGCGGTATAACTCCGCCAGGCGAGTTGCGGTTGGCAGTTTGGGATCGGTCCTGATGACGCCAACTGCCAGCGCTCGCGGAGGATGCCCGGCGGATACGACGCCGTACCCGGTGCAGGTAAGTCCAGGATCGATTCCCAATACGAACATATGTTTGGTCAGGCTACCGCCGATCGTTGCGGACTTTGCGCTTTCGAGCGGCATCAGTCGTCGACAAGAGCGGCCATGACGTCTTCATCGACATCAAAATTGGCGTGAACCGCCTGTACATCGTCGAGGTCTTCCAACGCGTCCACCAGACGCAGCACCTTCGAAGCCGTGGCTGCGTCTACCGACACCGTCGTTTTCGGGAGCGGTAGCAGGTCCACGGATTCCGGGTCGAATCCCGCTCCGCGCAGCGACTCGGCGACTGCATGCAGTTCGGTGGGTGCTGTGATGATCTCGTGGCTCTGACCGCTCGAGATGATGTCTTCTGCGCCTCCGTCGAGGGCGGCCAACATCACGGCTTCCTCAGGACCGTCCACCAAGATCTGACCCTTGTTCTCGAACAGATAACCAACCGACCCTGGTTCTCCCAACGCCCCGTTGTTCCTTGTGAACGCGGCGCGGACGTCAGAGGCAGCGCGATTGCGGTTGTCGGTGAGGATGTGAACAAAAAACGCCACTCCACCCGCTCCATACCCCTCGTACCAGAACTCGTCGTAGTTGACGCCTTCCAATTCTCCCGAGCCTCGTTTGATGGCGCGTTCGATGTTGTCCGCAGGGAGCGAATTCGCCTTGGCTTTGGCCACGGCCTGCGCCAGGGCGGCGTTGCCGGCGACGTTGCCTCCGCCCTCGCGGGCGGCGAGTTCAATCGCTTTGACCAGTTTTGCGAACAACTTGCCGCGTTTGGCGTCGGTGGCGCCCTTCTTGCGCTTGATCGTGGCCCATTTGGAGTGACCCGACATCAGAGGCTCTGATCGATCATGTCGATCAACATCCGATGGATTCGCAGATCGTCGGTCAACTCGGGATGGAACGAGGTTGCGATGATTTTGCCCTGACGGACCATCACCGGATGTCCATCGACCTCGGCCAGGATCTCGACGTCACCGGTCTTTGCCACCCAGGGGGCACGGATGAAAACGGCATGGAAGGGTTCGTCGAGGCCGTCGATGGTGAGGTCGGTCTCGAATGAGTCGTTCTGGCGACCAAATGCGTTTCTTTCGACAATCACGTCGAGAACCCCGAGAAGTGGCTGTGAACCGTCGGTGAGGGAAACGGCGCAGAAGATCATGCCGGCGCAGGTGCCGTAGGTTGGCAGCCCGGCTTGGATCATCGACCTGAGAGGCTCGATGAGGTCGAACCGCACCGCGAGTTTGCCTATCGTCGTGGACTCCCCGCCTGGCAGCACAATTGCTTCGATTCCTTCTAGATCCGTGGGCAGGCGGATTTCTCGTACCGTTGCACCCAACCGCTCGAGGACGGCGCGGTGCTCGCGGAAATCACCCTGGAGGGCGAGTACGCCTACGGTCGGCATTCATCACCACCCGCGGCGGGCGAGATGCTCTGCCTCTGACAACGTTTCCATCTCCAAGCCGGGCATGGCCGCGCCGAGTCCTCGTGACACCTTGGCCACGATTTCGGGATTGGCCCAGTTGGTGGTGGCATCGACGATGGCTCTCGCAAACAGGGAGGGGTTCGAGCTCTTGAAGATCCCCGAGCCTACGAATACGCCGTCACAACCAAGCGCCATCATCAGCGCAGCATCGGCCGGCGTCGCAATCCCTCCCGCTGCAAAATTGACCACAGGAAGTTTGCCGAGACTCGCAACCTCCTTGACCAATTCGTATGGGGCTTGGAGGTCTCTCGCGCTGGTCATGAGCTGTTCGGCTCCGAGCGTGGTCAGCTCACGCATCTGATTGGTCATCGTGCGCATGTGACGAACAGCCTCGACCACATTTCCCGTACCGGCTTCACCCTTGGTTCTGATCATCGCCGCCCCCTCGCCGATGCGACGCAAAGCCTCCCCGAGGTTTCTGGCACCGCAAACGAACGGTGTCGTGAATGTCCACTTGTCGATGTGGTGATCCTCGTCGGCCGGAGTCAGCACCTCGGACTCGTCGATGTAGTCGACTTCGAGCGATTGAAGCACCTGGGCTTCGAGGAAGTGACCGATGCGTGCCTTGGCCATCACCGGGATCGAGACGGCTTCCTGAATCCCGATGATCATTTCTGGATCCGACATCCGCGCAACGCCGCCATCCTTTCGGATATCGGCCGGAACACGTTCGAGCGCCATCACTGCGACGGCGCCTGAGTCCTCGGCTACCTTCGCCTGCTCGGCGTCGACAACGTCCATGATGACGCCGCCCTTGAGCATGTCGGCAAGCCCCCGTTTGACCAGATCAGTACCACGTTCCAATTTCGGTCTCCTTCGTCGCCATGGTACCGGACACGGCCGGGTGCTAGAAACCCACGAGGCCCCGATAGAGGTCCGTGTACCGATCGAGGATGGCATCCCATCGAAAGGTTTCAGCAGCCTCCCGCGCCTTGACACCCAGTTGAGCCGAAAGCCGGGGATCGCCAAGGAGTGATTCGAGGGTCGAGCCGAGCTGTGAAACGTTTCCTGGATGGAAGAAGAGGCCACATTCGCCCAGCACCGCCCTGAATGCCGGAAGGTCACTGGCGACGACGGCGCAGCCCGCGGCCATTCCCTCCGCCACCACGATGCCAAAACTCTCGCCTCCCAGGTTGGGTGCCACCAGCACTCCACTTTCTATGAGTATTCGGTTCTTCTCGGCGTCGTCGACCCTTCCGACGAACTGGACCCCGTCCATCGCGGCCCGGTCGGCTCCACCAACGACCAACAAGGAAGCCCCTGGATGGTTTCGTCTCAGTTGCGGCCACGCTTCGAGCAGTGTCCTCAGTCCTTTCCTCGGTTCGTCTCGCCCGACGAATACGACCTGATTGCGATCCTTCTGGGCACTGCCGGACATATCGGGAAGGTCGATCCCGTTGGGGATGATGGTGACCGGACGAGGAATCGCTTCCGCCGCAACCGAACTCACCGCCGTAACCACCGCAGAGCGAGGAATGAGACCGCCTGCCTTTTGATACAGCCGCCGGACCGCTGGAGAGGGGTTGGCGTGAAAAGTCAGGACGGCGGGTGTCGTGCCGACCAGCGCGGCCCAACCGACGAATGGCATGAATGGCTCGTGGACGTGGACGACATCAGCATCTTTCATCGCCCGCCGGACTCGACGCGACACGAACGGGTTGAGGTTGATCGGCGCCCGCGACCCATTCGCGGGCACCGAAAGCGATTTCCCTACGGAGATCAGCCCCGGCTCCGGTCGGTCAGGCTCACCGGGGGCAATAACCGCTACCTCCACGCCCCTCCCCCGCAACCCCCTGGCCAGCCCAAGCACCTGTGCCTGAACACCACCGGCGATCCCGAGGTCATAAGGGCAGACCATTGCCACCTTCACCCCGTGGCCTCACGATCACTCGGCCAATTCGGCTGGAGCATGTGCCATTGTTCTGGTGCAGCCATGATCAAATCTTCCAGTGCGTAGGCCAGCAGCTGGGTGCCTGCCTTCAGCGAATCCGTTCTCGACTCGGTTGCCGGGAGTTGAAGGGGCGCCTTGATGACGATGTGGTGGCCTTCGTCTGCGCCGAAATAGGCGGCAACCGGCATGATCGGAGCGCCAGAACGCAGCGCAAGGGAGATCGGGCCCGCCGGCAGAGTGGTCTCTTCTCCAAAAAATTCGACGCCGACCCCCCGGCCCTTAAGATCGCGGTCGCACAGGAGGGCGACTGCTCCGTTGTTTGCGAGGACCGACTCCAGTTGCCTCATCACCGAGGCTCCTCCTGTGGCAAGGACGATTTCGATTCCCATGCTGTTTCGGAGCCGCACAAACCAATCACGCAGGTGGGGGTTCGGAAGGTCTTCTGCGACTGCGACCAGTCGGAACCCGATCTGATCTCCGAAGGGTCCGGCGAATTCCCAGTTCCCGAGGTGGGGAAGGGCCACGATCATGCCTTTTCCCTCTGCAAAAGCTTGTTTTATCCACTCGAGGCCCTCGGCGGTTGTGGTCCGTTCGATTTCCGGGCGGCGGCGGGGCCTCACCCAGAAAGCCTCTGCCCAATATCGCCCGTATCCGGCGAAGACCCCGCTCACTGCACGCTGTTGTGTCATCGGGTCGGTCGCGCCCAACCTCCTGACATGACGCCGAACCATCTGTCGGCGCCCTTTGGTGAAGTATGAACCGACAACTGCGATCGCGGATCCGATTCGCTGCGCTGCACGCAAGGGAAGTAGGCCGAGCAACCCCGCGGCCAAGCGGAGCACCAGATAGGCGAGGTATTGCTTCACGTCTCGATGGTGCGGTACGTCGTCCAGAACCGCTGACCCACCGTGAACCAGCTCGCAAGCATCAGGAACCAGAGGATCGGGGTGACCCAGCCGGTGAGGAGTGCCGCGCCCACCAGGATCACTCGCTCTGCTCTCCCCATCATGCCGCCACGGCCGTCGGCGCCGACGGCTTCTGCTTTTGCTCTGATATAGGGAATCATCAGACCGCCTGACATCGCCAGCAAGGTGAGGATGAGGATGGTTGTGCTCGAGCGATATGCGACGGCGAGGGCTATCAAAACCGCGATCTCACCAAGTCGGTCGACTCCGGCATCTAAAAACGCGCCTCGATCCGTTACACGATTCGATGCCCGGGCGACTGAGCCGTCCAAACCGTCGAGAGCCGACCCTAGAAGGTAGATCAGCCCACCGGCGACCGGCTTGCCGGCCCCGACCACGAACGCGCCAAAAACCGCCATCAGCAGGCCGAACAGCGTCATGAAGGTCGGAGTAACCCCGGCCTTGACCAGAATTCGGCCGAGAGGCAGGAGCAGCCCCTGGACGTGGGGTCGAACGCGAAGGTCGATCACGATCCGATGACGTTACACGCAGGGACATCCCCACGACAGCGCCGGGTACTCAAGGGTAGAGTCCGCCTCCCCGGCCCAGGAGGTAGTACTTGGTTCCCAGCAAGATCCGCAACGTGGCATTGGTGGGTCACGGCGGATGTGGGAAGACCACACTGGCGGAGGCCCTTCTGTTCGTCTCCGGTGCCACAACTCGACAAGGATCGGTCGAGGCCGGCACGTCGACTCTGGACTATGAGCCAGAGGAGCAGGCCCGATCGATTTCGATCAATCTCGCAACGGCATCGATCGACTGGAATGACCATCGGATCAATCTCATCGACACGCCCGGTTATGCGGATTTCGCCGGAGACGCCCGTGCCGCGTTGCGAGCCGCAGACCTGGCTCTTTTTGTGGTCTCGGCCGTGGACGGCGTCGAGGTTGGCACCGAACTCATGTGGCGGGCCGCCGGGGATGAAGGGATTCCAAGAGCGATCTTCATCAACAAACTCGACAGAGAGCGGGCATCGTTCGGTCGGACCCTCGAGCAGTTGCGTGAGTCCTTCGGGAAGCGAGTTGCCCCGATCCAGATTCCGGTGGGTCAAGAAGCCGACCTTCGCGGTCTTGCCAGGGTTGTTTCGAGCAGGGTGTACGTCTACGAGAAGGACAACCCAATCGGAAAGCTGACCGAACCGGCGCCGGATGAGGTCGCCGCCTTGCTGTCGCAAACCCACACCGCCCTCATCGAGTCGGTCGTCGAAACCGACGAGGCTCTGATGGAGGCCTACTTCGAGGGCAAGGAACCGAATCGTGACGTGATCGTCAAGACGGTGCACCAGGGAATGCTGGCCGGCGCGATCTTCCCGGTACTCGTCGGGTCGGCCGAGCGGCTGATCGGGATCGACACGTTGGCCGAGTTCATCGTCGACTTCGGCCCGACTCCGCTAGAGCGGGTGGTACCTCCGTTGATCGCCGGTACCTTTGATGTGAGCGAAGGTGGTCCCACGGTTGCGACCGTTTTCAAGACCGTATCAGACCCTTTTGTCGGAAAGATCTCATTGATCCGGGTCGTCTCGGGTTCGATCAAACGCGACAGCGTGCTCGAATTGTCTTCTGGGGAACAAGCCAGGATGCACAATCTGTTCCATCTCCAGGGCAAAGAGCACACCGACGTCGACGAAGTCGTCTGCGGTGATATCGCCGCCGTCGCCAAGGTCGATGGAGCCAAGACCGGACTAACGCTCCGCACCCCTGGCAGCCATATCGAGTTCGCCCCGATTGCCTATCCGCGTCCTGTGATGGAGGTGGCGATCACGCCCCACACCAACCAGGACGAAGACAAGCTCTCGATGTCGTTGTCACGAATGGCGGAGGAGGATCCGACCCTCGCAGTCGAATATCGCGCCGAAACCCATGAGACGATCCTGACAGGGCTCGGAGACGCCCATCTCGACGTCACCGTCCAAAAGATTGCGCGCAAGTTCGGGGTCCACGTCGACACCCATCCGGCCCGAATCCCCTATCGCGAGACCATTTCGGCATCGGCCGAGGCAGAAGGCAAGCACAAGAAGCAGTCGGGGGGTCGCGGTCAGTTTGCGGTGGCAGTTGTTCGTTTTGCTCCAAGGCCTCGCGGCACCGGTTACGAGTACATCGACTCGATCAAGGGTGGCACCATCCCTCGCCAGTTCATTCCGGCCGTCGACAAGGGTGTGCATGAGGCCGCAGAACGTGGCCTTCTTGCCGGATTTCCCCTGGTCGACTTCTCTGCAGAGGTGATCGACGGCAAGTATCACGCCGTCGACTCAGACGAGCTCAGTTTCAGAATGGCAGGAATCCAGGCTCTCAAAACGGCGGCGCCGCGGCTGGCGGCGGTTTTGCTTGAACCCGTCATGCGCCTTACGGTGCGCGTTCCGGAAGACCACACCGGAGATATCATGGGAGATATCAACGCCAAACGCGGGCGTGTCCTCGGAATGGACACGGACGGCTCGATGAGAGTCGTGACGGCCGAGGTTCCGATGGCCGAGGTGCAGCGATATGCGGTCGACCTCCGGTCGATGACAAGCGGCCGCGGCAGCTTCGAAGTGGAGTTCGACCACTATGCCGAGGTCCCGCATCAGGAGGCACAGAGGGTGATTGCCGCCCACCGACGAGAGTAGGAGTAGACCGAATGCGAGAAGTCGTCGTCCGGTATGGAGACAAAGAAATCAGCCTGCCGGTCGTCGAAGCGGTCGACGGGGACGACGCAATCGACATCTCCAGTCTTCGCTCCAAGCTTGGGCTCGTCACCATCGATCGTGGCTTCGCCAACACTGCCGAGAGCCGCTCCTCTGTCAGTTATCTCGACGGTGAGGCCGGGATTCTGCGCTACCGGGGGTACCCGATCGAACAAGTGGCCGAGAACGGCGACTTCCTCGAGGTGGCCTTTCTACTTCTGTACGGCGAGTTGCCCAGTACGGCCGAGTTGGATGAGTTCAAGGATTCGATCGTCCGTCACACGCTCCTCAGGGAAGACACAAAACATCTGTTCGAGGCGTTTCCCCACGAGGCTCACCCGATGCAGATCCTGGCGTCGGCGACGACCGCGCTTGCAACGTATTACGCAGATGCACTCGATCCCAAGTCGGAAGAAGCAGTCGATATCTCCGCCAGGCGCCTCATCGCGAAATTGCCGACGATGGTCGCCTGGGCATACAAATACCGGGTTCACCAGCCATACGTTTATCCAAGAAATGAACTCGGATACGCAGCAAACTTCCTCCACATGATGTTTTCTGTCCCATCTGAGCCCTACATCGCCAATCCGGCGGTGGCCAGGGCGCTCAACGTCCTGCTGATCCTGCATGCCGACCATGGCCAGAATTGTTCTGCAACTGCAGTGCGCCTGGTCGGCTCCGGCGAGGCCAACATCTTCTCGTCGGTCTCTGCAGGCATCCATGCCCTTTCCGGGCCGCTCCACGGAGGCGCCAACCAAGAGGTTCTAGAGATGCTCGAGCGGATCGTTGCCGATGGCGGTGACGTCTCTCGCTATGTCGCCAAAGCCAAGGACAAGGCAGATCCGTTCCGATTGATGGGGTTTGGGCATCGTGTCTACAAGAACTTCGATCCACGGGCACGAATAATCAAGAGAATGGCCGACCAGGTGCTCCAAGAACTGGGCGTCGATGACCCACTCCTGGACGTCGCAATGCAGCTCGAGGAGGTCGCTCTCAACGATGACTACTTCCTCGAGCGGAAGCTCTACCCCAATGTGGACTTCTATTCGGGGCTCATCTATCGAGCAATGGGTTTCCCGACGGACCTCTTCACGGTACTCTTCGCAATGGGCCGGCTGCCAGGCTGGCTCTCCCAGTGGAAAGAGATGACCTTCGATCCGGGTGCCAAGATCTATCGCCCGCGTGCAGTTTATATCGGCTCTCCCGAGCGCAATTGGGTGCCGATCGACGAACGCTGATCAGGCGGTTGCCGGAACATCCTCTGTGTAGGTTTCGCCGATGACGACGCCCTCGACCGCGTCGAGTTGGACCAGGGCACGCCGAGTCGGTGGATTGTCCGCCGAATAAACGATCACCTGCCAGCGAGGGCGCGACCGCCATCCGCTGAAAGTGATCGCGGCCGAAGCGTGACCGACGGCGAATGGCACCGCGGTTCCTGCAGTCAGGAGCGCTTGCTCCTGGTCGACATTCAGATCCCAGGCGGCCACAAAGTGCCAAGCGGACACGCCGAGGCTCAACCCGGCTGCAATCCACCAACCCGTTGATCCCACCAGGGACGCCGCAGCCATCGCAGCTCCGAGGCATAGATAGATCCAGCCTCCGATCCGCCGACGTCTCGGGTTCGGGAACCTGTATTCCTCTACGGTGTCGGCATCGAGTTCACTCGGGACGGCTTCGGCCGCAGCAGCCTCGGCGTCGATGTATATACCCTTGCGGTCGATTGGTGGCCGGCTGTCGGTCAAATCGAGACTCCTGGCGCTCGTGCCTCTTCGGTCAAAGATCTGATGAAATCGTCCACCTCTACGCCACGTTGCTCGGTTTCGGCTCCATAACGTCGCACACCGACGGTCCCGGCCTCGACATCCTTGTCTCCGGTGACGAGCACGACTGGGTGTTTGTGCGTGATCGCCCGCCGAATCTTCTCGCCAACAGACTCGTCGCTGCGATCCACTTCGCTTCTCACACCTGCCCTCCGCATCCTTGAGTCGAGGGCGGCCGCATAGTCGAGGTGACGGTCGGCCACGGGCACGATGGTCGCCTGAACCGGCGCCAGCCAGAGCGGAAATGCGCCGGCGTAATGCTCTATCAGAACGCCGAGGAACCTTTCGATCGACCCGGCTTTGGCGCAGTGGATCATTACGGGCCTCTCCGGTTGGTTGCCGGCCGCGGCGTATTCGATGTCGAAGCGAACGGGTAGAGAGAAATCGAGTTGGATGGTTGAGGTCTGCCACCGCCGACCGATTGCGTCCTTGACGTGGATATCGATCTTTGGGCCGTAGAAGGCTCCTTCCCCTTCCGCCACCCGGTACTCGATGCCGGAGGTTTCGAGGGCCTGGGCCAGAAGTTTCTCGGCTTCGTCCCAGAGTTCGAGCTCACCCACCCATTTCTCTGGCCGTGTCGACAGATCGGCCTCGAACTCCGTGAAACCGAAGTCGCGCAACCAGGTGAGGACAAAATCGAGATGCATCGCCAACTCCGGGGCAAGCTGATCTCGCGTGCAGAAGGCGTGCGAATCGTCCTGGGTGAATCCGCGCGCTCGCAAGATTCCGTGGATGACGCCGGAGCGCTCGTACCGATAAACCCCGCCTAATTCGGACAGACGCAACGGAAGATCCCGGTAGGAGCGCGCCCTGCTCTTGTAGATCAATACATGGAATGGGCAGTTCATAGGTTTGACCCGGTAGTTGTCGGCCGCATCCATCTCGATCGGCGGGTACATGTTCTCTGCGTAGAAGTCGAGATGGCCGGAGGTCGACCACAGCACCTCCTTGGCAAGGTGTGGCGAAAAGACGAAGTCGAACCCGAAGCGCTCGTGGAGGAGGCGAGAATGGTCCTCCACCAGTTTGCGCAGCATTCCGCCCTTCGGATGCCACACCGCGAGTCCTGCTCCCAGTTCACGGGGCCAGCTGAACAGGTCCAGTTCTGGTCCCAGTTTGCGGTGGTCCCTGCGCTCGGCTTCTGCCAACCGATCGAGGTGCTCGTCCATGGACGCCTTCGACTCCCAGGCGGTGCCGTAGATTCGCTGTAGCTGGGGCCTGTTCTCGTCGCCGCGCCAGTAGGCACCGGCGCTCCGCAGGAGTTTGAAAGCCTTCAGGCGCCCTGTGCTCGGGAGGTGAGGGCCTCGGCACAGGTCCACGAAATCGAGATTTCGATAGACGGTGACGGCCTCTGGACCTGCCATCTCCGAGGGATCTACCGAGCGGATGATCTCTTGCTTGAACGGATGTGACGCAAAGAGCTCGAGGGCGTCTTCGACTCCCAGGGCCTCTCTCGAGAAAGGCTGGTCGGCGGCGACGATATCGCGCATTCGCTCCTCGACCGCGTCGAGGTCGTCTGGTGTAAAAGGCCTTCCGATGTCGAAGTCGTAATAGAAGCCGTCTTCTATCGCAGGTCCGATCGCAAAAGTGGAGCCAGGGAATAATCCGAGGACGGCCTGCGCCATCACATGGGCTGCCGAGTGGCGCATCACGTGGCGGCCCTCGTCAGAGGACTCTGTGATGATCCCGACTTTTCCGCCATGGGGCAACGGACGGCTCAGGTCGAGCAGGTCCTCATCCAGTCGGATGGCCACCGCAGCCTTCGCCAAACGGGGTCCGATCGCCTCCGCTATCCGGAGGCCGGTCACACCGTCGTCATGCTCGATCACTTTTCCGTCGGGAAGTTCTATCTCTATTGGCACGGTTCGTTCTCGCTAGGCTGTTGGCAGGCAACCAGGGTACCCGTGTCCTGATGACGTCTTGGTCGACTTTCGTCGATGCGTCCGACCGGCCGAGCCGCCAATCCGGGGTGCAGCCCTCCTGGCGTCCACACAAAGAGACAAACCGGACGCAGCACCTATCGTGCGGCGACGGCACCGAAGGAAGGGATCGATGAAGGCTCAACTCGTTGTAGAGGCCATCTCACCCACTGCGTCGATCAAAACGCTCTCCGCCTCGACCAATCAGGTATTTCGTCTGACCGAGGAAACCGGCGAGACCTCGATCGTCAAGGTGTACTCAACGCCGGCTCGGGAGCGTCGGGAACGTCATGCGCTCGAGGCTCTGGCCGGGGTAAAAGGCGTGCCCGAGATCATCGAGCGAGGGTCGACCGAGTCGATGCCCTGGATCAAGATGACCGACGGCGGTGTCTGGAACGTTTCATCGCTGCCAAAAAACCTTACTGTCGTTGTCGAGTGTGGCCGGGTGATGCGCGCCGTCCACGAATCCGGGGCAAACATCACGAACCTGGACTCCGGAATCGATTCGGATTACGTGTCCAATCATTTCAGATCCACTTTGGAGCGCCTGGAGCGGTTCCGCCGGCGCCTCGGAATGCCGGCGGAAGTTTTGGAACGCGCGAAGGCAAGCTCCAATACGCCGGTTGGCAGCGCTCCAGCGCCTTCCCACACCAATCCAGAACCTCGAAACTTCGCAGTCAACGATTCGGGCGAGGTGACAATGATCGGTTGGGAATATGCCACTCTGGCTCCTCCGGAGTGGGATCTATCGCTGGCGGCCTGGCGCTTCAGTCGTGAAGTGGGCGGCGATGCCTCCGATGCCCTCTGGGAAGGGTACGGAGCAACATTTCCTCCAGATCGATTGCGTCCCTGGGTCGCGTACCACTCGTCGATGATGATGCTCGAGGCCGCAGAACGACGCGACGGACGCCTTGGTGATCTGGCATACCTCGTCGACGATCTCGCCAATTCGGTGGATTGAACGGGACCGCGAAATCCCAGGCTGTTACTGCGGTTCGCCCTAGCGTTAGGCCAGTCCTGACCTAGGAGTGTGTGTAGGTGCTTGATGTGCTGCGTTCGGTCGTTCCGTTTTCGATGATCCGGTTGCCGCAGAAAGCTGTTCCTGTGGCAGGTTTGGCGAACGCCTTCGCAGACAACGACCTCCCGTGTCCGTGGTGCAATGCCTACACGGTTGAGAACGACCCCCGCTGTCCATCGTGCGGGCGACGTTTCGGCTGAGTCACACATTGATCGTGAAAGAACGATCAATGTGGTGCAACTCGAACCCGAGTTCGTCGTAGAGCGCCAACGCAGGGCGATTGTCGGCATCGACATACAGGATGGCCCGGTCGCAACCGACGTCGGATAGGTACGCGAGTCCGAGCCCAACGAGGCTCCGCCCAAGGCGATGCCCCCCGAAAACAGGATCGACTGCGATGACATAGATTTCGCCGGTGTGAGAGTCGTGGATCTTGGTCCAGCAGAACCCTGCCAGTTCGTCGCCTCGCCACGCCAGGACGAATCCGGCGGGATCGAACCATGGTTGGGATTGACGATCCTTCAGCACTTCGAGCGTCCACGAACCGTTCTCAGGATGCCCGGCGAACGCCCGATTGTTGGCGGTCAACCAGACCTCATCGTCTGTGCCAGGCCGGAAGATGGCGCGCCGAAACCCTGACGGCAGCGGTTGAGTCTCAGGCCTGGGCAGCGGCGCCCACAGTTGGCGTAGCTCGCGTTCACGCTGAAACCCGGCTGCAACCAGCGCCTGGCCCAGGTGAGGTTGGAAAGCCCAGACTCTGACCCGTTTGCCCCCGGCCGCCCTTATCGTTTCCAGACCGGTTGCGATTGCAGCTTCGAGGCTGGCTCGAGCCCGGTGAAGCGGGTGAATTGCCAGTTCCATCGCCCACGTGGTCGAGTCTTGTCTGGACAACGCGATATATGCGACGATGGCTTTGCCGACCCTGCCGACGAGACCGCCGTGTTCCGGTCCACCGGACAGCAGGTCGAGATACTTGTGTTCCCCCAACGGTCGATGCCCATCCGCCTGTTCGATGACGGCGAACAGGCGATCAAGGGCTTGGACGTCGTCTGGTTGTTCGACGGCTATGAATTGCACCGGTTCACGGTAACTCGGTTCCAGTGCGCCTATCCTGTCGCCTCGTGAGTACGGTCGGTCTGGTTCTTGGCGGAGGAGGAGTCACCGGAGCCGCCTTTGAAATGGCGGCCCTCATGGCGTTGGAGCTTGCCACCGGCTGGAACCCAAACAGCGCCGAGGTGGTTGTCGGTACCTCGGCGGGTGCATTCGTTGCGGCGGTTCTCCGCAACGACCGTCTCGACCTCGACTCTCTGGTGCATCAGGGCGATAGCCGACTCGATGTGGCCGCTCGGATTTCCCACCATCTATTCAGTCGGCGCCCCGGTGTCAAAGTCGGTGACTGGTTGCGCCATGGACTGGTTCCAGGGGTACGGCGCCCCGGCCTGACATTGCTTCTCGGGTCACCGGCACCTTGGGAGGCGAGCGGCCTCGCGGATTGGGTCCGGGACCATGTGGGCGACGCCGCCGACCAGTGGCCTGACAAGCCGACGCTGATAACCGCTTTCGACATTCAGTCGAAAAGGCGCGTCGTTTTTGGATCGGAAGGCGCGCCGGAGATCAGTCTGGCCGATGCAGTCACCGCATCTTCTGCCATTCCCGTGGTGTTCCGCCCGTACGAGGTCGCCGGCCGCAGCTATGTCGATGGCGGTGTTGTCTCCGGCACCCATGCCGATCTTCTGCTCGGCTCAGACCGGCCCCTCGACCTGGTCCTGATCCTCGCGCCGATGGCTGCGGCCGAAGATCGAGACGGGGCATGGTTCCACGAGAAGGTTTTTGACCGGGTCGGTCGGACTGCCCTCGATTCCGAACTCGCCCAGATCAGCGAGCAGTGGCCGTCGACGGACACAGTTGTGCTCAGGCCCAGCCCCCATGTGCTGGCCTCGATGCGTCCCAATTACATGGATCCTAAAGGGGCGGTTCCGACCTTCATTCGGACGCTGGTTTCGATGCGACGGATGCTCGCGCAGAGCGACGTGTGGCCGGTCCTACACCGTCATCTCGTGTCGAAATCCACCGGAAACGATGGATCCCTGGCGCGGAAAATCGGCGTGTCAGGATGACCACCGCCGAGCCCAAGCTGCAATGAGCATCGTCGATCACTTTCGTGAGATCCACGGAAGCGGCTGTTGTCGTATCGCGCCGCAGACGCCGATGTTGTGTACGCGACCGGGTGGATAGACGGAGTCGAAATTGGCTCGGTGGCCTCTCGCCCGGTGCCCTTTGCAACACGGCCAACCGGACTCACGTGGTCGAGGCGCGAGCGCTCCTCGAATTCGGCCTCATGTAGCCCGCCGGAGAACCGCTAGCTGAAACACACCGGTGACGTGCCACTCCCGGCTCAACATCACAGGGTCGCCGTTCTCGGTGTAGTCGACCTGTTCGATGAACATCAGCGGGACGCCTTCATCGACGTGCAGCGCCGCCGACTCGAATGCGCCGGCCAGGGTCGGCTCCAACGTCGCCTCCCCATGCCCGACTCGATGTCCCAGGCTTTCGAACAACTGATACAGCGAACCGCTCAACGCCGAGTCGTTCACCTCGGCCAAGAAGGAGGACGGGATCACGTCATGCGAGTAGATGACAGGACGGCTGTCGGCCATTCTGATCCTTTCGACGTCGACAACGACGGCGTTGGGATCTAGGCCGAGACTGGTTCTTTCGTCTTCCGTAGGGGGACGGCGGTTGATTGCGAGAACAGTTCGACCTGCAGCGAATCCGGCGAGTTCGATGAGCCGGGTGTAGCTCATGTTCCTTTCCAACGAGTGCTTCAGGCCGGGACGGAATGCGACGTACGTGCCAGACCCGTGGACCCTGGACAGGTAACCGTTCTCGACCAAGCCTCGGACTGCTTCCCTGATCGTGGCCCGCGAGACACCAAATTCCCTACCCAGCTCATCCTCGGGTGGCAGTTGTGAGCCGACGGAAAGTGATCCGTGGAGGATCTTCGCGAGGAGTTGATCCCGCACCCTGTCCGCGAGGAGTTGGCGATTCTGAGTCACCGTCATCCGCCTTGCACCAACCGTGTCGCCCGACGCCGGTAAAGGGCGGAGGCGGCGAGAAGCGTGCTCACCGAAACGGCGAGCAACGTCGTTGCGGTGGCGTTGACGACCGGTGAGACCCCGCGTCGAATCGATGAGAACAGATAGATGGGCAGCGTCTGGGACTGGCCTCTCGTGAAGAACGCGATGATGAAATCGTCGAAGCTGAAGGTGAAGGTGAGGAGAAACCCGGCCACGATGGCCGGCGTCAAAAGCGGCAAGGTCACGTTGAAAAGTGTCCTGATCGGGGGTGAATAGAGATCGCTCGAAGCCTCGATCACCGAGGCGTCGAGGCTTCGGAGCCTGGTTCTCACAAGTATCGCCACAATCGCGATCCCGAAAACGGAGTGCCCTGCGACAACGGACGCAAAACCGAGTCCGAGCCGGACGTCGGATGCAGGCAGGAGATACGCGATCCATCCGTTCAGCCAGTCCGTAGCAGTGACGATGAAAATCAGCAGTGAGAGCCCCAGAACGATTCCGGGAACGACGATAGCCAGGTTGACAAAGAGGTCGAAAGCCCTGCGTATCAGGCGTGGAGCACTCCGCATCGAGATGGCGGCGGCGGTGCCGATCAAGGTCGAAAGAACTCCCGACACCAAGGCAATCGAAATGGACGTACGGAATGCCCTGACGACAAAAGGATCGCTCCAGGCCACGCCGTACCACTGAAACGAGAACCCGGTCAGTTCGGCGACATGGCGACCTGAGTTGAAGGAGAACAAGACCACCACAGCGATCGGCAGGAAGAGAAATACGTACACGCCGTATGAATAGATCTTCAAAACCCGGTCGATCCACGACTTGCGGTTGTTCATAGGAGCGGTGCGTCCTGTCCTTGGGCCGCGATTCGGCGCGTGAAACGCATATAGGCGCCGATCAAAACCATTATCAACGCAATAAAGGTGACGGCGACGGCTGCGCCAAACGGCCAGTTGCGGGACTGGAAGAACAGGTCGGCGAGGGTGTTGCCGAGAAAGTAGGTCTGACCGCCGCCGAGCAGAACCGGGATCAGGTATTCGCCGAGCACGGGAACAAACACCAAAAGCGCGCCCGAAACGACTCCGGGTGCCGACAGCGGAAGGGTCACCTGGCGAAAGGTTGCCCAAGGTCCTGCCCCCAGATCCTTTGATGCGTGTCTGAGTGAGGCATCGACTCGTTCTAGCGATACGTAGATCGGGAGAACCATGAGGGGGAGGTAGTTGTACACGATTCCCAGCAACACCGCCCCCTGTGTGTTGAGCAGCCGCACCGAGCCGAACCCGAGCGCCTCGAGTACCCGAGGTAGTCCCTTGTTACCGAGAATGAAGACCCATGCATAGGTTCGGATCAAAAAAGATGTCCAGAACGGAAGAACCACCAATGCCAGCAGGACGTACTTTCGTTTTCCGCCTCGGGTTGCCATGAAATATGCAAGCGGATAGGCCACCAGCAGGCACAACACCGTCCCTGCCGCTCCCAACCGGAGGGTGTTGAGAAGGGGGACGATCCTGGTGCCGAGTAGCGAATACTGCTCGAGGGTGAGCGCAGCAGCGTATCCACCGTTGGGGCCGCGCCGTCCCAACGAGAAAATGATCAGCACAACGACCGGCGCGACGAGAAAGACCAGATACCAGAACGTTCCAGGCGTCGAAAGGACGAACAGCAGCCTGCGTAGCCGGCGATCCGCGCGGGGTGCAGGCCGATCGGCCTGC
>JBGTHP010000037.1:0-30085 GCA_041746105.1 Acidimicrobiia bacterium
GGACGAGAGGGGCGGCGGCGACCTGCACCACGGCCGCCACCGGCGCGTGTTCCGTCCAGGCCACTTCGAAGGCACGGAGCGAAACGTTCACGGTGAGCGTTGTCACGTGGACGCCGTTCACGTACAACCCGGCCGCCAACACGGACCCAGACGGCGACAGCAACGGCACTGTGATAACTGTCACCAAACCACCCAGATGAGCCGCAATGCGGGGTGGTATCCATCGGCCGAATGACGAGCGCCCCTCCCCGGGCCGCCCCACCCTCGGACTCGAGACTCAAGTGAATGAAAATCGCATAGGTAGCCAATCGTTTGCACTCACCAAGCGCAGTGTGTCTGGGGTCGATCCCTGGGACAGGCAACAACCCACGACCGCCAGAAAAGAACGGGCAGCCTGATTTGCTGCCATGTGATGAACAGGGACGGCGGCCCGCCGCCGTCAAAATGGTTATCTTGGCGAGAATGGAGAGTGGGTACGAGTCGACAGTCCTTGTAGATTCCATGAGAACGTCCGCCTCAGAATCGTGAATGCTGTTGGAACGCCATCAGGTTCGGCACAAATAGGGCTGATTGACGGGCGTCACCTGTCGGCCGGAAATTCTTCGCGACCGACCTCGAGCCAGAGCTAGCCGAGTGCTGCCCGCCGGCAGAACTGTTGATTCCTTCTAATGGTCATCGCATAGCCGTGCCAAGGTCGACCAGTCTCGAATCCACCGTGGGGCGTCTCGATCGGATCATCGAAGATGCCTGCACCGAGCGCAGCCATCTTGGTGTGTTCCCCGCCATGTATCGGAACGTCACCGTGGCCGTCCTCGCGGCGATTCGCACAGGTGGGTTCTTCGACAACGACGAGGCCATCGAGAATTTGACGACTGTGTTCGCCGACCTCTACTTCGAGGCCTATGACCGCTACCGACGAAATGACCAGGCGGCACATTGTTGGTCTATGGCTTTCGAGGCGGCCGAATCACCCCAACCAAGAATGATCCTCCAGCATCTCCTTCTCGGCATGAACGCCCACATCAATCTCGACCTCGGGTTGGCGACCTATGAGGCAGCTGGCGATGATCTGTCCTTGGTGAAGGCCGATTTTGTTCGGGTGAACGAGATCCTCTTCCAAATCCTCGATGGACTCCAGGGAGGGCTTGGGGAGGTGTCGCCACGAATGGACCTGATAGATCGACTGGGGGGACAGTGGGATGAGAGAATGATGCGGGTTGGGCTTCGCACCTGTCGTGATCTGGCATGGACCTTCGCCAATAGGTTGGCTTCCGAAGACGACCACTTCGGTGCCACTGCCCGGCGTGACGCCGACGCTGCGTGGATGGCGCGGGCCATGCTTCGTCGGTGGAGTCCGGTGAATCTGGCCGCCCGGACAGTCGCCAAGGCGGAGAGTCGTGACATCCTCCAGATCGTCGCTGCCCTGGGTCGGAGCCAGGTTGATCTCGATGGTGCCGCCCGCACCGCCGACTCTGAGGTAGTTGGCATGACTCACACCGAAGGCGGCCCAACCTTGTATCAGGCTGCCCACCGTCTTCAGCTTCGGCGTCACCCACGCTGACAGCGTGCGTCGGCGGCGCCCGCCGGTTCGTGTTTGAGTCGGGTGAGCTCGCCTTCAGGACCGGCATCGTGAGCAGGCCACGATCGCGGCTTGAACGCTACCGTCAATCCCAGCGTCCGATCGCTGGGGAGGCAATCTGTCTTGAAACATTTCGATGTTGTCGTCATCGGCGGCGGCCACGCCGGCCTCGCCATCGGCTACTACCTGCGAGCCGCCGGCTGGGAGTTCGCAATCTTCGAGCGGGGTCGAGTCGGTGAAACCTGGCGTGCCCAGCGCTGGGATTCTTTTGCCGTCAACACACCCAACTGGGCGAACGCACTACCCGGCGATCAATACGACGGCGACCAACCCGACGGCTTTTATCACCGTGACGAACTCATCGAATACTTCCAACGTTATGCCAAAAAGCACGACCTTCCCGTGATCGAAGGAGCCAATGTCACCGGCGTCGATGCCGCCGGCGACGCCTTTCGGGTTACATGTGAGAACGCTGATGACGCGGTGGAGGTTGTGACGGCGGCCAACATCGTCGTCGCCTCCGGGATGATGCAGGCGCCGAAGATTCCGAGCATTCATGAACGGTTTCCGGCCTCGCTCGTCCAGCTCCACGCCTCCGACTATCGCTCCCCAGAGAACCTGCCGCCGGGAGCGGTGGTGGTGATCGGCGGAGGGCAGTCGGGGTGTCAGATCTCGGTGGACCTGATCCACGGCGGCCGCGACGTTCACCTCTGCACCAGCAAGGTGGGACGTCTCCGTCGAAGGTACCGACAACGCGACATCCTGGAATGGGCTGAAGACATGGGGTTCTGGAATGTCGCGGTCGATGAACTCTCGGATCCAGCAATGCAGTTCGCGGCACAGCCGCAGGTGTCAGGGGTCGGGCGGTTCGGGAGCACCCTCAGCTTGCAGTCGATGGCCCGCGATGGGGTACATCTGATGGGCCGTCTCAGCGACGTCGAAAGTGGTGTTCTGAAAACGGACAATTCCCTGGCGGAGCACATCGCCTTCGCCGATCACGGCTCAGCGGAGTTCACGAGAATGATCGAGGAATGGATCTCTACCAATGGCTTCAGCGCACAACCGGTAGAGGAGGATCCCAACGACGAGCCGGCAGGCCCAGAAGTCGCCGAGTCTGGGCTCACAGAACTCAACCTCTCCGAAGCCGGCGTCGGATCGGTCATCTGGTGCACCGGATTCACCGCCGACTTCGGCTTTGTCAACGCTCAGGTGACGGACGACCGGGGACAGCCCATACACAAGAGAGGACTCTCCCCCGTTCCCGGAATCTACTTCCTCGGTTTTCCGTGGCTGCACTCACGCAAGTCAGGGATCATTCACGGCATCGACGAGGACGCCCGTTTTGTTGCGGAGGCCATCGCAGCTCGCATTTAAGGGAGGTGGGATCTTCTGGTTTCCGTATGGGGGGACTCCGGATTACTTCTTCGTCGGCTTTGGTTCGAGAGTTCCGATCCAATCGTATGCCCTTTCGAACCAGGAGCCGATCATCTCGGTGTCGCTCAGGAGATCGTCGGGGACAGAGAGGTAGCCTCTCATCACGCTTCCGTACTGAATGACCGGGCCGCTCTGGTATTTCGACAGGAATTCATCGGCCAACGGATCCGACAGGCGGATCGCCATTGTCCCGACCGCATCGAGGAAACTGAACATGTGGCCGTTCCGTGACGTGTAGGGGTTCTTTGCGCCCTTTACGACTCCACCCGCCTCCTCGACGGCAGCCGTGTAGCGCTCGAGGGCGTCGGCGGGTCCCCGATACTCTGATCCACCGGGCACGACGTCTCCTTTCATCAACCGCCATCGAACCTAGCATTCCAACCACCCCGGTTTTTGAGGAGTCCATCCTCGGAGGCCGGGCCACCGCTGAGGTCGGCGACGAGCGCCTCGACGCAGACGGCGAATGCATTCTCGGGGGATCGAGCCGCTCCTTCCATTCGGAGGACGCCTCGATCACGATCCAGGTCGACGAGACCAGGGATCCGGTCTTCTTCTATGCCGACGTGACCATGCCAGGCGGCAAGGTCTTCACGATTGATGCCGCTGAGCTGTCGGAATACGACTCGAGCCCGAAGCAGCTTTCCGCCACCGGCGAAATGGTCGAGTACAACAACTAAGCGGCCGGGACGGTGCCGTTCTCGATTACGGCCGCCTGCGACGGCTGACCCGATCCTCACCCAACATTGCCGACGGCGGTCATGGCTGACATCACCGACACAACACCCAACTGGAGAACAAGGCTCCGACGCGGCCGTCAAGGCTGGGTTTCTCGGGCGCCCCGCTAGCGTCGCCGATAGTGAACGCTGGTGCTGCCTGGTTTCTTGCGCTCGCCGGGGCCTCGGCGTTTGGCAACTGGTGGTCGGTGGCCACGGGGCGTCGGGAATCCGAGCGCATAACCAAACCCCTGACCATGGTCCTGCTGACCGCAATGGCGTTGATGCTCAACCCGCTCTCCCCCGCGATCCGTGCCTGGTTCGTTCTCGGGCTATTGCTGAGCTTGGCGGGTGATGTGTTTTTGATGCTGGAGCACGACAAGTTCATCGCCGGACTGGCCGCCTTCTTGGGAGCCCACCTCGCGTACATCGCTGGATTCCTGCTGGCCCCGGTCGAGGTAGCGGCAGCACTCGCCGGCCTCGGCGTAGCCGCTATCGGCATCGGGACGATCGGCCGGCGGATTCACCGTGCTGCCTCTCGATCGGATCGGAGATTGGGTGTTCCCGTGGCCGTTTACGTCGGCGTGATCTCGACGATGGTGGTTGCGGCCGCCGCCACCACCAGTCTGGTGGCTCTCGCGGGTGCTGCCCTTTTCTACGTCTCGGACGCCATTCTCGGGTGGAATCGTTTTGTCTCCCCGCTCGAAAATGGGCGGATGTTCACGATGATCACCTATCACTCAGGTCAAGCGCTCCTGGTGACCGCGCTCATCACCCTCTAGCCCGGCGCCGCCGTCAAACCCGGCTGTTGCCGGCCCCACCCCGCAGATGGTGGGGTGTCCAACATGTTGAGCGGGACGGCGGTGATGTGCGTGTCGTGGCCGGGTCGAGGAAGCCGCTCCGATCCTGGTTTGGTAGATCGGGCCCACCACCACCGCCGGTGGTGCCATTGAGGTCAGAAGCACAATCGGGGTTGACCCTCGCCGACCACCTGCCCGATCCACTACTCCCCCACATCCCTAGTCTGAGACGAGGCGGACAACGGCCTCAAATGGCCGAGCAAGGAGTACACGTGCCCGATTGGTTTGAAGGCAAACGGAAAATCGACTGCGCCCTTCCAGCGGTGAGACGAGCCCTCGACGATCCCGGAGAGCTGTATGTGGGGATCGTGAGCCTGATGCCGGGGATGACCAGCGTCGAGCTCGTCGAGCAGACGAGTGACACGGTCACCATCCGCACCAACGAAGGTCTGATGAACCGTACGAACATCTCCAGAAGTATCTCTGACGAACGCTTCGTGGTCGAACTCGACGAAAGATATCAAGCCGGGTCGGCGGTTACGACAACGTCGCACCTTTCGCACGAGTTCACACCGACCGACGTCGGAGTGGTGCATCGTCTCGTCATCAGCGACGTCAATGCCCCGGGATTCATGGGTTTCTTCTACAAGGCCTTCGGAAGCTCGAGAACCGGGAAGGCTTTCTTGGACGCCTACCAGAGTTTCTTCGAGAAGCAGCCCGGATAATC
This sequence comes from Acidimicrobiia bacterium, assembly GCA_041746105.1. Lineage (GTDB taxonomy): Bacteria > Actinomycetota > Acidimicrobiia > Spongiisociales > ZC4RG35 > JBFHRE01. The sequence goes on from JBGTHP010000037.1 coordinate 5,254, forward strand.
CACCTGGCAGAGTGTGAAGATCTCCTTCCGGGGGTCTCTCCGACGTGAAGCCATGCCCCCCGGAGCCTCCAACAGCAGGGTATGGGGGGGAATCCACCCGGATGCGGTGGACGCGGCTCGGTCACCCGACCCTCCGGTCGCGGGTGGTGGCTCCCCTGGCTCGAGTAGGTGGCGCGCAGGTGCATGAATTTCGAGTACGGCGGATGGTGAAAAGGGCTCTCCCCAGCAGTCATCGCGTCCTATTCTCAATGGCATGAACACCCTTGACGATCGTGCCTCCACGTTCCATCATCTGCACGCCTCCGGCTGCTTCGTCATGCCGAACCCCTGGGACGTCGGGAGCGCACGGGCACTCGAACAGATGGGTTTCAAGGCATTGGCGACGACGAGTGCTGGTTTCGCATGGACATTGGGCCGCGCGGACAATCAAGTCACGCTCGATCAGGCGCTCGAGCATCTTCGTGTTGTAGCGGCAGCCGTGAACGTACCGGTGAGCGCAGATTTCGAGGGCGGATTCGCCGTTCATCCGGAGGACGTCGCCGCCAACGTGAAGCTCGCCGCGGCGACCGGTATCGCCGGACTCTCAATCGAGGACTCCACGGGCGATGTGGGTAATCCACTGCATCCGTTCGAGCTGGCGGTTGACCGTGTCCGTGCGGCTCGCCGGGCGATCGATGAGAGCGGCACCGGTATCGTCCTCACCGGTCGCTCCGAGGGGTTCGTAGTTGGACGTCCCGACATCGACGAGACGATCCGAAGGCTGCAGGCGTACGGTGAAGCCGGAGCCGACTGCCTTTACGCTCCGCGGATCGATTCCATCGAGCATGTCGCCTCGATCATCGCCGCCGTGTCGCCAACACCCGTCAATCTCCTGATCAACGCCCCGTTCATGACGGTTCCTGAGGCGGCGGCCCTCGGGGTCAGGCGCGTCAGCGTGGGGGGCACGTTGGCGCGCACCGCATGGGCTGGATTCCTCCAAGCCGCTAGAGAGATCGCCGATGAGGGAACGTTTTCCCGGTTCGAGCAATTGCCGAATGTCGACTCACTGCTTGGCGACCGGTAGTTTCCACCCCTATCGTCGCGGCTTGTCGATCGCGTGAGGGCTCGATCGTTCTCAGGCCGCCGACAACGACAGTCGGCACGCCGATATCGGCCAGGCGGAAACCCTTCAGCGAGGCATGCTCACCAGGGGATTGCCGTAGCGATGTCACGCGATCGAATGGTCGGGAGAACGCGGGCGGCTCACTTCCCGCGACACCAGGTGGTCCACCACGTATCGGGCGTCCCGGCCGACGCCGGTCAAGGTCTCCGACCACAGCGCATGAAGGAAATTGAGGCCGCAGAAGTAGAGCCCGGGTTGGTCTGCGACGACCCCCCTCTGATGACGAGGTCGGCCGTCATCGTCCATGACCGGGAGGTCGATCCAGGAAAAGCCCGGAGAGAACCCGGTGCACCAGATGACGTTTGCCACATCGAGTGCGCGTCCATCATCGATGACTGGTTTACCTTCAACGACGCCGGCCACCCTCCCGACTCGCTCGGACACCTCCGCCAGATCCTTGGGTTTTACACGAATCAGAGGCGCCGCTTCGACCAGCGCCCTGGGGCGCACCTTCCGCCCGATCGGCGTGGACGTGTTGAGGACGTTCACCATCACGAACCGGACCAGCGGCAGCATCCTGCGCCCCGCCCGCCCTTCGATACGAAATGGGATGTGCGCTGACTCCTTTCCGGCGATGTAGGTCTGGTGTGTCCTTGCCACTTCGAGTCCGATGTCTGCGCCCGAGTTGCCCATGCCGACCACGAGGACGGCCCCCTCCTGGAGCTGCGAGGGGTTCTTGTACTGAGACGAGTGCAGTTGGACGATGTCCGGGTCTAGGTCTGGCCCGAAAGCGGGAACCTTCGGGATCTGGTAGTCAGCCATCGCCACCACCACGTTGTCCGCATACAGGGTGCGGTCCGACAGGTCGACTACGAAGCGCCCAACGTCATGACTGACACGCTTGACCCAGACACCCGATCGAACCGGCAGCTCGTGGAAACGGGCATAGGCCTCGAGGTAGTCGGCCACGGCGTCCTTGCCGACGAACTCGTCACGCTTGGCCGGGAATAGCATACCGGGAAGCCCGTTGTAACGGGCTTGGGTGAAGAGAAGCAGCGAGTCCCAGCGCTTTCGCCATCCGTCTCCGATCCTGGCGCTGCCGTCGAGAATCACGAAATCCCGCCCGTTCCGGGCCATTTCGTATCCGATGGTCAGCCCGGTTTGGCCGCCGCCGATGACGATGGTCTCGATGTGTTGCTGGTCAACCAAGTCGGCTGTCATGTGTCCCTCCTCAGGTATACCAAGCCAACGTACGAAGGATCGGCGTTCCCCGCATCGCCCGAACTACCCAACTTGGGAGGCCGCCACGCCTGGGTAGGGCTACCCAGATATTCAGACGATGCCGCTCCTGATGGCGAGAGCGGTCGCCGCCGAGCGGGTGCTCACTCCGAGCTTGACGAAGATGTTGGAGACATGGCGGTCGATCGTCCGCTCGCTGAGGACGAACTCCTCGGCGATGGCTCGGTTGGTGGCTCCCGAGGCGAGCTTGCCCAGTACCTCCACTTCTCGAGCGGTGAGCCCGTGGGGAGCACTCACCGCCGGCCTCACCAGCCTGTCGACCCTCCGGACATCCGGCCCAGCCCCCAAATCGGCGAACACGGCCCGAGCGGCTTCCAGCTCCAGTCGGGCTGCCTCCTCATCCCCGAATGCACGGAGTGCCAGGGCCAATCCGACCCGCGACCGGGCCGACTCGTAGTCGATGCCGAGGCCCTGCCAATGGCCTGCGGCGCTCCTGAAGGCCGAAACCGCCTCGATCCCTCTGTTCTCAGCCAAGTTGACGAGGCCCTGACAGTGCGCTGCCCAGCCTTGGTGCATCTCGATCAGGGTCCGTTCGGCGATGGCAGTCACTTCATCAGCGGCCTCCCGCGCTTCCGCCAGGTGGCCGGTTTCAACCATGATCTCGACGAATCCGGGAAGCAACCGGATGCGAGGCAACAGGTCCTGCGCCTCCGCCACCGCCCGCCGTATGGACGCAACCGCGGCGTCGTGGTTTCCCTGGGTCAATCTGAGCAAGGCCTGGCCCGGCTGGGGATCGCCTCCTAGCAGTCCTACCTGCCGATAGGTCTCCTCGGCCAAGGCGTCTTCACCCTGCAGGCGATGGATGTCTGCTCGCTGTCGATGGGCCTGGGCGGAGGCCATCCCACCTGAGCTCGTCTCGATGGACCGACTGGCCTCGGCTAACGAGTCAAGCCATCTCCCTTGCAACTTGAGGATCTCGGAGCGATAGGCCAGACACTGATCACCAAACGCAACGAGGTCGGGTTGCGATTCACACCACTCCGACAGCGAGAGAGTCCACTCTGCAGCCCTCCTCACCTCGTGGGCTTCATAACACCCCTCGATGACCGAGCAGTAGACGATTCCCGTCACCAGCGGTGACGTCTCCCGGCTGGTCACCGACAACATCACCTCATCCAGGAGCCGAAAGGCATTGGCGGCCTCTCCGCGCTGGAGCAACGCCAGCCCTTGGGTGTGGGCGGCGAGTGCCACCAGGTCAGTGTCGCCGAATCGGCGCCCGATGTCGGCGGCTTCGGAGGCGAGACCCGCCACATGGTCCCACTCCGAGGAGGCAATATGTCTGAAGACCTGCGGCAGCAGCAGGTACCCCTGTTCGACGCAGGGTTCGTCAAGAGCGTCAAGAATCCGGTGACCCCGCTCGATCCATCCGCCGGCCTCTGCCAACAAGCCTCGGCTGGCGATGTTGAGTGCCAGCGACCGGGCGACGCGGGCCGCAGGCAGGGTTTGCTCCTGGTCGACATAGGCGTGGTGAGCACGCTCCAAGGCCGCCTGCATCTCGGACACTTTCCCCAGCATGTAGGCGGACGTCGCTAGGCGCTCCAGGTTGGCTGGGTCTAGGCCGCTGGAAGCATCCGCTGACTTGAGCGCCTCGTAGGTCTCCGTCCATGACTTTCCAAGCGGATCGCGTTGGTGTCCCGCCCGGTGATCGGCGCCATGTTCACTCATGGCACTGAGGCTAGGCATCACGGGTCCACCCTGACCGCCTTGGCCTGCCCCACCGTCGACGTAGACCGGCTGCCCGGACCCATCCCGATCTCGAATCACAGGACTGTCCGCTGACAGCAGCCCGCCTGCACCCGCAAAGCCGAAGCTGACCTGGACTCTGAACCGGCTGCTTCGAAGCGGCACTCGACAGTCGGAATAGAAACCTCCGGAAACGCGCCAGGTTGGCGGGCGACCATACTGAGTGGGTTAAAGGAGCGAGTTGGACCCGAGCGATCCCGCCTACAAGGGCCAGGCCGAATACACGCGCTTCTTGCTGGCCATCTACGACCCGTTCGTGCTGGGGTTCATGGCCAGAGCGGTGTGGCGATGCCCCACTCCCCCGATCGTCGAGCGCTATCGGCGGCTCGTCGGCGCACGGCACCTCGAGATCGGACCAGGGACGGGTTACTTCCTCGCCGCATCCGGCGTCGGGGCCGCAACCGAACTGACGATCTTGGACCCGAATCCAAACGTGCTTGCCAAGACGTCGGCGCGTTTGCGAGACCTCGAACCGACGGCGGTCGAGGCAGATGTTCTGAAACGACTACCCGTTGGCACCCCGTTCGACTCGGTCGCAATGAACTACGTACTCCATTGCCTGCCTGGACCGCTGTCTCGCAAGGCGACCGCCATCGCCAACATTGCGAGGGTGATGACGCCCGACGCCGTCTTGTTCGGTGGCACCGTCCTCGGACGGACCGAACGGCATCTCCCACAGGCTCGCGCCATGCTCTGGGTCGCGAACCGTCAGGGTGGGTTCGACAATGCGACCGACAGCGTCGCTGGGATCCGCTCAATCCTCGACGCCTCATTCGAAGAGGTGGAGGTCGACGTGTTCGGATCGATCGCCCATTTCATCGCCCGAAAACCGACAACGACCAATTGAGCCAAGCGGCGAGAATGCGCTCGTACCGGTGTGATCCTGCGAGGATGGAGTCGGCTGCCACCCCGGCGGTCGGCCTGGAGGCAATCATGGCAAACAAAGACAAGGGCGGAAAAGGCACCAAGAAGGCAGCCGCCCATAACTTGAAAGAAAAGCGCCTCGAAAAGAAGAGCAAGCGGGAAGCCGCCGCGGCCAAGTCGACCAAGATCGTCTGAGCCGGCTTGAGCCGTCCGACGAGCCGGGTCGCCCGCCGCCGTCTTTCTTTCGATGAGCTAGAAACGTGCCATCCGACTTCGGCGAAACCTCCCGTATGCGGGTAGCGGTCCTCGCTCCCATCTCGTGGCGGGTTCCTCCACGCCATTACGGACCGTGGGAGCAGTTCGCCTCACTGCTTACCGAGGGCCTCGTGGCACGCGGGGTCGATACCACTCTGTTTGCCACCGCCGACTCTGTGACTTCGGCTCGCCTCGTCGGCGTGGCCCCGACCGGTTACTCGGAGGATCCATCCTTGGATGCAAAGGCGTGGGAGGCCCTCCACATCGCCGCCGTGTTCGAGCGGGCGGACGAGTTCGATCTGATCCACAACAGCTTCGACTTCCTGCCCCTCACCTTCACCAGGCTGGTCGATACCCCGGTCGTGACGACCATCCACGGTTTCGCCAACGACGCCACGTTGCCGGTGTACCTCGCATACGCCGATCGTGTCAGCTACGTGGCGATCAGTGACGCCGACCGGCATCCGGCTCTTCCCTACGCGGCGACCATCCACCACGGGATAGACGTCGAGTCCTTCGAAGTCGGCCCTGGTGGGAACACCCTCGTGTTCTTCGGCCGCATCCATCCCGACAAAGGGACGGCGGTCGCGATCGAGGTGGCAGCCGAGGCGGGATGTCCACTGGTCATCGCCGGCATCATCCAGGACCGTGAATACTTCGAGAGGTCAGTCGAGCCCCACATCGATGGCGAAAGTGTGATCTACCTCGGCCCGGTTGGCCCCGAGCAACGCCAAACAGTCCTGGGAAACGCCGCCGCGTTACTTCATCTGATCGATTTCGACGAGCCCTTCGGGTTCAGCGTCGTGGAAGCCATGGCATGCGGCACGCCGGTGATCGCCCACCCTCGCGGGTCGATGCCAGAGATCATCGATCCGGGAGTGAACGGATTCCTCGTCTCCACTCAGGCAGAGGCAGTCGACGCCGTTGAGGCCAGTCGCCACCTCGACCGTAAGGGGGTTCGGCACTCGATCGAGGAACGTTTCGATTCAGCCAGAATGGTCGATGACTACCTGTCGCTCTACCACCGTCTCCATGCTCGTTGAGGCGACCGCCCCCCTTGTCAGCGCCCGGTCATCTCTTCGAGGAGAGCATCGAGTGGCACCGATGCGAATCTCGCCGAAGTGTCCGAAGCACCATACGCGATGACGAGCTTGTCGCGGTGAACGATTGATCCGCACGAGTACACGACGTTGGGGACGTACCCGTCGCGTTCGGAGTCGTCCGGAGTCAGCAGTGGGTCTTGGAGATGGCCGATCACGCGACAGGGATCGGCGAGGTCGAGGAGTAGGGCCCCGAGGACGTATTTGCGCATCGGGCCAACTCCGTGGGTCACGACCAGCCATCCGGCCTCGGTTTCGATCGGGGAACCGGCGTTGCCGATCTGCATGAGTTCCCACGGCCGGGTCGGCAGCTGGATCCGTTCCGCCTCGTGCCAGAAGCGGACATTGTCAGAGAGCATGAGTTGGTTGCTCTCCCCGTCGGCGCGGGCAAGGGCAGCATAGAGACCGCCAACCCTGCGGGGGAACAACGCGATGCCCTTGTTGCGAGCGGCCTGTCCGTTGAGCGTTGCGACTCGAAACGTCCGGAAGTCGGTGGTTTCGATGAGCTGGGGCAGGATGCTGAAACCGTCGTACGCGGTGTATGTGGCGTAGTACACCACCGACCCGTCTGCTTCGGTGAAACGAACCAAACGAGCGTCTTCCATACCATGGCTCTCCGTCGGACCGCTCGGGAAAAGTACCCGCTGGGAGAGATCCGAGCCGTCCGGGAAACTGAGCTCGTAGTTGGACGAGGCCAACCAGTGCATCACCTGTGCGACGTGCTGTACGGCAATCGAGAAGCCTTCCCGTCGGTCGAGGTCGGCCAAGGCGTCCTCGAGGTCGCTCATGGAGAACCTGGCGGAGAGATGACCCATGGCCTGCTCTATGAGCTCGACGCCGACGCCCATCTCGTCGAGCTTGGCGGCGAAAAGCGCCTTGTCGAACATCGGTGGTCGCCGGACTCCCGTCTTGGGGGCACCGGGCGGATCCAGCTCGATGTTTCCCTTGCGCCCGATCAGCCCGGTGCGGAACTCGATCGAGGAGATGTGGCCTTCTCCCACCGCTCGCAGGCTCACTATCACCCTGATCGTGCCGGCGGGTAGGCCCGACTGGTCGGGAGCGGCCACGATCGACGGGTTGGTGAGGGCGGCTCCCTCGAGCGAGTACTCATGTGTGAAGTAGGACCCGATGAGAAGTCTCATGCTGTCGGATATGTCAGACGGATCGGGTGCGAGGTGGGCAACCGCGGAGAAACCCTGGCCGAAGAGCCCGTCGAGATCTGAGTGACGGTCGCCGAAACCGGTAGTGACATCCCGGAGGGTTCGCTCCACCTCGCCTGGCGACAACGCCAGGATCCGCTCGAGCAACTTCTCCGTGCGGCTCTTTCCGTCGTGCTGACCGTGATCGGCAAGTATGTATGTCTTGGCGACCCTTCGGTGCGGATCCGGGACAAGGCGGACCTTTGATCGAGTTACAGGAATCGGCGGCATCAGCGGGATTCGAGGTGAGGAGTTCTCGCATCGCAAGAGGCGGCGACCTGGAGGGCCCCGATTCCGGCGAGTGTGGACTCGGCTCCGCTGTTCTGATTCACCGAGCCGTCCTCGAGGCCGTCGAAGGTGGCTCCGGTATCTCGGTCATACATCACCAACCCCGAGTCGTTGCTTCCAACGAGCCATCGGGCAGCACGTAGCGCACACGCCCGCCACACCGCGTCGCCCGTGACCACCCACGCTCGGTGGCAGGCATCGGCGATCGCCCATGCCTCTATCGGTTGTTGGTCGAATCCGGGTCGCGCCTCACCGATGGACCATCCCCCGGTCGGGGTGAAACTGAAATGATTGCCGTTGGTCTCTGTGGTCACCAACCACTCGAGCAGGCGGAGACCCGCCGAGACCAGGCCCCGGTCTCCGAGGGTCGTGCCCGCAGCCAGTAGCGCATCGGGAATGCGACCATTGTCGTAGGTCATCCGATCCTCGGGCCACGGGATTGCACCGTGCGCGGCGTCGGCGATGACACCAGACGTGCGTTTGAGAAGGTCCCGGGCGCCGGCGTGATCGGGGTCCGTCTTGAGCATCTCTGCGGCACCAAGCACCGCGTAGGCATTGGCGCGGAGATGGTGTGACTCGAAGGAAGTACAGGTGTCGAAGGCGTCGATGCTGGCGAGTCTCATGGATTCGGTCGGTGCCGAGTGCGACGCAGCACCTAGTCCCCACCAGGCTCGGCCCTGGCTGTCGTCGCTGCCGTGCGCGTCACGCCAAACACCGTCGGCATCTCGTCGGTTGCGAAAGGACCCGTTCGTCGTCCGCGCTTCGAGAACAAACCCGAGGTAGGTGGCTGCCAGATCCGCCAGTCCGCCGGACAGCGCCGACTGGCGGGAGACCACAACCAGGGCACGCCCATTGTCGTCGGTGCAGAAACCATGATCGACCCTGGGAGTGGATAACAGAGCGTGTTCCCAGAGCCCGGCGCGATCGGTGAGTTGGCGGAGGTGATCAAATCGAGGCTTGGGAAGCTCGGTGTAGATCGGTGCCGACGGGTGACCCGACGCGTCCGCCCGGTCATACTGCGACATTGAGGATCCGAGGTCTTGCGCCGGTTCCTGATCCGACGAGCCTTCTGTCGTCCGCCATCTCCGACATCAGGGCAGTGAATCTTTTCCCGATCGTTGGCCAGAACCATCCGTCTGCCAGTCGGCCGGCCTCCCGAGCCATCCTGAATCGAACGTCGTGGTTGGTCAGCACGAATCGAACTGCCTCTCCCAGAGCGCCGACATCACCGTGTGGGATCGTCAGACCGGCACCTCCGGTCAGCAACTCCAGCGCGTGAGGAAATCGGGTGGCGATCACCGGTTTGGCAGCGGCGATCGCCTCGGCCAGGACGCCTGATGTGACTTGCTCGGTCGAGGAATAGGGCAGCACCACGAGGTTCGCACTACGGACGAGACGGGCAAGGGTGACCCGGTCGAGATACCGGTCGTCGAATTCGACGATGTGATCCAACCCGAGATCGTGCACCAACTCGACGAGACTCTGGCGGTAGGACTCGCCGGCGTGGTCCCTTACGTGAGGGTGGGTGGCGCCTGCGATGAGATAACGCGGGCTCGGTTCGAGATCGACCAACTCGGCGAACGCCTGAATCGCCGTTTCGAGGCCTTTCCCAGGGCCGATGAGGCCCCACGTGAGCACCAACGGTCTTTTCCCCGAGACAAGAGAAGGCCCGGAGAACAACGTGTTTGCCCCATGGGGGATCACGTGGATTCGCTCAGGATCGATTCCGTAACGGCTCGTCAATCTTGCCGACCCGTTCTCGCTCATGACCACCAGGCGATCGGCGACGAGGGCTAGGTGGTCGATGATCGCTCGTTGACTTCGAGTCGGCTCGTCGAGCACCGTGTGAAACGTGACGGCGGTTGGCACTCCGATCGCGTCGATCATGTCGAGCACCTCTGCGCCGTCCGGCCCGGCGAAAATTCCGAACTCGTGCTGGATCGAGACCGTGTCATAACTGTTCAGCACCTGGGCGGCTCGCTCGAGCGAGCGTGAATCGCCGGCCATATGACGATGGACGACAAGGCTTGCGTCGACTTTACGGTTGTCGTCGCCGACGTCGACCACGCCGAGCCCTGAACGGGCGCCGCGGTTGTCTGCGATAGATCCGAGCAGAGATTCTGTGTAGGTGGCGAGTCCGCACACGGTTGGCGGATAGGTGCTCACGAATCCAATGGACACATTGGTGACGGCTGTCTCCACTGGTCCTCCTTCGATGAGGCTCGCCTTGGGATGACAAGCACGGTGACGATCACTCGTTATCGCAGGCAAGCCCGGATGTGAGGGCGGCAAAGTTCAATAAGAGAAGTGAGAGGCGACTGGTCGTCGCATGTCCACTGTAGGGGGTTCGGCGCACTACCTGAAATGCTCACCGTCTATTCAGCTGGGCCTGAAGCTGCTCGCAGCTTGCTCGATTCGTGCGTGATGGTCGGCCCACCACGCGGAATCGCGGTCGGGAAGATTGTCGTTGCCCTGGCGCATTCCGGCAGACCCGTCGATGAGCTCGCGCACGATGTCTGCGTGTCCGGCGTGCCGATGCGTTTCTGTGGCCACATGGATGAGGACGAGGTGGAGGCTCACTTCGCTTCGATCGGGCGGCCACCACGGAACGTGACCCACTGACTCGGGGTCGAGAGCCTCGATCGTTGCATCGGAGTGCATCCAAGCCTGGCGGTAAAGAGCAACCAACTCCTCGCGGGATTCCTCAGCCGTCGCCCACATGTCTGCGTTCGCTTCGGCATCATCGTCCGACCAGGGAAGGGCTAATCCGTGGGGTCTACCGAAACAGTCCCCGAAATAGCCGAGCTCTACTGACGCCAAATGCTTGACCAACCCGAGCAGGTTCGTCCCGGTCGGGACGAGAGGACGGCGCTGGTCGTACTCGGAGAGCCCATCGAGCTTCCACAGAACCGCCTCACGTCCAGCCTGCAGGTACCAATGGAGATCATGCTTCGCAGTCGACATAGGCCGATTCTCGCAGATCAGATCATCCCGGTCGCGGTGCTTCAACAACGCGTTCGGCGATTTGGCGGTACCCCGCTAGCCGACAGTGAGTACGAGCGCGGAATGCACCATCCGAGCCCGGATCGGACCCCGTTCGCCGGTCATATTTCCGGGGGTACGACCACCAGCCCTCCAACTACCAAAGGGAGGCGTACTCGCGGGCCACCTGGGTGCCCAGTCGTGCGTTGTTGTTCACGAGGGCGATGTTGGCTGTGAGGCTGGCTCCCTTGGTGATCTCGACGATCCGCCCGAGTAGGAACGGGGTGGCTTCCTTGCCGTGAACACCGTTCGTCTCCATGTCGGCCAGGGCCTGCTCGATGATCACACCGATCTCCTCGGCCGGGATCTCGTCGTCGACCGGTATCGGGTTGACGATCGCCAGTCCGCCGTCGAGGCCGAGCCGCCATTTGGCAGCCATCAGGGCAGCGAGATCGGCGGGCGTGTCGACCCGCATCGGAGCTGCGTGACCGCTGACGCGCGAGAAGAACGCCGGGAACTCATCGGTCCCATACGCCACCACCGGTACCCCGAGTGTCTCCAGTGCCTCCAGTGTGAGCCCAATATCGAGGATCGACTTGACGCCGGCGGAGACCACCGCCACGTTCGTCTTCGAGAGTTCGGTCAGGTCGGCACTGACGTCGTAGGTTCGTTCCGCTCCACGGTGTACACCGCCGATGCCGCCGGTAACAAACACCGAGATGCCGGCCAAGGCGGCCAACCGCATGGTCGAAGCCACCGTGGTGGCTCCGTGGGTGCCCTGCGCTACGGCGTAAGGCAAGTCGCGTGTGCTGATCTTGGACACGTCGGGGCTGGTCGCGAGGAGCTCGAGGTCGTCCCGGGTCAATCCGATCCGGGGGCGGCCGTCGAGGACCGCAATCGTGGCTGGGGTGGCTCCGCCTTCACGGATGATCCGTTCGACCTCGGTGGCCATTTCGACGTTCTGCGGGTACGGCATTCCGTGGCTGATGATGGTGCTCTCCAGCGCAACGACGGGGCTGTGTTCGACCAATGCCTCGGCCACTTCGTCGGTGAGCACGAGGTCGGGGTGTGGGACGTTCATTTTCGGTTCTCCTGGTCGAGTGTGGCTTGAACCAGCCGCGGGGTCAGATCGGGACGCACCGTGTGCGAACTGGCAATGGTCAATGCGGCGGCCGCATGGCCGAATCGAGCGGCTTCCTCGGGCGAACCTCCCTCGAGCAGCACGTGACAGAACCCACCCAGCATCGAGTCGCCGGCGCCGGTGACGTCTTGCACCGAGGTCGGCATGGCCGGAATCTCGATGGCGTTTTCGGTCGTGCTGAGCAGCGAGCCACGCTCGCCGAGTCGGATCCAGACCAGTTCGACGCCCCGGGCGTGCAGGGTTAGCGCTGCTGTTCGCACCTGGCGGTCGGTACGCGTCGGCGAGTCGGTGAGCGCAGCGAGTTCGTCGCGATTGGGGGTGACGGCGTAGATCCGACCGTCGATTGCGTCCTTGAGACCGGCCGCCTTTGGCACGCTGACCGGCTCGAAGACGGTGCGCACCCCTGAGGCCAGGTCCATTGCGTACTCGAGGGCATCAAGGCGCAGGTTTCCGTCGACGACCACCACCCCAGCGGTCGCGATCACGTCGCGCGCGTTGTGAAGTTGTTCTGGTCCGAGCTCGGCGGTCCCTTCCATATCAGCGATCGCGACGATGAGTTCACCGTCGACGTCGAGTACCGCGGTATAGGTACCGGTCGGCCGGTCGGTCCGCGCCACGTACTCGACACGTACGCCGGCAGCGGCGGTGTGATCGAGCAGGTTGTCGCCCATCGGGTCGCGCCCCACGATGCTGACCAGGTGAACGCGGTCACCCAGGCGGGCGAGGTTCTCGGCGATGTTGCGCGCAACCCCTCCCGGCGCCATCGAGCCGTGACCGGGGTTGCTGGTATGGCCGGTCGCCCGGGCATTGCTTCGAGCCTTGAGGTCCACATTGGCCCCGCCGATGACGACGGCGCCGGGCCGCTCGGAGAGCACATATCCCCGGCCGAGGATCACGCCCTTCTTGCCAAGATTGGACAGGTGAACATTGATCGAGGCCCGGCTGGTTCCCAGCGTTGCGGCCAACGCGTCGGTTCCTATCAGCGGATCGCGACGAAGCAAGTCGACGATCTGCTGTTCCCGTTCCGTGAGCACCTTACTAGTCTAAGGCACCTTTACTGGCATAAGCGAACGTTTCGTCGGCCCCTCGGTGCTGCTCCCGATCGCTCCCGAGACTCAACTGCGCAGCCCATTCAGAGGTATGGCCATGTTTTCTACTCGGTGCCTTCCGATTCGCTCTTTGAGAAACCGCCTACCGTGACCTTTCCGGTGAAAAGACAGTTCATCGGCGAGTACCGACTCTGTGAAGGCTCATCGAGGTCGCACCGATACCCGATATCGATCCTTGAAGATCTCAGTTGAGACGTCGAGCCCAATTCGGCGGTACACCTCGTTGGGTATGCCGATGTCGGCCAGGAACATGTCTCCTGCCGTGTCGACGCGCAGACCTGTCTTGGGGAGGGCCAACGTAAGAGTCGCGGAACCGCGAACGTGCGCACCAGCCGCCTCACCAGTCGTGGCATCGATCCCCGAGGGAACGTCAAGACAGACCACCGGTGCGGCCTGAGTGCCGATCCAGCCGATCATCGCTTCAGGAACGCCGGTTGGTGCCCCTTTCAGGCTGTAGCCGATGATTGAGTCAACAACCACTGCGGCTGTGAGGTTGTCGAGCTGGTCGAGCGACGCGAGTTTGCCACCAGTCAATTGGTAAGTGCCCAACTGTGCCCGAGGGACAGGATTGAGCCCCTCCGGATCAGACACCACGACTGTGACTTCAGCCCCACGATTGGCCAGGTGACGGGCAGCGCAGATCCCACCCCCACCGTTTCCCCCTCTACCCGCCAAAACAACAATTGGTGAGGATGCCCATTCAATGCCCAAAATGTCCAGCACGGTCAGAGCGAGGCTGCGCCCGGCATTCTCCATCATCTGATAGAGATTGGGCCCCATCTCCTCAGTGGCGATCCGGTCGATCTCGCGCATCTGCTCAGTCGTGACAGCGGGGACCTCGACCCCCGTATCCGTTGCGAAAGTAGTTGCCATCAGGTTGCGAGCGTAATGCTCACCGGGTAACCCAGGCCCAATCTCAGCCGAGCGGCACATCTGTCTCAACCGCCCGCAAACGTCGCCTATAAGGTGCGGGTGAACCCCGACTCCGAAGCGCAGGCAATCTCCGCTAGAGCGGCGACGTCGAGCGGTTCGGCGAAGTGGCGGTCGATGGCGTCGCGAGCCCGCAACAGGAATCGGTTTCTGTGCTCGTCAGACCGGGAGCGGTGTTTAACGCTGCTTGCCGGCAAGGAATAGGTCCACGGCTTTGGCGATTCGTCGATCCCGGGTTTCGTCGGTCTTGGCGCCCGTGATCTGATCGGCGTGATATCGCTGGAGGCTGTTCGATAGATTTGCGAAAAAGGCCGCGGCTGTGGGCTCTCGATCCAACGCCGCCTTGAATTCGTCCGGCACGTCGACCGCGCGCGGTCCTGTTGCGAGGGTCAAGGTGACGTCGATGGGATCACCTCCGGCCAGACCGGTCGCTTTGCGAACTGCTGCGCTCACGCTCACCAGGTACTTGCCGCCCATCACAGCGACGGTGTTTCGGTATTCGTAGCCGTTGACGTTCACCACAACCGCCGGTCGCTTCCCACCGCCGAGCGTCTCGACCAGCTCAGACGGCACCTCAATACCTGTGTTGTTCCCGAAAGACGAGAGGGTGGTTGTAAAGCTCACTAGCGGCGCAGACACATCTCCATCTTCCTACCGGCGGTCACGCATGTTACCGACCTCGCCGACCCCGCTGCGGAGCCAGATCACCTCCCACCGAGCCGTCGGGCAAGGGTGGAAGATGTGCCGTGTCGTCGTTGTGGTTGGCGACCGATGCGCGAAGGCCATGGGCGCTGATTCTCCGTCGCTTCGAACCGTCGGCTCGTTCGAGCCAATCGGAACAGAGAGTGTCCGGTGTCGGGGCCCGTAGAGCGCGAACATCCCCGTCGGCGAGCGAAATGTTCTCTCGGGTATACGCCTATTCGGCGCAACAAGTCGGTGCCCTGCGAAGGGGCAGAGCCGGCGCCGAACGGTTGGTAGGCTCCGGGCATGACCGAGGGCGACGTCGAATACGTCGGGCTGATGGCCGAATCGTGGGACGCGCTCCGCGGCGATACGTCCGACTGGGATGACCGGCCTTTCTTTCTTGACGTCATCCGTGAGCGCGGCGAGCCCGTTCTCGACGTCGGCTGCGGGACCGGCCGGCTGCTGCTCGATTACTTACAGCAAGGGATCGATATCGACGGCGTCGACAACTCCGCCGAGATGCTCGCATTGTGCCGGCGCAAGGCGGCGGGGCTGGGCCTGACGCCGAACCTCCACCTCCAGTCGATGGTGGACCTCGACCTGCCGCGGAGGTACAACACGATCATCGTGCCGTCGAGCTCCTTTCAACTCGTGCTCGATCGCGATGATGCCGGCCGCGCACTCGGGGCCTTCTACCTACACCTCGAGCCGGGTGGCACGCTGGCGATGCCGATCATCGTCCTCGACAAGCCTACGGAGGAAGACTGGACGCGCGAGGCTGTGCTCGACGAAGGCACGACGGTCCGCCGAACCTCCCGAGCGACGTTCGACCCGATGCGACGGGTCGAGTCGACCGACGACCTGTACGAGCTGTTCCGAGATGGCGAGCTGACTCGTTCCGAGCGCCACGTTCGCGAACGTGCCACGCTCTCATGGACGCCCAACGAGTTGCGTGACGCTCTCGTATACAGCGGATTCGGCGACCTCGAGTTCCTGTCCGGTTTCACCCGACGACCGCACGAGCCCGCCGACGAGACGTTCACGATCCTCGCCCGCCGCGGCTGACTTTGCTCGGCGGCGCCGGCATTGGTAGTTCATCCGACGACCACGTGGATCCTCGGAGTGGGCGATGGAGGGATCGAATCTGGGACCTACGTCTGGTCCGGTGAATCTGGGGCGGCCCTCAGGGCGAGTTGAGCAATCCAGCCACGAGGTCCACGATCTTTTTGTCGTCGAATCCGGCGTCGATCGCCGGCGACCACCAGGTCCCAGGCGACGTCAGGTGACCGGCGACCGCCAGTCGCCGGCATCGACTGCCCGGGCACAGGCAGCTACACCTTGAACTGGAAGAGTTATTGCGGCGAGCACACGCTCGAGATGACCATTCGCTGAGCATCGGCGGAGCCGGTGGTTGGCCCTGCCGAGCAAGCGACAACGGGTCTGGGGCGACTCGCTCCCGGGGCCATGCTCGGCACCAGGGAGCCGGCCCGATCGGGCGGGGGTCGGCACTCTTGAGATGTGTTGCAGTTTGGACGGCATTGTTGCCGAGCTGCTCGTAGCGTAGCCAAATCGGGATGGACCCTCCTGAGATGCCCGGCCCCGGGGAACCGGCCAACTTTCAGGCGAACCGGTCGAACCCCACACCTGGGAGTGAACACCATGACTCGAGATCCACGCGCGGCACGGGTGGGCCTGCGCCGGTCGCAACTCTTCGCGGCGCTCCTCATCGCGATGATCGCTGCGACGACAACCGCAGCCGCGCAGACCGAACCAAACATCTACACGGGATGCCTCAGCAGCAGCGGCACCATCAGTTCTGTCGCGATCGGCTCGGCGCCGGCAAAAGACTGCAAGAGAGATGTGCAGATCACCTGGAGCCAAACCGGTCCGCAGGGAGTGCCCGGTCCGCAGGGACCGGAAGGACCAGAGGGATCTCAAGGCGAGGCCGGTCCCCAGGGTGCACCGGGCTCTCTTCCTGATTCAGCCTGTGCAGTCGGCAGCTATGTCACAGGTATCACTGGAGGACAACTTGTTTGCTCACCGGTCACCAGCATGGTGAGCCCCAACGGGCAGTTCTCCGTCACCGTCACAGATACCGGCATCGTTCTCAAGAGCGCCACATTCAGCGAGATAAACATCGGACCCGTCGAAATCTCCGTCGACTCGTTGCTCACCACCATCGATTCGGGCATATCGACCAATATTCGCGGGGGAATCGTGCAATTGGGATCTGGCGGTTGTGCACCCACGGCGAGAGTGACCGACCCCGTTCTCGTCAGTGGCACTACGCCCCCGGCTGGGGCCCCCTTGGTCCTCCAAGGCTCCATCCTGTTCGGATCACCGACCGTCCTGACCTGCGGCTAAACAGCCTATCGGACCGCTCGAGTTAGCCGGCTCCGGCAACACCACCCTCGAACACACGAAACCCCCGTCTACCGGGGGTTTCGTGTCGTGGGCGGGCAAGAAGGCGGCTGCGACCAGCTCGGCACCATCGCGGAAACGGCGGACCAGAACGGCCGTGCCGACCGTGGCCTCACCGCTGTCGGCGGATCGTTTCGCGCTCATGTCTCTCAGCTCGGTGAAGCCGGCCCGCCAAGCTGGGTGGCTTGGGCGTGATACCCACCGGATCAACCAAGGACGCTGAACGATGAGTCGGCGTTGACTTCCCGGTTGCGGCTGAAGACCGACAGATCCAAATCGAGCCCGATGTGCGGCATCCTCACCCTGACCGGGTCGCGGTCGTGGTCGTGGCCGGCCTCGACCGCCTGGATCAATTTGGTCAGGCAGTAGGCGGCAATGTGCGAGTTCTTGAATTGGTTCCCACTGGTCCCGATCGCCATGTAGAAGCCGGGGAGATCCGACTTGTCATAAACGGGAATCCAGTCATCGCTCACGTCGTACAGGTCGACGACGCCTTTCTTGTCGCCCGGCACTCCAAGCGCGGGAAGCCGCCGGGCGAGACGGAGAACCTGCGCCTGCCACTGGGCGGCCGAGATGTTGCGATCGAAGTCATCGGGATCTTCCACCCAGATTTGGGGATCGCAGTCGGGATCCTGGCTTCCCACCAGGATGTGATTGCCGACCTCTGGTCGGAAATAGGTGCCGAGATCGTCGTCGCCGACGAGCATCCCGTCCTTTTCGAAGTCGATTCCCTCCGGGGACGGCACATGATGGACCTCGTGGCGCAGCGCCCTCGTCTTGATGGCCATCTTGTCGGCTACGCCGGCCATTTCGTTGATAACGAACGAATGCGGCCCAGCGACGTTGACCACGATTGGGGCATCGACGGTGGTCGCGTCCGACAGTTCCACACCGGCGACACGGCCGTCCTCGATCCGTATCCCGGTCACCTCCACCCCGAAGATGAACTGACCACCCTTGGCTTCTGCCGCCCGCTGGAGGTTGTGCGTGGCGAGTTGAGGATCGGTGATGTAACCGGCGATCGGGGTGTAAACCGCACTCGTGATCTGTTTGGCCGGCTCCTCCCAGAACGCATCGTCCTCGGGACGCTTGGGAGGCGAATGCTGTCCCGTGTCGACACCGGGAAGACGCTTGACCAGCTTGTCCACGTCCCAGACCTCGTACTCGATCCCGATCTGGTCGAACAACGGCAACACCTTCTCCGTGTACCGGCTCTCGCCGCCGACATACACCGCCCCGCATTGCACGAACCCGGCGGCGCCCCGTTCGTCCTCAACCTCGAGGTAGTCCTGCCACTCCATCCAATAGTGGAAACCCTCATATGCCATGACCACCCCGGACCAGGTCGAATAGTGCGTCCGCACGATCGCGCACGAGTTGGCCGTCGATCCATACCCGGCCGCAGGCAGTTTGTCGACGTTGAGGGTCTTGTATCCGGCCTTGGACATCTCGAAGGCGAGGTTCGCCCCAATGATCCCGGCTCCAATGATCACGGCGTCATACTTTGGATTACTCATCGCCCCCGGAAGCCTACCGATCAGATCAGCGAGCGGTCTCCCCCGGCTCGCCGGACGCGACCGATTTGGGTCGGCACGACCTGTATCGGTTCCCACGGTCATCCATGGGAACTCTTCCGGCGTCGGCGAGCCTGGGCTCGGGCGATTTCCGGTGACGGATGCGAGCGTCACAAATGTTCAGAGTTCGGCCGCCTCGACCTCCGCCGCAAACGCATCGAAGTCGCCGGCCACCGGCTGGTGGGTCCATACCCGCAGCCCCCGAAGCAATTCCGAGTAACCCTCTGCTCGCTCCGGCTTGACCACTACCCGCATCGCCACATCATCGCGCAACAAGGCGCGATATGCCTTCAGGATCGCCCGATGCTGGGGACGATCGAGGTCGAGAGCGAAGACGATGCCGTGGGCCGACTCGGCCACGGCACATCCGGTTCCCGAAAGGATCGGACACAGGCTCGCATGTTCGGGACCGTGACACACCATCACCCGGTGCCCCAGCGACTCCAGGAAGCCGGCGTCGTACTCGAGGTCGCCGGGGATGTCGAAGAGGATCGGACCCAGTTTCTCCTCGGTCATGAGCATCTCCTTCCGTAGACGTCCACCGTGCGCCGATGCTCGGACAGCCGAACAGTGCCGGAAGTCACAAATTGAGGAACGATCGAGAGGAACGGAGAACGAACGACTCGTTTGGCATCAGGATGGTCGAGGATTCTGGAACTCACGGGAATCGAATGTCTGCCACATGACCTGAGGAGAACGGCAGCTACTGCCTGTTCTTGGAGGATGGATGGTCCCCGCCGGCGGCGACCGCTTTCGGGTTCCGTCGCTTCATCCGCCGCCGAACCTGACCTGTCGCCTGGAGCCGTGCGGGGCGGCCTGTGATTCTGGCCCCCGGAGCGTCGAACCGAAGACCGGTATCGTCACGGAGGTGGCACATTACGAAACGCTCCTGACCGTCCCCCGCACCGTCGAGGAGACGTTCGCGTTCGTCAGCGACTTCAGTAACGCGGCCAAGTGGGATCCGAGGACCTACGCCGCGGAAAAGACGACACCGGGCCCGATTGGTGTCGGAACCCGTTTCACACTGACGGGCGGGCTCATGCGCCAGTCTTGGGTCGAGCGTCTCCGCATCCCTCTCGGACTCGCCGGGATGGCTCTCGCCTACGACGTCGTCGAATTCGACCCCCCGTATGGTTTTGTCCTCGCCGGGGAGTCACGGGTGATGCGTTGGCGCGATCACCTGGAGTTCGCCCCCGACGGTGAGACCACCCGCCTCCGATATGGCGCCGAGCTCGAATTCAAAGGTGTTCTGCAGATCGGAGAACCCCTCTTGAAGATGCTGTTCCGGCGTATCGGTGACGACGCCACCCGGGACCTCGCCGCCACAGTGGTCGAAGGTGCATGAGCACTTCAACGGACGGCGCCCGCTAGTCGCCTCGTCCTGCCGGTAGCTCCACCCCGAAACCATGACGGGCAAGCCGCATGATCACAAAGCGCGGGTTCACCAGGTCGGCCACCCGTTCCTGACACAGAGCTTCCAGCCTGGCAAGTTCAGCCGAATAGATTTCCGCTCCTTGACGCCTCGCCGCGCTGAGAAGGCGGGTGTTGCGCCACACCTTGGCACGCCCTTCTTTGAGGAACCGGCGGGTGCCGGTCCGGTTCAAAGGTGACATCAACCTGTCGATCAGAGTGCGATCACCGGGTTCTTCCACCCTGGCAATCCTCTTGTCTTCCTCTGGTACTCGTTGAACCAGGATCGAGTCGACGTGGGCGTGGTCTGCGGCTCTCACTGTCATGACCGTTGGGTCGTCGAACTCGTCGTCGGTGATCACCGCCAAGAGCGCCTGAGGGAGGTCGTAGTTGATGTGCGCGTTGATGCCGAGCAACGCATGGCGCACCGGAGGTGTCACTGGATTCTTCGAAGCCTCGAACGCTACTCGCCACGGTCCAGGCGGCTCGCCGCCGTCTTCCCAATCGGTGAAGGCCCGCATGTACAGATCGGCGAACGCCAGACCCCACCGCTCGGCCCAATCGGGATCGCGGAACTCGGCAGCCGCGGCCGCATCCATCACCGCGCGGGTGGAGCGCAGATAGGCGCCGTGGAAGTGACGCCGCTCGTCGTTTTCCGCGATGAGTCGCTCGTCGATTTCCTCCATGCGATCGAGCAATTGGCTGTGTGGTGGCATCTGGCAATACAAGCATCCGATCCCCGGAACCGCTCAGGCGGTGGATAGCGCCTCAGGCAGCCGTTTCTAGAACGCGGTCGGTGTCACCTACCAGTCCGAGGACACCCATTGATCCGATCAGTCCGATCATGATCAAATACGCCCAACCCGATGCACCGCAGCTGAACTGATCCCAGTAGCGGATCGTCCCGATGAGCAGCAAACCCGGCGCCACCAGGCTGGCCAAGACCGCCGGCCGAATCCGGTCGTAGTCGTTCTCCCAGGCCATGGTCAGGAACACCACACCCATCGCCAGCACCCACGCCCCGATCGTCCGACTGGTGAGAGGCGTCAACGGGAACGGAGCCCGCCCGACCACGGCGCCGGGGACGACCAGCATGACGAGCCCCAGAACCGAGAAGGCTCCTCCCAGAAGATCCAGGGCGATCCGGTAGAACGCCGGGAGTTGGTAGGCCCGCGGTGGATCGACACCAGACGAGCGCCGCTGCAGCACCACGGCGGCGGTCACCAGGATCGGGTCGAATACATAGATCACAAGCCAGGCCCATGCGGCCATTCGCCCGGATCCGCTCTCAGACGAGAAGTGGAATTTGTCGAGGTGGGCGAGTGTCGTAAAGAGCGTGGCCCAAAGGAAGAGGGTGACGCCGGCAACGCCGACCCTGGCCCGCACCCACGGTTGGCGTCGCCAGCTCAGATACGACAGCGGGCAGGCGGTCCAGTAGAAGGCACCGATGATGGTGCCGGTTGCTCCGGCCCCGATCGTCCAGGCGAAGGTGTCCTCAGTGGAATCGGTGAGAACAAAAAGCTGAAACCCGGACAGGAAGGTGAGGATGGCCCCCAAAAGCAGTGCAAACCGCATCAGGGGAATGGTCTGGCGGTAGGTCGGGGGCATCACCCGGCTCACCCTAGACCCTGCTTCGCGGTCGTCGACTGGCATGACCGTTCTGGATTACCTCCAAGCCGTTTGAACCTCAACGACCGGTCCCGGTCTCCACAAGGCAGCCACAAATCACAACCTGCTTGCCGGTTCCGACCAAATGTCATGTGGCCGATCCCCGTCGGGTGACCAAACCGACCCGGCCATCCAGAACGAGATCCTGGCGCTGGTCGGGTAGGCGACCTTCAGACCGAGCTGAGGAATCCAGCGGCGAGGTCAACGATCTCCTGGTCGTCGAGTCCGGCGTCGATCGCCAGCGACCACCAGGTCCAGAACGATGTCAGGTGACCGGCGATCGCCAGTTGCCGCCGCCGCCGACCGCCGCGAGCGCCGGCTCCCGTGATCAGTGCATTGCTCATTGCTTGACGCTGCCCGGTCATGAGCTCCTGGGTCGCCTCTGGCATGGTTTCGAAGTCGCGAAAGATCGGATAGAGATCCGAGTGGTTGGTCCGATAGAAGGCGTACAACTCGCCAAGGGCGTGACGGGCCCGCGCCTCGAGCCCGTCGATGGTGAGCCAGCCGGTGGGATCGGGACCCGGATGAAGTTGCTCCCAATGGGACCTGCAGGCAAAGAACAAGGCTTCCTCGTCAGGGAAGTGCCGGTAGACGGTGACCCTGGTCACTTCCGCCTCTTCGGCGACGGCGCTGATGGTGGTCTTGGCAGGCCCGACGGTCGTGTGGAGCCGTACGGCCGCCTCCGTGATCTGAAGGCGCGTTTGTTCAACCTGCTCTGCACGCTTGCGCATCGTGTATTTCTGCGTCTTCGGCAACTTCGGTAAACGGTGCTGTATATCCAAATTTGACATCCGGGCTTCTGTGTGATTGATTATACACAGGCGTTTAACGAAAGGAGCCCAGAATGGAAACGACAGCCACACAAGGTGCTACTGCAGTCAAGGTGGTGCAACCGCACGGTGGCCAGACCGGAGACCTGGCTGACGGCATCGGTGTGCAGTTCAAGATCGACGGGGCGGACACGGGAGGGTTGTTGTCGATCGTGGAGCACCCCTTCGCAGTGGGGGCGCTCGTGCCGCCTCACCTCCATCACCTCGAAGATGAGATCTCCTACGTGCTCGAGGGCGCGATCGGTTTCCGATCGGAAGACCAAGAAGTGGTCCTGGAGGCAGGCGGGTACATCGTCAAGCCCAGGAATCAGGTCCATGCGATGTGGAATGCCGGAACAACTCCTGCCCGAATGATCGAAGTGATCACCCCGGCCGGTTTCGAGGGCTTCTTCCGCGCCTTTTCCGACATGAACAGGTCCGGAGCCCCGGATTTCGAGAACCTCGTGGAACTAGCCGGTCGTTATTCGCTGCCCTTCGCCCAACCCGCATGGCTCCCGGACGTGATCGAGCGTTACCGGCTCACCCCGCCTCCCGGAATGTGATCCTCGCTCGCGTCCGTCACCTTCTGTGACTACCAGGCGGCCGTCGCAT
This sequence comes from Acidimicrobiia bacterium, assembly GCA_041746105.1. Classification (GTDB taxonomy): domain Bacteria; phylum Actinomycetota; class Acidimicrobiia; order Spongiisociales; family ZC4RG35; genus JBFHRE01. The sequence goes on from JBGTHP010000037.1 coordinate 28,444, forward strand.
CCATATCGGGCGACGGCCGCCTCGTATTTGGGACGGGAAGGGCGACCCAAACACTATCCCGTATCCGACAGTGTCCTGGCGACGCCCGGCCCGGCGAGGTCATCGAGGTGCCGTCCGGGAAGGATCGCGGGCATCGGAATCGAATCCTGTGAAACGTTCGTGGCGGGCGAGGTCCATGCCGCCGTATCGGACGATGATCAGCAGTGTGGCCCCCCAGGCGACCAATGCCGGAGTCCATGTGCGCCCTCCCGAGAACGTGTCTCGAACGTCCCTCGGGTCCTGAGACAGTCGGGCCGAGAACGTCCCGCCATCGATCGTACCGAGCGCGGCCCCGGCCGTTGGACGCCGACATCAATTGCGTGAGATCCGGACCGGGAGAATGGCCCGCGGGAGCATCACAAACCCCATCGGGAATGGACAGAATCGAGAATCTGAGAAAAACCAGAAAATGGCAATCCAGGGCTCACTGTCCTCGGAATAATCCGTAGCATCGCGCAGCCCAGGAGCGGTCTTCAGAAAGGCAACGCGCATGCGCAGGTCAGGGTTGTGGGCAGCGGTTACGACTGTTCTATCGATCGTGTTGGTGGCTTGCGGCGGAGGTGACGTCGCCACACCAACGACGGCCGCTCCGGCCGAGACCATTCCAGTGTTGTCAGCCACCACCGCCGCCGTCACCCCAACTACGACAACGACAACAGCTGCGCCCGCCTTGACCGAAGTCGAATTGGGCGGTTCTGCGTGGCTGGCGGGGATCAAATTCTCGCCGGTCAGCGCGGTCTACGACCCGCAGCAGGCAACGCTCGACGTCACACACGACGTAGAGGTGACCCAAACCGAGCCTGTCGGCTGGGCTGGGCTCTTCGGGAGCCTATTGGTCCGGACCGCCACCGGGGCTGTTATCACCCCGATCCTCGACTCAGGCCAGGTGCCAGGTCTATCTAAGGCCACCGTGACCTTCCAGTACTGGAACGTCCCACCCGATTTCGATCTTGCATCGGCCACGCTGCTGTTCGGCCAGCCCGACGAGCAGCAGTGGGAACTGGCGATGTCACCTGATGCGGTCGGGACCGGCACGGAGCCGATCTACCTCGACGTAACGGGGAAGGTGGAGGCCGAGGGTTTCTATCTCGACATCAAAGGGGTCTCCCTTGTGCCGTGGGCTTGTTACGGGAACTACGACGGCGGCGCCGGCGCCCGCGGAGTGTCTTGGTACGCCCCGATCGGCTCGGATCGCCTGACTCTCATCATCACCGGTACCGTCGGCGCCAACATCGCATTCACGGGCGGGACCACCTCCGGTGACTACAACGTCACGATGCCCAACGGCAACAGCGCGGCCGGCAACACAGGCTTCGCGGTGTACGACCTAGGGGTCTCGTCAACGGGCGTCGAGGTGTGCTTCACCGTCGACGAACCAGGCACAGGCACCTATACGTTGAACTGGACGAGTTACCGCGGTGGCGAGGACACGTTCGAGGTGACAGTCCCCTGACGATCTCTGTGATCCCACGTGACGCCTCGGTGGATCCGCCTCTGCTGGCGTCGCGCCGCACGCGGAGATCTGGTCTCGCTGCATCCGCGCCAAAGATCGTCGTCGTCCGCCGATAGCGCGGAGGCCAACGGCCGCGACGGGACGAGGCCA
>JBGTHP010000038.1:0-59037 GCA_041746105.1 Acidimicrobiia bacterium
GCCGAGCGAACCGTCAACCCACCGCCACGCTGCACTCACAGCCTGCGTGGAATGGAGGGAGATGGCCTGGAGTAGGCGACTCCTCGGCAGCGGCCCGGCAGGTGGCGCAGCCTCGACCGGCCACGGCCAGAACCGTCGGGCGCTCGGCGATGGCGGCGGTGGCGGCAACCCCTCGGTGATATGCCTCCAAGGCAAGTGATCGCACACGGCGCTCGGCTTCGTCGGTGCGCCAGGTACGGAATATCCGCGAGACCGTCGAACCGAGCTGCTGAGGACCTTGGCCTGAAGTGTGGGCCTCGGAAATGGCCTCTTCGAGGGCAGACGCCAACGCTTTCGAAAACGCTATCGCCGGCTCGGTTTTGGGGGTGGCGGGCCGGGTCACCCGGCTGCCGATCAATTCCTCGACCGCAGCATGGCCGGCGCCAAACGACTCGGCGGCAAGCACAACGAGATCTGCGCCGATGTTTTCGGCAATGGCGTCTGCAGACGCGGTCCATTCTCCCCCCGACGCTCTGATCTGGTCGAGGACGACGTTGGCTTCGTCGGTGAGTTGGCGTTTGATGTTGCGAAGTGATCGGTTGGTTATCGGAAGAAGTCTTCGATCACGGATCTCGGCTACATCGACAGACGCCGGACGTTTGACCTTTGGCTGTGCGGCCTCCGCGGCCTCCGCCTCGCTCCTGTCCGCCGTGATCTCCGGCTTCGGTCGGGTGGACTCGCCCTCTCCGGGGTCTCGCAGACGCGCAAACAACCCGGTGACCAACTCCTCCAACTCGGGGGCGGGTTCGTCGCCATCGACGGCCGGCTTCTCCGGTTGCGCCGGGGTCTCTTCTTCCACCACTTCTTCCTCATGGAGTTGAGGGTCGGCAACCGCCTCAACCGCAGGGGTGTCGGAAGCTCGTGGTGGCTCAGGTTTGATCGGTTTCGGCACCGGCTCGATGTATTCGGGTTCAGGCTCGGGTTCCGCCTCCGGTTGTGATGCGGGGGCCACTGGACGGGAACCACCGGCTCGTTTTTTGAGTTCCTCCGCCGACACGAGCTTGATCTGTTGCTGAGGTGCGATCGTCGTGGATTCGGAGTCAGACGACCCGAGCCGTGTCACGCTCTTGGGGGCGACACCGGAAGCCTCGTTCGGTTTGACCACCCGTACGGTTTCACCGCCCTCCCATTCCGGTCTGGTTGGCGCCGTCTCGACTTGCGGTGGGGACAGATTCAACGCCTCGCGGCGCTCATCGAGCTCGAGTTCGGCCCTAGACAGTGCGTCTCGCAGAGATTCGAGCTCCCTTCCGAGCTCTGTACGGCGCGCCTCGAGGGCCCTGGCCCGCTCCTGGGCGGACTCGGCCTGTCGGTGGGCCGCTTCGATCATCTGGTCGTGTCGGGCCTGGGCTTCCAGCAATAACCGCTCGGACTCCATTTTGGCCAGCCGGATTATCTCTTCGCCTTCGCGACGCGCCGATGCGGTCGATCGATGCGAATGGAGTTCGGCCTCTCCGACGACCCGCATCGCCTCCTTCTCGGCTTCGGCGGCGATTTTGAGAGCTTCGGCCTGGCTTTGTTTGAGCAGGTCGTCCGCCATCGCCCAGGCGTCGCCTCGCAGGTTTTCGGCATCCGACTTCGCCTGGCGTCGCTCCGACTCGACCTCGGCCACTGACTCGGAGCGCCAGCGGGCGGCGTCGGCGGAGGCTCGGTTTCGCATTGAGTCGGCCGCCTCCCGGGCAGCCTCTAGAACTGCGGCAACCTCCTGGCCGATCGATTCGAACTCGGCCTTGAGATCCTTTCTGCCGATATCGCCCAAATGGACCTTGAGCTTGTCCCGTTCTGCGACGAGTTCCTCCAGACCGGCTGCGACCGCACGGAGGTATTCGTTCACCTCGTCGGGGTCGTAGCCTCGCATGCGCGTTCTGAACGATCGCGCCGCGATCTGCTCTGGAGTCGTATCGGGCATGGGACCAAGATACCCCGACTCAGGTGCCAAACCGGGCCTTCCTAGACGGGCGGAAGCGACGCCAGGTATACCAGTGCATCCTCGATCGTTGCGATCGGAACAAGCTCCATGGTGCGGCGCGGAGCCGTCAGAGCCTCTTCGTAGTTGTTCTGAGGTACCAACATGATGTCGGCGCCGGCGGCCTCCGCCGCGACCACTTTCTGCCTGACACCGCCGATCGCGCCGACCGCGCCGCCGGCGTCGATGGTCCCGGTCCCTGCCACGATATGACCGTTGGCGAGGTCGCCTTCACTGAGCAGGTCGATTATCGCCAGGGTGTAGATCATGCCGGCTGATGGGCCCCCGATGTTCTCGGTGAGGATGTCGATCGGGAAATCGGTTTGAGCCACGATTCCGAGGAGTGGACGCCCTTCATCGTCGGGGGAGGCAATCAAGTCGACTTCGAGGTCGACCGACTCGCCGGCTCTGCTGACTGTCACTTCGACAAAGTCACCGACGCCCGCTCCTTCGATCACCGGTCGGATCTGGTCGAGCCGCTCGACCGGGATGCCGGCCACGCTGACCAACACGTCGCCAACGACAAAAAGATCATCGTCGCGTAGGAGGTCTACCACCCTGACTCCGCTCGGGACCACGTCGGTGGTCTCACCCAGACGCCGCAGCGCTTCCGAGATTGCGTTCTCCACTGCCTGGTCCATCTGTGAGAGCCCCCGCTCCCGGAACTCCTGGTCGCTCAGGTTGGCCGGCCGCACCCGCTCCCTCCGGACGACGTCGACTGCGGGGTCGAGGCCGGCGGCGATCATCTCGAAAAGATTGATCTCCTGGGCGGACACCGTGAGAAGAAAGAGCCCGTCGGAGTTGGGATAGGTGGTCACTTCAGGGTCGATCACCACCGCCCCGAGCGCGTCGCCAACGGGTCCGGGGGAATAGGCGTAGTAGGGCAATTCGACCGACCATGCCGCGACCGAGCCGCCCGCCATCAGAAAAAGCAGGACCGACAAGGCCACGACCCAGCGCGGGGTCTTCTGGAACTCCACCCGGCGATGGTATCGAGAGCAACTCCCTATCGGAACGACGGCGGCAGAGCAAGCGGATACAATCCGGGTTCGCCAATAGGGAGAACCAATCGTGCACGCCGCCTCCAACGTCCTCGTGGGCAGAATCCCCGCCAACGTCCTCGTGGGGAGATTCACCGACTCGCGAGCGGTGACGGCGCTCCTGGTCGTCGGGTTCGCCGTTCTGATGGGGCTGTCGGCGCAGTGGGTGATCTACCTTCCAGGCAACCCGGTGCCGATCACGGGCCAGACTCTAGTGGTGTTGTTGGGTGGGGCGTCGCTTGGTATGAGGGCGGGCGCCGCAGCAACGGTGCTCTACATGATCATGGGGGCGGCCGGAATGCCGTTCTTCGCCGGAGGTGAGTCTGGAATCGACACGTTTTCTGCACCCTCTGCCGGGTACATCGTCGGGTTCGTGTTTGCCGCCGCTTTGATCGGAAAACTCGCGGAGAAGCGGGCCGACCGGTCCTTCGCCACCATGTTGACCGCTTTTCTTGGCGGGTCACTCGTCATCTACGTGTTCGGGGTGGCCGGTTTGATGCTGAACGCCGGTCTCGACTTCACCGCCGCCGTTTCGAATGGGGTTTATCCGTTCGTTGTAGGCGACGTCATCAAAGCCACCGCCGCCGGTGTCCTGACCCCCACCATCTGGAAACTCTCCAAAAAAAGCTGATGTGGTCCCGAACCCAGGGTTCGCAACCGCCTACTCCGTTGGGGAGAACTCTTCGCCTAGATAGGCCTTGATGACGGCGGGGTTTCTCTGGATTTCGGCGGGGGTTCCGTCGGCGATCTTTATACCGAAGTCGACCACCATCACCCGATCGGCGATGTCCATCACCAGGCCCATGTCATGCTCGACGAGGATCATCGCGATCCCGAGCTCGTCCTGGATGTCGAGGATGAAGCGGGCCATGTCCTCTGTCTCTTCGAGGTTCATCCCGGCAACGGGCTCGTCCAGCAACAACAGCTCAGGGTCCATCGCCAGCGCTCGTCCCAGCTCGACTCGCTTCTGAACCCCATACGGCAACAAACCCACGGGGTATTTCCGCCATTGCTCGATCTCGAGGAAGTCGATGATGTCTTCGACCTTGAAACGATTGGCCAGTTCCTCTTTTTTGGCTCGGCCCAACCACACCGCACCGGCCACCCAGCCATGTTTCATGCGGATGTGGCGTCCTGACAGGATGTTCTCGATAACGGTCATGTGCGGGAACAGGGCGATGTTCTGGAATGTGCGAGCGATGCCGAGCTGGGCCGTTTTGTTCGGTTTGAGACCCATGATCGACTCGCCTTTCCAGCGAATGTCGCCTTCTTGCGGTCGATAAACCTGGTTGAGGCAGTTGAAGATCGATGTCTTGCCTGCCCCGTTGGGCCCGATGATGGCGAACAACTCCCGCTCGTCAACATGGAAGCTGACCCCGTCGATCGCTCTCACTCCTTTGAAGGAAAGGCGAACATCGTCGACTTGGAGCAGATGGGTCACGATCGACCTCCGGCCGAGTCACGGGTCGCGAGTCGCGAGTCGCGAGCCCACACAAGGCGCTCGGCAAAGGCCGGGGACTCGGGACCAGGGACTCGGGACTTCATGACAACCACCGCTTGCGCCGTTTGTAATGCTTCACGTCCCGGAACGACTTGCGTTCCCCTTCACTATGAAGCCCCAGGTAGAACTCCTTGACATCCTCGTCGTCGAGGAGTTTTTTCGGGTCGCCATCCATGACCATCTTCCCCGTCTCCATGATGTAGCCGTGGTGGGCGATGGAGAGAGCCATGTTGGCGTTCTGTTCGATGAGGAGCACGGCTGAACCGTGCTCGTTGATCTCGACAATTATCTCTTTGATCTGCTGCACCAACTTGGGGGCGAGTCCGAGTGAAGGCTCGTCGAGGATGAGCAGTTTCGGGTTTTGCATGAGGGCCCTGCCGATGGCCAGCATCTGCTGCTCCCCACCTGACATGTAGCCGGCCACCGATTTGCGGCGATCCGCCAGCACCGGGAACATCGTCATCACCCGATCGTGGGCCTCCGCCACCGATGCCCTGTCCCGGTTGATGAACGCTCCGGCAGTGAGGTTCTCATCGACGCTCAGCTCGGCGAAGATCCGGCGGCCTTCCATCACCTGGCTGATCCCAAGCTTCACCCTCTGCGAGGGCTCGAGACCCGTGATGTCCTGGCCCTGGAAGAGGATGTGGCCTTTGGTTACATCACCCTCATGGACGTCGAGCAGACCGGAAATCGCCCGCATTGTCGTCGTCTTGCCGGCGCCGTTGGCGCCAAGGAGGGCGACGATCTGACCGTCCGGCACCTCGAGCGAGATTCCGCGCAGCACCAGGATGACGTCGTTGTAGACGACTTCCAGGTTCTCGACCGACAGCAACGCGCTCTCCTCTATCGACGGGTCTGGGGGGGGGCCGGCCGAGGCCGTCCCACCTGACTCACCCTTCGATCATCCGAGCTTGTAGCAAGCCTCGGTGAACTCAAAGGCCGCGGCAATGTCGGAGGTGTAGTTCTCCGCCAAAGCGATGGTCCCGCCCGTGGTCCCTGCCACCAGTCCTTCCGGATCCGGCTTGTAAATGGTGCCCTTGCGCTGGAGGCGCGAGTTGGCATCACCGACATAGCTCTCGTTGGGAGCAAGGCCATTGAAGTCGACGTTGTCGAGGCTCTTGGCAGCTGCCAGAACCCCGGCCCTCGTCATGTCGCCCGCCTCGTATGCCGCATTGAGTGCGGCGTGGAGGATGGTGGCTTCGACGAGCCCCTCGGTGTAGTAGTCGCTGGGCGGTGCACCCGCAGCCAGGAACCCGTCACGGAAGGGAGCGAACGAGTCCGAGCCCCACAGGGTGGTGTAGGTACCACCGATGTACTGGGCTGCGAATGCGTCCTTGATCGGAGAATCCGGTGCCAGGAACGCTGGGCTGAACGACGGGGAAGGTCCCGACCAGATGGCGGTGAAGCCCTTGGCCAGTGCCTGTCCGAAGATGGCAGCCATCGTCGTGGGCGTGGTTGCAACCCACACGTAATCGGCGCCGCTGGAGGCGATTCCGTCGGCGACGGCGGCCAGCGTCGTCTCATCGGTTGGGATGATGGCGCCGGATCCGTCGTAGACCACTTCCAGACCGAGTGCGGCGGCAGCCTTGATGGCGCCGGCCGCAGAGTCGAGGCCGTAGTCACCGGGAACCGACGCAATTGCGATCGTGGTGCCGTCGGGCTTGGCCTCGGTCTTCAGATAACCAATGGTGTTGTGGGCCTCCACACAGTATGGAGTTCCGTGTGACACCAGGTTGGCGTTGAGGGCCGGGTCCGACCATCCGGAGTACCAGGTCAACGGGATGGCCAAAAGCCCATCCTCGGCCAGCTGTGGCAGGATCGCCACGGTGTGGGGGGAACCGGTCGAGTGACCGATCGCCACCACCTGATCCTTGATCTCGTTGTAGAACTGGACATGGTTGTCGACCACATACTGGGTGTCTCTCACAACCAGTTCCACTTGAAGACCGTGGACTCCGCCGGCGGCGTTGACCTGATCCCAATAGGCCTGGGTCCCCGCCAGGATCGCCGACACCAATGGTCCGAACGGTCCGGTCAGGTCGGACAACATGCCGACCTGGATCGTGCCGGCGTCGAGATCGACACCGACATCGGTTGCGATGTCCATCATCGCTTCGGTCGTTTCGGTCGGTGTCGAGTCACCGGTCGTCGCCTGGGTGGCGGCGGGTTCGGTTGCAGCAGTCGTGGTCTCGGCCGAATCGCCACCGCAAGCGGCGATAAGGAGCCCCAGAGCCAGCAACCACGCAAACCTCATGCGTTTGGTAGTCATCGTGTTGGTTTCCTCCTCGTTATGAGTGTCCGGCGAGTGCCGGACGGGTGGCGGCTCCGTCGAAACGACGCCGCCATGACCTGAATCTATTCCGATTGTCTAATACGTAAAAGGCCAGCCCTTCCAGTAGTTCCTGATTCGAAGCCAGATTCCATAAAGACCGAGCGGCTCAAAAATCAAGAAAGTGATTATGAGCGCGCCAAATAGAACGAGGTTGAGTTGGAAGACGCTCAACCCAGGGGCCACACCTGGGACTGCGTTTACAAAACCGAAGTCGCCGGCGCCGGATGAAACAAACACGTCGAGGAAACGGGCGAACCCACCCTCACCGCCGGACGCCCCCTTCACCCATTCCGTGAAGTTCTGAACGATTCGGGGCAGCAGGATCACGAAGGAAGAACCCATGATCGTCCCCGAGACGGTTCCTGCCCCGCCGATCAGGATGATGGCGATGAACTGTACGGAGAGAATCAGGTCCCAACGTTCTGGAATCGTTCGTCCAAAGAAGCCGGCGAGCAAGGCTCCAGAGATCCCGGCGAAAAAGGAACTGATGGCGAAAGCCAGGACCTTGTAACGGAACTCGTCGACACCCATGACCTCGGCCGCCACGTCACGATCGCGAATCGACTGGAAAGCGCGACCGATGCGCGTCCGTTGGATGTTCTTCGCCACGAGGACGGAGAGCAGGACCAAGACCAGGAGGAAGATGAAGGTTTTGCCCTCGGTTGAGATCCACGAAGAGTCGGATCCTAGGTCGATCAGGGGCGTCTCCTCTTTCCACAACCTGATATCGAAGTCATGAAAGCTTCGCCCGGCCTGGGAGCCACCGGTCAGCGTCTTCCAGTTCCTGAACACGTATTCACCGATGAATACGAGACCCAACGTGACGATGGCTAGATAGAGACCGCGCACTCTCACCGCGGTTGGAGCAACGATCACGCCGATCACTGCTGGGACGATGCCCGCCATCGGAAGCCAGATCCAGATTGGCAAGCCCAGCCCGTGGAGAGGTCCAGGCGCCGCCCCCAACCAGGCCGCGGTGTAGGCGCCGATGCCCATGAAGAATGCATGACCGAGCGATACCTGCCCGGCGAGGCCGGTGAGGATGTTCAAGCCCAGTGCACCTATCGCGTAGATGCACACCGTTCCCAACAGAAGCAGCCAACTGTCGGCCGACAGAAAACCAATCCATGGGAGGTCGAAGGAGAACAGACGGGCGCCGGCCGCAGGCGTGCCCTCGACACCCCCGGAGAGCGGAATGAGAAGCAGCAAGGCCAGGAACGCGCCCGCGGAAACCTTCTTGGTCCAGGTGTTGAGGATCGCCTGATCCGATTCGTACGACACATACAACATCGGACGGCCCCTCATCGGAGGCCACCGATCCAGAAGTCAGACATTCTCGAACGCGACGTCATACGCGCCGGATCTCTTCTGTACCGAACAATCCGTACGGTCTGACCAACAGCACGACAAGCATCAGCAGATAGGGGACGATCCCGCCAAAACCGGCCCCGAGGAAGGTAAAGCCTTTCAGGTAGGTGGTGGCGGCGGCCTCGGCCAATCCCACCACGAAGCCACCGATCACCGCTCCCGCCACAGAGTCGAGGCCGCCGAGAATGATCGCCGGGAAGGCCTTGAATGCGAAGAAGGCGGTTGAGGGGTCGACGCCGGCAGCTCGGCGGGGGAAAACCGAGATGAAAATCCCGGCCACTGCCGCCAGAAATGCGCCGATCCCCCAAGCGGTCGAGAAGATCCGGCCAACACTGATTCCTTGGGCGCGTGCCGCTTCCTGATCGAAAGCGGTAGCTCGCATCGCGATCCCCATCCGCGAGCGGAAAAACGCGGCCACCGCGACCACAAGAACCAGCGCAACGATGATCTGGACGATCTCGGTGTGGGCGATCCTGAATGGCCCGAACACCGCGACATTTGTTCCCCATGGATCACCAAGGGGTCTCGGATCTGTGCCCATGAAGTCGTTGGTGATGTTGCGGATGACGATGTCGAGTCCGAGCGTGACGATCGCCACGGCGAAAAGAGCCTCTCCCACCATCGGACGAAGAAAGATGCGCTCGACCAGCATTCCGAACAAAGCCGCCACGGCCAAGGCGAGCACAACCGACAGAGTCCATTTCAGCCACTGGGGAGCATCGCCCATCCACCGTCCCGGGATCTGATAGATGGTGGCGAAGGAGGCCACCATGAACGCCCCGAAGGAGGCGAGCGCACCGTGGGCGAAATTGAGGACCTGAGTCGCTTTGAAGATGATCACGAATCCCATGGCAAGCAGCGCATAGATCGCGCCGAGCGACAACCCGTCCGTGATCACGGTTGCCAGTGCGTTGGCGGTCTCGGCTTGAGCCAGAAGGACTTGGTTCATGTCTTCGAGTACATCGAGTCGATGAGCTCGCCAAACATGTCTTCCATCGAATTGCGCTTGAGCTTCTGGGTGGCGGTGAGCTCGCCGTCCTCATGATCGAGTTCCTTGGGAATCATCCGCCAGGCGCGAATGTTCTCGACTCTCGCAAACTTCTCGTTGGTCTTGTTGATCACACCTTGAACCAGTTCGATGACCTCAGGCTTTTCTGTGAGGTCACGATATGTGGTGTAGGGAATCCCCTTGCGGGTGGCCCAATCGCCAACCACATCGAATTCGATTCCGACTAGCGCCGACAGGAAGTTTTTGCCATCGCCCACGACCATCGCCTCTTTGACGTACGGCGAGGTCTTGAGCGAGTTCTCGATCTCCGAGGGAGAGATGTTCTTGCCGCCGGAGGTGATGATGATGTGCTTGATCCTGTCAACGATCTTGACGTGAGTCCCGTCAACCCATTCGCCGACATCACCGGTCTTCAGGAAACCGTCGTCCGTGAACGTCTCTGCAGTCTGTTGTGGTTTGTTCCAGTACCCGAGAAAGACACCAGGGTGTTTGGTCAGTATCTCTCCGGTCATCTCATCGAGTTTGAGTTCGATGCCGGGGTAGGGCTCGCCAACGGTGCCCAACTTCATCCGGCCGATGAAGTTCACCGTCGCCACCGCCGAGTTTTCGGTCATGCCGTACAACTCATAGAGGTTGACGCCGAGTCCGTGAAAGAACTCGATGACCTCGGGAGCGATCGCGGCGGCCCCGGTCCCGGCCCAGCGGCACCGGCGCAGCCCGATTCGCTCGCGCAGGGCGCGGAGGACGAGCGGATACCCGATCCAATAGAGCAGGCGGCTCTTGACCGTGTGAGAGCCACCATTGCGAACCCGCTCACGACCGATTGCTCCGGCGAGTTTGATACCGGCGCCAAACCAGAGCCGCTTGAAGGCCGTGCCGTCGCGGCCCTTGATGATGACCGAGGCGTGGATCTTCTCCCAGATCCGAGGCACTGCAAAGAACAATGTGGGCTGGATCTCCCTGAGGTTGACCTGCACCGTCTCGATCGATTCTGCGAAGTTGAGAACACAACCCGCGGAAACCTGGCTCCAGGTGGAAAAGATCCTTTCGGCAACGTGGCACAGCGGTAGATAAGTGAGGATTTGATCGTCTGGGCCCGGCTTGATGTTCTTCGGGAGCCGGCCGTCGACGTTGACGACCTGGTCGGCGCAATATTCGAAGTTGAGATTGGTGAGCATCGCCCCTTTGGGCGGTCCGGTGGTGCCGGAGGTGTAGACCAGAGTCATGACATCTCCGGGCTCGGCGCTCGCCATGATCTCCTCCAACCGACCGGGGTTTTCCTTGCGGAATTCGCGACCCAATTCGAGGAAATCGTCCCAGAAGACAAAGCGGTCGTCGTCGCGAACATCTCGGAAGCCACGTGGCTCGGCGTGGATGATCTTTTCGAGCGAAGGGACCTTGTCGATCACTTCCATCACCTTGTCGGCCTGCTCCTGATCCTCGGCCATGTGGACCTTCGCCCCTGAGTCGGAAAGCAGATACTCGACCTCGGTCGTCGGGTTGGTCGGATACAAACCGACTGAGATTCCCCTGACCGCAACGGTGGCCACGTCGAGGATGACCCACTCCGGTCGGTCCTCTGAATGGATGGATACACGATCGCCGACCCCGACTCCAAGGGCGAGCAAACCGTAGGCGGCCGATTCGACCTGGTCCCAGTATTGAGCCCAGGTGATCTCTTGCCAGATACCGAAGTCTTTTTCCCGCATCGCCACACGATGCGGCATTGCCTCCGCGCGATCGCGCAAGTCAGATGCAACCGTCCGACAACCGGTGTCGGACTTGGGCGATGGTGACCGCTCTGCCAGCGTCGTCATCTTCCTCCTCCGAATGGCGACCTGCGGAGCTTAAAGCACCCAGGTCCGCCAAGGGAGTTCACCGGTGAAACAAAATCCGAAACAATTTCGGACAATCCAACGGAAATCAAGCGCCCTCGACCCACTCGGCGCCACCCGGCCAATGTTCTCTTTTCCAGATCGGAGCTCTCATCTTCAGCTCTTCGATGATGTAGCGCGCTGCTTCGAATGCGTCGCCTCGGTGGGCGGAGGAAACTGCGACGACAACCGACGGTTCACCGACGGCGACGTTGCCAACGCGGTGTTCGACCACCACCTCCAGCACCGGCCACTTGCCCGACGCCTCTTCGCCGATCCTCGCCAGAGCGGACTCGACATGTTCGCCGTAGGCGTCGTACTCGAGATGGGTGACGCCGGCCTTGTCCAAAGAATGGTCGCGAGCACTGCCGGTGAACACGACAGACGCCCCCGCATCGGGCCGCCCCACCTCCGCCAAAGAGGCAGACGGGTCGAGGGGTTCGGAACTGAGACGGACACGAATGGACACGGCGCGAGGATACCGGTCACCGGCCACCTGTCACATGTCCATTCGTCAACTCTTGATCGTTATCGGGCGAAGCCCGTACCATTGGCCATGCATGTCCGATGATCTCTTTTCACAGTTTTTCCGCCTATTTGATTCGCCCGGTCCGGTCAACCTGAAGTTGGCGGCAGAGGTGTCCCATCATCTGGTGGGCGAATCGGAGCCGGTCGACCCGTGGGCATCCGAGGAATTCAGGGAGATCACCAGGTTGGCGGAGTACCGCGTCGAAGAGGTCGCACCGTTTTCGACCAGCCCTGCGCCAGACGTTCTGCCCGTGGACGCTCGCGGGTGGGTGGACCGCAATCTGCAACCGCTGTCGTACCTGGCGGAACCTTTCGGTGGCATCGTTCGGCTCGAAGGGATGCCGGAGGCGCAGATGCTGGCGGGGCTGGCGCCGGCAATGATCGGTATTCAACTCGGCACGCTGGTTGGCAGCCTCGGCACCTGGGTGATGGCAGGCTTCGATGCGGGTGTGCCAACCTCGGGAGACGGCCCGATCACATATGTCGTGCCGACAATCGATTCTTTCGCTGCTCGCCACGACTTCGATCCACGCAATGTGAGGCTGTGGGTTGCGCTCAACGAAGCTGCCCACCGAGCACTCTTTCGGATTCCCGACGCAACGGAACATTTGGTGGAGTTGCTGGAGAAGTACGCCTCTGCGATCTCGATTGGACCCGATCGTCTGACTGCGCTTCTCGGCAACATGACTCCCGCAGGGTTGGAACAGCCCGACATGGACCAACTCGCAGACCTCTTTGACACACCAGAGGGACGGGTCGCCCACAGGGAACTCGCAACGTTTCTCGGTGTCACCGGCGGCTACCGGAGGCTCCTCGCACAGCGCGCCGCCGACCAGTTGCTCCCATCGATCCACGAACTCGACGTCGCGAGGGACAGTGAACGAGACCTGGGTGAGGCGGCCGGCGCTTCTGCGCTCACGGCGACCTTTGTCGATTCTTCCGACCTCGAAACGGGAATGGATTTCTGTCTCGAGGTAGAGAAACGGTACGGCCATGACGCACTTGGCGAATTGTGGACCCATGCCCGGTTCCCCACGGCCGACGAAGTGGATGACCCGGTCTCCTGGGCGGCGCGGGTCCTACTCGACGATCTCGGCTGACCAACGAGAAGGCAGCCGAATCTGGAACACGCTCTTGCCGTCGAACCGATAACTGATCGATCCACCCATTCTCTCGACCAATTGACGGGACACAGTGAGGCCGAGACCCATCGATGGCAACGATCCCCCGGAGTTCGCCCCCGTCGAATAGGCCTCGAACATGGCGTCCCGCGTCGAAACCGGGACGCCCGGTCCATCGTCTCGGACTTCGATGATCGCCGCATCCGCCTCGCCTCTGATCCGAACCACACATTCGGGCCCGCCGTACTTGCGGGCGTTCAGAACCAGGTTGCGAATGATCTGGCGCACCCGTCTCCCGTCGGCCCAGGCGCTGATGGTTCCATCGATCTCGATGATTACGTCGGTCGCGTACTCGGGTGGAAGACCCGCCAGCGTGGATTTGACCTCGGCAGACAGGTCGACCATCTCCGGGAGAAGGGAAAGACTTGCTTGCTGGGAACGCGCCGCGACCAGGAGATCATCAACGAGATAACTGACGTCGCCCGCCTGCCGTGCAATCAGACGGATCAGGTCCACTCTGGTTTCGTCATCAAAATCGTTGAACGCGTCTCGTAGTTCGGACGCAAAACCCACCACCGCTGCCAAGGGCGTTCGCAACTCATGACTGACAGAGGCAACGAACTCGTCACGGCTGAGCAACGTCTGGCGGAGCTTGGACTCGACCGACTCCCGGGTCCAGTAGGCGCCGAACATCGCCGCCACCGTCTCGACCAGGCGAACCTGCTCCCGGTTCCACAGACGGGGAACCACGTCGATCATGCCGACGGTGAACTTCCATTCACCATCGACCATGATCGGCACCGCGATCTCCGCCTGGATCCCGTCCCATGCGTAGCCGATGATCGGGTGCGCAGTAGACAAATCTCTCAGATGGGTTTCTCCTGCGGAGAGCGTTTCCCATTCGTCCTGCATAGACGACCAAGGTTGCTGACCAAAAAACCCGCTGAGCTCGCTGTGGTTCATCCTTTCGGAGATCGCCGAGTGCTTCGTGCACATGGACCAGCCCTCGGCGGGATCGTCGATGTTCTCGTCGATATAGGCGGCCGCTGCCTCTGACGCGGCCAGGACCGCACGCAAAGCGCGATCGACAGACTCTGAGTCTGACTCGAGCAACAGGGCCTGTGAACAGGCGACGAGCGCCTCCGTGACCATGAACGAACGCGGTTGGTCCGTGGACAAGCGGTCGGCGACACCGTCACGACGCGACCAGATGACCTCGATGATGGCCGCCACGGTTGCCAGCGCCTCTTTTTCTGAATCGGCCCATTCGTGCGGGTCGGTGGCATACACCAGGCTGAGCATGCCAACGGGAACCGTACCGCTGAACAACGGCACCGCCAGTTCCGCCCGGATGGGTGGATCCAGCCCGAGGAACTTCTCTCGGTCTGGGGCGTCGGGAGCCGCAGAGTCGCACACGACCCACATCTCACCCGCCATCAGCGACGAATACTGGAGTAGGTCGGGTTCCATCACAAATTCGACCCATTCGTGGGGAACCGAGTCCCGTCTTGCCTGTGCCACCGGCACAAGGACGGCGCCTCTGACCAGATCGAAATCGACCCGATCTAGAACGACAGCGTCGGCGGACGTTGACTGGAGCAACTCATGCAGAGCCGGGTCGAGGTCGGCGTCGGAGCCCGGAATCAACAAACTGGCCAAGCTGGTGACGGCGCGCTCGAGCCGGGCGCGCCCTTCATCAGGTAGGGCTCGTGTCATCCCCTACTTGTCGGCAAGCACGACTCGAAAATTGAGCTTATTGCCAGGTAACCTCGCAACTGCTCAAGCAATAGGAGACCACCATGGCAGTTTCGGTAGGCCAGACGGCACCGGACTTCACGCTCATCGCCCAGGACCGAAGCGAAGTGACGCTCTCGAGCTTCCGCGGAAAGAAGACCATGGTTGTCTTCATCCCCTGGCCATTCTCGGGGACCTGTGACCTGGAAGCGTGCTCGATTCGTGACAACCTGAGCCTCCTCAATGAGGCCGGCGCCCAGGTGGTGATGGTCACGTGCCACCCACTTTTCACCAACAAACACTGGTCAGATGAGAACGGGTTCACCTTTCCCGTCTTGGCCGATTTCTGGCCACATGGTGCGGTCGCTCAGGAGTACGGATGTTTCGACGAGCGGTTCGGGGTCGCCAACCGGACCACCTACCTGCTCGATGAACAAGGAGTGGTCACCGACATCATCGCCAGCGGTTCCATCAAAGATCCTCGCGAATTCGCCCAGTACGAGGCGGCTCTGGGATAGGGCCCGACGCGGGCGTGAGTTCAGTTGGTCGGCTTTTCTTCCGGTTCTTTGGCGTCGTCGGTCGATCCTTCTTCGATCCCCTTACGGAACTCCTTGGCCGACGCTCCCAAAGAACGAGCCAGTTCGGGGAGTTTGCGGGCACCAAACAAGAGCACGACAATCACAAGGATCCAGATCCACTCGCCTCCGCCAATTCTCATCTAACGAACTCCTTTGCGCGCCAGCTTACTTTGATCTACGACTCGAGGTATTCCGGTCAGCTGACGGCGAGGCCGTCAATGAGGCTTTGGAGCCGTTCCCTGGTCAAAAAACGTACTCGCGGATCACGGCGTTCGCGGTCATAGACCTCGAACGGTCCGAATTTGTCGCTCACATATAGAGCACGGTCGGTCTGGGAGGCCTGAAACTCGAAAGCAAAGCGGTCGAGCGCCTCGATCGTCACTTCGGGATGATCCCCTTCGTTGAAATCGTCCTGACGGATGAAGGTACGTAATCCATCCTTGCTGGCGACGTGGGTTCGAGGAACGGGGCCAGGCTCGACCAGGTATCCGACCAAACGCAGCATTCCAACCAGCATCGAGCCCGCCGTCATCGTCTCAGGGTCGATCCCTTGGGCTCGCAGGCCAACCGAAACGGCCCGGGGAAGCCGCAACTCTTTCGAAATATGAGGCAAGGTGTCCGACTTGACCGGCACAACGGTCTGGGGAACGGAGGCACTCACCTCGCCGAAGCGGCCCGCCAGCGGATCGGCGGCGATAGATCCGAGGTTGAGGATCGAGCCGATCTCGGGCCTGACAGGCAACACGCCAGGCTGGTCGAGTGTGGCGCGGCCCATTTCGACCGGTCCATCTGTCGTTTTGGCAAAGGCAACCACGTGGTGAACGTGTGAGATCGGGAGGGAGTGAGACTTCTCCCGCACTACTTCGATCGCCTCACCAACCAGCAATTCGTTGAGCACGTCATCGGGTTCGCTCGGGGCCACTACGCCGAAGAACACTCTCGCCTCGTCGTCATGCACATGGAATTCGACCACGGGTGGGCGAGGCCGCGGGGCAGCAATCGGCACCGGCGTTTGTGTTTGCTTCCCTCGTTTGGTCGGCTTGTTCTCAGAACGTTCGTTCAAGTTTTTGCGGTTGATGAAGGCGACACCAAAAAGGACTACCGCAACAAAGAGAAGCCCAAGGCCGAGTTCCATGATTCTCCCAGGTCGTTGTCTGACCGAGAGTCTACGTCAGGAGGCGCGGCGGGTCGCCACAAGGCGATCGCGGCGGACGCGTCGCCGTTCCCGCTCGCTCATTCCACCCCAGATCCCGAACTTTTCGCTCTCGATGAGAGCGAATTCGAGACAGTCGTTCTTGACCTCGCATGCATTACAGATCGCTTTGGCCTTGCGAGTGGATGCGCCACGTTCGGGAAAGAAGAGATCGGCGTCTGCGCCGCGGCAATTTGCATAGTCCTGCCAGGACAGCGAGTCGATTGCGAGCGCTTCGATCAACTTACCTTGCATGCGGGTCCACCCTCAATCTCCCGTGCTCCATCACTACCGCTTGTCCGGTACCCATTCTCCGTACCGCTTGTCCGGTAACGCTTGTCCGGTACCGATTGTCACCGTACCGTTTGGCACCGTCTGCTTCTTGCAAACGTGTAATTACACAGGTGTGATCATGACAGAGCCCGCGCGCGGCGTCAACCCCGAACGCCTGATCCTTTGGGACTATTTCGTAGGATCTGCGTTTTGGCGATTCTCACGTGCCACCGTCGCTGCCGTCTAGCCCTATCCTCCTATGACCACCTCAACGTGGTCTGGACCAGCTCCGGCGGGCCCGACTACGCACTGGCTGGTTGCCGCGCCATAATCGGGGCCGGACGTTTACGAAGGGATGTGGTGACAACTACCGCCGAACCAACCGGAACTTCGACTCGACGCGTTCCCTGGCCCGTCGAGTTCTACCGATCGGCAGTCGGCAAGAAGTGGGTGATGGCGGTCACCGGAATCATTCTTCTTGGGTTTGTCCTCGTCCACATGATCGGCAACCTCAAGATCTTCATCCTCGAACCGGTGACCGACGGAATCGTGACCGACTTCGAGATCGATCTCTATGGCGAGAAACTGAGAACGCTGTTGTTCCCGCTTCTCCCCCACCATGTTCTTCTCTGGATCATGCGGATCGGACTGATCGGCGCTTTCGGTTTCCATGTCCATGCGGCCACCTCGCTGACGATCATGAACCGCAAAGCCCGCCCACTCGATTATCAGGGGCCAAGGGAGTATCTCGTAGCCAACTATGCCTCCCGCACCATGCGCTGGAGTGGAGTCATAGTTCTCCTGTTCCTGGCCTGGCATCTCGCCGACTTCACCTGGGGGGTCGCCCCGTTCGCTCCAGATGCTTGGGTTCATGGCGAAGTCCACGACAACTTCATCGCCAGTTTCAGCAGGGTTCCGGTGTCGGCTCTGTACATCGTTGCCAACGTCGCTTTGGCGTTCCACCTCTATCACGGTGCGTGGTCGATGTTCCAGAGTCTCGGGGTCAACAACCCACGGTTCAACCCGTGGCGGCGCTACCTGGCGATCGCTTTCACCGCATCGATCGTGCTCGCCAACATCTCTTTCCCGGTTGCGGTGATGGCCGGGATCATCGAATGAGGAGTCGCTGATCGCAATGCAACTCGACCCGAGGGTCCCCACAGGACCGATCGAGGACAAGTGGGAGAACCACAAGTTCTCGATCAAGCTCGTGAACCCGAACAACAAGCGGAAGTTCAAGGTCCTGGTGGTGGGAACCGGTTTGGCCGGCGCCTCGGCCGCGGCGACCCTGGCCGAACTCGGCTACGACGTCGAGGCTTTCACGTTCCACGACAGCCCTCGACGAGCCCACTCGATCGCGGCCCAGGGCGGGATCAACGCCGCCAAGAACTACCGAAACGACGGCGACTCCGTTTTCCGACTGTTTTATGACACCGTCAAGGGTGGTGACTTCCGGTCACGGGAGGCGAACGTCTACCGGCTTGCCGACGTTTCGGTGAACATCATCGACCAGGCGACGGCCCAGGGAGTTCCGTTTGCCCGCGAATACGGCGGACTTCTCGACAACCGGAGCTTTGGCGGCGCTCAGGTCTCACGCACGTTTTATGCCAGGGGCCAGACCGGCCAGCAGCTGCTCCTCGGCGCCTACTCGGCCCTGATGCGCCAGGTCGGCCTCGGAGCCGTGAAACTCCACACCAAACAAGAGATGCTCGACGTGGTCGTCAAGGACGGCCGGGCCGTCGGCATCGTCACCCGCCATCTCGCAACCGGGGAGATGAAACGTTGGTCAGGACATGCCGTGGTCCTCGCCACCGGCGGCTATGCCAACGTGTTCTATCTGTCGACCAACGCCATGTATTGCAACGTCACGGCGGCGTGGCGTGCCCACCGACGCGGCGCCGCGTTCGCAAACCCGTGTTACACCCAGATTCACCCCACCTGTATTCCCCAGTCAGACGAGTTTCAGTCGAAGCTGACCTTGATGTCGGAGTCGCTCAGAAACGACGGCCGGATCTGGGTCCCCAAGAGCCCCGACGACAACCGGCCGGCGGCACAGATCGCGGAGAGCGAGCGCGACTATTTCCTGGAGCGGATTTACCCGTCGTTCGGGAACCTGGCGCCGCGTGACGTTTCCAGCCGCGCCGCCAAACGAGCGGTCGATGCCGGCAACGGGGTCGGACCCCTCAAGAACGGGGTTTACCTCGACTTCAAGGACGCGATCGCCCGGCTCGGTGAGGACACCATCCGTGAGCGTTACAGCAACCTTTTCGAGATGTATGAACGGATCACAGACGAAGATCCGTATCAACGGCCGATGCGGATCTATCCGGCCCCTCATTACACGATGGGCGGACTGTGGGTGGACTACAACCTGATGACAACCGTGCCGGGACTGTACGCCATCGGGGAGGCCAATTTCTCCGACCACGGAGCCAACCGTCTCGGCGCCTCCGCCTTGATGCAAGGTCTCGCCGACGGCTACTTCGTCCTTCCCTACACCATCGGGGACTATCTGGCCGGTTTCCTGAACAGCCCCGTGGTTCCAACCGACGACCCTGCGTTCGACGAAGTCGCCTCGGAAGTCGACGATCGCATAGAGCGGTTCCTCTCGAGCCGGGGCACACGCACCGTTGACGATTATCACCGCCAACTCGGTCGCATCGTCTGGGATTACTGCGGGATGAGCCGCGACGCCGCCGGCCTGGACAAGGCGATGTCGGAGATTCCGGCGCTTTATGAGGAGTTCAAGACCGACGTGAAGGTGCTCGGAACCGGGGACTCCCTCAACCAGACCCTTGAGAAGGCGGGCCGGGTAGACGATTTCTTCCAACTTGCGATGCTCATGTGCCGCGACGCCCGCGATCGCGAGGAGTCGTGTGGCGGCCATTTCCGGGAGGAATATCAGGACGCCGAAGGCGAGGCCAAACGCGACGACGAGAACTTCGCATATTCGGCCGCCTGGGAATGGACCGGAGACCCCTCGGCGCCGAACCTCCACAAGGAGCAACTCGAATTCGACAACGTCAAGCTGGCCACCAGGAGTTACAAGTGATGGCCGCGAGGCTCCTATCCCGAATCGCGATTGCGGGCGTGAACCAATGAAGGTGACACTGAATGTTTGGCGACAGGATTCGCCTGCCAAACGGGGTGAGTTTCGAACCTACTTCGTCGACGACATCAAAGAGGAGATGTCGTTCCTCGAGATGCTGGACGTGCTCAACGAGAGACTGACGCTGGCGGGTGAAGAACCAATCGCATTCGAC
The DNA here is from genome assembly GCA_041746105.1 of Acidimicrobiia bacterium. Taxonomy (GTDB): domain Bacteria; phylum Actinomycetota; class Acidimicrobiia; order Spongiisociales; family ZC4RG35; genus JBFHRE01. The sequence goes on from JBGTHP010000038.1 coordinate 19,816, forward strand.
TCCGACTGCCGCGAAGGAATCTGTGGAACCTGCGGGTTGATGATCAACGGGCAGGCGCATGGTCCTCAACGAGGCGCGGCCGTCTGCCAGCTTCACATGCGTTCCTTTGCCGACGGAGAAACCATCACCGTCGAGCCGTGGCGGGCGGCCGCCTTCCCGGTCATGCGCGACCTGATGGTCGACCGCTCGTCCTTCGACCAGATCATCGCCGCCGGGGGTTACATCACGGTGCCGACCGGGTCGGCCCCCGACGCCAACCTGATCCCTGTCCCCAAAGAAGTTTCCGACACCGCCTTCGACGCCGCCGCGTGTATCGGTTGCGGCGCATGTGTGGCGGCCTGTCCCAACTCCGCCGCCAACTTGTTCACCGCCGCCAAGGTGACCCACCTCAACCTTCTCCCCCAGGGTCAGCCTGAACGTTTCGACCGGGTGGTGAACATGGTCGACACGATGGAAGAGTTTTTCGGATCGTGCACCAACCACGGCGAATGCGAAAAAGCCTGTCCCAAGCAGATCTCGATCGATTTCATCGCCCTGATGAACCGCGACTACATCAAGGCCAAGTTCAAGAACCGCCGCCTGCTCAGCCAGCGCGGCTGAAACGCCAAGAATTGGACCTACCGCATACGCCGAGCGGCAACTAACATGCTGCACCGGGCAAAGGGAGAGTGCAGACCATGGGCCGGTCGCAACATGGGCAAGTGAAGGGTCGACGCAACCGACGCCGTGAGGGCGGTGCCGCCGCCGTCGAGATGGCGATAATCGCCCCCCTCCTGATCCTTCTACTCCTCGGAATCGTCGAGTTCGGTTGGATCTTCGGGCAGTTCAATGCCGTCCGTCATGCCGCTCGAGAAGGTGGCCGTTTTGCGGCAGTCGACGGGGGCGGGAACGCGGCGATCTGCGCAGTCGTCGACGCCGCGGTCGAGGGGCAGTCGGCCGGTATGACGCTGCTCGAGGTGAGGTTGGACGACGGATCTGGAGCACTAGCCGGAAAGATCGGCTCTGACGCCACCGTCGAGGTCCGCGCCACCCTCCAGGGTCTCAGTGGCGCACCATTCATAACAAACTTCCTTCCGTCCACCCTCGTGTCGGAAGCAACGTTCCGGCTGGAGCAAGATGCGACATGGACGGATCAGGCCTTCACGGCGGTGGGAAGTTGTTGACCAGGCTCTCCGACGAGAAAGGCGTCAGTGGAATCCTGATCGGGGCCTCCCTTTTCCTCATGATGGGGGTTGCGGCAATCGCTCTCGACATCAGTGCGGGCTTCAACGAACGACGACAAGATCAGACGAGCGCAGACGCCGGTGCCCTGGCCGCAGGGGTCGCTCTCATGAGCGGTGGGGGTGACGTCCAGGCAGTAGCTGCTGCCAAACAATTGGTGACCACAAATCTGTCTTCCACCGTTTCTGCCGCCGATTGGCTCGCCTGCACCGACTCGGACGCCCTCGGATCATATTCGTCGGCTCAGGCCACAGCGCTGGGACTCCCCCAGAATCAGCCCTGCATCAGCTTCGGCTCTTCCGGAAACGGACTGGCGTTCGACCGGATCAGGGTCAAGGTTCCGACTAGAGACACTTCGGTTGTGTTTGGGCGAGTCCTCGGCGCGATCAACATCCAAACCAGCGCGGCGGCCGAGGTCACCTTGGAACCAGTCGGGCAATCCGGCTCCTTTCCGGCTTCCGTTTACAACAGTGCTGCAGCAGGCAACACCTTCTGCATCAAGACTGGCACAAATGGCAACGCTCAGAATTCGTGCGGCGGCTCAACGCAAGGGAATTTCGGGTCGTTCCGACCCTATATTTACGTGGAAGTCGGCCCTTCGAACCCGAACTCTGTCTGCGACACAGGAGAGTCGAGTCACCCGATGTCCTACGTAATGGCGAACGGAATAGACCACCTGTTTGGAATTGCGACTGGCGAAGGATCCGGGGTGCGAACAAATGGCGCAGACTGTCCCGTCGCATCGGGAGGCTCGGTGGGCCCGTTGTTTCCTGACCGGGTCAGAGAAACCGGCGGATATCAGGCCGCCGATGTAACAAGGGGCCTTGTGACGAGCGGCACATATGACGGCGTTCCGTACATCGGGCGACTCCAACACGCTCGCGTCGCCTCTGCTTGGGCGGATATCTACGGAAGCGCCACGGTTTTTGGAATCAGGATCGACAACCGTCCACTGTGGACTTTTATCGACGCAACTCAGGCGGGGCTCGCGGATGCGGCGATTCCTGGAAACGCTACGGACTGCACGGACGCAGCGGCCCTCCCGGCGAACCCCACCCCTGTAGCAAACCCGTATGCTCCGGCTACGGACGCTGTCGACGCAGCGTATGCATTGCTCTTCAAATGTCTCACGGATTTCGCCTCTTTTAACGTGGCGTTGGCAGACGGCTTGTTTGTTGAGGAGATATACCGGTCGTCAAGACTGACAGTGGTGCCTGAGTACTGGCAGTTCGGTCCCAGTGGCAATTTCTACGACATCAAAGACTTCCGGCCCGCCTACATAAACTCTATTTGGACTGAGAAAAAGCCTCAGTGGCAGTGCACCGGCACTTTCGTCATGGTGAGCGGATCTTATTGTCGCCATGAACCAGGCCGAACGGGTGAGATAACTGTTCAAGGCAACGCCACTGTCGATTCTGCCAATGCCATTCTGCTCAACTGCGAGATGCTGCCGAGCCTGGACGATCCGCGCGAGCGCTGCAAGCGAATAAGCACGCCTGGCGGCAACACGATCACCGCCTACTTGAACATTTTCCTCACCAAATAGCCGGCGGAAAAACCAACCCAAGATCGCCTCGAGCTGCTAAAGCGCGCCTGCGTTTCTGCCGATATGAATGGCTAAGCGTCACGGAGTGTCGAACTCATGGGCAACCGAAAAAAAGAACGGGGTGCGTCCGCGGTCGAGATGGCCTTGGTTGCCCCTTTTCTGATCCTGCTTCTGATCGGAACGGTCGAGTTCGCCTACAAGTTCGCCCAGTACAACGAGGTCCGGCACGCAGCCCGTGAAGGCGCACGTTATGCGGCGGTCAGCGACCGCGACCACAACCTCGACGGCACCGCCGGAATCCAGAACGCCGACGTCGTCCTGGCAGTATGCAACGCCATCAACCTCCCGGGTTCAACCGTGACCGTGACCACAACCCGGACGGGGGCCACCATCGGCAGCACCGGAACGGTGACCGTGAACGCCAGCGTCACCACCATGACCAACGCTCCCATCGTGACCCAATTTCTCAACAGTGTCGTCGCCAGCGGACTCAACAACACCGCCACCTTCCGCCTCGAGCAGGCTGCCACGTGGAACGCCGGTTCTGGCACATGTTGACCTTCGCACGGCGGCAAAACGAAAAGGGCGCAGCTGCGTTTCTGGTTGCGGCATGCCTATTGCTGCTGCTGGGCATGGCCGCGATCGCGGTTGACCTTTCCGCCGGATTCAACGAGAGGCGTCAGGACCAGACCGCCGTCGACCTCGGCGCCCTCTCTGGTGCCGTCCAGTTCTACGCAACTCCCCCGTCCGGCACCAGCCGTGAGGTGTCGGTGGCGACCGAGACCCTGGCCATCGTCAGGGCCAACCTCGACACGACCTACACCAACGCCGAATGGCAAACGCTCTGGCAGACCTGCACCGACCCCACCAAGAACACAGGACAGTTCGAGTGGCAGTCGATCAAGAGCCCGTTTGGGGGTACCCCGACCACCCTCGACTGCATTTCGCTCGACCCCGGCGAGGCAGTTGCCGATCCGTCCGCGCCCACGGGTCAGAGATTGATCGCCGCCATCCGGGTCAAGCTTCCCGACCAAATCATCGAAGCCATGTTCGGCAAAGTCATCGGAACATCCGAGTTGACCACCAGCGCCTATGCCATCGCCGCCCTCAGCCCGCGTTCGGGTGGCGGAATCCTCCCCTTCGCCCTCTACTCCGGCGCCGCCGACGGTGGGATCACCTGTCTCTCCAACAACTCCGGTGGCACCGCTGTCCTCCCTTGCGGTGGTCCCAGCAGCGGCAACTTCGGTTCACTCAATTCGCCCATTTTCGGCGACGTCGACAGCGGGATCGCCTCCAACTGCGGCGGCAACCCGGCCAACCAGGTGCTTGCCTACAACATCGCGGCCGGACTCGACCACATCGTCATCCCGTATGCGAGCGGGGTCGACTGGACCAACCCCGCCAACGAGATCCTCGACCAATGTTCCAACCTGTTCGTAAACACCATGTTCCTCGACACCGGGTTCCCGTCGGGCTCGGCCGAAGGCCTCGTGACCGGCTCGGTGATAAACGGAGCCACTCCCCGCCTGCAACAGGTCCCATCGGGATGGCAGACCGAGATCGTCGGTGGAGGCTACGTACTCGAGGACCGACCGCTGTGGGAGTTGTTCAACTTCACCGCCTCCAACGGGGCTCCGGCCGGATTGCCGACCTCTTGTGGTGGTTTTGACGGCAACAGCTTCGACTGGGATCCCGCCCGGGCCGGTCTCGAACCCAATCAGAGCCACTACCACCTCACCAAGTGCCTGGCCGACTACGTGGCGGAAGGACGGACTGCCGAGTTGTTCTCCGAGAGTATCGGCGACAGTTCCCGCTTCTCCTACGTTCCCCAATTCTTCGAAGCAAGCCCGCCCTCGGGGGCCAGCAACCCCCGCCACGTCTGGCGCTTCAAGGCGGTCTGGCTCCAGGGCACCTGGTTCGGCACCGGAGCCAACACCTTCTCGTTCTTCCCCGGCGAGACCTGCAAGAGGGTCAACAACGACTCGGTGGTTTCCTGCGACCAGAATCGCGCCCTCAGACAGATGACCGCGTACGTGATTCCGGAGAACGCTTTGCCTGCGGACCTGCGCGCCGGCGCCCCCGGCACATCCGGGGCGAACCCGTTCGTTGTCGAACTCTTCGGCTGAGACGAACCTCTAGGCTCAGTGGGTGTTGTTTCCCACGTTGATGCCGGCTCTGGTCACCCCGTTCACTAAGGGCGGACGGATCAGCAAATCCAATCACTCCCACAACCTCGAGTTCCTGGTAGGTCTCGGGATCGAAGGCTTTCTCCTGGGGGGCTCTACCGGAGAAGGCCCCCTCCTCGAAGCGGGTGAGCGGGCGACGCTGATCAAAACCGCACGCAAGACGCTGGGGGCGGCACCCCACGTCATGGTCGGGATCGTGGCAGAGTCGCAGCGCCAGGCGGCCCGCCAGATCAAAGAATCGGCCGCCGCCGGCGCCGACGCCGCTCTCGTGTTGACACCCGTCACCCTCGGCCGCAACAGCCTCGATGTACAGCGCCGGTTCTTCAACCTGGTCGCGGACGACTCGACGCTGCCCGTCCTCCTCTACTCGGTCCCCCGCAACACCGGGTACGCGCTGGATGCCGATCTCTCGATCGAGTTGTCGCATCACCCCAACATCGTGGGCATGAAGGACTCCGGCGGGGACTCGGTCAGAATCGGGCGGATCGCACGAGAATCGGCGGCCGGGTTCACGGTGTTCAACGGCGCCAGCGCCTCGATCGCACTGGCCCTCGCCGGCGGCGCCCACGGAGCGATAACCGCCTCCACCAACTATCTCCCGCAGACCATCGCCGCCCTGGTCGAGGCCGCACATGAAAACCAATCAGAGGCATTGCGACTCCAGGACACCGTGACTTCCATCACCTCCAAGGTGGAGGCGATCGGGGTTCCCGGCGTCAAGGCGGCGGCCAAGCTGCTCGGCCTCAAGCCGGGTTTACCCCGCGCCCCCTTCGAGCCCCCAGGGCGATCATGGATTCGCAGCATCTCGCCGCTGGTCGAATGAGTATCCGCTCCAACTTTGGAGTGAGTGTTCAAAAACCGCTGTGGTACCGTTTCGCCACGACCCAAAGGAGCAAAAGCCAAAATGAGCGTGAAATTCCTGAGTGAGGAGTGGGCCTCTGCCGTGAAAGAGGCACTCAACAGCCACGCCGGCTTCAAATCGGCCATCGCCAACGCCGACCTCGGACTGCAGTTCAATATCAGCGGCACCGACAACGGCGATCTCGGCTACTACCTCAAGACCTCAGGTGGCGACGCCGAGTTGAACATGGGCCAGCTGGACGGTGCCGACGTGACAATCGGCCAGACCTTCGAAACCGCCAGAGGCATCTTCTCGGGCGACCTCAACACCCAGACCGCCTTCATGACGGGCAAGCTCAAGGTTTCTGGCAACCTGGCAAAACTGATGATGCATCAGGGAGCGATCACCCAGATGCAATCGGCGTTGAAGGGCCTCGACGTCGAATACTGAGTCGTTCCTGGAACAACAAAGGGCGCCGGCATCCGCCGGCGCCCTTTTTGATCTCGCGGTGGGGCAGAGCCCCGTCACTCACTTCTTGCCGTTGACGGCGTCCTTGAGGCCTTTGCCGGCTTTGAAGGCGGGGGCCTTCGACGCCTTCAGGTTGATGACCTCGCCGGTCTGCGGGTTGCGAGCCGAACGGGCGGCACGGCTACGAACTTCGAACGAACCAAACCCCGTGAGTGCGATCTTGTCGCCCTTCTTCATGGCCTTGGTGATGACATCGAGGGTGGTGTCGAGATGCTTCTGAGCATCGATCTTGCTGCTTTTGGTCTCCTTGGCGATTGCCTCGACCAACTCTGACTTGTTCATACGTCCTCCAACTAGGGAATTACAACTGTGAAAGTTAACCAAACCAAGCCGGCTTTTCCAAGCCAGAACAGCTCGAGAGAGAATCCGGACCGGCCGCGATCCTCCCTATATGAGGCCGAGTTCCCTCACCGCGTCGCGCTCGGAGGAGAGTTCTGCCGCCGACGCCGCGATCTTGCCTGCAGAAAACTCGTCGAGGTCGAGGCCCTGGACGATGGACCATTTGGCATCGGTGACGGTGCACGGGAACGAGGAGATCAAACCCGCGGAGACACCGTAGGAACCGTCGGAGGGGACCGCCATCGACACCCAATCCCCTGGCTCTGTTCCGTGCCACCAATCCGACGAATGATCGATCGCGGCGTTCGCCGCGGACGCCGCCGAACTCGCTCCCCTCGCCTCGATGATCGCGGCACCACGCCCGGCGACGGTCGGGATGAAGGTGTTCTCCACCCAATCATGGTCACCCACCAATTCGTAGGCGTTGGCGCCATCCACCTCACAGTGAAAGAGGTCTGGATACTGGGTGTTCGAATGGTTACCCCAGATGGTCATCTTGCTGACAGAAGCCACCGGCTTCCCCACTTTGGCCGAAAGCTGGCTCTTCGCCCGGTTGTGGTCGAGCCTTGTCATGGCGGTGAACCGCGAAGGGTCGAGCCCGGGCGCATTGTTCATGGCGATCAAAGCATTCGTGTTCGCCGGGTTACCCACCACCAACACGTTGACATCACGGCGGGCGGCGGCGTCGAGGGCTCTCCCCTGGACGGTGAAGATGGCCCCGTTCGCAGAGAGGAGATCGGCACGATCCATCCCCTGCTTGCGCGGCATCGCTCCCACCAACAGCGCCACCCGAGCATCACCAAACGCGACTTCGGCGTTGTCGGTCTTGACCATTCCGGCCAGGAGCGGGAACGCACAGTCCTCGAGTTCCATGGCAACGCCGTCAAGCGCCTTCAGGGCCGGAGTCACTTCGAGCATTTGCAGTATCACCGGTTGGTCGGCGCCGAGCATGGCCCCAGAAGCAATACGAAAAAGAAGCGAGTAGCCGATTTGGCCGGCGGCCCCTGTGACAGCGACACGAATTGGGTCTTTCATTCCGCCGAGGGTAGTTCGGCGGACCGATCAGCCGAACTCGATCGGATGACCCCTCTTGCCGACGCCTCCCAGGTGGATGTGGCCGGTGCTGTCTACATCCGTTCGATCATCGCGGTCGCAAAGGCGGACGTGCCTACCTCGGTGGCGCCGTCGGTGAGGCGGGCGAAGTCGTAAGTGACGATACGGTCGGCGATTGCGGCCTCGAGACTCTTCACGATCTTGTCTGCCGCCTCTTTCCAACCCATGTAACGGAACATCATCTCTCCGGACAGAATCACCGAACCAGGGTTCACTTTGTCCTGACCGGCGTATTTCGGGGCTGTCCCGTGAGTGGCCTCGAACACGGCATGGCCGGTCACGTAGTTGATATTTCCGCCGGGGGCGATCCCGATCCCACCCACCTGCGCGGCCAAAGCGTCGGAGAGGTAATCCCCGTTGAGGTTCATCGTGGCGATGACGTCGTAGCTGGCGGGCCTTGTCAGCACCTGCTGGAGCATCGCGTCGGCGATCACATCTTGCACCAGGAGTTTCGAGCCAGGATCTCCGCCACAGTCCTCCCATGAAATAGCAACATCGGAGAACTCGTCCCTGACGACCTCGTATCCCCAATTACGAAAGGCACCTTCGGTGAACTTCATGATGTTGCCCTTGTGCACCAGCGTCAGCGAGCTACGGCCATTTTCGAGGGCATACCGGAGCGCGGCGCGGACGAGCCGCTTCGAACCCATCTCCGAGATGGGCTTGATACCGATTCCCGAGTCGGCTCGTAGCTGCCAGCCGAACTCGCTTTCGAGGAATTCGATCAGCTTGGCGGCGGCAGTGGTCCCTGCTTCGACTTCTTTGCCGGCGTAGACGTCCTCTGTGTTCTCACGGAAGATCACCATGTCGACCAACTCTGGCTGCTTCACGGGTGAAGGGACACCGCTGAACCAGCGGACAGGGCGAACACAGGCGAAGAGATCGAGAGTTTGACGGAGGGCGACGTTGAGGGATCGGATGCCCCCACCAACCGGAGTCGTCAATGGTCCCTTGATTCCGACCAGGTGCGCGCGGAATGAATCGACTGTCTCGTCCGGCAGCCACGATCCGGTCTGGTTGAACGCCTTTTCGCCCGCCAGAACTTCGGTCCAGGCGACCTTCCGATCTCCTCCGTAGGCGTTTTCCACCGCCGCATCGAAGACCCTGACGGCGGCCGCCCAGATGTCGGGGCCGATACCGTCGCCTTCGATGAATGGAACAATCGGTTCGTCTGGCACTGCCAGTCCGGCGGCCCCCATCGTGATCGAAGCTGGCATGTCATGTCCTCCTGGAAATCGGAAAGCGTGCTGCGAGAGTAGTGACCCAGAAGCCAGAGCCCACCACCCGTGTTTCTGAATTGTTCACCGCCAAACAGGAACAGGCTTGCGCAACCGGAGGTTCGATTTCGATATGAGCAAAAGAACCAAAATGATCCTCATCCCCGTGGCGCTCGTGGCGCTGGGAGTCGGTTGGTGGCTCGGATCCCCACTTTTTCTGGACAGCACCGTCGACGAAGCATTTCCAGAACCGGCGGCGGTCGAGGTCGAAACCGCAACGACTTCCCAGGGTACGGTGCCGGCCGCCGGCGAAGACCCGTCCGACGCGGTGGTGACCACAGAGCCTGTACTGCTGGCTTCTGGCGTACTGGCCGGCGCCGATGACTTCCACGAAGGCACAGGCACGGCCTCGATCTACGAATTGGAAGACGGTGCAATTCTCCTGCGCCTGACCGAGTTCGAGGTCACGAACGGCCCTGACCTGAGGGTGACGCTGTTCGACGGTTCCGAATACCTGGACCTGGGTGCGTTGAAAGGCAACATCGGCGACCAGAACTACGAGATCCCCACCGGAACCGACTTGGCAAGCTACTCCACCGTTGTCATCTGGTGCCGGGCCTTTGACGTTGTGTTCGCCAGCGCCGGTATTTAAGAAATCGAACGTTCGGCCGCAGCAACGGTGTTGGACATGAGCATGGCGATGGTCATAGGCCCGACGCCACCCGGCACCGGGGTGATGGCACCGGCGACCTCGGCCACCTCGTCGTAGGCAACATCCCCGACCAGACCGGTGTCTGTTCGGTTGATGCCGACATCGATGACCGTCGCTCCGGGCTTGACGAATTCGGCCGTGATCATCCCGGCACGGCCAATTGCAGCGATCAAAATGTCGGCCCGCCGGCACACCGCCGCCAAGTCCTTCGTCCTCGAGTGGGCCAGCGTGACCGTTGCGTTGCGCTGTTTGCCGCCAAGGAGAATGGCGAGAGGGCGACCAACCAGAAACGACCGACCGACCACGACCACCTCGGCGCCTTCTGTGGGGATGCCGTAGTGGTCCAGGATCCGAATCGACCCGCTTGGCGTGCAAGGGGCGAGACCGGGCTGATCGAGAACCAGCTTTCCCAGGTTCATCGGATGAAGACCGTCCACATCCTTGGCGGGAGAAATCCGATCGACCGCAGCCTCACCGTCGAGGCGGTTCGGGAGAGGCAGTTGAAGCAGGATCCCATCCACCAAGGGGTCGGCGTTGAGAGTTTCGATCAGGCCTTCGACCTCGGCCTGGGTCGAGGTAGCCGGCATCGGATGGTGGAACGACGAAATACCTAGCCGTTCTGCTGTGCGTCGTTTGTTGCGGACATACACCTGAGAAGCCGGGTCATCACCCACGAGGACTGTGGCCAAACCGACGTGTTTGCCGCGGGATTCCAAGGCCTCGATCCTGGTGCCGACTTCGGCCTGAACCGCTGCCGCAACTTCATTTCCATCCAACCTCAGAGCACTCATTCGAGCGAGTTTAGGGGCGTGCCGGCAAGTGGATGTTTCGGGTATCGCCGGCCGCCGGCCAACCGACAACTCTGGCCGGATCCACTCAATGGAGAAACTGGCGTTCGCCGGTGAAGACCATGGCGAGGCCAAGGTGGTTGGCGACATCGATTACTTCTTGGTCTCGAACGGAGCCGCCGGGTTGGATCACAACGGCAACGCCTACGGAAGCGGCGGCCTCGATGCCGTCCGGGAACGGGTAGAACGCGTCACTCGCCGACGCCCCACCGACCACTCTGCCCGCCGCTTTCTGGCCCGCAATCTGGGCGGCTTCGACTCGGTTCTGCTGCCCGGCTCCAATCCCCCAAGCCGTACCCTCGCGCACCAGGACGATCGCGTTGGAACTGACGTGCCCGCACACCCTCCAGGCGAGTTCGGCGTCGGACCACTCCTCCGCCGTGGGTTTTCTGAGGGTCACAACCTCCCAGCTCTCGCGTCCACGTTCGAATCGCGCCGGCGTCTGCGCCAGCCAGCCTCCGCTCACCTGCCGCAGATCGATCTGGATCGAATCAGGCGGGCCGGCCCTGAGGATCCGAGTGTTCTTGCGGCGCGCTGCTATCCGTTCAACCACACCTGGTTCGTAGCCGGGAGCGATGATGATGTCGGCTTGGGCGGCACCTTCGATCGCGTCGGCCGTTTCGTGATCGGCTGGGCGATTGAGCGCCACTATCCCGCCGAAGGCAGACCGTGGATCGCAGTCATAGGCCCTGCGGTAGGCCATGGGCTGATCGGCCGCCACCGAGGCCCCGCACGGGTTTCCGTGTTTGACGATCACCGCGGCCGCCTGCGAACCGAGATCGTTGACCATCCTCCAGGCAGCGTCCACATCCAAGAGGTTGAGATAACTCAGAGCCAGCCCACCCAACTGTTCGACGGAATCCCACCAAGAGGCCACGCCGACCTCGCGATAACGGGCACCGGCCTGATGGGGGTTTTCGCCGTATCGGAGCGTTCCAACCTGCTCCATCGCAACAACCAGTTGCTTGGGCAGCTCGGGGCCGGCATACATCCAGTTGACGATGGCGGCGTCGTATGCGGCCGTGTGGGCAAATGCCTCGGAGGCCAGGACGGTTCGCTGGTCGGCCGTCAGACCACCCGCCGCGACCGCGGTCGCCACTTGTTCGTACTGCTCGGCTGAAGTGACAATCGCCACCCAAGCGTGGTTTTTGGCGGCGGCCCTGACCATGGCGGGACCACCGATGTCGATGTCTTCGATGATCTCGGCCTTAGTGGCGCCGGGGCGGGCAACGGTCGAACGAAACGGGTAGAGGTTGGACACCACCATGTCGAAACCTTGGATTCCGTGACGCTCCAACTCAGCCAGATGTTCGGGGTTTCCTCTGTCCGCCAGAATTCCGCCATGGATGGCCGGGTGCAGCGTCTTGACCCGACCACCGAGGAACTCGGCATGACCGGTGACGTCGGAGACGAGCGTCACCGCGACACCGGATTTCGCCAGATGGGCGGCCGTCCCCCCCGAGGAGACGATTTCCACTCCGTGGTCGGCAAGTTGGCGGCAGAACTCGGTGAGGCCCGCCTTGTCCGAGACCGAGACCAGCGCCCTGCGGATCTGGATCACGTCCATATTGCCCGCCCGTCCACGACGGTCAGCTCACCCCGCGCCAGCGCCCCGACCACTTCCGGGTAGGTCTCGTGCTCGAGAACCTGAAGTCGACGGTGCAGACTCTCGGCAGTGTCGTCGCCATCGACCGCAAGGCATCGCTGGGCGGCGATGGGACCGTGATCTACGAACTCGTCGACAAAATGCACGGTGATTCCGGTCACCTTGACCCCGGCCTCGATCGCCGACTCAACCGGCCGGGCGCCGGGAAAGCTCGGCAACAAAGACGGATGGACGTTCAATATCCGGTCCTTGAACCGACTGATGGCCGACGGCGCCAGAATCCTCATGAAACCGGCAAGGATCAGCGCTTCCGCTCTCGCGTCCTCGGCAGCCTGGCATATCCGTTCAGTGAAATCGGCTCGGTCACCGCTCCAGTCCACGACGTCCACGGGCAATCCGGCACGGCGGGCTCGGTCGAGGGCGGGGGCCTCGGGAAGATCGGAAAGGACGGTGACCAACTCGACGTCGGGATCACCGCCGTCGATCAGCGCCTGTAGGTTCGAGCCGGAACCCGACACCAACACTGCGAAACGAATGAGGACTCCTCGAGACGGCGAGTTCGGGATTCTAGAGGAGGGTTTGAACCCATACCGCCGACCCCTTGCACAAAAGAAGTGGGGCCGCCCACGGAGCGGCCCGACTTCTTTCCACGGGAATTCAAATGTTGCGGACTAGCTCCAGCTAGAACCACGGGCAGACAGCATCTGGTAGACGACTGCAGTCTGCGACGAAACCGAAGATGTCGTAGCCGATGCGGCGGTCGGAGCCAACGTGGCCAAAACCAGCGCAAGGACTGCGATCCGCTTTCCCTTGCCATCCCAACTCAATCCGGCCCTCATAGCTTCCTTTCATGTAAGGCTCCCTCTCTATCGACCCGCTCGACCCCTTTGGAAGAGGACCATCCGTACCACGCGCTTGGGAACTAGTCATAGGGCGTGGACGTCTCCGGAAAACAGGAAGTCAGCGCGGCTTAGGATGGACCCATGGATACAGCCCACGAACTCACTGCCCTGTTGAAACTGACACACGAACCGGTAGCAATCAGTTTTCACGACACCGAGCCCAGCGACGGACACTGGTTCGACGCTCCGATGAGTGAGCCAACGGCGGATGGGCGAACTGGGCGCGTGCCCGCCTCCTGTGGCTTCTGGGCATACGCACACAAAAGCACTTTTCACACTCGTCCGGTCGATCATGGCAACTGTTCGGTGGGCCAGTTCACCCACGGTCTTGCCGCCGGCGAACAAATCGTCGACAAAGCCGACGTCGCCACCCTATTGGATGTGGGTTGGGTGACGATGGACGCCTTTGCGTCGGTTGCGGCTCTCGACCACAAACCGGCAGCCATTACCTATGGCCCCTTGGCCGATTCCGAAAACGATCCGGACGTGGTGCTCCTGCGAGTGAGCCCACGTCAGATGATGGAGATCTCCGATGCGATCGAGGTCGAATTCTCCGGGAAACCGCAATGCCAGATAATCCCGCGAGCGGCGGCCGGGGCAGTAGCGGCCTCGATGGGGTGTGCACTGTCACGGGAGCGAACCGGTATGGGCGATGACGAACTCACGGTGGCTCTTCCGGGAAACCGGGTCGCAGAGTTGGTAGGACGCCTTCGGGTGGTGTGTCGAGCCGACGAACAAGTGGTCGGATATGCAAAGGCCGACAAAGCTCGCTTCTGATTCACCCGATCAGGAATCGATCCCAGGCCAGAAACAGACCGAAACCAATCAGGGCGATGGCTCCGGTTTTGACCATGGTTCGATATATCTGGTCTGAAAAGCGGTGGGCGTTGGAACCGACCAAGAACGCAGTCATCAACTTGGTGCCGACGAGTAGGGCGTAGAAGCCCACCAAAAACCCCACCGCCACCGCGGTCGAGTCGGCGCGTGCAACGATCGGTCCACCTACGGTCAGCCAGAATATCCACGGATGTGGCGAGGTCAGGTTGAGCCAGATGGCCCGCCTGAGGTCGCCTCCTCCCTGGCCGTCGAGGACGCGGTCATACCCCGCCTGGCGCAACTCGACTACACCGAGCCAAACCAGATAGACGGCGCCGATCAATGTCAAGACGTCGAGCGCGTCATCGCCGACTCGGCTGGTCGCGATGACGCTCACGATCAACATCGGCGTGTCCGTCAGAAAAGGCGCAAGGGCGACGCGCATCCCGGCCCTGGCACCCTTCTTGAGGGAGGTTGAGATCACGAAGATCATCAGAGGACCGGGGGAAATCCCCGCCGCCCAGCCAAGACTTACCCCGATGAGGAGCGACCTCACCAAGCCCCGCCACCGCCCCCTCCACCGCCACCGCCACCGCCACCCGAGAAGCCTCCTCCTCCACCACTTCCGCTAGAGGGAGGAGTGAAGGCACCGCGCAGTGATGACCCCAGCCCGGCAAAGGCATTCTCGGTATGCCCTCCCGTGAATCCATGGGTTCCGAACCAATACAGGTTGGACGACTCTTGGAGAGCGGCCGGGGCGTGGATACGGGCCGCGGTCAAAACCTCCTCGGCCACCCCGAGGGCGATCCCGTATACGAGATAGCGGTCCCAGAGGGCCAGCGAGATCGCAGGAGCTTCCTCCAGTCGGCTGAAATCGACAAGGTATCGGCGAAACGCCTCCCACCTGGCGGCGAGAAGAGCACCCTCTGGCGTTCTTCTCGCCGAGGTTTTCCGAAACGAACCGAACACGGCGAGGATGACGAGATTGGAGAACAGTGCACCCATCGCCACCGCAACCAGCCACGGCGCATCAACCCACGGACTCGCAGCGAGAAAGATGAGTCCGAACAGGACCACAAACACCGCCACCGACCAGGCGGCCAGCCGAACCCGGCCAGACAGATCAAGCAGCTTGCGGCTTCCGAGGTCTGCTTTCACCTGGGACACGAATGCCTGGTACGCGGATGCATTTGCCGTGGCGTCGTCTCGAATCAACGATCGAAACTCTCGGAGAGGCTGATCGCCCTCGCCCAGCACCCGTTCCATGACCCGCATGACCGACTGCTCGTGCGCTTCGGATGGGTCGGGCTGGGACGGCGCTATGCCGAGTTCCAGATCGGTTGTATCGCCAAAAAGAATCCGATCGACCTGGACGGGCCGAGCAGTCAAAAGTCCGCGACGGATGAAGTCGAACATGGTGGCCGTGAACCCCTCATGGTCAACCTTGCCCTGCGTCACCAATCCCTGGACCAGTGCCGGTGCGTCCTCCGACGGCGGTTCCTGTTCGTACTCACGGTCGTAATCGATCTTCGGTTCTTTTCCGTGACGCAAGAAGATGAAGGCGGCAATGATCGTGCCGGGGGCGAAGACCAGGATGATCGATGCAACCACCCTGAACCAGAAAGCGGCTCTGGCGAAGGAGGCTGCGGCCTGTTCCTCCTCGATGATGGCATCGAATCCAGCGCCTTCTACCACGATGGCGCCAGAAGTCTCATCGAGAGCGTCCGGCGGAAACAGAACTCGCAACTCGACGAACTGGCCGGGGGGAATATCCGACGCCTGCAGCGAGACGCCGATGGCTCCATCGATGGATGTCGACCCGTTGACGCGTGACGGATGTCCCCACACCCTGACCCTTGACTCCTCGACGGACACCGGGAACGTGAGGCGAGCGGACAGACTCCTCACCGGAACCTGCCATTCGTCACCCCACACCTTGAGATTGACGTCGACGGTGTCGTCGTAGACCTTCGCCAAACCCCACATGCGGTACTGAACCGTGAAGACCCTGACCTCGCTGAAGGCCGAATAATGCCAGACCACCCGGAGCCGGTCGCCCAGATCGGCCAAGCCGAATGTTCCAGCCGGAGAGCTGCAACCCAACTCGGCGCAGGCTCCTGGCTCGAAGGCGACTCCGTTTTCTGTAACCGAAACATCGGTGATCCGCTGACGGTTGCCAATCGGAATGTCGCGATATGCCCCGCTGAAGATCCCGTCAAAGGAATATGTCAGCTGTTCGGTGATGATCAATGACCCATCGTGCTGAATGTCGACAGAAACAACGGCCGACGGCAACTCAAAACTTTTGGCGAGCGCAGGCAGCGCGGGAATAACCGCCAGCGACATCGCCGCCAAAAGGACGGCGATGCGTTTCATCAGAAGCTGACTTGAGGCGCCTCGTCGGCGTTGGATGGAGCGTCAAAGAATTCGCGAGCCTTGAAGCCGGCCAGCGAGGCGACGATGTTCGACGGCACCATATGCACCTTGTTGTTGTAGCTCAAAACGGTGTCGTTGTAGATCTGGCGTGAGATCGCAACCTTGTTCTCTGTCTCTTCGAGCTGCGCCTGAAGTTCCAGGAAATTCTGGTTGGCCTTCAACTCCGGATAGGCCTCGGCCAGAGCGAACAATTGGCGTAGAGCGCCGGTCAAAAGGTTGTCGGCGGCCGCTTGCTCCCCCGGTGTGGAAGCGCTGAGACCGGCATTGCGGGCGGCAACGACACGCTCGAACGTTTCCTTCTCGTGCGCCGCGTACCCTTTGACGGTCTCGACGATGTTCGGGATCAGATCAAAACGCCGTTTGAGCTGAACCTCGATCTGACCGAGAGAATTGTCGACCCGGTTGCGTAACTGAACGAGCCCGTTGTAGGTGGCGACCGCCCAGCCGACAAGGACGACCAGTACGACTGCGATGACTATCAGCGTAGGAACCATGCCCCGATCATAGGCACCCCGCTCCGGGCTCGCAGACCGACAAAGGCCCGGAGACCGCCTTAGGTCACGGTTGCCCACGACCGCTGGGCGAGTGTCACCGTTTCAGGGCGTCGACCATCGCGGATCCCATGTCGGTCGGAGTGGGCGCAACCTCTATCCCGGCGTCCTTCATGGCCGCGATCTTCGCCTCGGCCGTGCCTTTTCCACCGCTGATAATCGCCCCGGCATGCCCCATTCTCTTGCCGGCCGGGGCAGTGGTGCCTGCGATGAAACCGGCGACCGGCTTCGTCATCTCGGCCTTGACGAATTCTGCGGCATCCTCTTCCGCGGTGCCACCGATCTCCCCGATCATGATCACGCCCTCGGTGGCCGGATCGTCGTTGAACAACCTGAGCACGTCCACGAAGTTGGTTCCATTCACCGGATCACCGCCGATCCCCACCGCCGTTGTCTGACCTAATCCGAGGCGCGTGAGTTGATGTACTGCTTCGTAGGTGAGGGTGCCAGAACGCGACACAACACCGATCTTGCCTGGCTGATGGATGTATCCCGGCATGATTCCGATCTTGCACTCTGCCGGTGTGATGACACCAGGGCAGTTGGGACCAACCAGCCGAGTCGACTTGTCGGCCAGGTATCGCTTCACCTTCACCATGTCGGCTACCGGGATGCCTTCTGTGATGCAGATGACGAGCCGGAGCCCCGCCTCGGCCGCCTCCATGATGGCGTCGCCTGCGCCCGCAGGAGGGACATACACCACGCTCGTGTCGGCGCCGCTCGAAGCGACGGCCTCGAGCACGGTGCCATAAACCGGAAACTCGATCTCGTAGGTGTCTGGACGGCCGGGGACGCCGCTGTGATCGGTCTCGCCGGCAAACGCCTGGACCGTGCCGGCACGCGATGGGTGGACACCGGCCACTACTTGGGTGCCATAGGCAATGGCTTTGTCGGTGTGGAACTGGCCGGTTTTGCCAAGACCCTGGACGATGACTTTGGTGTTGCGATCGACGAGGACACTCATGAGACAAGCTCGACGATCTTCTGTGCTCCGTCTTTCATGTCATCGGCGGCGACCACGTCGAGCCCTGAATCCCTGATGATCTGTTTTCCGATCTCGACATTGGTGCCTTCGAGACGAACCACCAGCGGGACGGTGAGTCCGACCTTCTTGACGGCCTCCACGATGCCGGTCGCGATCACATCGCAGCGCATGATCCCCCCGAAGATGTTCACAAAGATCCCTTTGACGTTGGGGTCCCTCGTGATGATCTGGAAGGCGGTTGCGACCTGGTCCTCGTTGGCGCCGCCACCAACATCCAAAAAGTTGGCTGGTTCGCCGCCGACGTGCTTGATGGTGTCCATCGTCGCCATCGCCAGACCGGCGCCGTTGACGAGACACCCAATCGTGCCGTCGAGGGTTATGTAGCTGAGACCCGTCTTTTTTGCCTCGAGCTCTGCGGGGTCCTCTTCCGACTCGTCTCGCATCGCCTCGATGTCAGGGTGCCGGAACAACGCGTTGTCGTCGAAGGCCATCTTCCCGTCGAGTGCCATCACATCGCCGGAGGTGGTCACGACCAGCGGATTGATCTCGATCAGGTCGCTGTCCCACTCGACGGCGGCGTCTGCCAACGCCTTGACAAAACCGACAAAATTGGTCGCAGCGGAACCGGACAACCCCAGACCGATGGCCAGCCGATTCGCCTGGAAGTCGGCAAGACCAAACGCCGGGTCGACGGTTTCGCGCAGTATCAAGTCCGGCGACTCCTCTGCCACCTTTTCGATCTCCATTCCGCCTTCGGTCGACGCCATGATCAAGTTGCGACCGACAGACCGGTCGAGCAACACCGAAAGGTAGAGCTCCCGTTCGATATCGATCCCCTGCTCGATGTAGAGACGATTCACCTGCTTGCCCTCGCTCCCGGTCTGGATCGTCACCAGGGTGGATCCGAGCATGGCAGAAGCAAGTTCGCGCACCCTCTCAGCGGCAGCCTCGGTTCCGCCCTTGATCCCGGCTGTCACGACGGTCACCCCACCGAGGTCGGGATGTTCGAGAAACCGCCCCTTACCGCGCCCTCCGGCGTGGATCTGGGACTTGACCACGACTACGGGGTTTCCGCTCTCAGCGACGAGTGGGCCAACCGCGGCCACGGCCTCGTCGACGGTGGTTGCCATCGTCCCCTTCGGCACTGGGATGCCCCGTTCTGCCATCAGTCGTTTTGCCTGGTATTCGTGGATCTTCACGAACCTTCCTCTCTCAGTTTTTGCGAACGTTCTCTTCGACCCATGCAGCGATTTCGTCGATGGGGGCGCCCGGCGTGAACACAGCCGCCAAACCGGCCGATATCAGAACCTCGATGTCGGCTTCTGGGATGACTCCACCACCAAAAACGACGATGTCGGCCGCATCGCGCTCTTTCAGGATCTCGACCACTCGAGGAAACAGTGTGAGATGAGCACCTGAGAGGGACGAGAGACCGATCGCGGCCACGTCCTCTTGCAGAGCAGTTTCGACTATCTGTTCAGGGGTTTGATGCAAGCCGGAGTAGATGACTTCGTTCCCGGCGTCCCTGAGCACACGCGCGATGACCTTTGCTCCGCGATCGTGGCCGTCGAGGCCGGGTTTGGCGATGAGGATACGGCGCGCCACGTCGAGTCAGGTTACCCAAACCGCTGGAGGCGAACGCCGACCCGGTTCGTTGGAGCCTTCGTTGTCGTAGGCTGAGTGGATACGACCTCCTGGAGCGAGCATGCCACTATCGAACCTTCACCTACTTGCCAACGCAGGCCAGAGTGTCTGGTCGGACCAGATCAGCCGCTCGATGCTCGACTCGGGGGAACTCGAGACCAGGATTCGGGAAGACGCCGTAACCGGTGTCACCTCCAACCCCTCGATATTTGCCGCCGCCATCGTCGGTTCGGCCGACTACGCAGACCAACTGGAACAACTCACTGGCCGCGGCGCCGAGCCGCACGAGATCATCGCCGCTCTGATGACTGACGATCTCCAGCGGGCTTGTGACGCTCTACGCCCGATCTGGGAGCAGCGAGAGGGCCGTGACGGCCATGTGTCGGTCGAAGTCGACCCAGAACTCGCCCACCAGACCGAGGCAACGGTGGCGGAGGCGAGGGAGTGGGTCAAGCGGATAGACCGCCCCAACCTCCTGGTGAAGGTACCTGCAACCGCAGCGGGGGTCCCCGCGATCGAAACCCTCATAGGCGAAGGGATCTCGATCAACGTCACCCTCATTTTCTCACTCCAGCGGTACGCCGAGGTGATGGAGGCCTATCTTGGCGGCCTCGAACGTTATGCCGCGATTGGAGGCGACCTCTCACAGGTCGCATCGGTTGCCTCCTTTTTCGTCTCTCGCTTCGACACCGAGATCGACCCCCGGCTCGAGGAGATCGGTTCACCAGAAGCGCTGGCCCTACGCGGCGAGGTGGCGATCGCCAATGCCAGAGTGGCCTATCAACTATTCCTCGACACTTTCAAGGGAACCCGCTGGAACGGGTTGGTCTCACGAAATGCAAGACTCCAACGACCGCTCTGGGCGAGCACATCGACCAAAGATCCGTCATACCGAACGACGATGTACGTCGACACTCTGGCCGCACCCCACACGGTCAACACGATGCCCCTGCCAACGATCGACGCCTATCAGAAAGCGGCGCCACCACTCACCATCGTCGGGCCAGAGGAGATGGGACACGCCGCCAACGTCCTCCAATCCTTGGCCTCGGTCGGCATCGATTACGACGAGGTCGCCGACGTCCTCGAGCGCGAGGGCGTTGAGAAGTTCATGGACGCCGGTCGCAAACTGCTGACGGACGTCGCTGGGAGCGTTTGAATCGGATCGAGGAGGTCCGCTTCGGCATCGGCGCTCGAGCTTTCGTCGGCTAGGTGACCACTTCGAGTGGCGCCCACGCCAAGAGAAGACGTTTGCGCCCGACTCCGTCGAACATGACCTCGGCTGTCGCCCGATCGCCGGCGCCGATCACCTCGAGAACGGTCCCAATCCCCCACGACTTGTGCGACACACGATCGCCCGCCATGACCTCTGCTGCTCCGACTGTCTTTTCTGGTGGGATCCAACGGTCGAGCGACCCCTGACGAACCCTGCCCTTGACGGTCTGCATCAGATGATCCGGAATCTCCTTGAGGAATCGGCTGGGTGGGTTGTAGGAAGTGGCCCCCCACAACGTCCTGCCATACGCGGAACTGAGGAAGAGGCGGTCCATGGCCCTGGTCACGCCGACATACGCAAGTCGTCGCTCCTCCTCCATCTCGGCAGGCTCACCGAGGCTTCTGGAGTGCGGAAAGATCCCGTCCTCCATCCCGATCACGAAGACGACAGGAAACTCGAGACCCTTGGCGGTATGAAGTGTCATCAGCGTGACCGCCCCGGCGCCGGCATCGAACTCATCGACATCATTGACGAGAGCGGTCTGTTCCAAGAACAGCTGTAACCGGCGAAGGGGATCCAGCTCATCCCACGGGTCCCCCGCCACTACGGCACCGGTGTTGGCGTCCTCGAATTCGGTGGCAACCGACGCCAGTTCGCGCAAATTCTCAAGACGACCCAGCGCTTCGATCGTCCGCTCGGCCTCCAGAGTCTGGGCGTAGCCTGTGTCCTCGATCACCGATTTGATCGCAGAAGTGATTCCCTCTTCTGCTGCCGTGTGAATTTGGTCGAGGACCGCCACGAATTCGATGACCCTGCGCACCGCTCCGCTGTTGAGCTGATTGATTTCCTCGACCCGGCGGATCGCCTCACCAAACGAGATCTTTTGGTCCTGGGCGAACCTGTCGATATGTCCGACGGTCGTATCGCCGATCCCTCGTTTCGGCTCGTTGATGATCCTCTTGAGGGCGACCTGATCGTCGGGATTGACGATCGTCCTCAGGTAGGCGGTGGCGTCTTTGATCTCTTTGCGGTCATAAAAACGCACGCTGCCGACCACCATGTAGCCGATGCCACGGCGCATGAAAACGTCTTCCACCACGCGAGATTGAGCGTTGGTGCGATAAAAGACTGCGATGTCGGAAGGGTTGTAGCCCCGTTCGATCATTGCTTCCACCTGATCGGCGACAAAGCCGGCCTCGTCGTGCTCATCCTCGGCCTCGAAACGAATGATCGGTTCGCCATCGCCCCTATCGCTCCACAAGTGTTTGGCCTGACGCCTCGGGTTGTTGGCGATTACGGCGTTGGCCGCGCTGAGGATGGTCTCGGTCGAACGGTAGTTCTGATCCAAAACCACGACCCGTGCGTCGGGATAATCCTTCTCGAAGTCGAGGATGTTGCGGATGTCGGCTCCCCGCCAGCGGTAGATCGACTGGTCTGAATCGCCAACAACACAGAGGTTCCGGTGAAGTTCGGTCAATTTCTTGACGAGTACGTATTGAGCACGGTTGGTGTCCTGGTACTCGTCAACGAGCACATAGCGAAACCGGTTCTGGTACTCATCCGCCACATCCGGGAAAGCCTCGAAGAGCTCGACGGTGATCATCAGAAGGTCGTCGAAGTCCATCGCCGACGCCTCCAACAGCCGTTGCTGGTAGAGGCGGTAGACGTCCGCAACCTGCTCGTGATAGAAGCCGGAATCACGGTGTTTGAACGATTCGTAGTCGATCAACTCGTTTTTGGCGTTCGAGATTGTGGCGCGCACGGTTTTTGGAGGGAACCGTTTCGTGTCGAGATCGAGATCCTTGAGGCACGCCGTCACCAGTCGCACAGAGTCCTGTTCGTCGTAAATCGAGAAACTGGAGCGGTAGCCGAAGCGGTGAGCGTGCTTGCGCAAGATCCGGACGCAGGCAGAGTGAAATGTCGACACCCACATGGCTCGGCCTGGCCCGCCGACCAGATCGACCACACGATCTTTCATCTCGTCGGCTGCTTTGTTGGTGAACGTGATGGCAAGGATGGACGAAGGCGAAACTCTGAGGTCTTTGATCAGGTGAGCTATCCGGTAGGTCAACACACGCGTCTTGCCAGACCCGGCGCCCGCCACGACCACCACCGGTCCTTCGGTGGCGGCTACACCCTCACGCTGGACAGGGTTGAGGTCCGCAAAAAGTTCCGAATCGGTAGGGGTGTCGTCCCTGAACCATTGCGTCTGCACCCAAGGATCGTACCTGCCGCCCAGCTCTGAATCACATCGATGCAATTCGCGAATGGCACGAGCCCGAGGCCGGTGAATCCGGCGATGCCGTTGTGCCCTCCTCGAAAGGGTCAGGGCGAAAGAATACGAGGCCGCTGATGTTCTGCTTCACGTTCGGCCTGCTCGGCGGCGGCACGCTCCTGGGCCACACGCAACAGCGAAGCCTCCGATTGGGTGATCGAGAAACAGAACCTGGCCCCGGTTGGGAAACGGCGCTCGAACCAAACTTCGCCGCCCATGGCTCGCGCCAGCTTTCTGGCAATCGGCAACCCGAGCCCGATTCCGGTAGCCGACCGGGAATCACCCTTGGACAACTGTTCGAAGTGTTCGAACACAACGTCGATCATCTCGTCCGGGATCCCAGGACCGTTGTCGGAAACGATCAAAACGAAGTGTTCACCCATGGCGAAACCTTCGATCAGAACCTGGTTGCCGCCGTATTTGCGGGCGTTCTCCATGAGGTTACGGATCACCTGTTGCGCCCGGCGCTGGTCTCCAAAGACCATCACGCCGCCCGGGATCGAAATCGACGCTCCCTTGCTTCCATCGCTGGGAAAGATCAGTTCCCCCACCTCATGCACGAGATCGGAGAGGTCGAACAACTCGGGGTAGAGCCGCAGCCGCCCGGCCTCGAGCCGGGGTATGACGAGAATATCCTCGACGAGATCACCGAGGTAGTGGGCTTCTTTGGTGACGATGGTGAGGAACTCGTCAACCTCGGCCTCTTCCAGGTCGCGCCAGCCGTCGCGCAGCATCTCGGCAAAACCGTTGACCGAGGTGAGGGGCGTCCTCAGTTCGTGGCTGACCATCGCCACGAAGTCGTTCTTGATGATGTTCGCTTCGAGTTTCTCGGTATTGGCAACCGTGACTTCGCGTCGTGCTTTGGTGACAGCCCGACCCGACGCCACCATGACAACCACCATCAGCCCTCCGAGGACCCCCACCCCGATGGCAAAGGCAAGCCAATACTCAACGATCAGTGATTGCACGTCCATGGCTCCCACGACGGTAGCAAAGGACCAAACCACCTCGGGGTCATCCCCTGACCCCCGCCTTGGAAGCCAGCAGTCGGTTGATCGTCGCCACCAACGCCCCACTGCGCAGGTCATATTTGTCCAGGTAGGCGTCCACTCCAGACTCCCAGGCGGCAGCCTTGTCAGTGGCGTCGGCCACGCCGGAAACCATGACGATCGGGATCTTGACTCCGTTGTCGCGAAGTGCCCGCACCAGCTCCACTCCGTTCGAGCGGGGCATCGCATAATCGACAACCAACAGATCGAATTGACCCGCATGCATCTCCAACACGGCGTCATGGGCACCGGAAACGGCGACAACGTCGAAACCCTTGCCTCGTAACGTCACTGCAATCAGTTGGCGCACACCGGCGGAGTCGTCTACGACCATCACCCGCGGCCGCACCCCCTGGTAGGTCTCGACCAGGCGTGCCTGTGAGCCGAGGAAATGGTGGTCCACGACCACGAGGACTTCTCCTGCACCCAACAGGGCGGCTCCGACCACGTGGCCGGCATCGTCGAGAATCGGTCCGAGCCCCTTGACCGCGACCGGCCGCCGATCGATCAGCTCAGGCACCGCGAGCGCAAAACGACCGGAACGAGATGCCAGCACGAGACCATCGGGCTCCGGTTCCGGCGGCAACCCCATCACATCACAAAACGAGACCAGAGGCAGATTTTCACGCCTCCACGTCACCTCGGCCTCGCCAACCTGGCCGCCGACATCGATCTGATCGACCACCGCCGACTCGACCAAGCCGAAGAACTGGTCTCCGGCTCCGACCACGACAACCCGCTGAAGGACCATCGATGACGGAAGGTCGAGCCTGATCGACGTCCCGACACCGGGCTGAGACGACACCGAAACAGTCCCGCCGACTCGATCGGCTGCATCCGCCACCGCCGCCAGACCGTCACCCGTGCCCGAGAAATCATTCGGTTCGGCAGTTGTCGAAAAACCCTGGCGAAAAAGATGGCTATCCAGTTCCGACGAGGAGGTGCCCAGCCCGGCCTCCCGAGCGCCTGCGGCGACCGCCTGCCAGTCGATGCCTCTCCCGTCGTCGGTCACCGTCACCAGCAACCTGCCGTCGGACAATCTGGCCTCGACATCGACGCGACCAATGGGTGGTTTGCCCTGCTGCTCCCGCTCGCTGGTCGTTTCGATTCCGTGATCAACCGCGTTGACGATGAGGTGACGAAGTGGCTCTCTCAACATGTCCACGATCTGACGATCGACCATGACATCACTTCCTCGAACCACCAGTTCGACGCTGCGATTGAGCCTTCTGCCCAAGAACTTGAGGAACTGGGAGAAGGTTTCGACTGCTTCGCCGAAGCGCACGTTCGTCAGGGAAACGGCGGAGCGGCGGAGGTCGGCCACGTCCGAGGCGAATCGCGCCAGTTGGCTGCGCCAAGCGGCCATCAATTTCGCCGGATCGAAGGCCTCGATCGTGACGTAACTCAAATCGGCAATCGAGTTGGCCTCGATCTCGAGTTCGACCGTCCGGTTGATGAGCCGGTAGAGGTCGTTGGTGTCGACCCTGGTCACCGCTCCCGACAGATACTCCTCGACCGAGCTGAGCAGGCCGCCTAGAGACGCATCGTCGGCGGCTGCCTCAAAAGGGATTCGTTCATTCGAATCCGCCGTCGCCGTCCGAATCTCCACCTCCTTCGATCGGGTCCACTCCTCCAATTGGGCGATCGTCGAGTCAAAGGGGACAAGGGCATCGATTGTGGTCACGGCTTGGGCCATGGCGGCCGCCACCGCTGCCAGGATCTTGCCCAGATCGGGTGCGGACGTGACCTGGCGGTCCTGGATGCTCCGCCAC
This sequence comes from Acidimicrobiia bacterium, assembly GCA_041746105.1. Taxonomy (GTDB): domain Bacteria; phylum Actinomycetota; class Acidimicrobiia; order Spongiisociales; family ZC4RG35; genus JBFHRE01. The sequence goes on from JBGTHP010000038.1 coordinate 45,619, forward strand.
GCCTTCTCCAAGGCAGCGGCGGCACGGGCGACGTCGGTCCGGCCCATCATGTTGGAAGAGCCCTTGAGGGTGTGGGCGTCGAGAACCATCTGGGCGGTTTCGTCGGGAGTACCGAGGCCTTCTGCGAGGTTGCGCCCGCCACGAACCAACCGCGCCGACCTCTCGTCGATCTCGGCCTGGAATATCTCGGTCAATTCGGGTGAATCTGCCCAGTCCACTGGTCGTTTTTCCATCAGTAGCTGGAATTGATATCGGTTCCGTCCACCGATACTTGAGAAGCCTGCCTCAGCCGTTGTTCAGCCTAGGCCTCGGGTAGTGGCGACGCCGCCCACACTCTCGGCCGGTTGGGGGTTTCCCGCTCGACGGTCGCGGCGAATCAGTTCAGAAATCATCGCCGCCATCACTCCCATTCGATGGTGGCAGGCGGCTTTGACGAGATGTCATAGGCCACACGGTTGATGCCATCAACCTCGTTGATCACGCGACTCGAAATCTTCTCCAGTAGGTCGTAGGGAAGCCTTGCCCAATCCGCGGTCATGGCGTCGTCGGAGGTGACAGCCCGCAGGATCAGTGGGTAGGCGTAGGTTCGGCTGTCACCCTGCACACCGACGGACTTGATCGCCGGGAGAACTCCGAACGCCTGCCAGATGTCTCGGTATAACCCAGCTCTCCTGATCTCTTCGAGGACGATCGAATCGGCATGTCGCAGGATCTCGAGCCGATCTCTCGTCACGTCTCCGATGATGCGGACAGCCAGCCCTGGCCCAGGGAATGGCTGGCGCCAGACGATTTCCTCCGGCAAACCGAGCTCTTCGCCCACCGCCCGCACCTCGTCCTTGAAGAGGTCGCGCAGCGGTTCGACCAGGTCGAATTTCATGTCGTCTGGCAACCCTCCGACGTTGTGATGGCTCTTGATCTTGGCCGCGTCCTTGGTGCCCGATTCGATCACATCGGGGTAGAGGGTGCCTTGAACCAGGAATCGGGCGTCGGCGTGTTCGGTCGCCACGTCCTCAAAGACCCGAATGAAGGTTTCCCCGATGATCTTCCTCTTCTCTTCTGGGTCCGTCACTCCGGCCAGCTTTTCCAGGAACCGATCCTCCGCCTTCACATGGACCAGATCGATCTTGAAATGGTCTTTGAACGTTTCCTCGACCTGTTCGGCCTCTCCTTTTCTGAGCAGACCGTGATCCACAAAGATGCAAGTGAGCTGGTCGCCGACGGCGGCATGCACCAGGGCGGCGGCCACCGAGGAGTCGACTCCGCCGGACAGCCCACAGATCACTCGCTCCGAGCCGACCTGGGCCCTGACTGCTTCGATCTGGGCCTCGATGATGGAATGCCGGGTCCAGGTGGGGCGAGCGTCGCACGCGTCGAACAGGAACCGTTCCAGCAACTCGAATCCGCGGGGTGTGTGGATCACCTCGGGGTGAAACTGCACCCCGAAGATGCCCCGTCTGCGGTCTTCCATCGCCGCCACCGCCGTGGTCTCGGTCGAGGCGACACAGACGAAACCGTCCGGGACGGTGGCCACCGAGTCCCGGTGACTCATCCAGACATCCTGTTGGTCCGGTAGGTCACGGAAAAGGAGCGACGAACCCGTCACCTGTAACTCAGTCTTTCCGTATTCTCCGAGACCGGTGTTTGCGACCTGCCCCCCGAGGGCATCGGCCAGAACCTGATGGCCATAACAGATGCCAAGGACCGGAATCTCCAACCCAAGAATCGCCGGATCGATGCGGTAGGCGTCTTCGGCGTACACCGAGGCAGGACCGCCCGACAGGATCAAGCCGACGGGCCGCCTCGCGATGATGTCCTCGGGTGAGATGTCCCTGGGAACGATCTCGGAATGAACCCTGGCCTCACGAACCCGACGCGCAATGAGTTGGGCGTACTGGGCGCCAAAATCCAGCACGAGCACCGTGTCGAAGCGTTCTCCCGACTCGAACTCCCCCTCGGACGTCGTCATCCCATTCCGATTCGCTGCGAACGTTGGAGGGCCTTTCCTTCGGTCTGGAGCGACGGGGCGAGCATGACCTCCGCCTTCTGGAACTCCTTGATGGTGGAATAGCCCGTCGTGGCCATCGAAACCCGCAGCCCGCCGAACAAATTCCGGCGGCCGTCGTTCTCGTGGGCAGGACCGACAAGGATCTCCTGGAGGGTGCCCTGGTCTCCGACTTCGACTCGGGCTCCGCGAGGAAGGTCTGGGTGAAACGTTGCCATACCCCAGTGGAACCCCCGTCCTGGGGCTTCGGTCGCCGAAGACAACGGAGACCCGATCATGACGGCGTCCGCACCACAGGCGATCGCTTTCGCCACATCGCCTCCGGTGCGCATTCCACCATCGGCGATGACCTGGACGTAACGCCCGGTCTCGTCGAGGTAACGAATCCGAGCCCCTGCAGCATCGGCGATTGCGGTCGCCTGGGGAACGCCAACCCCGAGGACAGCCCTGGTGGTGCAGGCGGCACCGGGCCCAACACCGACGAGGATCCCGGCGGCCCCGGTCCGCATCAAATGGAGCGCCGTGGAATACGAAGCGCATCCGCCGACGAGCACCGGCACTTCTGCCGCTGCGATGTATTCCTTGAGATTCAGGACATCGCCACGCGAAGAAACATGTTCGGCCGAGACAACGGTCCCCTGGATGACCAGAATGTCGAGCCCTGCCTTCAGCGCCAACGGTGACCACTGGACGACGCGCTGAGGGGTCAGGGATGCAGCGGTGATGATGCCGGAAGCCTTCAATTCGGAAACCCGCTGACCGATCAAATCCGGCTTCACCGGTTCGAGATAGATCTCCTGCATTCGTCTGGTTGCTTTTTCCCGCGACAACTCTGCGATCTCGACGAAGTACGGCTCCGGGTCCTCGTAACGGGTCCACAACCCCTCCAGGTTGAGCACTCCAAGGCCCCCGAGACGGCCGATCTCGATCGCGGTCGCCGGACTGAGCGCTCCGTCCATCGCCGAACCGAGCATCGGCAGCGCGAACTTGAACGCGTCGAGCTGCCAAGAAATGTCTACATCTTCTGGATCTCGGGTACGCCGGCTCGGAACAATCGCAATGTCATCGAACCCGTAGGCCTGCCGCGCCGACTTGCCAATACCAATATCGATCTCCACGTATTCCTCCGCCTCGTGGGGTGCGTGGAGAGTACCACTGGTGTAGTTCTCCCCTGCCAGGGTTAGGCTCGCTCCTCGTGGAAACCGACCGTGAACCGCTGACTCGCGGAGACCAATTCACCATCGGCGATTTTGCACTCGCCTTCTTCTTCGGAATCGCGGTCTCGGTGATCGGCGCCGTAGCCGGCCAGCCTTTCGGAACGGTGGCCGCGGTGCTGGCTGCGCTCATCGGCCAGCAGGTGGGGCACATACTCGCGATCGTCTACCTGGTGAAGGTCAAGGGGCGGGCGGCGTCCGCACTCGGATTCGATGTACAACCCCGCGACGCTCGATACATACTCCTCGGACTCGGCCTCCAGATCGCCCTCACCGTGGCACTTGAACCGCTGATTCGGCGACTGGTCCCCGATGGCAACCCACAGGCGCTCGGACCAATCCTGGGAGACGTGACCGGAGTGCCTGCCCAACTTTTGTTCGTCCTGGCGATTGCACTTCTGGCGCCGGTTTCCGAAGAACTGATGTTTCGGGGGATGCTCACCTACACCCTGGCCGAACGTCGAGGCAACAGATTCGGCCTGCTCGTCGGAACGGCCGTCTTCGCCCTTCTCCACGCGACCTCACTGAGTGGAGAAGACGCCGAAGCCGTTTTGAAATCGGCGGTCGTCACTCTTCCGGCTTTGTTCAGCGTCGGACTGGTCCTGGGGCTGCTCGCCCTTCGCCACAAACGTCTTGGCCCCGCCATCTTCACCCACATCGGATTCAACGTCCTCGCCGTTGTAGTCCTGTTCGCAGAGTAGGAGAACAAGCAGAGGCCTCAGCCGGAGAGGCCGACCTTGCGGCGGACCGACGACATGTGCGCTTCTGCTTTCTGGCGGGCGTTGAGGGCGCCCTTCTGCATGATGCGGCTCACCTCTTCGTCGTCCAGCCTCTTGAACGCGGTCCTGATCGGGGTGAGACCGTCGATCACGGCTTCGGCCACCGCCGCTTTGAACCCCCCGTAGCCGCCGTCCCGATATTGGTCTTCGAGGGCGGGGATAGCCGTCCCCGTGAAAAACGAAAGCAGTTCCAATAGATTGGAAATACCTGGCTTGGTCCCCCAGTCGTAGGTGACGTCGCTTCCTGAATCCGTGACCGACGATTTGATCTTCTTGGTGATCGTGTCAGGGTCGTCGGTTAGAAGAACGAAAGCTCCACCGTTGTCGTCGGACTTTGACATCTTCGATGTCGGATCCTGTAGCGACATCACCCTGGCGCCGATTTCGGGCGTGATGCGCTCAGGAAACGGGAACTCCTCCCCAAAACGACTGTTGAACCGTTCGACCAGGTCGCGAGTCAGTTCCAGGTGTTGGGTTTGGTCGTCTCCAACCGGCACCGCGTGAACCTTGTGCAACAGAATGTCCGCGGCCATCAGCACCGGGTAGCTGAAGACCCCAAGGTTCTGGCCCACTTTGTCGGACTTTTCCTTGTATTGGGTCATGCGTTCCAGCTGCCCCATCCCGGTGAAGGTGCCCAGGATCCAGGCGAGCTCGGCGTGCTGTGGAACCTGCGACTGGTAATAGATGAGGGCTTTGTCGGGATCGACACCGGAGGCAAGGATGGTCTTGGCAGTGACGATCCTGGCTTTGCGGAAGCGCTCCACCTCGAATGGAACGGTCATTGCATGGAGGTCGACGACGCAGTAGATCGCCTCCCACTCCTCCTGCATGCTCACCCAGTTACTCAGAGCGCCAACCAGATTGCCGATGTGTAGTTCACCGGATCCTGTCGGCTGGATGCCGGAAAAAACCTTCTGTTTCACTTCCTACACCATCCTCAATCTGGTCAGATCGACTCTCGTCGGGAACTTCGACAAAATCGAACGCCGGCGTCCAGGTGGGCGGTCGCCGGCGTGAGATCGTTCGTCTTGGCGCGCTCTCAGGCAGGGAACTCGGTCCGCCACCATTTTGAGGTCGTCATCGGCCAGAGGCTAATCGGCCGTTCACCCCGTAATCAACCTTGGGGTCAGTCCCGCGCCAGCACCACGGGACTGCGGCGCTCTGGCCGTTTGCCTGTCTTGTCGGCATAGATCTCGGCGATAAGGACCATGTCGGCTTCGATGTCTCCTGACGGCATGAACGCCTCGGCGAGTTCTACCGTCCGGGTCGCCGAGTCCACCGATGCGCATACGATCGGCACGCCGGCATCGATCGCGATCCGATAAAAGCCGGAACGCCATCCTCCACCCTTCGATCGGGACCCTTCCGGAGCGAGAAGAAGTGCCATTCGATCCATTGACATCATCTGATCAACCACCTGCGCCACCAGACCCTGCTTGCTGTCGCGATGGACCGGGATACCTCTGAAGCGGCGCATGAGCCAGCCGAAGGGCGGACGGAACAGTGTGTGTTTTCCGATGAAATAGGCGGGCATCGAGAAATGGTGTGCCGCCGCCAGAAAGGCAGCAAAATCCCAGTTGGAGGTGTGGGGAGCGCCCACCACAACAAACCGCGGAACATCGGGAGCCTTGCCGGCGAAACGCCACCCCGTGAGCCGTAGGTAGAGATAACAGAGCCGTTGCACACGAGAGAGGCTACCCGCACCTGCAGGCCCCTTTCTGGTCACCTCGTCCCGGCCATCCAACTCTCATGGAGGCCCCCATAAACACCACCGGCCCCAACCAGGTCGGCGTGCGTCCCCCTTTCGACCAGGCATCCACCGTCGAAGACCAGAATCTCATCGGAGGCTTCTGCGGTTGACAACCGGTGCGCCACGGTGATGGACGTATGCCCTTGGATCAACCGGTCGATCGCATTGCGCAAGTGGAGCTCCAGTGCGGGATCGACGGCGGACGTCGCCTCATCGAGGACCAAAAGATCGGGCTGGCTCATCCAAGCTCTGACGAGAGCGATCAGCTGCCGTTCACCGGCCGAGAGTTGGCCCCCTCGCTCCCCGACCTTTGTCTCCAGCCCCTCCGGTAGGGAGTCGAGCCAACTCGTCAATCCAAGGTCGGCGAACGCCAGACGGATGTCATCCGCGGAAGCGTCGAGGTTGCCGTATCGCACGTTTTCGGAAACGGATGCGTCAAAGAGGAAACCTTCTTGTGGGACGTAGGCGACGCGGGAACGGAGCGAATCAAATCTGACACTCGTCACGGGAACCCCACCAATGAAGACCTCGCCGTCGGTTGCATCGAGGAGGCGGACGACGAGTTTGGCAAAAGTCGTCTTGCCCGATCCCGTTTCGCCGACAACGGCGATACGTCGCCCGGCCGGGATCTGAACGTCAACGCCGCAGATGACCTCAGGCCCGACCGGATACCGAAAACGCAGTCCGCGCACCTCCACGGCAAGAGGTCCGCCGGGTAGATCCGAACCCTGCTCCCCGGGATCAGCCAGGTCCACCGGGGTATCGAGAACGCCGAGGACCCTGCGCAAACCCGAGGCCGCCGCCTGCGCGCTGTCGAGCGTCTCCACCAGGATCTGTACCGGGTCGACGAGGAGGTTCACAAGAAAGATGAAGGCCAGTAGTGAGCCGGGCGTCATTCCCGCGTCGGGGCCGAGCCAGACACCGATCGCAACGACGGCCGCCATCAACGAGCCTGCGAACAACTCTGCAGAAGAGAACAAGCCGGCACCGAGTGCCGCGGTTTTGAATTCGGTCCGGGATTGGGTGTCGAGCGTGGTCCGAACTCGGCGCAAGGTCCTGGTCTCGGCGCCATAGGCCCTGACCACCGGAAGACCCGTGATCGACTCGCCGACCGCAGCCATCGAATCGGAGACCGTCGCCCTCACTCGATCGTGGGCTTTGCCAAGGACACGCTGGAACCCGAAAAGGAGCAGTCCGTAAACGGTCACTCCGATGACCACCACCAACGCCAGCTGCCACTGGTATACGACCATGGCCACCACCGTCAAGACAACCTGGGAGAGGCCGAGGAGGAGACCCATGCCTCCCCATTCCATGAAGTCCTGAATCCGAAACACGTCAGAGGTGACCCTGGCCACCAGCGCCCCACGCCGCTCTGCCTGTACGTGCAGGGCCGACATGCTGTGCAGCCGCCGGATGACCAAAACCCGTAAATCCGAAAGACCGGTGGCGGTGGCCTTGGCGAGGCGGAAGGTGGAAAAGCGTCGAGCGAATGCCGCCACCACCATCGCCATCAGCACCACCAGACTTCGGCGAATCGCTCCGCCGACGTCGACGCCCCCCTCACCAAGTATCTCGTTGTCAACGATCTGTTGGACAACAACGGGAATGGCGACGGGGAGGCCGGCGCTGGCGACCGCGAGGAGAATTGTGAAGGCCATTCCGCGCGAGAACGAGGGCGCAGCCGCGAACAGGCGCCGGATCGCAGTGGTGACGGGCATCCCCTCTCCCGTGGAAAAGCCCTCGATGGCCGGCTCGACGACGTCCGTCACGAGGCTTCCTCCCTGGCTTCGGCATCCATTTCGTACGCCTGAACGATCCGTGAATACCCTGGTACCGACTTCAGGAGGTCAGCGTGGGTGCCCTGGGCGACAACCCTTCCATCCTCCACAAAGACCACCTGATCTGCCAAGGAGATCGAGGAACGCCGGTACGCAACCAACACAACCGTCGACGGCATTTCGGCGCGTCGAAGCCCGGCCAGAATCTCGGCTTCGACGCTGGGGTCGACCGCCGACGTTGCGTCGTCGAGAATGAGCAGCCGGGGACGGCGGACCAAAGCCCTGGCGAGCGCAGTCCTCTGTCTCTGTCCGCCAGACAAAGTGGCCCCGCGCTCGCCGATTCTGGTGTCGTAACCCAGTGGCAGGTCCATGATGAAGCTGTGGGCGTTGGCCATTCGGGCCGCCTGCTCGATTTCCTCCATCGAGACGTCGAGGCCGAAACCGATGTTGTTGGCAACCGTGTCGTCGAAGAGGAAAGCCTCCTGACCGACAAAAGCCACCTCCTGAGCCAAAGCCGACCGCGCAAAGGAACGCAGATCGCGACCGTCGATTTGCATGCTTCCGACAGTTGGATCCCAGAGCCGCGCGAGCAGGGTGACCAACGTCGACTTGCCTGAACCGGTGGCGCCCACAACGGCGATGGTGTCGCCCGGGGTGATCTCGAAGTTGATGTCCCGTAAAACCGGAACCTCCGGCACATAACGAAAAGAGACTTCGTCTGACTCGACCAGGGCGCCGGTCTCGTCGTCGCGGGCCCCCCGACTGCCATATGCGACCCGATCATCGATATCGAGGACGGCCTTCACCCGGTACCACCCGGCCAGGCTCGCCGCCGCATCCCACAACACGAATCCGATCAAACGGAGAGGAAACGTCACGAGCGACAGGAGGTACGTCACCAACAACAAGTCCCCTGCCGTCAGATCGCCCGACCCCACCCGGACCGCGCCGATCAGTAGTACAACCACGGTCGTCAACGCGGGGACGCTGTCTTGAAGGGAGTCGAAGAAGGTGAACACCCTCGCAACCTTGACGTAGTCGTCACGCAGCCGCTCGCTCGAGGACCGGAAACGAGCGACCTCGTAGTCTTCACGTCCCAGGGCCTTGACGGTGAGTGCACCGTCAATCGACTCATGGGCAACGCCACTGGTCTCGCCGCGCCGGGTTTGCACGATCTGGTGCAGACCAAAGATCTTCCACGACCCTCTGACATCGAGCAGAACCACCTTCGTCACCAGACCGGCCGTTGCCACCGCCCCGAGCACCGGATCTGTCAGGAAGATCATCACCATCGACCCGAAGAAGAGCAGCACCGCTCCCGTGGCATAGGGCAACGGCCCGAGAACATGGGTCGATTGGGCCGCGTCCGAATCGCTCACCGCCAACAGGTCTCCGGTCGATTGTTTCCTGAGCCACGAGAGTTCGAGTTGGTAGAGGTGCTCGACCAACTCTGTACGCATATCCATCTGCGAGCGGATCTGGGTCCAACCGGCTCCCATCCGTCTGATGACAATGCCAACCGCCTTCCACAACGAGATGACAATCAGCGCGGCGATTGCCCCGCCGAGCCCTGTGGTGTCGGCGCCGCGGTCGAGGGCGGGAACGATCACCGAATCCGTGAGCCCCCCGATCACGACCGCCGACATGACAATCGCTCCGGCGAAATTGGCCGCGCCGAACACACCGATGCCGAAGCTGACCGGGTGGCTACGAATGAAGCGGCCGATGAGGCGTGCTCCGTCGCGAGCGATGACGCGCAGAGGCGCGGATTCGGGCATTTGGGTGGGTACTCCGCGGCAGATGCTACGTCAGATCCGAGACGACGGCGAGCCAATATCCGATGCCAGGGTGCCCTGGCCCCAATCTCAGGGGACCCCCCGATAGACTCCGCCGGCAAGCCACGAGAAGATGTCCCTATGAACAAACCGACACGCTGGTATCTCATCGCGGTAGGGGTGATTGTGGCGCTGGCCGTCGCGGTCATCGTCCGCAGCGCTCCACCGGAACCCTTTCCGGACGGCACTCCAGAAGCGGCGGTACAGGCCTACCTGATCGCCACCATCGACTCCAACCTCCCTGCTGCCGAAGCCCTGCTGAGCGATGAGGGCAAGAAGCAATGCGAGGGTTATTTCGACCTCGACAGCTCACTGCAACGGGCTCGTATCGTCGAAACCAAGATCTTTGACGACACGGCGGTGGTCGAAGTGAGCTTCGCCCGGAGTTCCAGCGGTGACGCCTTCGCATCGGAGTATGTGGAGACGGGTCGTTTCGACCTGACTCTCGGGGAATCAGGATGGCTGATCGACCAGCTTCCGTGGTCACTCTGCTGGGGGCGTTGAGATGTGGGGTGTTGCGCTGATACTCATCATCCTGGCGACGATGGCCGGGGCCGTGACTCTGGCGTTTCGAACGAGTCGCGACGAGCAGCCGTCAGATGGACGCTCGGTCGCCACCATCGGTTTTGCCGTGATCGGGGTTTTGCTGACCGGCGCCGGGATTTCGGGTTTGGTCAGATACGCGATCCCGACCGACGAGTTGGTCGCCGACAACACCGATTTGGCGCGGGCCCTCGCCTTCGTGGCAGTGGGGATCCCGTTGACGGTGGGGCTCTGGCGTCAGATCTCGCCGTGGATCAAGAGCGACCGTGCTGGATTCGGCTGGACCCTTGGCTGGCCGGTCGTGGTGTTGTGGTCCCTCACCGGAGTTGTGGTCGGAACCAGCCAATCGATTTCATGGCTTTTCGGCGGAGACCCGAGTCAAGCCGGGGTTGGTCGGATGATCGGATGGTCGGCGATTCTGATCGCGGCATCCGCGGTCGAAACCACACATCATCGGTGGATCGGGCGCCAGTCCTCTTTGGGGTTGTGGGCGTTGATCCTGCCCGTGGTTTCGAGCATCGCCCTCGCCGGTACGGTCATCGGCCTTGGCCTTGGGCTCACGTGGCTGGTCGGTGGTGACCCGAATCCCGACGGTCTCGGGTTCGGCCTGACCCTTGGCGCGGTCTGGGCCGCAACACGAATCGCCGAACGACGATTGCACCCTGGTCATGATTTGACGGTGGTGGCGTGGGGTTTCATTTCCCTGGTCGCCTTGATGGTCTCCGGCACATCATTTCTCGCGGCGCTGTTCGGAGAAGTGCTGGATCGACTGACCTCTACCGCCGTGATCGGTGAGGGTGGTCTGGACCGTCTGCTGGAGCCGGCCGTTTGGACGGTCTGGAGTGCGGGTTGGTGGGTGTGGCTCTGGTTGAAGGACGCACTTCGCCGCCCAGAGTCAGGCCTGCGCAAGGTCTATTCGCTACTCGTTGGTGTTGCACTCCCGTCGCTGGTGTTGATCACATCCCTCGGTTGGGCCCTGTTCGTGGTGGCAGAGTGGTTCCTTGGGACGCCGGAAGAGTCAACGCTCAGGGCCCAGCTCGATTCGTTACCGATCCTGATGGCGCTGGCCATCGTGGCCGGCGGCAGCCTCCTCCACCACCGGCGCGTCGCCGGGGTTCCGGGGACCGAGGACCGGGCCGCCCGGTACATCGTGGCCGGCGCCGGGTTGGGCGCAGCAACATCTGGAATCAGTTCGGTGATCGTGGCCTTGCTGACAGCGCTTTCGGGAGATATCGCAGCCGGAGACAGCGGGACTGATCTTCTGCTGGGGGGACTGATCGCGCTCGGCGTTGGCGGTGCTTCGTGGTGGAGCCAATGGAGCGCGCTCACCGACCGCGCCACGGCCGATCTCACGGAAAGAACCCGCCCGTCCCGCAAGCTGTATATGGGTCTCACCCTCGTGGTCTCCGCCCTCACCAGCTTGTTTTCGCTGGTCGCGCTGGTGTTTGAGCTGTTCAGGGCGATCCTCGGATCGGTAGACCTCCTGAGCCAACCGATGATCATCGAGATCGGCCTGCTCGGCGCCGCACTGCTGACCGGCTTGTACCACTGGGCGATCTGGAAAGAAGATAAAAAGCTGGCACCGGCGCCGGCTGCGGCAGCGGCCCCGCAACCGCCACGTGAAATCCTCGTAGTCAGTGGGTCCGATGCGGCCCAGCTCCAGGCGGGGCTGGCCGGACCGTCGAGACGCCTCTGGGTCTGGCAGGCCGAACAGCTGGGCGGGGGGCACGGGCAGGAGGCCCTGCTCGAGGCGATCGAAGCCAACAATTCTCCGAGGATTCTCCTGATCGACCGCGCCGATGGAATCGAGACCATCGAACTCGCCCGCTGAAAAATGCGTAGATCGGCTCAAGTTTCAGCCTCGAAAACGCCGATGACTAGGCATGGCACGGGGGTTACGATCTCGAGGAACACTTGCGGCGGTCTTGGCCGTGCTGCTTTTTGGTGTCACCGCGGGCAGTGTCAGCCTTGCCCAACCCGCGGCCGAACAGTCATTCATTGTCGTCACCAACGGCGCATCTGAGGACATAAAACGCCTCGTCGAAAGGCTCGGAGGGTCCGTAACTCTGGATCTCGGCCTGATCTCAGGCTTCGCCGCAGATCTCTCGCCTACAGCCGTCGCGGTCCTCGGCCGCAACCCGGCAGTCAAGGTTGTCGCGCCTGATCGATCGCTCTCGCTTTCCGGCAAGATCTGGGACCTCGGCGACATCAACGACCAGGGTTCGATGGCGAACATCAACAACGTCACCATCAACTCCAACCGCCTTTGGGAGAAGGGTGCCACCGGCCAGGGCGTGGATATTGCCCTCATCGACTCCGGGGTCGCGCCAGTTCAGGGCCTCACCGACGGCAAGGTACTCAACGGTCCCGATATCTCCTTCGACTCGGAGCTGCCCAACCTCACCCATCTCGATTTCTACGGCCACGGAACACACATGGCGTCGATCATGGCCGGCAACGACAGCTACAAGACCACCAAGAAGAAGACGACCCGCACCACATTCGTGGGTGTGGCTCCGGACTCCCGGGTGGTCAGCCTCAAGGTCGCCAACGCCATCGGACTCGCAGACGTGTCCCAGGTCATCGCCGCCATCGGCTGGGTGGTCGAACACCGCAACGACCCAGGCGTCAACATCAGAGTTCTCGCACTGGCTTTCGGCACCGACTCCACCCAGGACTATCGGATAGATCCGCTTTCCATGGCTGTCGAGCAGGCATGGCACAGCGGGATCGTTGTGGTGGTCGCAGCCGGCAACGACGGCACCGAGGCTGCTCTTCGCAACCCCGCGACCAATCCTTATGTGATTGCAGTTGGCGCCGCCGAAACAAAAGGAACATCCCGCATCAAGGACGATTCCGTGTTGTCCTTCTCGAACTGCGGAACAACGGATAGACACGTCGATGTCGTCGCCCCTGGCAAGTCTGTCCTCGGTCTACGCGTTCCCGGCTCGTTCATCGACGTCAACCACCCTGGAGCGGTGTATGGCGATCGCTTGTTCCGCGGTTCCGGAACGTCGCAAGCAACTGCCGTGACCGCAGGCGCAGCCGCGCTGTTGATTTCACAAAGACCGGCTCTGACCCCCGACCAGGTCAAACAAGCTCTCGTCTCCAGCGCAAGATGGAGCTCGAAGTCCGACTACTGCCAGGGTGCCGGTCTTCTCGATGTTGCCGGTGCAAGCCAGGTACGACCCACCGACCTGACCCAGAGCTGGGACATGTCGGATGGGAGTGGCTCACTCGAGGCCGCGCGCGGTTCACATCACGTCGCCTTTGACGGAGTCGAGCTGTCGGGTGAACAGGACTGGCTCGGAGGCACATGGTCAGGAGGCACATGGTCAGGAGGCACCTGGTCAGGAGGCACCTGGTCAGGAGGCACCTGGTCAGGAGGCACATGGTCAGGAGGCACATGGTCAGGAGGCACATGGTCAGGAGGCACATGGTCAGGAGGCACCTGGTCAGGAGGCACCTGGTCAGGAGGCACCTGGTCAGGAGGCACCTGGTCAGGAGGCACCTGG
>JBGTHP010000039.1:0-122030 GCA_041746105.1 Acidimicrobiia bacterium
ATCGGGCGTGGCGGGCGACATTACGTCGCCCGCCACGATCCGTATCTGCTTACCGATAGGGGGGTGCGTAGAGAAGACCGCCGTCGATCCAAAGAGCGTTTAGGCCTCTCTCCAAACCCAGCGGCGCCAGGTTGCGATCGAAGATCTCGCCGTAGTTGCCCACCTGCTTGATCACCTGATAGGCGAAGTCGACCGGAAGCCCGATTCCGGGATCCAGCGTCGTCTCGTTGCCGTCGCTGTCCTCGAAGGTCCCGCCGAGGAACTTCCGGATATCGGTGTTTTCCGAGGTCAGGAACGAGTCGACGTTGGAAGAGGTAATGCCCCATTCCTCCGCCTGAATCGTGGCGAAAATCGCCCAGTTGACAGCCTGCGCCCATGCGGTGTCACCATCGAGCACACCAGGAGCAAGCGGTTCCTTGGAGAAGACCTCAGGGAGAATCGTGACTGCATCCGGACCGTCCGGGTAGTCGGCGCGGATACCGGTCAGCGCACTCGAGTCTGCGCTCCAACCATCACATTGGCCGGCCAGGAAGGCCTCCTGAATCAGGTCGTTGTCGTCGAAGGGCCTGACTTCCCAGTCCAGACCGAGTCTGCTTGCGGTAGCAGCAGCGTTGCCCTCGGTTGTGGTCCCTTTGGCGACGCAAACGATCACGCCGTCCATGTCATTGATGCTGGCGTAGCCACTGTCGGACGTAACCATCATTCCCTGGCCGTCGTAATAGTTGGTCTGCAGGAAAGTCACACTCTCGATGCCATCACGACTGGCGGTCCAGGTCGTATTGCGCACCAAAACATCGATCTGACCCGACTGCAACGCCGTGAAGCGATCTGCAGTCTCGAGGTCGACGTGGTTCACTTTGGTGGCATCACCAAGAACCGCGGCGGCAATGACCCGACAGAAATCCGAGTCGAAGCCGACGTGCTCTCCAGTGTCGTCCAGCACGGCAAATCCGGTCAGGGCATCGCGAGTCCCACAGTTGAGCGTTCCCCGTTCCGTTACTGCCGCGAGCAACGAACTTCCGTCGCCTCCGGGGCTGTCTGCAGCCGTCGTAGTGGTGCTGTCGCTGCCTGATGTACATGCGGCAAGACCCAGCGTCAGGGCGGCGAGCGCCGCCAAGAGCTTTGTTGATCTCATTTTTCCTCCGTCTTTTGGGTATCCACGCGCCAAATGCGCGCGGACCTCTGTTATTAACCCTAATCGCAAACACCCGAGCCGATCCAGGCGAGTGCGTGCTCCAGGTGCCGTTCGTTCCCCCGTCTCGCTCCATCAGGGATAGCTCCATGACACGATATAGGGCTTGCGCTACCCAAAGCCGGCGAGCGATCCGGGTTGGGGGCGGCGGACAGTGAAACGGATTGAGCCTCAAACAATCATTGACGACGGGCCACGCCCGGCTGGGTCAGGTTCTTCGCGAATGGACCTCGCCCGACCAGCCGAGAATCTCACGGATCGGAGCGTCCGCGGGATCCGGGATCGAAGACCACCCTGGACTATAAGGCGGCCGCAATCGTCCACTAGTCTCAGACAACTAGGCACCGGGAGGTGACATGACGGACGAAGTGGAAGTTGGGCCGACCTCGGATA
Source organism: Acidimicrobiia bacterium (assembly GCA_041746105.1). Classification (GTDB taxonomy): domain Bacteria; phylum Actinomycetota; class Acidimicrobiia; order Spongiisociales; family ZC4RG35; genus JBFHRE01. Next base: position 1,586 of record JBGTHP010000039.1, read on the forward strand.
TCACCCCGGGAACGGTCGTGGGGGCCGGTCGATACGCAGTCGGGAATTCCAACAGCGAATTGTTCGCTGTCACCCGACGCTGTCGTCACCTGTACGCAGACCTGGCCAACGGCACCATCGACGAGCAAGGGTGTCTCGTGTGCCCCTGGCACGGCTCGAAGTACAACGTCGAAACGGGCAGGATGGTGAGCGGACCAAAAGGCATATTCGCCCGGATCCCCGGTCTCGGCACCACCCTCAAAGCGCTCACCCTCGTGTTGCCCCTCGGTCGAGGCCGCGTTATCGAGCGTGACAACAACCTCTATGTCGAATGAGCTGACTCCGCCACCACAACCTCCGGAGATAGAACGACCGAAACAACGACCAGCCACCCGCCAGGTCACCCCCGGAAGACAGGACCCCTCGACGGATCCAAGATCTCGCCGGTAAACGTCGCTCTTCGCCCTTCCTATGCTTTTCCCAAGAGAACGGCCACCGTGGAGTCGTCGCAGGGTTCCAACCGTTCTCGACCCCGCCCTCGTAGCTCAGGGGATAGAGCAACTGCCTCCTAAGCAGTAGGCCGCAGGTTCGAATCCTGCCGAGGGCGCCATCCGGGCTGGGCGTCAGAACCCTCAACGTTCTAGGCTGATGCGGTGAGCGACACCTTTTACGAACCGCTGTCCCATCTCGACGGCTCCTTCCTCGCACTCGAATCGCGCACGACGCACATGCACGTCGCCGGAGTCGCCATCTTCGAGGCGAACGAGCTTGGTGACTGCAAAGGCGGGATCGACATGGACCGGATCCGCTCGCACATCTCCTCCAAACTCCAGTACATCCCCCGCTACCGCCAGCGCCTCGCATTCGTCCCCTACAACCGCGCACCCGTTTGGATCGACGACGACTCGTTCAATTTCGACTATCACGTTCGTCACACCAGCCTCCCCCGGCCTGGCAGCGACGAACAGCTCAAGAAACTGGCGGGGCGAATCGTCTCCCAGCAGCTCGACCGATCGAAGCCGTTGTGGGAGCTGTGGGTGGCAGAGGGGCTGGAAAACAACCGGCTAGCAATAATCGCCAAGATCCACCACTGCATGATCGATGGAATATCGGGCGTCGATCTCACCACCATCTTGTTGAACGTGACGCCAACCACCGACCTGGAGGAGTCACCGGAGTGGACACCGCGGCCCCACCCAACGCCCACCGAACTGGCGGTGGCGGAACTGGCGCGGACGGCGCGACGCGGGATCGACGCCATGACCTCGCTCGGAGACTCCGTTCGAGAGGGCAAGGAGCTGGTCGGCGCCCTCGCACATCGAGCATCGGCAGTTTCGAGTTCGCTCCGATCGGGCTGGCTCAGCCCGGCCGGGCGCACCCCGCTCAACACCGAGATCACCCCCAACCGTCGATTCGATTGGACGGAGATACCGCTGGCACGGGTCAAAGCAGTCAAGACCGCCCTCGGTGGAAGCCTCAACGACATCGTGCTTGCCATAACCGCCGGAGCGGTCCGTCATTATCTCGAACACGATCGGGGATTCTCGACGGAGGGGGTCGAGTTCAGAGTCATGGCCCCGGTGAGTGTCCGCAAGGCCGATCAGAGGGGAACACTGGGAAACCAAGTGGCCATGTGGCTGGTGCCTTTGCCCATCGACGAGCCGGATGCCAAACGCCGGCTTGAAGCGGTCACGAAAACAACCGCCCACCTGAAACGTTCTGACCAGGCGTTGGGGGCGTCGACGCTTGTCGAACTCAGCCGCGGGACCCCTCTCCCTCTACTTTCGATCGCAAACCGGCTCGCCGCCAACTCGATGAGGCCGTTCAACATGACGGTCACCAACGTTCCAGGACCTCAGTTCCCGATGTACTTGCTCGAAGCCAAAATGATTTCGAACTTCCCGATCGTTCCCCTCTGGGCACAACACGGTCTCGGGATCGCATTGTTCAGCTACGACGGCAAGTTGTCATGGGGGCTGCACGCGGATCTGGACGCGGTCAGCGACACCGACGCATTCAAGAAAGCCATCCATCAGGCTTTCGAAGAACTCGAAAACGCCGCCGGAATCTGACCGTGCCCCGCAAAGCGGTGGCGGCCATCTTTGCCGGGGCCGCCGTGATCTCCTTTTCGGCGATCCTGTTCAAAGCCTCAGGGGCCGAAGCGCTCACCGGCGGCCTGTTCAGAATGCTCTACGCCCTTCCCGTGCTTGGAATTCTGGCGTGGAGGACACGAGGACTGGACCACCGGCCGCGCTCGGACCGTCTACTGGCAATCGGGGCCGGAGCCATGCTGGGTGCAGATGTCGTCGCCTGGCAGACCGCGATCGGACATGTCGGCGCGGGACTCTCGACATTGATGGCAAACAGCCAGGTCGTGATCGTGCCCTTTGTCACGTGGCTGATATTGAAAGAACGTCCTTCCCGGCCCGCCATCTTGTCGATGCCGCTCGTCCTTGGTGGTATGGCGCTGATCACCGGTCTCGGAAGGGCCGACACCTACGGACCGCGTCCGGTGCTCGGGGTTGCCTACGGAGCACTCGCGGCAGTCCTTTATTCGGGTTTTTTGATCGGATTCCGCCGCTCGAATCGCGACCAGGCGCCGCAGGCGGGACCACTGTTCGAGTCCGTCTTCGGAGGGTTGGCCTTCATCGGCATCGCCGGCGCCGTCACCGGCTCGATCGACTGGACTCCCCAATTCCCGATGCACGGCTGGCTGCTGCTCCTTGCGCTCGGCCCTCAAGTTGTGGGCTGGCTGTTGATCGCATACGGACTCCCGAGGCTGCCTGCCGCCACCAGTTCATTTGCGATAGTTCTGCAGCCCACGATGACACTGATCTGGGCGGCGATCTTCTTTTCCGAATCCCCATCGCCCGTCCAGGTCACCGGCGCAGCCCTGGTCCTCGTGGCCATCACCACAGCCACCGTTGGCGGAGGTCGGCTCCAACAGCAGGAGATATTGGAGTCGTCGGCAAAACCTCTCCCCGGCAGGCCTCAGTCTGGATTTTGATCAGACTGCAAACGCGGAGCCATCGCGGCCGCTTTGGCCACTCCCCATTGGAGATGTGCTTGCCAAACGTTCTCCCCCAAATCGTGCGACGATGCGGGGGCGAGGTCAAACACATCGCCAGGAAGCGCCCTCTCGGCACCTGAATCGCGTTCGGGCGGTTTCACTTCAAGTGCCGCCAGTGCAGCCGTGGGAAACCGCATTGCCTCCTGAAAGATCTCGAGTGGACCTCTGCTCTGATCGCCAAATGGGAGCGCGAGCTGGGACGCCAGAGTGTCGGACAACCAAGTCTGACCGGTCACTACCGCCGCCTCGACCCACGGCAGATCAGATTCGACGAAACGCCGCTCGAGGTAGGGCCGGTAGGCGCCGACCAGCAGATCCACCAAATTCATCCGCCGAACACCTGGACCGCCATCGTGCCGAGCGGGCCTTGGACCAGACCAATGCCGACCCGGTCAAAGGAGGCGCTCTCGATATTGGAACGATGTCCGTCGGATTCCATCAGACCGGCGTGAACGGCCGCGACCGACGAGGCCAATCCGATGTTTTCGCCGATCCTCACAAGGGGAATTCCTGCAGCCGCCACCCGATCGGCCACGGTCCCGGTCACCGGGGAGACGTGCGACACATAACCCATTTGGTACATCTCGAATGCGTGAGCTTCGCCGACCGCCGCCAGACCGTCGGACCACACCATTGGGGCGACACCGGCATCAACTCTGGCGATGTTGACCAGGGCGAAGAGTTCGAGTGCCCGCTCCGGCACAACCTCCAGCTCAGATGACTCCGCCGGCGGGATCTCGACAGAATCGTCGGCATCAAGAACCAATCGGTCACCACCGACCAGCCGCTCGAGGGCCGAGATCGAGCTCAGGACACCGTCACCCGCCAGCGCAAAAAACATACGTCGGGGAAGCGCCTCGGGTCCGGCGATCTTTTCGACCACAACCGAATCGTCGAGGGCGTCGTCAACGGAGGGAGACGACACGGCCTGAGCGATCGTGATCATCGCCAGGGCGATCAAGGCCCCCCACAAACCGGCCAGGACCGCCCCAAGAAGCCGATTCGACAGATTGAGCCCCGGCAGTCTCATGAGTTTCGTCAAATAATGAGCTGCCACCGACAGCCCCACTCCCACCAGCAGGAACAGCGCGATTGCAGCCCCGATCCGCCCGGCCTCGGGAGAAACGCCAAAGCGATTCGAAAGGAAATCTCCTACCGGAGCGCTGACTCGGAACGCGACCACCACCCCGAGGACCATGCCGGCGAGGTCGACGGCTTCTTTGACCAGACCACGCAACCACCCACGGACTGCCAAGCCGGCCAAATAGATGCCGAGCAAAAAATCGATCATGGCCCTGATGCGGCCAGTTCGATCCTCATCCGCTTGTTGGCTTTTCCCTTCGACTCGGTTTTGACGACCCTGACCACTCCGACCTCGAGGGTGGTTTTGACATGAGTTCCGCCGTCGGCCTGGCGGTCGAGGCCCACTATGTCGACGACTCTGATCTCTTTGACGAATTCGGGAATCAGGTTCACCTTTGTGCGGATCAAGTCGGGATCGGCCATCGCCAACTCCCGGGCCAGATACTGGATCTCGGTGGGATAACCCCTCACCAACTCGGCGTTGAGCCGCTCCTCCACTTCTCGACCAAACTCGGCCGATATGGAATCCAATTCGAAATCCATTCTGGCCACACCTGGCTCCATGTTGCCGCCGGTCACCTTCGCCCCGAAGTCTCGATAAACGACGCCAGAGAGTGCGTGCAGCGCGGTGTGGGTCCTCATGGTGGTGTATCTACGTTCCCAATCGATCACCGCTTCGACCGGCGTGCCAGGATCGGGGAGGTCATCGGAGTCGACAAGATGAAGCACGCTCCCGTCGCGGCGGACCGTGTCCAACACTCCGATCGAACCGCCGTCCCAGAGGAGGCGTCCTATATCTCCGGGCTGGCCCCCGCCCCTCGCATAGAAGACCGTACGATCCAAGACGATCTGACCGTCGGCGGCGTGGACGACCTTTGCCTCGCATCGACTCGCATATGCGTCGTCTGATGCGATCTCTTCTGTGCTACTCATGGCCCAGCGGCTGAGACTCCACCGGATCCACCGGGATGACTGGTTCGATCTCGGCCGTGTCGAACAATCGAGTCTGTTCTACCTTCTTCCGCTTCAAACGATCGGGCGGCGGAGTGACCTCGATCATGGCCTCGCTCGCCTCATACCAGGACTCGCCGAGAATCCTGGTCCTCCAGAGATGACCGGCCACGATCCGGAATGCGGCCACGGTCGGGACGGCGACCAGGACGCCGAGCAATCCAGCCACCCCGGCGCCGACCAACAACGAAAGCACGATGACCAGGGGGGACAGCTTCACTCTGGCTCGTTGCACCAGTGGCGTGATCAGATGATTGTCGATTTGCTGGATGACGAGGAAGGCGCCAACCGCAAGCAGCGCCGTGGCCGGTCTGCCGTCGAGCAGTGCAACCAGTGCCGCCAACGCACCACCGACGAAAGGTCCAACGAACGGAATCATGTTGAGCAGACCGGCAGCCAGTCCGATTATCAGCCAAAACGGCACATCGAGAACGTACAGGGCAACCGAAGACAGAACCCCCACGATCGTCGCCACCACCAGTTGCCCCCGGACAAAGCCCCCGATGGCGCCGGCAAGGTTGGAGCCGACGAACTTGACCTCCTCACGCAAGCGAGGTGGAGTCAGGTTCACCAGCAGATTGCGCATCCGGTCGAGGTCGACCAACAGATAAAACGCGAACACAGGAGCCAGGCCGAGAACAGCGACCAACTCGGCCACCCCGCGCAGGAACCGTCCGGCCCCGGCCCCAAAACCATCGAGAAACCCGGCAATCGAGTCCTGATTCGCCGGATCGGCGAGCCAATCGCGAATCGTGTCGGCGGTCAATTCGGTTTGTACCTCGATGCCGAGACTTGCGCCGGTATCGATCACCCAGCGCAGACCTTCGTCGTACAGATCCGGCAACCGCGATCCGAACTCCGCCGCCTGCTCGTTGATCACCGGCACGACCAGAGAACCGAGAGCGAACAAAGCCACCGACGCAACCAAAAAGGCGAACACCACCGATATGACACGAGGCATCGACACTCTTTGAAAGGCCCGAGCAATCGGGTCGAGGAGGACGGTTATGCCGAACGCAAAGACCAGCGGCAGCCATATCACCCTTACCTGGCCCATCGTCCAGAACAAAATGGCAAATAGGATGAGAACGCCGATCGTGGCCCATACGATCAGGGCGATACGGGCAAGACGGTTGGAAACCGGAACCTCCACCGACGGGAGTGTACCCACGCTGGGCGATTTCAATTGGTCGCAACATCCACCGAGCCAGAGATGACGGTGACCACCCAACCGGGTCCCAGTCCCGGGCTCCGATATCCACCCTCGACCACCGACCAATCCAGCGGGACCCTGGCATCACCGAACACCGTTACCGCCGTTCCAAGGGGAACAGAGAGATGGAAGTCACCGGCTACCTCGACATCGGCTGTCTGAGTCGGACCCAGATCAATGGAACCGCCTCCTGCAACCTCGACCGTTGAGACCGCGAGGCCGTCGAGTCTGAGCGCCAGGTCAGGTGAAGAAAGATCTAGTGCCCAAGAGGTGTTCTGGTTGAGATCGACCACCCAACCCCCAAATCGAAACCACCGGTCGTCGGCGCGAGGCACCGCACTCAAGAAGATCGACTCACCGGCCAAAGACTCCAGCACGCTCGGCGCCGGGGTCACTCCCCCCGAGCGCATCGGGCGCACCGCATAGATCAGGTCAGAAGACCCCTGCACGACCAGGCTTCCAGAATCGAGGACAACTTCGAAGACGCCGGCCGGCGGCGCGACACCCTCCGAAACGATGTCTCCGCTCGATGAAGGCAACGGCAACCACTGCGAAAGGTGGATTCCAACACCCAGAACGAGATACGAGAGCAAGCCGAGCGGGATCAACGCCGCCGACTTGTGTCTGAGGATCTGCACAACACCGACGACCAAAACGACAACGGTCAGCGGCCAGAGAGAAATGAGATCAAGGGCGACAGAAGGAGAAAGAACCTGGCCGAAAATTCCACCACCACCGGCAATGATCCCCAGAACCAGGAGAGCCCACGCAGCCCCCGGTCTCGACTTCTTCGAGACCTCTGCCTCGCTCACCCGTCGTAGGTTGGGCCAAGCACGACCACGATGTCGGCCGCAGCCGCCGTTTCCGGATTCAATTCAACGTCGGCATCTGGCACGAACGCGGCCAATTCATGCGCCTCCGCATTAAATCCTTCACTGAACCAGACCTTTGAGACCTCGAGCGTCCCCGAGTAATTGTCCGGAGGCAAAGTTTCATAGCCGGCCGCGGCCAGCGCGTCCGTGAGCGAACCGGCGATTCCGGCCCTGCCGACGGCGTTCAGGACAAGGACCTGGACCTCAGACGGGGGCCTCACCGGGGGTTGGGTGGTAGTGGTTACGAGCGCGGAAGTTGGCGGCGGCGGAGAGGTGGTGGCGGGCGTCGTCCCCGTCGACTCGCCCGAGGACAGGACTGTGGAGGTCGTCGATGGGGGTTCGGGCGTGCTCCCTCTCCCCTGCAACCACCAGATGAAGCCAAAAGCCAGCGTTCCCGCTGCGACGAACAGGAAGGCCATGACGGCCAAATCACGGATCAAAGCCCCGGTTGGACCCGAGGCGTGTTTGCCCTTCGTCAAGTGGAAGCTCCCTGGATGATCTTGCGTATTCGGCGGACGGTCAGCGGATCGTATGACCCGGCCTCTGGGCTTTCACTCAGTTCTCTTAGGCGTCGGTAATAACTATCGGCGCTGATCCCGATCACGTCTCCAATGGCGCGTTCCTTTGGACCGGGAAGAAGAAACCAACTTCTTTCCAGATCGAGGATGCGGCGATCGGTCAACGACAGCATGGGATGCCAGGAAGGGTATCCCCGGTTTCCAATTACCCGTGGATTTCGCGAATTGGGCCACCGAACCCTGTTTGGTCGATCTTGACGGCAGGATGGTCAATCGGCCAGAGTCGTCTGCCCATGGCTGTCGTTCCTCGCCTATCTCCCGAAACCTGGGTGGGCGCTCGCGCCAATCTGCCGCTGGCGATCGCGATCGTTCCCTTCGCATTGGTGTACGGCGTAGCAGTTACGGAATCTGGCATCGTCGACTGGGTTGGCGGCCTCGCATCCATCGTCGTTGTGGCAGGCGCCGCCCAACTCGCGCTGGTCGACCTGATCGACCAGGGAGCACCCTGGGTGGTGGCCGTCGCCACTGCGCTGGTCGTCAATGCGCGGTTTGTCATGTATTCGGGAGCGCTGTCGGCAGCCTTTGGTGAGTTTCCTCGGCGCTCGCGCTACAGCCTTCCGTTTCTGATGACGGACCAAGCGGCGGCGGCCGCGATCCTCCATTTTCAAAAAGAACTCGACCCGACCAAGAGGCGGCGGTTCTACTTCGGAGCGGCCTCCATCATGGTCATTCCATGGATCACCGGCACCTGGGTCGGGATCATCTTTGGAGGAGGGATACCCGACGGTCTGCAACTCGGATTCGCGATTCCCCTGATGTTCTTGGCGCTTCTCGTCCCCACGATAAGAGAAAGGTCGGCGCTGGTCGCCGCAGTCGTTGGCGGACTGATCACGGTGCTGGCCCAACCGCTGCCTTTTAGTCTGTCGATCGTCGTTGGCGCCATCGCCGGGATTATCGCCGGCCTGATGGTCAAGAGATGACTCCACTTTTTCAGGTTCTACTGGTCGGAGTTGGCACGTATCTCCTGCGTGTGTCGCTGGTAGCCCTCCTCGGGCGGGTAGAAGTTCCGGAACGGGTCAGCGATGCCCTGCAACTGGTAACGCCGGCGGTGCTGGCTGCACTGGTGGCTCGGGGTTTGTTCATCGAGGAAGGGGGCATCCGCTCCCTCGACCCATGGCATGGCGCCGCCCTGACGGCAGCCGTAGTCGCTTGGCGCACCAAATCGGTGACCTGGACCCTGATCGCCGGGATGGCTTCCGTGTGGGCACTATCGGCCGCGTTTGGATGACCGAAGGCCGTCCTCGGACCATCGTTGGCACGGCCATGACCAATGGCGATAATCGAGGGGATGGCACGACACCTGCCGACGTCCGAACTCGAAGCCGGGCTCACCCATATCCGCAACTCGCCACAGGACATCGGGACCGTCGAACTCATCGTGCGCCGCCCAGCGGTCGGCGAAAGGGAGATCTTGAAAGAAGGCCGGCTCGAAATCGACCGTGGTTTGGTTGGCGACACCTGGCTGGACCGACCAAGCCGCCTCACCGAGGATGGATCCCCCCACCCCGAGATGCAGATCAACGTGATGAACTCGCGCTGTGTCTCATTGGTGGCAGACGACCCAGCTCGGTGGGCACTCGCTGGAGACCAGTTGTACGTTGATCTCGACCTCAGCGTCGACAACCTTGCGCCCGGCTCGAGACTCGCATTGGGTTCGGCGGTGATCGAAGTGACTGCGCAACCCCATCGGGGATGTGCCAAGTTTTCTGGGCGTTTCGGGCTCGACGCCCTCCGTTTTGTGAACTCGCCGGTCGGACAACATCTGCGGCTTCGTGGCCTCAATGCCAGAGTTGTTGAGGGTGGAGTGGTGGTGCCGGGGGATTCGATCTCCAAGATATGAGCAGGCATCCGACCGGCGGGCGAGAATGGCCGCATCAATCGGCATTCAAGTGTTCAAGAACAGACCTGAAGCGGGTCGTCGGCTGGGGGATGCGCTCAAGGACCGCGTAGGCGGCGACGCCGTTGTGCTCGCCCTCCCCCGAGGCGGCGTACCGGTCGCGTTGGAGGTGGCCCGGCGGTTGGGTTTACCCCTCGACATTCTCATCGTCCGCAAAATCGGAGTACCAAGGCAGCCTGAACTCGCGATGGGCGCAATCGGCGAGGGCACCGTCAGAACCATCGACGCTCGTACGGTTGCGGCGGCGGGGGTGACAGCGGAAGAGTTCGCCGAGGTGGAATTGGTGGAGCGAACGGAACTGGACAGGAGAGTCCTGCTTTATCGACGCGACGTTCCGGCGCTGTCACTGGCCGAGAAAACGGCTGTGATCGTTGACGACGGCATCGCCACCGGATCAACCATGAGGGCGGCGGCACGAGTGGCGAAAGCGGCCGGCGCAAGCCGCGTGATAGTTGCTGTCCCAGTGGCTCCCCCGGGCGCCGGCGAGCGGATGGAAGCAGACATCGACGAACTGGTAGTCATTGCCAGCCCCACCCGTTTCGGTGGTGTTGGTCAGTTTTATGACGACTTCACACAAACCACGGATGCCGAGGTGGTGAAACTGCTGCTCGAGTCTCGTTCCGGGAAGACGTGACCGACCGAAACTCGTTCAGATTCCCTTGATTCCGCGACTGTTGAGGACCAGCACGAGATCACCGACATTCGTGCCGGTTGGTCCGGTGAGCAGGAGATCGTTGGTCGCCGAGAGAAGGGTGAAGCTGTCGTTGGCGGCCAGCGCTTCGTCGGCATCCAGACCGGCCTGCTCTGCCCGACGGATGGTCCCCTCATCACCTATCGCCCCGGCCGCGACCGTCGGCCCGTCGACGCCGTCGGTTCCGAAGGACGCTACCACGAGGTCCATCTCGCCGGAGAGGTCGAGCCCGGCGGCGAGTGCCAATTCCTGGTTGCGGCCTCCACGTCCACCGCCCACCACGGTGACCGTCGTCTCGCCCGCATAGATGTCGACACCGAAGGACGTGCGGGCTCTGGCGAGGATTTCCCGAGCGACCTGGCGAGCCTCACCGACCAGATCGGTGGCGGCGACACGGTTCGGGATTCCCATCGAGACGGCCTTGGCGGCCACCGCGTTCGCAGCCGTGCTCGCATCCCCCACAACCTCGATGACCTGACGGCCATAAACGGGGTGGCTGCGGTCCACCGGCCCGCCGGCCTCGACGGACTGGCTCTGGAGAAATTCTGCGACCGGCGCAGAAGTTGCGGTGAGGCCATATCGATCGAGTACAGCCAAGGCCTCGCCAGGACCGGTGGGATCGGGGACCGTCGGCCCCGAGGCAACCGTGTCGATCGGGCTTCCGACCACATCGGACAGAACCAGTGTGATCACCGCCGCCGCCTTCCCGGCGGCCTCGATCAACCGGCCCCCTGAAATCGCAGACAGTTGCTTTCTGACGGTGTTCATCTCCCCGATGGATGCTCCAGACCGCAACAACGCCTCGGTCACGGCGATTACTTCCTTCCGCGGCACGCCCACCGGCGGCACGGCGGTCAGAGCCGAGCCACCGCCCGATATCAGCACGAACAGCAGCTCGTTTTCGCGGACGGTTCGCGCTGCCGCCGACAGTGCTTGGCCACCAGCCATGCTCGACTCATCCGGAATCGGGTGGCTGCCTGTCAGAACATCGATACCGCGGATTACACCGGGTTCTGGCGCCACGACGACACCGGTCAGCGGCCGGTCGGACAAAATCGATTCGACCGCCGTGGCCATCGCCACCGATGCCTTGCCGAGGCCGAGAACCCGAATTCCCCCGAACGCCCTCAATTCGAAGCGACGCTCGCCGACCGAAAGGACCTGACCCGCCCTGGACAAAGAACGGCGAACGGCGGCGCCAGGTTCGGCCGCCGCCAACCCCGCCGCCAGCAGTTCGAGCACTATTGATCGGCGCACGGGATCGGCCGCGAGTACAGAAGGATCAAACGGAGCTGTCATGGGAAGATCCTGGCACGCAGAAACCGATTGCCGGCGCGAAAGAAAGACACCAACCCAGACCGCGACGGGAGTCTTGTTGTGGAGCCGGCGCTGGGACTCGAACCCCGGACCTGCTGATTACTGCCAGATCCACTTCGGCTGTCAACTCGGCCGCCAGCTAGATTCGATGGAAGGCAACCTTCGTCGAACGGGCAAGTTCTCAACGACATAGCAAAGGCACTGAGTCAGGCATGTGATCATGGCGATGGAAGAAGCAACCTCGGCCTACAAGTCTCACAACTGGTCAAGAGTGATCGAACTGCTTGGCGCCGTCGAGAAACCGACCTCGGACGACCATCTACTCCTCGCTGACGCCCTTTATTGGACCGGAGGTTTCGACGCATCAATCGAGACCTTCGAGAAGGTGTTCAAAATGCTTGTCGCCGAAAGCAAGCCGGCCGAAGCGGGGCGGATTGCCGCAATCCTCGCGTACTTCGCCCTGCGCCGGGGATCGATGTCTGTTGCCGGTGGCTGGCTCGCACAGGCGCAGGAAATGCTAGAAGGCCAACCCAAAGGCATGGGCCACGCCTGGCTCAAACTTCTCATGATGGGCAAAGCGCTCTTCGTCGACGAGGACATGCCGACCGCCATATCGCTGAGCGATGACGCCTTAAAGCTGGCCGAGGAAGTGAACAGCAGAAGCGCACAGTCGTTGGCTGTCAGTTTCAAGGCATTGGCGATGATTCATGATGGTGATTGGAAAACAGCAATGGGCCTACTTGATCAATCTGTCGCTATGGCGATGACCGGCGACGACCTGAGGATGTCGAGCGACGTCTACTGCAACACGATTTCGTCCTGCCGCAACTTGGGTGATTACAAGCGAGCCGGCGAGTGGACGGAGGAAGCGGACAGGTGGATGAGATCGAACTCGGTCACCGGATACACCGGTGCGTGTCAGGTCCATCGGGCCGAATTGAAGCGTCTCCACGGCTCGTGGCAAGAGGCCGAAGATGAGGCGCGGAAGGCCTGCGTGGAACTGGACCGTTTTCACTTGGACGACTACCTCGGGTCTGCCCACTACGAGATCGGTGAAATCCGGCGCAGAATGGGCGACCTCGAAGCGGCTTCCGAGGCTTTCGAACACGCATACGAAAAGGGCCACGACGCCCAGCCGGGGCTAGCTCTTCTCATGCTTGACAAAGGCGATCCAGCTGGAGCGCTCGCGTCGATCCGCACTGCATACCGCTGGCACGAGGCGGACAACGAGCGTTCGGCAGCGCGCGGCCCTTCCCGGACCCGGCTCCTCCCGGCCATGATCGAGATCGCCCTGTCTCTGGGCGAAATCGAACAGGCCGAGGAGTGGGTTGATGTGCTCGGCGAAATCGCCGATGCGTATGAGAGCGCGGTGTGGAAGTCAGCCGCCGAGTACGGACGCGGGGGTGTCGAGCTTCGAAGAGGAAACGCTGCCCAGGCCGTCGATCACTTTGACCGGGCGTGGAGGGATTATCGCCATCTCGACCTCCCCTATGAAATGGCCCTGGCCAGAGCGCTTCTGGGCGAGGCAAAGCGGGCTCTGGGTGACAATGGAGGCGCCGATATGGAGACGAGGGCGGCACTGGCCACGCTTCGCGATCTTGGGGCCAAGGATGCCGCACGGATTTCGAATGCGCTAGGCGAAGCGGTCGACTCCAGAGCCGCGGCGAAGCGAGTAACGCGAACCTTCATGTTCACCGACATCGTGACGTCCACCGACCTCATCGGGCTCATCGGCGACGGTGCGTGGCAAGACCTTCTGGAATGGCATGATCGCACCCTTCGCAGCTCGATCGAAGCGGCCGGAGGCGAGGTGGTACGGCATACCGGGGACGGGTATTTCGCATCCTTTTCTGCCACCCGACCAGCTGTGGACTGTGCAGTGGACATCAACCGAAAACTCAATCGGCACCGCCGAGACGCCGGCTTCGCACCACAGGTGCGCATCGGGATACACCGAACAGACGCCAACAGAACTGGCAACGACTATTCGGGTGGAGGCATCCACCTGGCGGCTCGGATCGCCGCTTACGGGTCCGCCGATCAGATCGTGGTTTCGTCTGAGACGCTCGCCGACGTCGGAAGCATCCCGTACGGCGTCTCTGAACCCGAGGAAGTCAACCTCAAGGGTATCAGCGAGCCGGTGGAGGTTCAGAACATCGACTGGCGTCAGTGACTCGCTTGAAACCAAGACAACCTGCCGGACGCGGCAATGGCTTCTAGCTCTGTGCCCCGTGGATTCGGGGGGCGACTACTGGGCTCGGTTGGGGTCCGCCCGGACGAGGCTCGTCTCGTGGGATGGCTCTCCGCCCTGTTCTTCTTCATCCAGGCCAGCCATGGGGTTGGTGTCAACGCCGCTTTCGCCCTCTTCTTCTCCCGTTTCGGAGTGGAAGAGCTCCCACTGATGATCGTGATCTCCGGGCCGGCAGTGATGATCGCCACTTTCGCGTACTCGGCCGGTCTGGCTCGACAGGGTGATCGACGCTGGCTGTGGCTCGCAGCAGCAACATCGGCGACGTGGGCGCTTTTCGAGTGGGTTGCGGTGGGACTCGGCGGCCGTTTTGTCTACCCGTTGATCTGGATATCGACCCAAGTGCTCGTGTTCGTCACCTTCACCCTCATGTGGAACGCCGCCGGCTCAGCCTGCGACACCCGTCAGGCGAAACGACTCTTCTCGTTCTTCGCGACTGCCGGCGTCGCGGGTGGGGTTGTGGGGAATCTCCTGGTGGGGCCTTTGGCCGTGCTGCTGGGCACAGAAAACCTACTACTCGTCCAGTCTCTCCTTCTCCTCGGCTCCACCTTCATCCTGCTTCGTTCCCGGCGGTTTCTCACCGCAGGTGATCCGACGCAAACAGCCAGAGAGGAGTTGACCAGGGCATTCCGGACGGTGCGGTCAAGCCCGCTGCTCAAGCTGGTCGCCGTGGTCATGTTTGCATCTTCGATCCTGTTCTTTCTCGTCATGTTCCCTTTCAGCAGGGAGGTCGCCCTGGCTTTTGACACCGAGGAAGCGATGGCCGGCTTTCTCGGCGTGTTCTCATCATTGGCAACCGCAGCCACCTTTCTCTTCTCGCTCCTCGTCACCAATCGCCTCTTCTCCCGGTTCGGTCTGGTGCTGACTCTGCTGATCGTCCCGGTCGTCTACGCGTTGGGGTTCACCATATGGCTGATCTCATTCGGTCTGGCCACTGCCGCTGCGGTCCGGGGCGTGCAATGGGTAGCGGTCAACGCGATCGAAGGTTCGGGCTCGAGCGCGTTGTTCAACGTGCTCAGAAGACGGGACCGGGGTCCGGTGATGTCGCTGATGACCGCGATACCGGCGCAAATCGGAACAGTCACCGCCGGTGTGATCCTGCTGGCCGGCGTAACACTCGACACGCAAGCGCAATTCAGCATCGGACTGGTGCTTGCGATCGCCTCAGTGGCGGCAGTAGCTGCCATGCGACCGGCCTACGTCAAAGCCGTCGTCGCGGCGGTGCGTCGCGGTTTCGTATCGATATTCGACGTCCCACAATCCGGACTCGTCGCACCCGTCGACGGAGACCTGACACGTATCCTCGCCGAGCTACTCGGGGACCCCAGACCCGAGGCCCGGGCACTCGGCGCGTCCGGGTTGGGGAAGATCGGAGACTCAGCGTGGGCTCGATCGGTTGAACCTCTTCTCTCCGACGACGACCCTTCCGTTCGTTCGGCAGCCTTCGCGTCGCTGTGCGGGTTGGATCCGGAGCGCCTCGACAGTCACATCCAAAGCGCCCTGGCCGATGACATGCCCCAAATCCGATTGGACGCATTACGCCGAGTCGCCGACCGACCCCGGGACGGGTTGGCCTCGCACATCGACCGCACACTCACCGACCCTGACGATCGCGTCCGTGCCGCCGCAGCGTGGCTTGTCGGGGGACCGCGCGGTCAAGAGGTCATTTCGCAAATGACGGTTTCGGGCGGCGCGTCCGGCCTCGTCGCGGTGCTCGATCAGGTCGCTCGATTCCCCGCCCAGAACCTTGGTGTCGAACCTGGCGACTACCTCGGCGACGAGCATCCAAATGTTCGAGTCTCGGCGGCGGTGGCCCTGGGAGCAATCGGGGGGAATCCGTCGCAACTGGTGCCTGCCCTCGATGATCCCTCACTTCGGGTCCGCAATGCCGCGGCTCGCTCGTTGGTCCTGACCGCTCCAGGTAGGTCGCTGTTGTTGGATGTTCTGGAAGAAGGCAGTGTCGCGGCCACGGAGGCGACGATCGGCGAGGTCGCATCCTTCGTAGATCCAGATATGCGCTTCAACGAATGGGCAGCGCGGGAGGCGCGGCGGGCGGCATTCCTGGACCACTCCGCACAACAGGTCACCCCGGATTCGCCCGAAGCGGCTTTCTTGATAGGTGTGCTGGAGAAACGTGTTCGTCGTCTGGTCCGTTGGGTCCTGGTCGCCATGACGACCGAGCGGACCAGACTCATCATGCCGGTCGTGGCTCGCGGGGTGCGATCGGACGATGCGGAGACCAAGTCCCAAGCCTTGGAAGCTCTCGAGTCGATTGGGGACCGATCTGTGCTCTCGGTGCTGCTGCCGTTGCTCGAATATCAAGATGCCGGGGTGACGAAAGGCTCGCGCAGTGCGTTGGAGAGACTCGCCGAGGATTTTGATCCCTGGCTGAGCAGCTTGGCTCGAATCTGTTTGGGGCGACCGCCTCCAGGCGTGGCAAAGGGCTTGTCCAACTACTCACCCATTGACAACAGCGATCTGGCAAGCTTGACGGCTGTGTCCGACGAGCACACTGAGATCCTCAACGAAATGGACCGGGTGCTGATCCTGCAACGGGTCGGCATGTTCGCCGACCTCGACCCAGAGGACCTTTTATCGATCTCACGGCAGACCAACGAGGTCCATTTCGAGCCGGGAGAGCTCATCTACCGGCAGGGAGACCCCGGAGATGAGCTAATGGTTATCACGAGTGGAGGGGCGGTTGTGAGCACGATGCGCCAGGGAGAACGCGTTGTTGTCACCAGTTACGGTGAGGGCGAACCGATCGGCGAGTTGGCTCTCCTAAACGACAAGACTCGATCCGCGGACGTGTACGCAGGCGAAACGGGTCTTGACGGTCTGGTCATGACGAAGTTCGACCTAGTCTCGATTCTCGAGGAGCGCTCGTCGGTGGCGATGGCCATGCTGGGCACTCTGGCTTCGAGGCTGTCCGATCAGACCTGATGTGAACCAAGTTCAACTTCGTCGTCATACTCTTTCAAACTTGTGACCACGCAACATTTCCCCTCGGGCACCGTGACCTTTCTGTTCACCGATATCGCGGGTTCGACCCGGCTCGCAAGATCTTGCTGAGCTGCAGCAAAAACATGGCGCAGGTCCATTTTCAAGCTCCGTCCGGCCGGAACGGCCCCCGAGGGCTTCGCCCTTTGGCACACCTAATGGTGACGACAAGCCACCCAGAATCGTCTCTCCATTGTCGAGAAGCTCGATCGTCTTGGGATCATCACCGGAGCTCCTCGACCGGGGAGAACTTTCGGTGCGCTTCGCAGCTGCTCAAGGTCGGACCAGAAATCGGCCGTTTTCCCTTGGTGTTACTGAGTTATGGAGCTGGCGCGGGGACTCGAACCCCGGACCTGCTGATTACAAGTCAGCTGCTCTAGCCATCTGAGCTACGCCAGCAAAGACCGTTAGCGTACCGGCACTCGACGTTGCCGCCGCCACCCCACCGGTTTTTGGCGCGCGGACCTCATGAAAAGCGGGGGTTTCGGACGCGGTGGATTTCGTAGCAGGCGAGGGAGGCCGCCACCGACGCATTCAGGCTCTCCGAACCGCCCGCCATGGGAATAGACGCCACTACGTCAACCCGATCACGCACCAACCGGTGGAGACCGGTCTCAGAACCGACCACGACGACCACCGGTTGGCCCAACAACTCGAGGCCAAAAAGGTCCTGGTCGCCGTCGGCGGAGAGGCCGACACTCCACACACCTATCTTGCCCAAACGGACCAAAACCTCTGGCAGAGATGACACCAGCGCGATCCGACAACGCTCAAACGCGCCTGCCGCCGCCTTGAAAGCAGCACCGTCCAGCGGAGCATTGCGCCGCTCGGGGACCACTACCGACCGAACCCCCGCCGCCACCGCCGATCGCACCATCGCGCCCAGATTGTGGGTGTCCTCCACGTGGTCTACGGCGAGAATCGCCGGGACCTCTTCCGCGTCGACCAGTTCGTCCAGCGACCACGCCCGAAGCGGCCGACAATCGGCGACGATTCCTTGCGGCGCCGAGGTGGCGGCCAGCGGGCGAACGTCCTCAACCAGGCGAACCGCTACCGAGGGGAACTCCTCAAGCAGATCGGAGACAGGCGGCCTCGAGCCCCGAGACCGTTCTACATGGAGTGTTTCCACCCGACCGGCCGCCAGCGCCGCGGCCACGGCGTGGATGCCTTCGACCCTAGTTCCGATACCAGCGGGCGCCATCAGGGCCATCCTCGATCGTCACGCCCACAGCCGCCAGTTCCTCACGGATTCGATCAGAGGTGGCGAAATCCTTTGCAGCTCGAGCCTCGGCCCGGCGGGTGAGCATCGCCTCGACCTCGGCGTCGCCGGCTGTGTCAGAAGCCTTGCCCTCCATCGGCCTGATGCCAAGTACGTCGACGATCTCGGAGACGGCGGCGACCAGCGGTGCTGCGTCCTCGTCGGCGTCGAGCAGGCGGTTGGCATCACGGATTGCATCGAACAGAACCGCCAAGGCCTGAGGGGTTCCGAAGTCCTCATCCATGACGGACCGGAAAGCCTCCAACACTTGCGAATCGGGGACAACCGCGGCAATTGACACGCGCCCAAGAAGGCGTTCGATCCGATCTTGGCCAGAGCTGGCTTCACCAATCAACTCTTCGGAGAACTCGAGCGGCGAGCGATAGTGGGCACGGAGATAGAACATTCGCACCACGGTGCCGCCGAAGCGTTCGATCGCCTCCTCCAGGTCGATCACATGACCGGTCGACTTCGACATCTTCTCTCCGCCGAGGTTGACCATGCCGTTGTGCAGCCAGTATCTCGCGAATGTCCGACCGCTGGCCGCTTCGGACTGCGCTATCTCGTTCTCATGGTGGGGAAAGATCAGGTCTGCTCCGCCACCATGAATGTCGAAATCGTGACCGAGGAATTTGGCGGCCATCGCCGAGCACTCGATGTGCCAGCCGGGCCGCCCAGGAGCCCAAGGCGAATCCCAAGCAGGCTCCCCCGGTTTGGCAGCCTTCCACAAGGCGAAATCGAGAGGATCCACCTTGTCCTCATTTACCTCGATGCGCGCACCCGACCTCAGATCGTTGACGTTTCGACCCGACAGTTTCCCATAGGCGGCCTCGAGCCTTCTCACCGAGAAATAGACGTCTCCGTTGGCGGCTGGATAGGCAAAGCCGGCTCGGATCAAGGACTCGATCAGCTCTACCATTTCGGGGATCGTCTCTGTCGCCAAAGGTTCGATATCAGGGGCTGCCACACCAAGCGCATCGAATAGTTGATGGAACCGGGCGGTCATCTTTTCTGCGCGTTCGGCCATAGTCTCACCGGCGGCCTTGGCCGCAGCAATGATCTTGTCCTCCACGTCAGTGATGTTCCGGACGTACATGACTTCGAGGCCACGCCAAATCAGATAACGCCTGATCACGTCGAACACCACGGCAAACCGCCCGTGGCCGAGATGGGGCTCCGATTGGACGGTTGGACCACAGACGTACATGCCGACCTTGCCCGGTTCTCTCGTTTCGAGGGGCTGGAGTCTGCGGCCCAAGGTGTTGTAAACAGAGATCATCGGCGTGCGCTCCTGCGACTCGGGCGGTCAGGCCGTCACTTCGGCGGTGACGACGGCGGCAGCCGCGATCGCTTCGTTCTTCCCGATGACGCCGAGACGATCGGTGGTGGTCGCCTTGACCGACACGTGATCGACGTCGAGTTCGAGCGCTCTGGCGATCCCGGCCCTGATCTGTTCGCGAATCGGGGCAATACGGATGTCCTGGGCGATCACAGTGATGTCGACGTAGGTCGCAACACATCCAACCGAGGCGGCCATCAGAACTGTCCGCGCCAGGAGACCGAGGCTGTCCGCTCCGTGCCACCTATCGTCCGACGCCGGGAAGTGGGCACCGAGATCATCGAGGTTGGCGGCGCCGAGAAGGGCGTCGATCACGGCGTGCGCCACGACATCGCCGTCCGAGGTGGCTTCGACCTGGGTTTCGCCTACAACCTTGTGGCCACCAAGGATCAGGGGTTTGTCCCCGCCCAATGGGTGGACATCGAAGCCCCAACCCACCCTGAGCATCGATCAGCTCTCGATCGGCTCGAACGTCGGAAGAGCCTTGTCGAGGCGGCGCACGGACTCTTCGTCGTCGATCTCGAGGGAGAAAGAAAGCTCCGATGTCAACGTCAGCCGGGCCCTCGACAGCATCCGCTTGAGCGCCGGAGAGATACCTTTGGTCTGCTGGGCGAAGTTGAGATCGCGTACGACCTCTGCCACCTGGAAAATGTCACCCGAGGTCATCTTCTCGTTGAGCACCTTGTACCAGCGGCTCCAGTTGGCGCCTGCCTCCTGCGCCTCGTCCTTGAGAACGGCAAGCACCTTGCGAGCTTCGGTCTTGGAGATGATGGGCCGGATTACATCGTCGATTTTTTCGATTGGCACCATCACGGTCAGCTGTTCCGTGGCAATGTCGAGAACGTAGTAATCACGCTTTTCGCCGCCGAAATCCTTTTTGATCTTCTTGGCAATGGTCGCTGCCCCGTGCTGAGGGTGCACGACCTTGTCGCCGACGCCATATTTCGAAGCCCCTTTGCCCTTCGGCTTGGCTTTTCTGGTCGCGCCTGTATCAGCGGCTTTGGAGTTGTTGCTGGGCATGGAGGTTGGATTGTACCCCATGCCACAGAACTCAAACCGAACCGCGGTGACGCGAGTCAGAAACGGCGTGGCGACCAGTCGTCGACCATCGTCAGCAGGCGGTCGAAATAATGGCGAATCTGGTTGGCCCTGGTGGTTCCGATCCCATCGACCTGTTCCAGCTCGATCGCATCGGCTCGGAGCATTTTTTGCAGCGTCGGGAACTTGGCTATCAGCTCGTCTCTGACGGACTCGGGAAGCCTGCCTATCTTGCCGAGAATGCGTATCCCGCGCGGCTCGGCGGGCTCATCGAGTTCGCCAAACCCGACCGCCCGCCCCACCCGGCTCGAATCGACCAGGTCGTTGTCATTCAGCTCCTCGATCGCCGCCAGCGCCTCGGCCATCGCCTTGGCCCGTCGCGGCCGAACGTAGTCTCGCAACGTCACGTCGACGACATACTCGACTCCGCGCTGGAGGTCGGTCAGTTGAACTCCGGCGAGTTGACCCTCGTCGCCCAGAGATATGGTCTGGCGCCTGATCGCTTCACCGACGCGACGTACCATTTCGGCGCGCTGGATCAGGGTGACGACGGACCGGTAGGTGGCTAGATCTGCTACTTCGAGTTGGGTGAGATGAGATTCGGCCTCGTCAAGTTGGCGCCTCAGGCGATCCAGGGTCTGAAGTTCTTGGTTGACCCTGGCAGCGACCGCCACCGGACTTGGCAATTCGATCTTCCTGCCGTCGGCATAGAGGGTGGCGACATGCCGTCCTTCGCTGACGGCAACCACCGGGCGTCCGGTCTGAATTGCGATGCGTTGGGCGGTGCGGTGACGGGAGCCGGTTTCGTCCGTCGGTGTCTCCGGGTCGGGCACGAAGTGGACGTTGGCGGCAACAATCGAGGCAGCATCACCGTCGAGGATGATGCCGCCATCCATCTTTGCAAGCTCCGCCAAACGGGCCGATGAAAACGGGCTCCGATGCAACCGGAACCCGCCGCTCGAAATCTGGTCGAGGTCTTTTCCCGCTCCCAACACGATGAGAGCGCCCTTGCCCATCTGGAGGATTCGCTCCAGACCTTGTCGCAACGGGGTCCCTGGCGCAAGACGTTGGAGGGTTTCTACCACAGAGTTGTTGAGCCCGGCCACGACCGCGAGAGTATCAGCTAACCGGTCACCGTGGCGTCAGTCCGACCCCATCCAAAGCGTCGATCAACCGGAGTCGTTCGCCAGGGCGGACAACCTTCGCCACCCCGATCCGCTGGGCTTCTTCCTGCCGCCGAGCCGCAAACGGAACGGGTCGCACCTCCCCCGACAATCCCACCTCGCCCCACGCCGCGACCGAGCCGAGCGGTCGGTCAAGAACGGAAGACACCACCGCCATCGCCACCGGGAGATCAGAGCCCGGGTCATCGATGCGCCAACCTCCGACAACATTCACGTACACCTCGAAACCACCGAGCGCCAAGCGGCAGTGGCGGTCGATCACTGCCAGAACCTGGTGGACTCTGGTCGGATCGAGGCCCCGCACCGCGCGGCGGGGCTGAGGCAGGTTCGTAGGAACCACAAGTGCCTGGACTTCGACCAGGACCGAGCGACGACCTTCCACCGTCGGAAACACGACGGTGCCGGCCACGTCGGAACGCCAATCCGACAGAAAGGCCGAAGAGGGGTCGCGCACTTCGACCATTCCTTCCCCCTGCATGTCGAACAACCCGACGACATGGGTGGGCCCGAACCGATTCTTGAAGCTCCTCAACGCCCTGAACCCGCGATCGGGGTCGCCTTCCAAGGACAGCACCACATCGACCATGTGCTCGAGGAGTTTGGGTCCGGCAAGGCCACCGTCCTTGGTCACATGGCCGACGAGGATCGTCGCCACTCCGGTGGCCTTGGCGTGCCTCGCAAGGCGTGCCGCCGATTCTCTGACCTGAGCCACGGATCCAGGAGCGGAATCGAGTTCAGCAACACCGACCATCTGTATCGAGTCGACGATCAGCAGATCGGGCTTTTTCTCCTCGGCCACCGCCAGGATCCGATCTACGTCGTGTTCGGCCACGAGGAGAACATCGTCATCGGTCACGCCCAGACGTTCGGCACGGAGAGCGACCTGTTGAGCCGACTCCTCGGCGGTTGCCATCAAGACCCTGAGTCCACTCGATGCCGCCGTCCCTGCCACCTGCAGCAACAGCGTGGATTTACCCACACCGGGCTCTCCTCCGACCAGAATCACCGAACCTGCGACCAGGCCCTCGCCGAGGACGCGATCAACCTCTGCAAGACCAAGCGGGGTCCGTGCGACCTGCGCCGCCGCCACCTGCGAGATCGGAATCGCGGCCGGCACAAACGCCACTTGGTCCTTGCCAGAACGGCGGGCAGTCTCGGTGAGGGCGTCCTGGGTGCGGCATTGAGGGCAGAATCCCATCCACTTCGAGGACCGATAACCACAGGAGTCACATGCGAACATTTGGTTGGATCGTATCTGGCGGCGGTGACAGAAACCCGATTCGGACGTCAGGAGCGGGCTACGCGGCGGATGACCCAGGCGACCAACACCACTATGGCCAGGATCAGTATGACAGCGGCAATGATGCTGGTAGCGGTCCACGGCTCTGCGATGCGGACCTGTTCTGAAGCCATTGTGTGGCACAATACCGTGGCCCCTGGGAGAGTTTGTGGCGCGAAACGTATGTGACAACTGTGGAGCCGTGGTCAGCGGCGAGGAGTTCTGCCCCAGCTGTGGGAGCTGGATCGACCCGATGGCGCCCGAAGGCCACGGTACGGGAGATTCAGAAGAGTTCCAGCTGGGCTCAGGCCCGCCTCCCGACTTCGACGACCAGCCCGCCAGGCTTCCGCGTCAGGAAGTGCAATGCCCATCCTGTGGATCGGCCAACCCCACCACCAATCGCCATTGCGAGGAGTGCGGGGCCAGGCTCAGCCAGGGCGCTCTCCCGGTTGCACCAAGACCGGCAGTCCAGTCCCCTGCGAGCGTGCGCGCGGCGATGGCACTGGCAGGCCTGTTGGTGGGAGTGGTTCTGATCGCGGTTGTTTTCAACCTCTTCAGTGGTGGAGGCGATTCGACGACCACGGTCGGCGCCGCGGAATCCACCACAACGACGACGGCCCCGGCCGGTCCGGTCAACATCATCAGGGCTGTCTGTTCGGTCGACGGCTACAGCGGCTTCGACTGCGAAAACTTGATCGACCAGGGAGACGGTGAATACCAGTTCAACTGGGATTCGCTTTCCGGAACCGACCAGGACGTGACCATCACCCTCACCTTCGACCAGCCCTACCGGATCCAGAGCCTGGTGTGGGAGAACCTTCCCGACGGGAACCGATTTTTCCAGAACTACAGGGCGAAAGCTCTCACCGTGAGCGACAAACAACCCAACGGGGTTCCGGCCGGCATCGAGCTACGAGATCAGCCGGGAGCGACCACCTATACCTATATCGCGGTGAGCACAACTCAGCTCGAGATCACAGTGACAAATGTCCATGCAGCCGAGGAGCGTGAAGGCCAGGTTTTCTCCGACTTCGCGATACAGCAGCTCCAGGTATGGGGTACGCCGGTGGTGGTTGAGACGCCGGTTCAGACGACGGTACCGGCGACCACGACCGGCTGACTAGCGGATCAGCAGCGGCAACCGCTGCACACCTCGGAATATGAGACTCGGGGTTCTTTCGAGAACATCCGCGGCGATCTCGAATTGTGGAATTCGTCTCGAAAAACGTTCCAACGCCACCTCCATTTCTACGAGCGCCAGCGGTGCACCTACGCAGAAATGGATGCCACCGCCGAAAGAGACGTGAGGATTGGGGGACCTTCCCAGATCGAGGCTCTCCGGTTCTGTGAAAGCGGCAGGGTCACGGTTGGCAGAGCCAAACAAAAGTCCCACCTTTGAACCGCGGCCGAGTTCTATACCTCCCCATTCGAGGTCTTCCAATACCCACCGCTCGAACATCTGAAGTGGCGTGTCGAAACGAAGCAGCTCGGCTGCCGCCGACGGGATCAGCTCCGGCTCTCGACGGAGCCGCTCGTATTGGTCGGGATTCCGCGCCAGAGCCAGGAGCGAGTTTCCGATCGCCTGGACCGTGGCCTCATGGCCGGCGTTGAGGGTGAGGATGATGGTTGCGATCAACTCGTCTTCCGAAAGGCGATCGCCGTCGATCTCGGCCTGCACCAGGGCCGAGGTCAGGTCGTTTCGTGGGTCGGAGCGCCGGGAGGTGATCAGCCGTGCGACATATTCGGCGAAGTCGATCATCGCCGTTTCCGCCGCCTCGCCCTCGGCCTCGGTGCAGGCTTCGTCGAAAACCCTGACGAGAGCGTGTGACCACGACACCAGGCTGGGCTGATCGGCCGGAGGAACCCCGAGTAACTCAGCGATCATCGTCAGGGGGATCGGTGTGGCGAAATCGGCGATCGCCTCCATCGCGCCAGAGCCGACGAATCGATCCAGAGCCGAATCGGCGGTTGCGATCAGCCGGTCGCGATAGGTTTCGCTGGCACGTTTGCCAAACGCCGATTGCACGAGACGACGGACCCTGGTGTGTCGCGGAGGTTCGAGGTCGATGAACGCATCGCGTGTCAACCGGGTCCAGTTCGGGTAGCGGCTCGGGTAGATCCTCTCGTAGACCTCCGGATCGATTTCTGATCTGGGCACGGCATGGCGCACGTCGCGGCCAAAACGCCGATCCTTCAAAATCCGGCTGACGTCGGCGTGGAGGGCAAAGAAGTGCACACCCCACTCTTCATCCCAGAGCACAGGCGACTGATCTCTCAGACGGGCATACGTCGGATAAGGATCGGCGACGAACTCGGGGGCATATGCATCAAACGCCGGTGAACTCACAATCAATTCTACGCTGCAGACACCGGGGGGTGTCCCTTCGAGCGGCCCCCGGTCCGTCAGGAGCTCCAGGCGGCTCGCAATGTACGGGCCAAGTCGAGCCCTGGTTTTTCCCGGACGGCGAGCCGAGGCCCGCGTCGAACGGCAATGCGCCGGCGATGCTCCTACACTCCTGCCCGAATCGACCGGCACTGGAGCCGGTCTCTGATGGATCAAAAGGAGAAGACAAAGTGAGCATTCTCAAACGAACGCGCTGGGTGGTGTTCGGCGCCGCACTTACGCTCGTCGTCGCGGCTTGCGGCGGTGACGGGGCAACAACTACGACTGCAGCGGGGTCAACAACGGCAACCACAGCTGGGTCCGGCCCTGCCACAACTGCTGCACCTGCACCAAGCACCACAGAAGAAATGGCAATGACACCGATCCCCGACTTCTGTCTGGAGATCGTCGGAGCCGACGAGGTCACTGCCGACGGTACCGGGATCAACGTCGGTCTGACCTTCGACCTTCTGGGTCGTGGTGACAACTCGTTCAACGACGCCGCCGGATGCGGAGTTGACACGGCGGTGTTCTACACGCATGTGAGCTTCACCGAGATCACACCGACCGACGAATCGGCCAGGGCCACCGACCTGCAATTGCAGGCCGAAAACTCGCAACTCGTGATTGGCAACGGTTTCTCGTTCGAGGGCGGCGCCGCCGAGGCGTGCGTTAACAACCCGGACGTGAATTTCGCCATCACCGACACTGCGATGCTCGACTTCAGCCAGGATCCGCCTGCGCCATACTGCGAAAACGCTCGTGGCATGGTCTTCGCCGAGCATGAGGGTTCGTACCTCGTCGGCGTGGCCGCTGCGCTCAAGAGCACAACGGGCAAGATCGGCTTCATCGGTGGCGTTAGCGGTATCGGGCTCATCGAGCGTTTCGAGGCCGGCTACATCGCTGGAGCCAAGGCCGTGAATCCGGACATCGAAGTGGTTTCCGAGTACGTCACCGAGTTCCCGGACTTTGCCGGATTCCAATCGCCCGACCGTGGCAAGGAAATCGCACTGGCGATGTACGACGAGGGCGCGGACGTGATCTACAGCGCAGCGGGTCTGACCGGCTCTGGCACCCACCTCGCCGCCAAGGAAGTGTCCGAGGCTTCTGGTTCCCATGTGTGGAGCATCGGGGTGGACTCCGATGAGTACATGACCCAGGACGAGGCGGTTCGCCCGTACATCCTGACGTCGATGCTGAAGCGGGTCGACACCGCCGTGTTCAATGCGATCGTCGATCACATCAACGGCGAGTTCACCGGTGGACCGGTGGAGTACAACCTCGCCGCAGGTGGCGTCGGATACTCGACCAGCGGCGGTTTCGTCGACGACATCGCCGACCAAATCGACGCCTTTGCCGCCAAGATCATCTCCGGGGAGATCGTTGTCCCCAGTGATCCGGCCGACGCGTAAACCGGAAAACACCCGAGCCTGATCCAGGCGCGGTGGAGCGGGACCGGACTAACATCCGGTCCCGCTCCTGCTTTTCGGCAGCTTCTGGGAGGAAGTTTGACAAACGCGATCGAGTTGATCGGCATCACCAAACGCTTTCCGGGGGTGGTCGCCAATGACCGAGTCTCCATGTCCGTCGAGCATGGCGAGATCCACGCCATCTGCGGCGAGAACGGAGCAGGCAAGTCCACCCTGATGAAGATCCTCTACGGCATGCAGGCGCCGGATGAGGGTCGGATGCTTGTGGACGGCGACCAGGTGCATTTCAAGTCTCCGAGCGACGCCATTGCCAAGGGAATCGGCATGGTGCATCAACATTTCATGCTCGCCGACCAACTCACGGTCCTCGAGAACGTCATTCTCGGCGACGAGCCAACGCGCGGGTTCGGACGGATTGATTTCGCCGCAGCCGAGGCTCATCTCGTCGAAGTCAGCAAAAAATACGGGCTCGACATCCAACCACATGAATTGATCGAAACGCTGGCGGTTGGTGAACGCCAGCGCGTCGAGATCATCAAGATCCTGTTTCGGGGGGCAAAGATCCTCATCCTCGACGAGCCAACGGCCGTCCTGGTCCCTCAGGAGGTGGAGGAACTCTTCCGCAACCTTCGTGAGTTGAAACAGGCCGGATCCACCATCCTCTTCATCGATCACAAGTTGGAAGAAGTGCTTGCAATCGCCGACACGATCACAGTCATTCGCCACGGGAAAACAGTGGCCACGGTAAAGCCGGAGGATGTGACGGCGGCCGACCTCGCCGAGCTCATGGTTGGTTCGGAGCTACCAACCCCGGCCACCACCGAGTCGACAGTGACCGACCAGGTGGCGGTCTCGGTGAAGGGCATCACCGTGCTCGACGAGGACGAACGTCCCGCAGTGAACGACATCTCGTTCGACGTCCACCGTGGGGAGATCGTTGGGATCGCCGGAGTGGAGGGCAACGGACAGTCCGAGCTCATCGACGCTTTGGTTGGAACTCGGCCACTTCACAAGGGGTCGATCGAGATAAAGGGAGTCAACGTCGCAGACCAATCGGTACGCGGCCGGAGGGAAAAGGGGCTCGCCTATGTCCCGGAAGATCGGCACGCGGAGGGTCTACTCCTGGTGGCACCGCTGTGGGAAAACGCTGCGCTCGGCCACCAGACCCGACCTCCATTCACCAAGGGCATTTGGTTCGACCGGGCCGGCGCCCGCAACAAGACCGAAATGATTCGCAAAGACTTCGACGTACGCACACCAAACGTTGAGGTGGCCGCGCACGCCCTCTCCGGAGGAAACCAGCAGAAGCTCATCGTCGGCCGGGAACTGTCTTCTGACCCCGAGCTCTTCATCGCAGCCCACCCGACCCGAGGCATCGATGTCGGGGCCCAGGCGGCAGTGTGGGACGACATGCGCAAGGCGCGACATGCCGGTATGGCCACAGTGCTGGTGTCTGCCGACCTGGAAGAACTCATCGGGCTCTCCGACACCATTCTCGTGATGTTGCGAGGCAAGGTCGTGGCCCGGCTCGATCCCAACGACGTCACCCCCCGTGATCTCGGCAGCTACATGACCGGCGCGGCCATCCAAGGCAACGGACAATGAACGGCCTAGGACGCCGGATCCTTCTGGCAATGGCCGCCCCTACCGTCGCCCTCGTCTTCTCGCTGGCGCTCTCCTCGATTGTGCTGCTCGTCTCCGGCAGTGAGCCGCTCACCGCCTACGCCGACATGGCTCGCAACGGAGCCCGGCTCGAAACGATTGTCGACATGCTCAACCGCGCCACCCCCCTCTACCTGTCCGGCATCGCGGCTGCGATCGGATTCAGGATGAATCTGTTCAACATCGGGGTTGAGGGCCAGTACATTCTCGCCGGTTTTTTTGCAGCGGTGGTCGGAGCACAGGTGATGCTGCCGAGTGTTCTGCACATCATCCTCATTCTCGTGGTAGCGATGCTGGTGGGGGCGATCTGGTCCGGCCTCGCCGGATGGCTCAAGGTGGCCAGGGGAATCAACGAAGTGATCTCCACGATCATGCTCAACTTCATCGCTGTTGGTGGGTTCGTCGCATGGCTGTCGGTCGAACTCCGCGATGGCCCTTTGACTCCGAACTCCGGCACCAAGTTCATCCCCGAATCCGGATGGATCCCAGACCTGAACGGTGTCCTCGAGTTATTCACCCGTGAGATAACAGGCGGACGTCATCTTTCTGGAGTTCTGCCGCTGGCCATCATCGCCGGCGTCGTATTTCACATTTTTCTGAATCGCACACGACTCGGGTTCGACCTGCGAGCAAGTGGTTACAACGCGACCGCCGCTCGCGCCGGCGGCGTCGACTCCAACCGGATGATCGTCACGGCCATGGTTTACGGCGGAGCGATGGCCGGCCTGGTCGGTATGGTCGATGTCCTCAGCCGTCACCATCGCTACGACGCCGACTTCACCCCAGGTCTCGGCTTCGCCGGTATCGCAGTGGCCCTTCTGGGACGCAATCATGCGGTTGGGGTGGCCATCGGCGCCCTCTTCTTTGCGTTCATGGACGTTTCGTCGCCGATTCTCCAGATCACGGGGTCCGCAACCAGGGAGATCGTCGTGATCATGCAGGGGATAATTCTCCTTTCAGCGGTGGTCGCGTATGAATCGGTGAACAGGTATCGACGCAGAGAAGAAGCCAAAGCCACCGCCATCGCCATCCAGGAAGTCGCCTGATGCTCAAGAAATTCGGAGCACTACCTGCCTGGGCCCGCTATTCCATCGCCGCCGCAACCGGCGTCCTCGTCCTGGCCCTCGTCCAGATGCTCGAACCGGGCGGGCTCAGTCGTCTGACCTCTGCCAACGCCTCCGGGGCGATGCTGCGCTGGAGCGTGCCCATACTGCTCGCCGGGATCGGTGGGTTGTATTCCGAGCGGGCGGGCGTCGTCAACATCGGTCTTGAAGGGATGATGGTCCTCGGAACGTGGACGGGTGCCTACGGAGTGTTGGTGGGCGGACCCTGGGTCGGTCTCCTCTACGGTCTGGTCGGGGGAGGGATCGGTGGGCTGATTCACGCCATCGCTACTGTCACGTTCGGGGTCGACCACATCGTGTCGGGAGTCGCAATCAACCTCCTCGCGCCGGGAGCGGTTCGGTTCCTGTCCTCCGAATTGTTCATCAACTTCTCGGGTGGCTCGATCACGCAGTCGCCTGCAGTCCAGGGCCTCGGCACGGTCACCGCACCCGTGCTGGCCGGTGGCACCGTCTTCGGCTGGAAGTCGCCGGACTTGCTGGGAGCGATTGCTGATTGGGACGTCTTTTTTGTATCCGACATCGCCAGCTTCGTTCGGGGGCTGATGGCGGGGGTGGGCGTCTTCACCTTGATAGCTCTCGCCATAGTGCCGGCGACTGCCTGGCTGGTGTGGAAGACCCGCTTTGGCCTGCGATTGCGGATTGCCGGCGAACACCCGACCGCGGGCGAATCGCTTGGTGTGAACATCTATTGGCAGAAGTACAAGGGAGTCATCATCAGTGGGGCCCTCTCTGGACTGGGAGGGGCTTTCATCTCCATGGAACTCACCGGCTTTTACCGCGAGGGGCAGACCCAGGGCCGCGGTTTCATCGGCCTGGCTGCCCTCATTTTTGGAAACTGGCGTCCTGGTGGAATCCTCATCGCCGCCCTCCTGTTCGGGTATCCGTTTGGCACCGCGCTCCGCGACCTCGACGGGCGGTCGACCCACGCGCTTTTGATGGTCGTTGTTATCGCACTGACCCTCATCACAGCGTTGTCTGTCAAGCGGAAGCGGCGCTTCGACGCCGTGCTCGCCGGTTCTCTCGCCGCCGGGTTCCTGGTTTGGTATCTCCTCACGGAAACGGCTCCCGACTGGCTGCCCAACACTCTTCCATTTGCAACCGTGTTGATCGTGTTGCTCTTCGCCATCCAACGACTTCGAATGCCGAAAGCGGACGGGGCGCCTTATCGACGAGGGGCCACCTGACCGGAAGAGCGTCTACCAGGCGGCAGCGCCGGCTCAGGTTGGGAACGAAGACAGTCTGGTGGTGATGAGCGACGCGAAAGCCTTCGAGTCGATATCGATCCCTACATGGGCGTTCACGGCCCGGCTGGTCACCCCGTATCGATCGACAACCGTTCTCCCCCGGTTCAGTCCCGACTCGACTTCCACCTCGATGTTGACATCGGCAACTTCGATCATGCCCGGTATTACAACATGTGCGACGGCTGCAGCATCATGGACGGGTGCGGCAGGGATGCCAAAGATCTCCAGATAACGGCGCGTGAAGTATTCGAGGAGTTCGCTCACGAACTGACCCACGGGCCCTGTTCCAGACATCAGCCGGCCATCTTCTGGTGTGAGCAAAGCCTGATGCGTCACGTCCAGTCCGATCATCGTCACGTCGAGGCCCGAGGAGAAAACCCGATCGGCCGCCTCCGGATCGACGTAGATGTTGAATTCGGCTGCCGGGGTGATGTTCCCAAGCCCGATCGAGCCTCCCATCAGCACAATTCGCTCGATGCCGTCTCTCACCGCCGGTCGCTGTTCGAGAAGCATCGCAATGTTGGTCAGCGGTCCAACCGGGATCAGAGTTACCGGTTTTGTCGAACCGGCAATCAGGGACTCGAGGAACTCCACAGCCGGTGTGTCGACGGGTCGAATGGTTGGTTCGGCGAGCTGCGGTCCGGCAAGACCCGATTCGCCGTGGACGTGGGCCGCCGTGACCAGCTCGCGGGACAAAGGGCCTGCCGCCCCGGCCGCCACCCGAATGTCCGGCCGGCCGGCCAGCTCGAGCACTCGCAGAGCGTTGAGTGTCGCGTTTTCCAGGGTCGTGTTTCCGGCGACCGTGGTGATCCCGAGCAAATCGACCTCGGGCGACGCCAGTGCGAGGAAGATGGCGATGGCATCGTCGTGCCCCGGGTCACAGTCGATGATGATGGGAACGGCCATTGGGACCTTCACAATAGAAGCGAGACGGGTTGGGAGGCGTCAGGTTTGAGCCGCGTTGAGCTGACCCTGAGCTGGTCCGCCGGATTCGACCCCCGCCGTCGATCTAGCTTTCGACCATCTCCATCGGAGGAGTCTGCGGGGTTTCGATTGCTTCAAACGTGAGCTCGTCGTTCTCTTCGTCGAGACCGACCAGCACCGTGGAGCCGGCCTTGTAGCCGCCAAGAAGAATCCGTTCGGACAACGGGTCCTCGAGCATGCGCTGGATGGCTCGACGCAACGGCCGCGCCCCCAACTCGGGGTCGTACCCCTTGGTGCCGAGATAACCTTTGGCGTCGTCGGTCAGCACCAGGTCCAGTCCTTGACCCGACAGCTGGCTTCTGATTCGCACCAACATCAGATCGACGATCAGCTTGACCTCGTCGAGCGACAGCTCGTGGAAGACGATCACTTCATCGATCCGGTTGAGGAACTCGGGTCGGAAGTGCTTCTTCAGCTCCTCGTGCACCTTTTCCCGCATCTTCTCGTATGTCTCACGACCGTCTTCCTGGCGGAAACCGATCGACTTCTTGCGGAGGTCTCTGGTGCCGAGGTTCGAAGTCATGATGATGACCGTGTTCTTGAAGTCGACGGTTCGACCCTGTGCATCGGTGAGCCGGCCATCTTCGAGAATCTGAAGCAGCGTATTGAAAACATCGGGGTGGGCTTTTTCGATTTCGTCGAACAGCACCACCGAGAATGGCTTGCGCCGAACGGCCTCGGTCAGCTGGCCTCCCTCGTCGTAGCCGACGTACCCCGGCGGAGAACCGACCAGTCGTGACACCGTGTGCTTCTCCATGTACTCGGACATGTCGAGCTGTATCAACGCGTCCTCGTCGCCAAAGAGGAAAGCGGTCAACGCCTTGGCGGTCTCGGTCTTGCCGACACCGGATGGTCCAAGAAAAATGAACGAGCCTGAGGGGCGCTTCGGATCCTTGAGTCCGGCCCTGGTCCGACGAATCGCCTTCGAGACGGCCACGATGGCGTCGTGCTGGCCGATTATCCGCTCGTGCAGTTCCTCCTCCATCTTGACCAGGCGGGCGGTCTCTTCCTCGGTTAGGCGATGAACCGGGATACCGGTCCATTGCGCGAGAACCTGGGCGATCTCTTCCTCGTCTATGACCCAAGTCGAGTCCCCACCTTCTTCGATGAGCCTTCTCTCGACAAGTGAGCGGTCAGCTGTCAGGGTCTTTTCTTTGTCCCGCAGCTGGGCGGCCCGCTCGAACTGCTGGGCCTGGACCGCGTCCTGCTTCTGCTGTCGGACGTCGGTCAGTTGCCGATCGATCTCGACAAACTCGGGATTGTTGCCGGAGCGGCTGATCCGCATGCGGCTGCCTGCCTCATCGATGAGGTCGATCGCCTTGTCGGGCAGGAAACGGTCAGACAGGTAGCGGTCGGCGAGATTGGCGGCAGAAACGATGGCCTGTTCCGTGAAACGGACAGAGTGATGCGACTCGTAGCGGTCCTTGAGTCCCAACAAGATCTGAATGGTGTCTGCAATGGACGGTTCCTCGACCTTGACCGGCTGAAAACGCCTCTCGAGGGCAGAGTCCTTTTCGAGATACTTGCGGTACTCCTCGAGTGTCGTCGCCCCGATCGTCTGCAGCTCGCCGCGAGCCAGCATCGGCTTGAGGATCGAAGCGGCGTCGATCGCACCCTCGGCGGCGCCGGCACCGACCAAGGTGTGAATCTCATCGATGAAGATGATGACGTCGCCGCGAGTTTTGATCTCCTTCAAGACCTTCTTCAATCGCTCCTCGAAGTCGCCTCGGTAGCGCGAACCTGCCACGAGGGCACCGAGATCGAGGGTGTAAAGCTTCTTGTTGGTGAGCGTCTCGGGAACATCGCCTGCGACGATGCGCTGGGCAAGACCTTCTGCGATGGCAGTCTTGCCGACACCGGGCTCGCCGATCAGCACAGGGTTGTTCTTGGTGCGCCGAGAAAGAACCTGCATGACTCGTTCTATCTCACGGGTGCGGCCGATCACAGGATCGAGCTTGCGCTCACGCGCCGCCTGCGTCAGGTTGCGTCCGAACTGATCGAGGACGGTCGAGCCCTGCCCGCCTGAAGACGAAGACTCCCTGCCGGAGGATGACGAGGAGGACGAGGACTGCGGGTCGTCGCTCGAGCCACTGCTGGGACTCGAAAGAAGCTGGATGACCGTTTGTCGTACTTTTTGCAGCTCCGCGCCCAACTTTTGGAGAACCTGCGCGGCGACACCTTCCCCCTCACGAATGAGGCCGAGAAGGATGTGTTCTGTCCCGATGTAGTTATGCCCAAGTTGGAGTGCTTCTCGCAGCGACAGTTCGAGGACCTTCTTCGCCCTGGGGGTGAAAGGAATGTGGCCCGTCGGAGCGGTCTGGCCTTGACCGATGATCTCGACGACCTGCTCACGCACTCCGCTGAGACTTATCCCGAGACTCTCGAGCGCCTTGGCGGCCAAACCTTCGCCCTCGTTGAGGAGACCGAGGAGTATGTGCTCGGTTCCGATGTAGTTGTGGTTGAGAAGTCGGGCTTCTTCTTGGGCGAGCACTACGACTCGTCGGGCCCGATCGGTGAACCGTTCAAACAAGGCCAACGCCTCCTCGTGGGAAAAACTCGCTCGGTAAGAACTATACCGAACCGTGGGTTCAACCATTCGAACCCCCTCACCTTCCTCACATCGGCACAGGAACGGGCTCGCTGAAGTGGTTGGATCGAGTTCGCGCATTCCCTTCCTGCGGGTAGCCTTGGATCATGGCCGATCTGGCGGAACTGGTACCCATCCCCCGAGTGTGGGAACGAATGGAGCGCGTCGAACAGCGCCTGTTCGAGGCGACCACGTCAGGCGACGAACGGCTGACCGAGATCTCACAACATCTTCTCAACGCGGGCGGAAAGAGATACCGGCCGGTGCTTGCCCTCCTCGCCGCCGAGCTGGGCCCGAGTCCGGAACACCACCCGGTCGAAGCGGCAGTAGCGGTGGAACTGATCCATGTCGGGAGCCTCTATCACGACGACGTGATCGACGAGGCGGACACCCGTCGCGGTGCGGCCAGCGCCAACATCAACTGGACCAACACGGTCGCGATCCTGGCCGGTGACTTCCTCATGGCTCGCGCCTCGGAGACGGCGGCAACCCACCTCAGCCAAGAATCGGTCAGGCTTCTGGCAGCAACCTATGCCGAGTTGGTCGAAGGCCAGACCCGCGAACTCGGACTCGACTACGACCTCGACCACTCGGTGGGCGCCTACGAACACGTCATCTATCAAAAAACCGCCAGCCTGATTCGGACCTCCGCCCGGCTGGGGGCGATTGCGGCCGGGGCTTCCGATCCAACGGTCGAAGCCGTGAGTACCTGGGCGGCAGAGGTGGGGATGGTGTTCCAACTCGCCGACGATGTCCTCGACCTCATCGCAACCTCGGACGTGCTCGGGAAACCCGCTGGATCGGACATCAGGGAAGGCAAATTCACCCTGCCCGTCCTGCTGGCGCTGGCAGGCCCGGAAAGCGAACGCGTGAGAAAGCTCCTCAAAGAGCCCATCCCCTACCGCGACGCCGCGGTCGATGAGGTCATCGAGATCGTACGCGGCGGCGGGTATTCGGGTGGCGCCTTGGCCGCCGCCCGTCAGCGGCTCGAAGTGGCTCGAAGCGCGATCGCCGGATTGGGAACACCCGAGGTGAGAGCCGTTTTTGAGCGAGTTGGATCGTATCTGGTTGACCGAGTCGAAGCGCTCGAATCCTGAGAAACAACTCCAGTCAGAGGGTTGAGGGGCCGAAACCCTCAGCATGGACCTTCAGTCCTTCTTCAGAGATGCAGTAGCCGCACAAATCAAGGAACTCGAGGTCGCGATCGACCTTCCTCCCGATGCTCCCGAGGTTGCCAACGCCCGGCGCGTAGCGCATTCGCTCAAAGGTTCCGGCACCACGTATGGATACCCGGAGATATCGCAGGCGGCCGCCGTCACCGAACAAGCCTCAGATGCCAGTTTCAGCAAGTCGGTGGAGTCGCTGATCGAGGTGTTGACCAAAGCGATCGAAACGGACTCCAAGGTGGCGGTGCTCGTGGTCGACGACGATCCGGTTTTCGGCGAGATGCTGGTGGCCAAGTTGTCGAGTCCCCTCCTCAGGGTTGAACACGTCGGCTCGCGGGCCGAGGCCGAATCCCATCTGGACAATTCCCAGCCACAGGTGATCGTGCTGGACCTCTTCCTTCCCGACGGAGATGGCCGCGATCTCCTCGCCCAACTGGTCCAATCCCGTCCCGGTCTCACTGTCATCGCCACCAGTGCCACGGACTCGAACGAGCTCCGGGATGCGGTCATGGCCGCCGGCGCCACTGCGTTTCTCACCAAACCGGTGAACATCAGGGCCCTCACCGATCTCGTCGAACAGCTTCTCCGCCAGCGGGCAGAGGGACGCCACACCCGCGACCCGCTCATCGAGGTCTATGACGACCTTCGACGGACCGCTCCGACCGTGACCGTCGCATCAATCGTCCCCGAATTGCACGGGCCGGGCGGGCTCGATCGGCGCAACGACTCCAGTGTTCTCGACGACATGGTCAACGCCCTCGACGAACTGTTGCCGCCCGACATCGCAATCGGAAGGTGGTCGCCCACCGAACTGATCGGATTCACCGATGGAACGTCCCAAGAACTCCTCGAGACTCTCGATCGGGCTCGGCTCCGGCTGAGGAACCGGCTACAGCAGCCGGACGGTTCCGTCGCAACCTTCTCCGCCGGGGTTGCGCCCGGCAGCTCGAGCCTGCTCGATTCGTACGGACACGCCCGGGAGGCCGCCAGTGCGGCCGCGGCCGGCGGCGGCGACAGAGTTGTTCTCGCCAGCTCCACGGGCAGGGCCAACACCGTCCTCCTCGCGGAAGACGATCCACTGACCGCGGCACTGGTGGTCCACCGTCTCGAGCGAGAAAGCCTCGACGTCACACACTGCACCGATGGCCTCACCGCCATCGAAATCGCATCCCAGCGAGAGTTCGGACTGATCATTCTCGACATCCAAATGCCGGGTCTCGACGGTTTCGGGGTGCTGGCGGAGCTCAGACAACGACCGGCCTATTTGGAGACTCCCATCATCATCCTGACGGCGGTCGGCAGCGAACGTGATGTCGTGCGCGGTTTCGAACTCGGGTGTGACGACTATGTGCTCAAGCCTTTCAGCCCGGCCGAACTGACGGCCAGGCTCAGGCGATTCACCAGGAAGGCCGTATGAAGTTCCTCTTCTGCGACGACGACCCCGTGATTCGGTACCTCCTCGAAATCCTTCTGGCAAAGCGGGGAGGCCACGAGGTAG
This sequence comes from Acidimicrobiia bacterium, assembly GCA_041746105.1. Taxonomy (GTDB): domain Bacteria; phylum Actinomycetota; class Acidimicrobiia; order Spongiisociales; family ZC4RG35; genus JBFHRE01. The sequence goes on from JBGTHP010000039.1 coordinate 38,721, forward strand.
TCCCGGTAGCCGACCCGTTCAAAGTTGTCGCCAATGCGATCGCCAGCGAACCCGACATGATCCTCCTCGATTACGTGATGCCTGGCATGACAGGACTGCAGGTCGTAGAGAGCCTGAGGGCGCACGATGAGACATCCAACACACCGGTTGTGTTTCTCACCGGCCGCTCCGACATCGCCGATGGGCCGTCGCTCGATGCTTTGGGAGTCATGGGCGTCATCGAAAAACCCTTTGACACCGCCACCTTCATCGACCGCCTGATCGCCATGGCCGGTCGCGCCGCCACTCGCTGATCTCCTTCATCCGAAGCGGATTACGCCGACAGGGTTGGTGACCACCAACTGGAGCACATGTGGCAGGGTCCGCCCTGGTTGAAGCCAAGACGAGTCGCAACGGGAGCTACCATGCCGGTTCTGCGCGTGCGAGCTCGCTCAGTCGCCACGACTATCGGACTCCGTCGAAATTCACGGCGGCATTCGTCAGGGAATTCGACGACTTCCACAAAGAATTCATGGCAGTGCTGTCACAGCGCTACACCCGCGAACTCAAATCGCAGATAACTATCGAGCACCTCAGCACCGAGCAGCTCACGTATGACGCCTACGTCCGCTCCATGCCCAATCCAAGCCTTCTCAACATCTTCGAGTTGGCCCCGCTTCCAGGTCGCGTCGTCTTCGAGATGAGCCCCCAACTCGGGTTGGTTCTGGTCGATCGCCTCTTGGGTGGCCGCCCTGGCCGACCGGTCTCGCCGCGACCGCCGACCGTTCTCGAACAGACTCTGCTGACCACTCTCACCACCCACCCGATGGCAGCTTTCCAGGCCGCCCTCAGCCTGTTGGTCGACGTCGACCCACAGTTGGTACACACCGAGTTGAATCCTCAGTTCGCCCACGCCGCCATTGGCGGCCCTGGCACGTTTTCCGGGAGCCGTGTCATCTGTCTCCTCAACGCCCTCGTATTGGGTGCCGAAGAAGCCACGCATCGCCATGAGCGCCTCTGAACGGATCTGGGAGACCCTGGCCTCGGTGAGTCCGAGATCGCCCGCAATGTCTTGAAGGAGTTCCCCTTCGAGGTAGTACCGAGAGATGACTTCGGCCTGGACCGCCGGCAGATTGCGAATCGCCTCTACCAATGTGCCTCGCATCTCGCGCTGCTCAAGGGCGAACTCCGCAAGAAAATCCGCACGCTGCTCTTCGACCCGGTCGACGAGAGGGGAATCCTCGCCCTCGCTCTGCTGGTCCAGATGAAGCAGGGTCGAAGTAGTTGCCTGAGCCTGACGCCTGCTCAGTTCGGCGATGCTGATTCCGAGGAAAGATGCAAAGTTCTTCTGCAACCGGGGTCTTGCCATGCTGCTCTTCCAGACCGGACTGGGCCTGCTGGATGTCACGAATATTGCGCCGGACCGAACGGCTCGCCCAATCTCGGGTCCTCGTGCTGTCGATGATGGCGCCGCGAATACGAATTGCGGCGTGCCGTGCAAAAGGGATGCCGGACTCCGGATCAAAGCGACGGCTGGCCTCGACCAAGCCGAGAGCGCCTGCGTTCCACAACTCGGCTCGGTCCACGTGACGTGGATAACGGGCCGAGACCTCGGCGACAATGTGGCCGACGAGATCCATGTTGTCGGTCACAAGCTGATTCTGTTGGTGGCTTGTGAGGCTCATGTTTCCCTACTCCTACGATGCGGTTTCGATTCGCTGTGGTAATCGGGAAACCGGCGATCAATCCTTGAGGACCATTTAGAAATAGTCATTGGGTTGTCGGGGGAAACGCTTAACCACCCTTTCGACGGGCCGACCACGCCGGCCGCGGTGCACGATCTACCAATTCACGACTTGACCGAAGCCGATTGGGGCGGACAGGAGAATCGTGACCATCACACACAATGCTCTCGCCGCACCCACGATCGACAAGCTGGTGGCTTTGCTCAACGGCGAAAGAAAAGTCCTCGAGCAACTGCTTTTCAGGATCACCGAATTCGAGTTGTTGCTGGCCGGCGCAGAACACCGGTTTGTCGCGAAGTCGCTCGACGAAATCGACCACGCCGAGAACGATCTCGCCATGTATGAGTTGAGCAGGGCGATTGTGGTCGAGACGCTGTTGCCACCCAACGTCCCACCAACGGCTACATCCCTCTTGGACATCTGTGCCGATCACCCCCAGTTGATCCGGGCGCTCGATGACCTCAAAAGACTCGTTGCCGCCATCGAGCACGGACGCGAGCGGTGTCGCCGGCTCTCGCAGGAAAGAGTGGAAAAAGTCGGCACGGCCGAGCGCCGCCTCCAGCATCAGGGATTCGGCCCCTACGGCTGATTGGCGTCACGACGTCTGAGGACCATCCCTCTGATCGCCTCCGCCCCGTCCACCGCATCTACCACCGCGGCCTGGTTTTCAGCAGTCACCTGTCGATAAATCTCGGCGCGATGAACCGCCAGAGAACGCGGTGCATCGATCCCAATTCGGATCTGACCACCACGAACCTCGAGCACCGTGACCACGACGTCGTTACCGATGACGATGGCCTCGCCGACCTTCCGTGTCAATACGAGCATCCGGCAACGATACATGGAGGACAGGGCCCCCCGGCGGATAACGTTGGACCGATCAAACCGGCAACGGTTACGCGAGAGTTGGCGAACAGCTACATATCGGTTTCGGTGACAGTGGATGCGACTCGGGGGTCGATGCCGAAAATGTGGACGAGGTCGGCCGGTTCTCGGATCGGGCCCGTTGGAAGATGTCGCGAGTCCCAGGCGCATGCCGCCGCAATCAGCTGCGCCTCAGGAGTGCTGGCCCGGCCCATGTAGCCGGATTCGCGCAGTAGCGGACTGTCGGCGATGCCGCGTTGCCTCGGCAGAGTGGCCACCATCCTGACGAGTTCATCGTTGTGATTCACTCCGCTGCACCGGAACTCGGTACCGCCGAAAGTGAGCGAATGCAACCACGACGCGGCCTCAAGGCGCGACCGGTCCTTTTCCGGGAGGTGAATCGAGTGTTGACGCACGATCTCCACCATCCGTTCGGTGTGACCGGGGTTTCGCCCATCTCGCTCGGCCGAGATGATCCTGGCCTGCGCTTCGAGTTGGAGGGCGGCCCCGTGTTCCCGAAACCACGACCTGATCGCTTCTGTGTAGAGCGCTGCTGCCGCTATCGCTGGCAGGAGAGCCCACGAGGTGGTTGCGGGCACTGCCCATGCGAATGCAACCGCACCAGCGGATACGCCGATATCGCGGACCTGAGCCTTCCAGTAGTCGGCGCCTCCGGGCCAACGGTCATAGAGCAACCTCACGGAGATGGCGGCGAGCGGATAGTTGACCAGGACGCCGATCGCAGTCACTGCGGCCGCTCCCATCAGAACCAGCACCAGGTTTTTTGCGACCACATCGACGGTCGGGGCGGCAGATATCAGTGCACCAACCACCAGCCATCGCGTCGACAGAATCCCATCGTTGAGAGCACAGAGCCTCCAGCCCTGCCGCCTGACCGCGGCCCACGCGATCAGTTTGGCCTGTATGACCAGCACGATCGGCGCCAACGGTCCGGCGACGAAACCGGTCGCCATCATGATCGGCGTGGAAGGGTCCAAAACAAATCGGTTCGGCTCCCTGACCATCAACAGCGACGACCCGACAGCCACCAACGTCAATCCGATGATTGCAAAAAACGTCGCAGGAGAAGGGACCACAACCGAGATCGATCCGCCAATACCAGCGGCGACACCGCTGAATAACACGCCCAAAAGCGCGAACACAACGGGCCGCCGCTCAGTCGATGCGGTCATATGACCGATTCATCGGCATTTTCGTCCCGGATACTTGAGTCGGGCGATCGTTCATCCGACGCGGGTGTTGCGCACGATGACTCCCTTCTCACGATCGTCTGCCGCCCAGGACATCCCGCCTTGGGGTCATCAGACTGTAAGACGCATCGGCGTGCACGCGCGGGAAATCCGATTGCCGGATTTCGCACTCACGGCCGGCCTGGTCTCAGGCCGACGTCAACCGACGGGAATCTCTGCTCTGAGAGGGTATTCCTGGTTCGTGAGAACGATCTGGCGGCCCTTGCGAGTATGGGCGTTGACTATGAACGGACCGAGCAAGTTCATGAAAGGGGTTGCGCCCTCAAACGAGATCGAACAGAACACCAAAGCATCTTCTGCGGCGGTGAGCTCCAGGCCCGCTTGTTCCAGGTCGGACAATTCCGGGGCGTAGTCCGGAAAAAACAGCCAGGGCACTGCAACGACCATGGCCACGTCGGGGTCGTCCATATCATGGAAGATCTGAAACTCGCCGGTCTCCACCAGATCGGTGAGTGCAAAATTGCGTGCATCAGGAAAGCCGGGAACGCCTTCGTCAAAAATCAGCACATCGCTCATTGGAGCGGCCAGGCTAGCGTCCGCTTCTGCTTCGATCATCGCAGGAACTGGGCGAGGGAAGGCTGAAGTGATCGGGCGAGGGCCCCCTGCCCCGCCTGGTCGGCGGTTTCCTGCATCTGGAGTTCCATGATCGCCGCCGCGAGATCGGTGTCTTCTGTCTCTGACAACACAGTCCGCAGATTCACATCGTCGGCCTGGGCTCTGAACAACGCCTGTTCGATGCGATTGAAGTGGCGCCAAGCTTGGCGCGCCCTACGAGCAGACGGTCGAGTCCGGTATGGAGATCTGCGATGGACTGGCCCAAACCGGCCGAATCCTGGCTCTGGACCTGGGTCAGAACCGTCTCGAGAAGAGTGAACAGGTCCTGGCCGGCGTTGAACCCAAAAACCTCGCCTGCGGTGACGTTGACCTGGACCTTCTCGTTTTCGCCGATTCGCCCGGTCACCGCACCCGCGTCGCCTTGATAGGTCCAGGTACCGGCAACTTTCGCCACCGCATCACCAGAACTGAAGCCTCCGAACAGTGGCCGGCCGCCGGTCTTGGCGTTTGCCATCGACGTGATGGAACTGAGGCGTTCCCCGACCTCGGCTGCGATGGCGATGGCGCCGTCGGGTCCACTTGTGCCGTTGCGCGCAGAGATCACCAACTCGCGTACTCGCTGGATTGCGTCACCGATGCTTCCGAGACGGGCGTCGGCGAGTTCGGCCCATTGGCGTCCGTCATCCGCGTTCTTTTTTGCCTGGGCATTGGCGGCGAGAGCGGTACGATCCGGAGCGAGCGGCTCATGCCTGCCGGGTCATCTGAGGCGACTCTGATCCTTTTGCCGGTAGTCAGATCGGTTTGGGCGCGCTCGAAGTCGTTCAGCCGATCGTTCATCCGGCGCACACCGAGATCGGTCATCATTCGATTGGTGATTCGGTTGGTCATTCAGATCACCTTCCCACTATCCCTGTGCGATTGATCAGGACATCCAGCATCTGGTCGACGGTTGTTATCACGCGGCCCGCAGACTCGTACATCCGCTGGTATTCCATGAGCGAGACCATCTCTTCGTCGACCGATACCCCATGGACCGACATGCGTGACCTTTCAGCGGCCTCGGCCAGACCCTGATGGGTGGCCGATGCCATGAGCAACGACGAAACGTCGCGCCCGAGGCCGGTGACGATCGATGAGAAGAAGTCGGGAAGCGACGTTGTCCCACCGGAGGCCGAAAGGCTGTTCCTGAGGTCCGCGAGTTGGGCTGCGATTCCGCCGTCAAAGTCGGGAAATGGTGGCCCCGCAGACGTGGCGGCAGCCAATTGCGCCGGATCGGTGATGGCGACGGTCATCGTCTTCGCCGGCGAGCCAGGATTGAAGGAGAACAATGGACCCCCCGGTCCGCCGGTGTGGTAGCCGCCGGCATGGATGCCGTTCATGGCGTTGGCGAGATCCACCACGAAGGAATCCAACTTGGAGGTGAGATTGGGGAGATCGGTTGTGAAAGACTGCTGCAGTCCGCGTAGTTCGCCGCCCGGTGTCACGGCGATGCCGGATGGATGCAGGATCTGACCGGTGGACGGATCAGCGGTCAACGCCCGAGAACTCGAGCCTGAAACCAACGAGATTCCGCCCAACAAGACCTGGACTCCGCCGAACTCGTCTCGGATCGTTCGAACTCCGATGATCGACGAAAGACGGTCCACCAACATGTCGCGCTGATCCATCAGGTCGTTAGGTGTGCCGCGGGCGGCGCCGCTCTCGAGAATGGCACCGTTCAGATTGGCGACCTCCGCCAAGAGCTTGTTGACGTCGTCGACCTTGCCCAGGATCGAACTCTTGACCTCGGTCCGCAACGCGTCGAGTTCGCCGGCAACCTGTTGAATTCGGGAAGCCACGGCGTTGAGTTGACCGATTACACCCATCCGGGTGGCGCTGTCGTTTGGTGACAAGCTCAGTTCCTCGAACGAATTCGAAGAGTCGGTTGACTTCGACCAGGATTCCCCGGTCGGGTTCACCGAGGGCGGCCTCGGCCCTCGTGAGGAAGTTCGCCCTGATTCCGGTCTCTGATGCCCCCGAAATCGAAGCTCTCACCCTGGAATCGAGAAACTGGTCCCTCGAGCGAGAAATGCCAACAACATCGACGCCGGTGCCCACCTGACCAGAAGGCGTACTCCGGGGCATGCGGGCTCGAAGATCGACTCGCTGCCTGGTGTATCCATCGGTCGATGCGTTCGAGATGTTGTGCGAAGTTGTATCGAGCCCACGTTGCGCGGCCCGCAGACCGCTCAAAGCCACGTGTAGTGCTGTGAAATCCATCAGAACACCTCATCGATCTTGGTCGGACCTGAATAGACACTCTCGTGCCGGGTGCCGCGAGCGTCATAGACCTCGATCGGGTGCTGGCCGAGAAGCACGCCGAGAGACTCTGCGACGTTTCCGAGGGCCAAAGACGCCAGCCTGCGGTTGTCAAGGGTCGCGTGTTCGATCTCGGTGGTTAGGCGCTGGAACTGGTCACGGTGGTCTTCGAACATGGTTCGGTACGGCTCCGGCGCCCACGACGACAAAAACCCGAGGGTGACCTTGGCCGGAGGCTGACCGATGGCGTCGGCGAGAGCATTGGCTGCAGAGCCGCGGTGAGCCTCGCCTGCACGAATCCTGGCGATGGCCGAGTCGACCTCACTCATGGCCTGGGGGACAAAACGTGCCTCGTCGGCTGCCAGCACGAGACGCGCCGCGACCAACTTGAACAGGAGCTGTTCGAGTAGACGTCGCTCGGCCGAAAGGGTGTCGGCCAGCTCAACCAACTGGCGCCGATTCGGAATGCTCATAGCAATGCCTGTCGACCACCCGCGCCGGGGCAAAAGGTGTCGTTTTCGAAGGGCGGTCAGGGCACCGTTGTCCACTACCGTGCTGTCCACAATGGACATGGACGAGCTCAAGCAGAAACTCGAAGAAGCCGAGACCTCGCTGGCTCAACTCCGGCTCGTCATGGACGGGGTCGGCACCGTCGACCTGTCTACCGGAATCAACAATCGCAACGGGGTGCTGGAAGCAATCGAGCGCGGGCGCCGGTGGATGAATCGACGCGGTGACATGTTCGGCGTCATCGTGGTCCGCTTCATGAACATGCCGGTCATCGATCTCGACATCCCCGACCATGTTGAGTTGGTCAAACACCTTGCCGCCACAATTGGCGCAGGCGTCAGGGAAGTCGACGACGTGGGCCGGCTCGACGACATGTCGTTCGCGATTGTGCTGGCCGACGTCAAACCCGGGGCAATCAGCGTGGTGGTGGATCGTGTCATGGCACAGATCGAAGCCTCCGGCGAAACCCTTGAGCGCGCCGGCGGGGTGTTCCGGCTGGCAGCAATCGAGTTGCTCAGCAGCAGCCACTCCTCTGATGTGATCCTCGATGCCACCGAGCGCCTGCTGGCCAAGTCCGCCGACAACGGTTGGGCCGGCGCCCAGCTCTGAGCCGCCGACACCAGTCGGCCGGTGCCGACGGTTCGCGAAAAGCATTTATTACGCACCAGACGAGCCGACAGGTTCGAAATGATCCGGCTGCACCGCATTCGCGGCGAAGAGATGTTTCTCAATGCCGACCTCATCGAATCGATGGAGGTCACTCCCGACACCGTGCTCACGCTCATCGATGGGCGGAAAATGGTGATCGCCGATGACCCCAATGTCGTTGTCGATGAGATCGCGCGGTTCAGGGCTCGAGTTTTGTGCGCCGCAGATGAGATGCGCAGCGGCGGCGGGACGGCCGCCGAAGTGGTGCGTTTGGTCCGGTCGGAACCCGAGTCGGACTAGGCCTCCGGACGGAGCGTCGGAAACAGAATCACCTCGCGGATATGGGTCTGATCGGCCAGGAGCATCACGATGCGATCGACCCCGATCCCAAGCCCTCCTGTCGGAGGCATCCCGTGCTCCAGGGCCAGGAGAAAATCCTCATCCACCGGGTGGGCATCGTGGTCGCCAACGGATTTCGAATGAGCCTGCGATTCGAAGCGTGCTCTCTGGTCCACTGGATCGTTCAACTCCGAGAATGCATTGGCGTATTCGGCTCCAGCGATGAACAGTTCGAACCGCTCCGTCAGCTCTGGATCGTCTCGGTGGCGTCGGGCGAGTGGAGAGATCTCGACCGGATGATCGATGACAAAAACGGGTTCCCAGAGTGTGTGTTCCACCAACTCGTCGAACAACGCCTCGATCAATTGACCGGTGGTCCACTCCGGCTTCCAGTCCACGCCAGTGCGGTCGGCAATCAACCTGAGGTTCTCGACCTGCGGCGCCGGCCACACCGATTCGCCAACCACGTCCTCCACCAGGTCGACCATGCGGGCCCGCCGGAATGGAGGGTTGAGATCGAGGACCTTTCCCCGGTATTCGATGACGGTCCGACCAATGACGGTCTCGGCCAGATCGGCCACCATCACCTCGAGCATTTCCATGATGTCGCCATAGTCGGCCAGGGTCTCGTAGGACTCGAGAGTTGTGAACTCCGGGTTGTGGGTGGCGTCGACGCCTTCATTGCGAAAGACGCGCCCGATCTCGAACACCCGATCGATACCTCCGACTATCAGCCTCTTCAGGTGCAACTCTGTGGCGATCCGCAGAAACATGGACTGGTCGAGCGCGTTGTGATGGGTGACAAAAGGTCTCGCCAGTGCGCCGCCGGCCTCGAGTTGGAGTATGGGTGTTTCTACCTCGACGTATCCGCGGTCCTCGAACAAAGCCCGCAGCCTCGATATCACTTTCGCCCGAACGAGCGCAACCCGCCGGGCCTCCGGATTCATCATCAAATCGAGATAGCGGCGCCGCGATCGAGCCTCGACGTCTTGAAGGCCATGCCATTTGTCGGGCAGCGGTTGCAGCGCCTTGGCAAGCAACTGAAAGGTCTGGACCTTGACCGAGAGTTCCCCTTTCTTGGTTGTGACGATCTCTCCGGTGGCACCCAACCAGTCACCGAGATCGAGATCTTCGAAACGTTCGAACTCTGCTTCTCCGATTTCGGCTTTCGAGCACATCAGCTGGATCCGACCGGATCCGTCGTCGACGGTCGCAAACACCAGTTTTCCAAAACTCCGGTGAAGCATCAGACGTCCGGCGACGGAAACGATCTCACCGGTGGCGGCCCCCGGTCCCAAATCGGGGAAGCGGTCGTGCAACTCACCGGCACGGCCGTCCCGTGCAAAACGCGGTGGATACGGATCCACCCCGCTCGCCCGCAACCGCTCGAGCTTTGCCATCCGAGCCGCGACCAGTCGATGCTCGCCGGCTTCTTCCTGATCTGGGGGTTGGGGTTCCATTGGGGGGCAACTTTCGACGTTAGGGCCGGCAGGTTCAAATCGGATTGCGCTCGCCGATGATGCGGAGACCCTTGAGGGTCAGATCGTCGTCCACCAGGTCGATCCGCTCGCTCGCCGCAGCCACGGTCGCGGCGTGGCGCCCGGTTGCCACCACCGTGACGCCGGTCAGGTGCAACTCGGTCTCGATCCGCTGGACGATTCCGTCGACCATCGCGGCCGCTCCGAGAACGATCCCGGATTGGATCGCTTCCACGGTCCCCCGGCCGACGGCGTGAGCCGGCAGAGTCAACTCAACGTGACGCAAGGCGGCCGCCGACCCGGCAAGAGCTGCCGCCGAGACCTCGAGTCCTGCCGCGATGACGCCTCCCTTGAACACTCCCTCGGCATCGACGACGTCGACGGTTGTGGCCGTGCGGAAGTCGACCACCAAAACCGGGCATCCATATAGGGCGGACGCCGCCACCGCCCCCACAACCCGGTCTGAACCGACGTCTCGCGGGTTGTCGACCGCGAGCGCTAGCCCGGTTTTGACGCCCGGTCCGACAGTTGTCACGGTTTCGACGATGTGTGTCAGAGCAAGGCGAAGATCATTCGTGACAGAAGGCACAACACTCGACAAGATGGCTCGGCGTGGCACCGAATCGCCCAAGAGCCCCGCCAGCATCAACCCGTTCTCGTCTGCGGTCCTGGCCAGGGTCCCGAGCGACCACCTCGCGACGAGTTCGGCACCCTCGAATAACCCGAGACCGGTGTAGCGATTCTCAACGTCGAGCACGAGCAGGCTCATGGGTTCGAACCGCCCAATGCAATCCCCACGTCGATCACAAGCGGATCGATCGAGTCGATGGCGATGTTGTCGATCAGGCGGACCCCGCCTATCTTGGCCGCGACGGCCAGAAACGCAGGCCGGTCGAGTCCTGTCATGAGCGAAGCCCGATCCTGACTTGCAAGCTCCGCGTACTCGACGTCGGGGATCTCGGTCCTTATGGCGGCGGTCAAGACGGTTGCAGAACGCTCGCCTCCCTCTATCAGAGCAGCTGCTCGAAACAGCCCGGTCGAGATTCGGCGAGCATCGCTGCGGGCGGCGACGTCGAGGAACGTATTCCGACTCGAGAGCGCCACACCGTCGGCTTCCCGGATGGTCGAGCCGGCAATGACCTCGAGCGGAAAACTCAGATCACGGACAAGGGTCCTCACGACGGCGAGCTGTTGTGCGTCCTTCTTTCCGAACACGGCGGCGTCCGGTTGGATTCCCGCGAACAACTTTGCGACCACGGTGGCGACACCCTCGAAATGGCCAGGGCGGAACCGACCCTCCATTTCGGCCGCAACGGGTCCGAGATCGAGCCTGGTGACGGGATCTTCCGAAAACATCTCATCGAGTTCCGGCGCGAACAGCACATCGACCCCGGCCCTTTCACAGATCTCCGCATCTGCGTCGAGATCGCGCGGATAACGCGAGAGATCAGCGCCGTCATTGAACTGAAGTGGATTGACGAACACGGAAGCTACGACGGCACCACCCTGGGCGACGGCGGTCTCGAACAGAGAGACGTGGCCGGCATGGAGCGCTCCCATCGTCGGGACCAACACCCGCGGGCGCCCGAATTGGGATCTCGTCTCGGCGAAAGTCGTGGTGATCTTCACGAGACGAGATCTCCTTTACCAAGCCGTGTGGCCAAAGCCGAAACCAGGAGCCGGTATTCGGTTCCCAGATCAGGGCTCACCGCCGCCGCCGCCTCGATCTGACCCTGCACTGTCTTGTGATCCCCTCTGGCCACCGGGCCGGTCAGCGACGGTTGCCACCCCCTGGAGTAGATGTTGGAGATGACCGCTTGAACCAGCGGCCTGGTGACAACAATCGACGAGCCCACCGACCTCAGAAGGTCATCTGCCACGGCCAGGGTCTCGGTCAGGAGATTCGCAGCTGCCGACGCCGCTGCGTGGTAGGCAGGTTTGTGGTGATCATCGAGCGGGAACGGGTGCAAACCGATCGTCGACGCGAAGTCGCTCAGCAGGGCAGAGGCGGATCCGGTCACGGCGGCAAATGAACCGGAAAGAGATTTGGCACCGATCTCGGCGTTTGGCAGCGTCTGAAGCGGGTGCAGAGATCCAGTCGCTACACCAAGATCGAAGACGTCGTCCAATACGTCGACCGACGTGAAACCGGACAAGTGGGCCACGGCCGAGACGCCGGTAAGGCGGCCGGCCAATTCCTCTGCGGCCGAACGAATCTGGGAATCTCGCGCTGCGACCACCGCCAAATCGGCTTCAGGGAGGACACCCTCGTAGCGAAAGGGCTCGAGTGGCGCAGGGATCGGAACCCCAGGGCGGGCTACGAGACCCACGAGTTCGTGTCCTGCCGTCTTTGCAGCCAACGCGAGCGCCCCGCCCGCCCGGCCGATGCCGAGCACGATCAGGCGCATTTTTTCTCAGCCATCGATCCCACCGGTTCTCGTCCACCTCGGGTACCAGACCAGTGGGCAGGCTAGCCGACGTCAACGGCGTGGCTTCCGGATCTACCACACCTCCTCTGGCTCGGCGGTCACCTCTTCCCAGCGGGCGTCAAGGCTTTCCTTCATCTCCCGATATCCGTCACGTCGCTTCCAGAACTTCGTTTTCCAAACCCGAAATCGACGCCGTTCGATCTCTGAACCTAGATCTGGGGCTTCGTGCGCCCGGTTCCGACGAACCTCGGGGAGAGAGATTTCGTCGGGATCTTCGACGGTTGTCAAGAGTTGGTGGGCGGCGTGGCGCACCTGGCGATGCTGCCTCTGCCGATCCTCACGCGAAGGTCGCTCGTCGTAACCTGGGATGGACTTGCGGTTCGTGCGGGAGCGTTTTGCCATGTAAGCCTCCTACTGACAGGCGAGAAACAGTGATCTGATTTCTTCCGTCTTGTGGAGGAGCCCGCTCCTGCATCTACCAAAGAACATAGTCGCAATGGCGCGCCAAGCCATTGGTTTGTCCAGAAAATACCTTGCGGACGGTTCGATGTTTTAGAAGAGGAAAGGCAGAAAACGGCGTCGGACTCGCTCGCGATACTCGAAATACCCCGGAAACATCAGGGTCAGGGCTCGTTCCTCGAGCAGGGACTTTCTGTAAAGAACAAGGACCAGGGCCCCGAGTGGAACGGCCGGCCAAACACTTCCGGCCAGCACAGTCATCGCCAAGCTGCCCAATATCACACCCCCGTAGATCGGATGGCGAACCAGGCGGAAAGGGCCACGGACAACCATCGCCGCACCCGATCTCGGTTCAGGCAGGGCCGACAGGTTGCTGCCGAGGACGATCACGGCACCTATGACGAGGGCGGAGCCAAACGCCGCCACCGCCACACCAATACCGCTTCGGATCGGAGTCAATGGCCTTTCGAGAAGCAGGAATGCAGTGACCGCAACTGCGCCGATCAGCACCAGCTGAGCCATGACCAGGATCGGCCCTAGCGCACCGATCGATGGAGGCCGAACCTCCCAGTCGCCAATGAAACGGAACACCCCACCCGAAGGAACCTCTTGGATGGCGGCCTCGGCGGTCGTCCCATCACCCACAGGGGCAGTTGGCCACACTTCGATCAGTGGCTCGAGCACAAATCGTCGCCTGCTCGCACGGGGATGGGGAATCTGAACCGTGGCCGTTTCTACCGGGTCCCCTCGATGGGCGATGATATCCAGATCGAGGGTGCGGGGACCCCACTTCTCGTTGCGCACCCGACCGTGCTCGATCTCGATTTCGATGAGTTCTTCGAGCAGGGACTCGGCATCCAGATCCGTTTCGAGGACCGCGACCGCGTTCAAGTAGGGCCCTTGATCCGGGCCGCCAACCGGGTCGGTCTCAAACAAAGAAGAGACCCCCACCACCGGGGATATTCGTCGCAGATGAGCGAGGCCGGAGCGCATGTACTCCAGGCGGTCGCCGAGGTTTGATCCGAGACCGATCGCGACCCGAGTCATCGCCGGCGGTGTATTGAGACCGATACGTCCCCGAAGGCGACCGGAATGGGTGCTGATGGTTTGTGCACGGTCACTTCGACTGCCTCGATCCGGCGATCGGCCAAAACCAGGTCGGCGACACGACCGGCAACTCGTTCGATCAACGACCATTGCTCGCCGGCCACGAGATCGTGAATCGATTGCGCCAGGGCTCCATAGTCGACGGTGTCGGTGAGCGTATCGGAAGCGCCGGCCTTGGACAGGTCCAGGGCGACCTCGACATCCACCAGGAACAGCTGCCCTGCGGTTCGCTCTTCCGGGAGCACTCCGTGACGAGCAAAAACCTCGATTCGCTCGATCCTGATCCGATCGGTCACTGGGGTGGTTTGGACAGCAGTGCTCTCGCCTTCGGTCCGAGCGGTCGTCCCAGGATCTCTTGGATAACCGCCGACGCCAAGATCTGGTCCTCGACCAAACCAGAGGCGATCAGGTATCCGCCCAAAAGTCCGGCCAAGTCGTCGTCGATGATCTCACGATGCAATAGCACCCTGGCCGTTTCGTCCGCAAGAGCCCGGTCCAGCACCTCGTAGAGTTGTTTGGCGTCCTTGGATGTGACGCTCGGGCCCATGGGCACCGCAAAACAACTGAGCCCGGCCGTTCTGTATGCCTGCAGGTTCTGGTTGCCGGCGAGAAGGGTGATGACCGTGGTGATCTTGGCTTCTCTCGTCAACCAGTTGATCTCCTCTTCGCGCCGAACCCGTCGGTGTTGGAATCCGTATCCCCCGATTCTTTCGGACACGGCCAGTCGATTTGCGATGACCCATGTGAATTCGCGTGGTTTTAGACCTGTGATCATGTTCTTCCTTGCACGATAGCCCACGCCAGACGGACGGCTTCCAGGGTGGCGCGTACATCGTGGGCCCTCACCAGGCGTACCCCACGCTCGACCGCCAAAGCGGCCAAGGTGGCAGAGGCACGATCGCGGTCTCCGGGATCGGGAAGATCGAGGATCCGACCCAAAAACCCCTTCCGCGAAACACCGATCATCAGCGGCCTGCCGCTCCCCAGCTCGCCGAGGCGGTCCAATAGCTCGAGGTTGTGCTCGATCGTTTTCCCGAAGCCGATCCCGGGATCTACAACGATCGAGTGTTCGGAAAGCCCTTCATCGACCAGTCGCTGGGCACTCTGGTCCAGGTAGTCGCGCACCTCGGTCACGACATCGCCGTACACGGGATTGTCCTGCATGGTCTGTGGATCGCCTTTTTTGTGCATGACGACAACACCGGCACCGTGCTCGATCGCGATCGAGCGCATCGCCGGATCAGCCATCCCGGAGATGTCGTTGATGACGACCGCACCCTCTTGACACGCGGCTTGCGCAACTTCCGGCTTGGTCGTATCCACCGACACCAACACGCCGGCATCGACCAAGCCCACGACCACCGGCAAGATGCGACCGAGCTCGTCGGCGACATCGACCCCACGAGCGCCCGGTCGGCTCGATTCACCGCCAACATCCACAATCGCGGCTCCGGCCTCGACCAATGCGAGCCCGTGACCGATCGCGGCGGATGCCGACGCCAGCATTCCACCGTCGGAGAAAGAGTCTGGTGTCATATTGATGATCCCCATGATCCGGGGGATGTCCAGCGAGAGCTCCGCGGATCGGAGCCTCCAGATCACTTCGTGCCCTGGAGGAGCCGCATGGCCTCATTTCGTGTTGCCGGATTTCGCCGAATGATGCCCCGCACGGCAGAAGTCACGGTTGTCGCACCCGGTTTGCGCACTCCCCGCATCGACATGCACAGGTGCTCCGCCTCGATCACGACGATCGCCCCTTTGGGGGCGAGCACTCTTTCGAGCTCATCGGCGATCTGGGTCGTCAGCCTTTCCTGGACCTGGAGCCGCCTGGCGAAGGTGTCAACCAGCCTCGCCACCTTGGACAAACCGGTGATCGCACCCTCGTCGTTGGGGATATATCCGACATGGGCTCGACCCAGAAAGGGCACGAGGTGATGTTCGCACAACGAGTACAGGGGGATGTCTCGAACCATCACCAACTCGTCATAACTCGACTCGAACTGGACCTGGAGATGCTGGTCGGCGTCTTCTGACATCCCAGAAAGCACTTCGGCATAAAAACGGGCAACCCGATCAGGAGTATCGGCAAGCCCGTCGCGGTCGGGATCCTCTCCAACCGCGATCAGAATCTGACGCACGGCAGCAGCGATGGCATCGTGATCGATCGTCGACATTGAACGGAACGCTACTCAGTGACGGGACGGCTCGGTCTGCTCAGCAGCAGCAATTCCACCGTTGCTCTGGGCAGATTCACCGGGCAGTTGAATCCGCAAGGAGCCGCTGTTGACATGCTCCCATTTCGGGACGTCAAAGAGCAGCTCGGCCAGTTCGTGGCGATCGATCGTCTCGCGTTCGAGCAGCGCTTCGGCCAGTCGGTCGAGCGAGCCGCGGTGGGTGCTCAGGATCTGACGGGCCTCTTCGTGAGCTGCCGTAATCAACGCCCTGACCTCTTCGTCGATCTTCGAGGCGACATCGTCCGAATAGTCGGCCTGGCGGTTGTAGTCACGTCCAAGGAAGACCTCGCCACTGGATTGACCATATTTCATCGGTCCCAGCAGGTCGCTCATCCCGTACTCCATCACCATTCTGCGAGCAGTACGTGTTGCCTTTTCGATGTCATTGGAGGCCCCGGTCGAAGGATCCGAGAACACGATCTCCTCTGCAGTACGTCCGCCGAGCGCATAGGCAAGTTCATCGACCATCTCGCTTCGACGCTTGTAATACCGGTCTTGAGTCGGCAGGGCCAGCGTGTACCCGCCGGCTCGCCCGCGAGGAATGATGGTGACCTTGTGGATGGGATCGACGTTGGGCAGGGCAAACCCCACCAGAGCGTGACCGCCCTCGTGATAAGCGGTGATACGGCGCTCTTCCTCGGTGACGATTCGTGATCTTCTTTCAGGTCCTGCGATCACTCTGTCGATCGCCTCGTTGAGTTCATCCATCCCGATCTGCGTCTTGCGGCGGCGCACCGTCAACAACGCAGCCTCGTTGATGAGGTTGGCCAGATCGGCACCGGTGAATCCTGGAGTCCCTCGCGCCACCGACTCGAGATCGATGTCGTTGCCAAGAGGTTTTCCCTTGGCATGGACATCGAGAATTGCGTGACGTCCCTTGATGTCGGGGCCGTCGATGGTGATCTGGCGATCGAAACGTCCTGGTCTCAAAAGAGCTGGATCGAGAATGTCTGGTCGGTTGGTGGCAGCCATGACGATGACACCCACATTTGCCTCGAAGCCATCGAGCTCGACCAATAGCTGGTTGAGCGTCTGCTCTCGTTCGTCATGCCCTCCGCCCAGGCCGGCGCCACGGTGACGGCCAACCGCGTCGATTTCGTCGATGAAAATAATGGCCGGAGCCGATGCCTTCGCCTGTTCGAACAAATCTCGAACACGAGACGCTCCGACACCTACGAACATCTCGACAAAATCCGATCCGGAGATCGAGTAGAAGGGAACACCGGCCTCGCCGGCAACCGCCTTCGCCAACAGGGTCTTGCCGGTTCCGGGGGGACCAAACAGCAACACACCCTTGGGAATCTTGGCTCCCATCGCCCGGTACTTGTCGGGGTGCTTGAGAAAATCTCTGATCTCTTCTAGCTCTTCGATTGCCTCTTCGAGACCCGCCACTTCCTTGAACGTGACTTTGGGTTGGTCCTTTGACACCGTCTTGGCCTTGGCTTTGCCGAACTGCATCACCCGGTTTCCAGAACCCTGCATCTGGGTGAAAAAGAACACCATCAGACCGATCAAGATCAGCCACGGGAGAAGCTGCAACAAATAGTCGGCAAAACCCGGCGGCTGGTTGTCGACTCGATATTCCACGCCTGCGGCATCGAGGCGATCTTCGACGGATTCGCCAAAACGGTCACCGATCTCCACGAAGAAATCGACTCCATCGGCCGCCGCCGACGAATCGACGTAACGGCCCTCAACTCGTTCCGAGCGGTTCAGAATTGTGACCGACTCGACCTTGTCAGCCTCGATTTGTTCGTAGAACTGGTTCAGTGTCAGCTCTTCTGGACCCGCAACCTGACCAAGCCATTGTGAAGCGGACACCACGAGCACACTGATGACAAGGCCATACACGAGCAACGTTCTAAGAGATCGATTCACGGATTCCTCAAGAAATGGCGAGGTGGCGCGCCGTTTAGGGCCCGCCTTTCGTCCTTCATGCTACGAGCCGCGAGCGCCTATGGAAACCCATGATCATTCGATCGTGCCCTCGACCACACCGACGAATGGCAGGTTGCGGTACTTGCCGGCGTAGTCCAACCCATATCCCACGACGAACTCGGGTCCGATATTGAACGCCGCATATTTGACATCGATCGGAACGCGTTGGATTCCCTCCTTGACGAGCAGCGCAGCGATCTCGAGCGACGCAGGTTTTCTCACCTTGAGGCTCTTCATCAGATAGTTGAGGGTGAGGCCGGAGTCGATGATGTCTTCGACGATGAGGACATCTCTGCCGGCGATTTCCTGATCGAGGTCTTTGAGAATCCGAACCACGCCAGATGTCTGGGTTGACGCCCCATAAGACGAGACCGCCATGAAATCGAATTCCATCGGGATGTCTATCTTGCGGGCGAGGTCAGCCATGACCATGAACGCGCCCTTGAGGACGCCGACCACCAGCAGATCCTTACCTCGATAGTCGGCGCTGATCTGAGCACCGACCTCAGTCAGCTTCTCGTCGATCTCTCGAGCCGAAATCAGCGAATTGATTGTTGCCAGGGAATCTCCTCCACCGCGACGACGGAAAGGTAGCGGGTTTGGTCCGGTTCTTCCCAGCCGAGTCGGCCGACCCCAACAACCCAGACCACGCGACCTTCACTCTCCATCACTGGCCAGCCTTCGCCAGGGCTCCGCTCGAGTGCCGCATTTCCGAGCAGTCCATCAACCGTCTCGCCGCCAAGGCGGTCGCCGGGCGCGGCCCAACGAATGCGCGCCGGCTTGTCGAGCGGGAGTACCGCGGCCCAAGGTGAAATGGGAAACGTTCCCGCAAGCGGCAGAGTTGTGAAACGAAAGGAGCCGAGTGCGACCTCACCTTCGGCGAGTACATCGACATAGTCGACGCGCCCTGATTCCATCGACAGCATCAGAGAGCCGGAAGAGACGGCCGCCACGACGCCGCCACCAAGCTGGGCAGACTTGCCGCCACCGCGAGCAACCTCGAGGGCGCGATCGACTGCTGCGGTGCCGAGGGTGTGCTCGAAGCCCATCATTCTCCACATTCGGCGAACCAATCGCCGGGCCAGGATGGTTTCCAGGAGTTCGAGATCGTCGATCGAGACGGCAGGAGACCCACCTACGAGCCGGACCGGCGTGTCATCTACGAGACGTTCCAGGACCTCGCGTTCCTCCTGGGCGATGAATGAGGACTGAGCGAGGGAGGGAGAAGGATCCCGGCCGAAGACCTCGGCCAAGGCCGGGATCAGCGTCGAACGTACGCGATTGCGGAGGATCTCCGACACCTCGTTGGCGGGGTCGTCCAACCAGGGCAGGCCCATCAGACTGGCGAGTTCCCTCGTTTCGGCTCTCCGCAGCCGCAGTAGGGGTCGGTGATAAGGCGCTCGCGATCGCGCAATCGACGAGAGCCCGTCGAGACCGGATCCGCGAGCCATGTTCATGAGGACGGTTTCGGCAACATCGTCGAGCGTATGCCCGGTCAACATCCATTCCGAGGGCCGTAAACCAACCACATACTGGTGGTACCGAGCCGAGCGGGCACGGGCTTCGAGGTTGGCGCCCTGCCTTAGATCTACTCGGCGGACGTCGAGATCGATGCCGAGGGCGGCTGCGGCTTGGTTTGCCGATCGGCAGAGCGAGGGAGACGCCGGCAATCCGTGGTCCACGTGAAGGGCCCGAACGGGTGCACCGGAACGAACGGCCAGGCCTGCCATTGCCGCCGAGTCGGCTCCACCTGACAGCCCGATCACCAGAGATCCAGCGGGCCATTCGATCCTTGGGTCAACCTCTTTGAGGAGGGCTCTCAGGCGACGCGTTTCAGCCAACTGTGCGGATCCTTGATCTCGGCGAGTGTGGGTAGCGATGACGGCTCGGCCCAGGCGAGGTCCAACGTCTTCCAACCGGCTGCGCGCTCGACCGCCAGGACGAATTTTTCACCCTCTTCATACTGGCGCAGCTTCAACTCGATGCCCGTCAGACGGAAGAAGGCGGCCGTCTTCGGGTCCGAGCGCCGGGCTTTGAGAAGAAAATCCATCCGCGAAGGTGAGACCAACAGCTGATGCCCCAATCGATTCATGACGGCGTGTCCGTGACCCTCCAGCAGACTCATCAGCGCTTGGATTCGATCCAGATTGTGACGCTGCGCCGGAGCAGCGAGGAACCCGAACAGTCCTCGTTCGTCGATGATTGGCTCGCCGCTACGCCTTGCCTTGCGCATCTCCGAGATCAAACGAGCAACACGACCCTCATCAGGATCGACGGTGCCGACCATGTCGGCGACCAGACTGTGGAAATATCCCCTCATCCATCCGACGCCAACGAACTGGGCCCGATGGGCGGCTTCATGAAGCGCCACCCACGTCCGGAACTCTGATGGTCGAAGCTGATGGGCCCGCTCGAGGTGGAGGACGTTGGCACCAACGAACGCAATCGAATCACCATCTTCTCCGCCCGGCACCACCAACTCGTACTGACCCAAAACCCTTCTCGAGAGAAACCCGAGCAACGCACCCGTCTGGCCGGCAACCAATCTCTTTGCCAGGGTCGGTCCGTCTGCCCCTGATCGGCTGATCTGATCTGAGAGCTTTTGTTCTACAGGGGAGAGCAACGCCGAGAAAACCTCAACGTTGCGCTCGACCCACTGGCGCCTTGTCACGACCGTCACCTCGGGTTGACCCGGGACCGAGAGACGGGTCTCCTCTGAGACGGCTTCGTTGGCGATCTCGACGATCCTCGGAAAATCCTGCGAGAGGTGTTCCACCAGATAGGACTCGGCCAGCGGATGGCTTCCGGCCACCAACCCCCCGACACGTCTCGCAAACGGCCAAGGGATCGTTTCGGTCACTCGACGGCCTTGTACCGATTTCTGACAACCTTCAAGAAGTACTGGATCACCGTGGCGAAGATGGCCACCGCCGCCAGGGCGATGCCAGTCGGCACAAGGAACTTCGTCGTCCAAGGTGCGGCCTCTGGTTGGGCGGTGAGATCAGGAATAGACACCGCGGGAACCTTGAATGTGTTCTCGGTCGTGGCGGCGGTGGTGGCGGTGGAAGTTTCCGTTTCCTGGGCCAATGTCTCCTGGGCCGATGTTTCCTGGGCCGATGCCGGGAGAACACCGGCGATCACAATCATGGCAACGAGCAGGAGAGATCGGATTTGGCGGAACATCACGCGGGCAAGACTACAACCCCACCCGACGAGCGGCGAACCACTAAGAGCTAGACGGTCCAGCGTGACGCAGAGCAGCCCTGAAGCGATCGATCACGTCCGGTGGGACTTCTTCGGCGAGGCGCTCTCGCACAACCCTCTTCAAACGAGACTCGAACTCGAAGTGCCCAACGCAGGGCGGACAGTCTGCGAGATGTTGGCGGATGCGCACGGTCTCAGCCTCCGGCATCTCCTCATCGAGAAAGAGATACAAGCTCGTCAGGGCATCGTCACAAGGCTCGCTCACGAAGAACTCACTGGGTCGTCGTCGATCAGGTGCTCTGGTATGAGTCCACGTTTCATTGCATAGTCCCACAACGCACGTTGGAGCGCTTTTCTTCCTCGATGCAGTCTCGACATCACAGTACCGATGGGGACATCCAAGATGTCGGCGATCTCCTTGTAGGACAGTCCCTCTAGATCGGCCAGCAGTACGGGGATCCGAAACGTCTCCGGCAACTCTTCGACCGCTGTCTTGACATCGGCGGCCACCAATCCGTCGAGGACCAAGTCCTCGGTCGATCGTGACGCCGCCGCGGTGTGCTCGGAACCGATCTTCCGGTACAAGAAAAAATCCTCGACGTCGCCAAGGTCGACCTCGTTGGGGCGGCGCGCATCGCGGCGATATTTGTTGATGAACGTGTTGGTCAGAATCCGAAAAAGCCAGGCTCGCAGGTTGGTTCCGGCCTCGAAAGAGTCATATGCGCGGTACCCCTTGAGTAGCGTTTCTTGAACCAGGTCCTCGGCGTCGGCGTGGTTGCGAGTCATCCGCCTGGCCGCGCTCAACAGCTGTGGAACGAGTTCCATCGCATCGTTTTCGAAGTCGACTTGTTCTGCCATGAAGGGCTGAACGCTAGCGCAGGCCGCCCAGGGCTCTACATCCGGTCGGGGGATCCTCGAGGTTTCACTATCATGCCCTCCCCACGCCGGGGTAGCTCAGTCGGTAGAGCAACGCACTCGTAATGCGTAGGTCAGGGGTTCAATTCCCCTCTCCGGCTCCAACGATCGCCGGCAGGCTTCGGCTGCGACGCCTGCCCATCCGGCATTTCTTGCAGCCCGAGTAGGGTCGGAAGGTCGGTCAAGACGAAACCGGTCAGGGGTTCAATTCCCCTCCCCGGCTCCAACCATCGCCAAACAGGCTCCGGCCACAACGGCGACAATCAGGCTTCTTCACTACCGAGCTTGGTGAGCAGATTGGTCAAGAGCAGCTGTGGCCTCAGATTGGCCTGCAGGTCGGTGGTGGCGTCGAGACACAGCTCGGCATTGCGAATGGCACGGCGTGGCGAAACTGCAGTGAGGGCGGCAAGCGGCACATCGGCGTTGCGTACCGACCCGCCGAGCTGGATCGCGGCACAGTCGGTGTAGAACGATGCCAGCATCTCCAGCCCACTTACCAGCAGCGCCTGTCGTGCTCGACGTTTGGCGCGGTCCGCCTTGTCCTTCTCGTCGTCCTCGACGAGTTCGGGGATCAAAGGGTCGGCCGCCTCCAGCATCCGCGCAGCGAGAGTGAAAGATTCGCCAGGACGATCGCTCACCTGCTCTGGAATCGCGAGCCAACGCGCGCGAAAGTCCACGACGTCAGGGTTTGATGCAAGTGTCAAAGCCAGGCCGGGCCGTCCACCTGCCATTCGAGACACCCCAACTGCCTGGTCGCCGTCGATCCCTCTGGCGATGAGCCCTTCGCGCAACTCCTCCTCGGAAAGTCGTCCGAAATGCACGGAACGGCAACGGCTGGCGACGGTTGCAGGCAGGAGATCCTCCGACTCCAGCGCCAGGATGAAAACCGTCGTGGGAGTGGGCTCTTCGAGTGTCTTGAGCAGGGCATTCGACGCCTGTTCTGTCATGGATTCCGCCTCCTCCATGACAAAGACCTTGCGGTCGCCCTCGTACGGTCGAAGCGTGGCCTGCTGAATCAGCGTCCGTGCCTGATCAACACCGACGCTGGTTTTCCCCTCCGGTTCGGCCATGACCAGATCGGGATGATTGCCGGATTCGACCCGCCGGCACGAACTGCAGTCTTCTTCGTGGTCTCCGGAAGAAGGACACAGCAGTGCCTTGGCAAAGAGGCGAGCGACGGTCGCCTTCCCAGTACCGGCGACGCCGACAAACAGGTAGGAATTGGCAGGCGACGCCACCTCGCGAATGAGTTGGTCGAGCACGTGCCGGTGTCCAATGACTCCATCAAACATGGCGCCACCGAGCGTCGATCAAGGCGACCAATTCTCCAACGATCTCCGCCGGTTCCCGGTCGGCCGACAACAGGATCACTTTCTCCGGTTCCTCGGCGGAGAGCTTGTGGTAGCCCTCGGCGACCATGCGTTGAAAACCGCTACCGGCGGCCCCTATGCGATCAGGGTCCAACTGTCGCCCCAATGCCAGATCGGGGTCGAGGTCTAGGACTGCCACGAGATCAGGGACCGCGCCAGCAAGCACGGCTTCGTTCAGTTGTCTGACCGCCTCGACGCCTAGACCACGGGCATGTCCTTGATACGCAAGCGATGAGTAGTAGGTGCGATCCGAGATCACGAGTGCGTCTTCCGCCAAAGCAGGAGCCACCACCTCTGCGACCAATTGGGCCCGAGAAGCAGCAAACAGTGCTGCTTCTGACCACGGTGTCATATCACCAGAGTGAAGCAACAGTCGCCGGACTTCCTCTCCGAGATCGGTTCCCCCCGGCTCTCGAACCAAAACCACAGACAAGCCGCGACGCTCCATGTGCTCGACCAGGAGGTGACCGATGGTGCTCTTGCCGGCACCTTCGACACCCTCGAGGGCGAGATAATAACCGCTCATGCTTCTCAGTTTCGCCCGTCGCGGCGGTCGCCGCGCATCCAGGTAATGGCATCTCCTGCATCACGCAGGGCCCGATACGACTCCTCGTCCATCGGGTCTCCGAATAGCTGGTGGCGTACGGCCCAGACGACGGTGACGCCCGACGCACAGATGATCGATGCGCTGAACAGCATCACTGCCCGCACCCCGCTTCCCATCTTGCCGGAGAGGACACCATCGAACGCCGCGGCGCCCACTCCGGCGAGGCCGAATGAGATCAGGAGCGCGCCACGTGCCGAGGCGTATAACGCGGCGAATGTGCGCCCGCGAATGTCATCGGTCACCACCACATGGAGATGGGTGAATCCCGAGACGTAGGCCACACCCGATGCGGCTCCTGCCACGAATACCCACCCGGCGGCACCGGCAACGGTGTCGGTGACCGAAGCAAAACCGATGGAGATGCCGGTCGCCAGCAGGGCAGATCCGAAAACCAATTCGTGGCGCTCGATCCTTTTGCCTCCAAGAGTCATGAACAACATCCCGAGCCCGGCGCCCAAACCCAGAGCGGTCACGACGACGCCAAAACCGGAGTCGGAGCCCTTGAGGACTTGATCGCTGAACGGCTGTCCGAGCACGAAGAGTCCACCCGCGCCGAACAACGCGAGGGCCACGCCGAGCACAGTACGGCGAGCGGCGGGGAAGGTGGCCACAAAACGGAACCCATCCAACATGTCCCGGAACGGTGCTTTTACGTCGAGTGCGCCCCGGCCTTGTCTCTCCTCTTGAATCTGCAGTTTTGGAATGGCGGTGAAGACCACGATCACGCCCGAAACAAGAAAAGTGAGGGAGTCGAACACAAAAGCGGCAACCACTCCGGTGCTTGCGGTAACCCCGAGATCTACACCCTTCCCGAACGACGTGAAGAGGGCGAACAAGGCCGATCCGATGGGAGCGGTGCCATAGGCCGCGAAAAGATTGAGGCCATTGGCCGCCATGAGGTGCCGCTTTGGAATCAGCTGTGGAGTCACCGCCTCCCTCGCCGGCTGCCGGAGCAGCGACAGAACCTCGATCGCAAAAGTGAGGAGAAAGAGGGTCTGATAGGACCCCACCAAAATCAGGCATCCGACCAACCCGGCGCGCCCGAAGTCGGAGACAACCATCATCTTTTTGCGATCGAACCGGTCGGCGAGAACGCCTCCAACGATCCCGATCAGCAGGCCCGGCAAGATTCGGGCGACCAACGGCACCAGGATCGCCACCGAGGCGGCACGGCCACCCCCGGAAATCTTGGCGGCAAGCGAGAATGTGGCGAAGAGGGTGACCCAATCGCCGAGGCTGGAGATGAACTGAGACCAAAACATCCTGGCATAGGGACCGCGGCGGATGAGCTCTCTGCCCCGGATACGTTCGATCATCGAGTCCATGTGGGGTCGAAGGCTATCCGTCCGAAGAGAAAAGGTCGTCCGAAAACGAGCCCCCCAGTCGACGGCAGACATCGTCGGTTCTTGACACTTTTCCCGAACTTCCCGTAGCTTGGTCCCTTGTGCCCACTTCACTAGTCATCGTCGAGTCCCCCACCAAGGCCAAATCCATCGGCCAATTCCTCCGCGGAGTCGTGGGCGACGGTGTCGTGGTCGAGGCCTCGATGGGTCACGTTCGAGACCTTCCCGGTGGATCCAAAGAACTCCCGGAGAAGTACAAGAAGGAACCGTGGGCGTATCTGGCCGTGGACTACGAACACGACTTCGACCCGGTGTACGTCGTATCCAAACGAGCCAAGGACCGAATCAAGAAGCTCAAAGAATTGATGGCGGACGCAGACACGCTCTACCTCGCGACCGACGAGGACCGCGAGGGGGAAGCCATTGCGTGGCATCTGACCGAGATCCTCAAGCCGAAGATTCCCGTAAAACGAATGGTGTTTCACGAGATCACCGAGGCCGCAATCCGTGAGGCCTTCGCCAATCCTCGAGACATCGACCTGCAGTTGGTCGACGCCCAGGAGGCCCGTCGGATCCTCGACCGGTTGGTTGGTTATGACGTTTCTCGAGTCCTGTGGATGAAGGTGGCTCCGCGCCTCTCCGCCGGCAGGGTCCAATCGGTTGCAGTGCGGATCGTCGTCGAGCGCGAACGAGAGCGCATGGCGTTTCGCTCGGCCTCCTACTGGGACCTCACCGCCACCCTGGAAAAGCCACACGAGACACCGCAGTTCCAGGCAACCCTGGTCTCGGTGGACGGTCGAAAACTTGCCACCGGTCGGGACTTCTCCTCGATTGGAGCGACCGATCCAGACGTCGTGGTCCTGGGCGAGGAGGAAGCAGCCGACCTTGGCCAGGCTCTGGCCGGGGCCTCTTTCGCCGTCACCGCGACCGATACGAAACCGTATACGCGGCGCCCCTATCCCCCATTTCGCACCAGCACACTCCAACAGGAGGGTTCTCGCAAACTCAGGTACTCGTCCAGTCGCACCATGTCGGTAGCGCAGAGGTTGTATGAAAACGGGTTCATCACGTATATGAGAACCGACTCGGTGAACCTGTCGGAGGCGGCCATCGCCACCGCCCGCGACGCCATCCAGAAACAATTCGGTGCCGATTACGTCCCTGACATGCCGCGGACCTTCACCTCCAAGGCGAAGAACGCGCAAGAGGCACACGAGGCGATCAGACCCGCTGGTGACGAATGGAAGACGCCGGCCCAGGTAGCACGCGAGCTTGGTAGTGACGAAGCCAACCTCTACGAGTTGATCTGGAAGCGAACTCTGGCTTCGCAGATGCCCGATGCCAAGGGTGAACAAATGTCGGTCAAACTGGCCGCCGAGGCATCAGACGGCCGCTCGTGCGATTTTTCCGCCTCCGGGAGGGTGATAACTTTCCCCGGTTTCCTCAAGATCTATGTCGAGTCGATCGACGATCCCGATGCCGACACCGACGACTCGGAGAGACCCCTGCCTCCCCTGGAAGAGGGAGACTCCGTCTTGCTGATCGCCCTCGACGCGGCTGGTCACGACACCCAGCCTCCCCGCCGCTACAACGAGGCCTCCCTGGTGCAACGACTCGAAGAGCTCGGCGTCGGACGCCCGTCGACCTATGCCTCGATCATCCTCCGCATCCAGGATGCCGGCTACGTTTTCAAGAAGGGCCAGGCTCTCGTGCCCACCTTCACCGCGTTTGCCGTTGTCACGTTGCTCGAACAGAACTTCCCGAAGCTGGTCGACTACGAGTTCACGGCCCGCATGGAGGACGATCTCGACCGGATCGCCACCGGCGACGAAAGCCGGGTTCCGTGGTTGACACGTTTTTATCTAGGGGAGGAGGGCCTCAAGAACACGATCGAAGAGCGACTCGCTTCCATTGATGCCAGAGCCGTCAACTCGATTCCCCTCGGACAGGACGAGGCCGGACGCGAGATCGTCGCAAGGGTCGGCAAATTCGGACCCTACGTGGAAAGGGGCGAGGATCGCGGATCGATCCCAGATGACGTTGCTCCCGACGAGTTGACCATCGAACGTGCCACCGAGCTGATCGAGACCCAGGGCCAGGGCGACAAGATCCTTGGGACCGACCCGGACAGTGGCCTGGTGGTGCTCGCTCGCACCGGGCGCTTTGGACCCTATGTTCAGCTTGGAGAGCAAGAAGAGGGATCGAAGCAGAAACCGAAAAGAGCGAGCCTGCTCAAGAGTATGGAACTCGATGCCCTTTCGCTCGATGATGGGCTGAAACTGCTTTCCTTGCCACGCACCATTGGCATCGACGAGAACGACGTCCCGATCGAGGTCTACAACGGACGCTACGGACCCTATGTGCAAAGGGGCGAGGACCGGCGAAGCCTCGAATCCGAGGACGAGTTGTTCACGGTCGGCGTCGAACACGCACTCAAACTCTTGGCAGAGCCACCACGGCGTCGTGGTCAGAGCAGGGCGGCCGCCGGACCGCTGCGAGAAATCGGTGAAGATCCAGTGTCAAAGAAGCCTGTGACAGTCAGAAACGGCCGATTCGGTCCTTACGTCACAGATGGAATCGTCAACGCCAGCCTGCGCAAGGCCGACACGCCGGAATCGATCACGATCGAGCGAGCCGCCGAACTGCTCCAGGCCCGCCGCGACCGAATGGCCTGAACTCCCGCACACCATCTCTACACGGGTCGGTCACCATCAATCGGGGTCCGTTTAACCAGGGCTTGGAAGCGTTCGGTGAGACGTCCCAGAACTGCCAGCGAATAGGCCATGTCGCCCGCCAATTCGAAGTCGATGCCTACCCGGGAGAGCTGGAGTACTTCGACACTCCGCAGTCGTGCGGCGTCGGCCGGACTCCAGTCGGGACTCTCTGCCACGCCGACCACCAAACGGGGGTGATCGTTCCGATTCATAATCTCGACGATTTCGCCGCCGGAGAGGGGCGGGGCCAGAAAGATTCCGCCACGGGTTGCCGACTCGAAGCAAGCCGACCCATGGGAGACAACCGCGTCCGCCGCGGTCAAGTCATCGGTCTCGGTCCATCCCCCGTCGACAAACGCTCTCCTGGCGCACCACAAAACGGGCCCAGAATCGGGGTATTCGCCGCTCGCCACAAAAAAGCGGCCGCTCATGGCCTGGCTTCCCGGAGGTGTCGCTGGTCGAGGCCCGCCGTGCCGGGCGGCCACGCAACGGTTGCGACCAGCCGCATCGCGTCAGCCCATCACGGTTTCGGCCACGACCTCGAGCAGCTCGGGGGGACCTTCGATCAGCATCGTTGTGAGGACCGTTTTCTCCCAGCGTTTCAGGTCCTCTTTGATTTTGTCGACCGGCCCCAACAATGCGACATCCTCGACCATCTCGAGCGGAATCGCCGCGAGAGCCTCCTCCTTGCGCCCGGCCAGATATAGATCCTGGACTTTGACGCAGACGTCCTCCCAGCCCATCCGCACGAAGACCTCGTAATGGAAGTTCACGTCCTTGGCTCCCATACCCCCCACATAGAGGCCGATGGCAGGACGCACCAGCGAAGCTGCCACTTCAGGGTCGGGATGGACCACAAACGGTACAAAACCCGGCACATCGAAGTCTTCGATTGAGTGCCGGGCGCCAGGGCGGGCAAAACCCTCTGCCAGGGCGGCGCGATAGAAGCCGTCCAATTTGGGTGAAAACCAGGCAGGCAACCAGCCGTCGGCAATCTCGGCAGCCAGTGCGACGTTCTTGGGGCCCTCTGCCGCCAGATAGATTGGCAAATCGGCGCGCAGGGGGTGAACCGTGGACTTGAGCGCCTTGCCCAGTCCCGCGCCCCCAGGGTACGGGAGCCGGTAGTGGTCACCTTCAAAAACCAATGGACCTTCGCGTGCGATGATCTTTCGCACGATCTCAACGAACTCCCTGGTTCGGGCGAGCGGTTTGGGGAAAGGCTGACCGTACCAACCCTCTACCACTTGGGGCCCCGACACTCCGAGGCCGAGAACAAACCGACCGCCGGTGAGATGATCCATGGTGATCGCCGCCATGGCGGCGGCCGCCGGGGTCCGCGCCGACATCTGCATGATGTTGGTTCCGAGCCGTACTCGAGAAGTGCCGGCACCCCACCATGCCAAGGGAGTGAGAGCGTCGGAGCCATACGCCTCGGCAGTCCACACGGAGTCGAAACCGAGGCGGTCGGCCAGGTTGACCTGGTCCTGCATGCCAAACGGGGGCCCCGCCGACCAGTATCCGGTCATCAGTCCGAGTTTCATCGCGCTCCCGAGTGTCGTTTCCGTGACCTTAATGAGCCAGGGAGTACCGGGTCCTTCGTCATGCGACCCGGCGATCTCCCATCGCCGTTGTCTCGTCGGTAGCGTGGGCAGTCGGCGACAGATGGGTGACCAGTATGACTCGAGTTCTTTTTGCTGGTGGGTCTGTTTTTGACGGAAGCGGAAGCGACCCGTTGCCTGCAGACCTGGTGGTCGAGGGCAGCTTGATCACCGAGGTCGGCTCCGGCCTCGATGGCGATGAGAAGATCGACCTGACCGGAAAGGTCATCCTTCCCGGTTTTATCGACTGCCACGTCCATTCTGGATTCGCCAACATCGACTTCGACGCCATGCGAAAGCAGGCCTTTGCCTTGCGGTATTACCAGGCGGCACATTCCCTAGCGACCACCCTTGACACCGGGATCACCACGATACGCGACGCGGGCGGGGCCAGCCTCGGGATCAAACAAGCCGTCGAGCAGGGCCTGATTCGGGGGCCCCGGATGCTGATTTCGATCGTCATGTTGAGCCAGACAGGTGGGCACGGTGACGGCTGGCTTTCGAGCGGTCTGGATTTGCCGATCTTTTGGGGCGATCCGTCGATGCCGTCAAACGTCGTCGATGGTCCAGACGAGATGAGAAGGAAAGTCAGAGAGTTGGTGCGGGCCGGTGCCGACTGCGTCAAGGTCGCGACGTCGGGAGGGGTTCTCTCTCCCAATGACGATCCGCGCCATGCCCACTTCCGCCCCGATGAGTTGGCGATTCTCGTCGCCGAGGCAGAAGCCGCCGGGATTCATGTGCTGGCCCACGCCCAGGCCACCGATGGCATTCGCAACGCGGTGGAGAGCGGCATTCGTTCGATCGAGCACGGGATCTATCTCGACGAAGTGGTCATCGAACGAATGTTGGACAAGGGCACATGGCTGGTCCCGACGCTGCTGGCGCCAACGGGCGTGGTGCGAGCCGCCGAACGGGGAATTCCCGTCCCTCCGAGTTCGCTGGCAAAAGCCAAGGAAGTGATCGAGATCCACAAACAATCGGTTGCGGCCGCGATCGCGGCCGGGGTCAAGATCGCCTTCGGCACCGATTGCCCGGTGTCTCCTCACGGAACAAACCTCGACGAATTCGTTCTGTTGCGGGAGTTGGGGATGACCCCGGCGCAGGTTCTGGTGGCGGCCACCGCCGAATCCGCCCGGCTCTGCCAGATCGACGACACGGTCGGCACGCTGGAATCGGGCAAGAAGGCCGATCTGGTGGTAGTCGACCGGGATCCCTACCAATTCGAAGGTCTACGGGACTCGATCACCGCCGTCTATCAGTCGGGCCGACTCGTCGGCGGGCCCCAATTTGCAGGTCGACTGACCGCTTAGACCCTTGCGCTAGAGAACCCGCGCCGCCATCTCGGCCAGCGGGCTTCTGACCGATTTCTCGAGGATCACATGACCAAACAGCGTTGAACCGCGGAACTTCTCGATCAATGCAGCCATACCCCCGTATGGAGAGATGTAGGGATTGTCGACTTGGGTCAGGTCCCCACAAAAAACAACCTTGGAGTCTTTGCCGAGTCGGGTGAGAATGACTTTGAGGGTGGACAACTCCAGGTTCTGGGCTTCGTCGATTATCACGAACTCTCCGGTGATGGACCGGCCCCTGAGATAGGTCACCGCCGCCATCTCCAACTCACCGCGC
Source organism: Acidimicrobiia bacterium (assembly GCA_041746105.1). GTDB lineage: Bacteria > Actinomycetota > Acidimicrobiia > Spongiisociales > ZC4RG35 > JBFHRE01. Next base: position 69,955 of record JBGTHP010000039.1, read on the forward strand.
TCTACCAACTCGTTGATTGCGTGTTTGGCCCCTTCCGAACCGGCATCCTGGAACAGGGCATGGAGGTTGTCGTGGACCGCGGCCATCCAGGGCGCCAGTTTTTCGTCGAGGTCACCGGGGAGGTATCCCACTTCTTGGCGTCCCACCGCCACCAAAGGCCGGTAGACGGACACTTTCCGATAACGACCCAACTCGAGGACTTGTTCGAGACCGGCCGCCAGCGCCAGAAAGGTTTTTCCCGATCCGGCCATGCCCATGAGTGACACCGCCGGGATGTCAGGGTCGAGAAGATGGTGAAGCGCCACCGACTGCCGAAGGTTTTTGGGCTCGACCCCGAACGCCCGGACCGAACTCGCGACCCGTTCGACCACCGCCTGCTCGCCATCCTCAACGACCCTTGCCACCGCCGAACGGGACACGCCAGACTTCAGGACGACAAAGTCGTTGATAACTGCGCCGATCGAACCGATCTCCAGCTTGCCGTGATCGAACAACTGATCGATGGTTTCGCCAGACGTCTGGACTTCGATAACACCGGTTGCCAGTTCGTCGACCGGAACCGTGTCGCCCCGATAGTCCTCGACCTCGATGCCGAGTTGAGCCCCCTTGATCCGGAGCGCGGCATCTTTGGTCACCAACACGGGGTCGTCACCCGCCTCCGACAGATTTAGACACGCGGCAAGGATGCGATGGTCAGGCGTTGTCGGGTCGAGCACTCTCGGCAACCGCTCGGAAGCGACTCCGTTCAATTCGATCCGAAGGTTGCCCCCGGACGGCAACGACGCAGGACTCTTGAGCCCACCCGCACGTGATGCACCTAGTTCTTCCAGCAGACGGATCGCCATGCGAGCGTTCGACCCGACCTCGTCCATTCGAGTTTTTTTCCGGTCGAGTTCCTCGACAACCACCAGGGGGAGAACCAAGCGGTGTTCGTCGAAGCGGAGGAGGGAGTTGGGGTCGGCCAGCAGAACACAAGTGTCCAAAACGTAGGTTCGAGCCACCGAGTCCACTCCTGGTCGTTGATCAGCGTGGAACAATCGTTGCCAATCATTTCGTGAAAACCAAGGATCAACGAGATCGACCCCGTCGATCCGACCTCAGGAGGGTTTCTCGACCACCGTGTAGAACTGCGGACTCGACAGAAGGCTGAATTCCGAATTGGCGTGGACGAGACCGACATCTTCTGAAAGCCGGCGCAACTTTTTGGGCCACAGCCACTGACAGTGGACTTGGCGAGCCTTGAGCGGGTTCCGGTGGAGGATCACTGCGGTGGGTACGGCCCAAATCCCCTGAATCGGTTCTGCCGGGTAGATGAAAAGCGCCTTGCCTCCCGGCTTGAGGACCCGCGCCATCTCCTCGAATGCACCCTCGATATCCGGGATGTGCTCGATCGCATGCACGGAGACGACCTTGTCGAAAGTTTGATCGGCGAAATCGAGTGACTCCGCGTACATGTGGACGACACCGTCGGTCACGGCTAGATCGGCCGCCTGCGGGTTGGCGTCGATCCCGGTCGCATCCACTCCCCAGTCGAGCAGGCGTTTGGTCAGATGTCCGCGCCCGCACCCGACCTCGAGCACTCGTTCACCCGGTTGGGGGTCGAGCAGACGGCGCACAGTCGTCTCGTGCCTCTTGTCCCATCGGTTGACCATCGCGTACCGCCGCGAGTCGTAGGTCATTTGCGCTCCAGATGCGGCGCCAGCGAATAGTCGATCAGCATCGGACCCCACTCGGTCAATGCCACGTGGCTGACCCCGGTGTTGAGTGAGACCCCGAGGTGGTCGGGGATCTCAGTCCCGCGGCCCGTGACCGACCCGATCAAGCCGCGAATGGCGGCGCCGTGCGAGACCACCAGGCTCCGGCCCTGAGGCTGGAAGCGATCGAGGAATCCGCTCATCCGTTCGATCACCTGGGCGAACGTCTCGCCGGTTTCTCCCCTCGGCAGGTCTTCTCCATCGCGGTAGACCGCCAACAGTTGATCGTCTGCGTCCTCGACAAGGTCGGCGAAGAGTTTTCCCTCCCAGTTACCGAAGGACATCTCTGCCAAGGTGTCATCTGTATCGAACAATTCGCGGATGGCGGTCGCCGTCTCGGCTGCCCGTTGCAGGGGCGAACTGACGAGGCTGTCGACCGGGCCATACCACTCGGCGAACCTGGCAGCCTGATCGTGACCCTCGTCGTCGAGGCCCCAACATGAAGAACCCTGGACCCGGCCCTGTTTGTTGGCAGCGGTGACACCATGCCGGACCAGACCGATCACCGGCACTCCGTCGTCCCGCAGACGCCCAAGGAACCCGACATCGTGGCCGAGATGGGAGGCATCGTTGAAAGAGGCCAGACGCAGTGTCTCCTGGTTCATGCGCAGACCTCCGGTCTCGAGGGTGGTGAGCGAGGTGTTGGTGACGATCGGGAACGTGCGGCGCCCTTGAATCCGACCCAGATATCGCCCGCCGACCGCATCGATGGCTCCGCCGTGGGTTGCAATCAGCACCCGCCCCTCACCGACCCGGTCGATCAGACGATCGAGCGCCCCCAGAATCCGGTCTTCGAATTCCTGAATTGTCTCACCGGTCTCGCCGAACGCGACCGCCTCCCCTCGGCGAATCGATTCGAGTAGATCACCATGAAGTGCCGCCACCTCGGCGAAGGTGCGGCCTTCCCAGGCACCCAGATCCATCTCCCGCCATTCGGGATCGATCTCCACCGGGATCCCGAGCACCTCTGCGGTCTCCCGGGCGCGCTGGAGGTCGGAAGAGACGACGAGATCGAACTGCCGTCCGTCGAGTCGTTCCCCGAGTAGCCGAACCTGGCGCCGACCCTCGGCGGACAACGGCGCATCGCCTTGGCCCTGCCAGATATCGGCTTCGTTGGCCTCCGAGCGCCCATGCCGGACAAAGGTGATGGAAAGGGACATAACGGTGCGAAAGAGTACGTGATCAACCGTCCTACGTCACCTTGAGGGGCAGCCAGAAACCCTGCTGATTCCCACCCCGGGGGCGACCTAAACGAACGCCGAGGCGAAAATCAGGGCGACAATCGTCATCACCTTGATCACGATGTTCATGGCAGGGCCGGAGGTGTCCTTGAACGGGTCACCGACGGTGTCACCGATGACGGCGGCCTTGTGTTCGTCTGAGCCCTTGCCACCGTAGGCGCCGGCTTCAATGAACTTTTTGGCGTTGTCCCACGCGCCGCCGGCGTTCGCCATGAAGATGGCGAGCAGGAATCCTGTGACGAGGGCGCCGGCCAGGAATCCGCCGAGCATTTCGACATCGATGAATCCGATGATGAGAGGCAAAGCAATCGCCAGTGCCCCCGGAATCACCATTTCGCGCAACGCCGAACCGGTGGCGATGTCGACCGTTTTGGCATAGTCGGCCTTGGCGTCTCCGGTTCCTTCGAGCAGACCCGGGATCTCGCGGAACTGGCGGCGGACCTCGTCGATCATCTTGTTGGCGGCGCGCCCGACTGCATTCATGGTGAGGGCAGCAAATAGGAACGGGAATGCGGCACCGAGGAAGAGACCCATGATCGTCTCGACGTCCGCGAGGTTGATCACCTCGAGCGGAGCCTCCAAGCCTTTGGCGATCGCAGAGTCGTTGACCGACTGGATGAAGGTTGCGAACAAGGCCAGAGAGGTGACGGCGGCAGAAGCGATGGCGAAACCCTTGGCGACTGCGGCCGTCGTGTTGCCCAATGAGTCGAGCGCATCGGTCGACTGACGCACCTCTTTCGGCAGGTGGGCCATCTCGGCGATCCCACCGGCGTTGTCGGCGATTGGTCCGTAGGCGTCAACCGATATGGTGATCCCGAGGGTGGCGAGCACTCCGATGGCAGCGATGGCAACGCCATAGATGCCTCCTCCCGCCACGTCTCCAAACGCCCACTGCCCGGAGTAGAAGGAGGCGGCGATACCGGCGACCACGACCGCCACCGAGAAGGCGGCGGACCGCATGCCCTCGGCCATTCCGGTGATGATGACGGTGGCCGGTCCGGTTTGGGATTGGCGGGCGATCTCTTTGACCGTTTTGTGCTCGTCGGAGGTGAACACCTCAGAGAGTTTTCCGACGGCGTAACCGACGACCAGCCCGCCGACGACGGCCAGCCAGATGCCGACCGGGTTGGCGATCGTGCCGGCTGGAAAAATCCAATAGACAAGTCCGAGAACTCCAAGGGCGGTGGCGATGAGCGAGAAGTTTGTGCCCCGATGGAGCGCCGCCGCCAGATGATCTTCGTCCTTCGCCTTGACCAGGAAGGACCCGATGATCGAGGCGAACATTCCCACTGCGGCCACCGCCAGAGGGAAGATGATCGCTTCCTCCGTGAACGCCTGTGCCTTGAAGACGATCGCCGCGAAAGCGATTGGCGCTACCAACGATCCCACGTAGGACTCGAAGAGGTCTGCTCCCATGCCGGCAACGTCGCCCACGTTGTCACCAACATTGTCGGCGATGACGGCCGGGTTGCGGGGGTCATCCTCGGGGATTCCGGCTTCGACCTTGCCCACCAGGTCGGCGCCGATGTCGGCCGCCTTGGTGAAGATGCCGCCGCCAACTCTGGCGAACAACGCTATCGACGATCCGCCGAGACCGATCGCTGCGATCAGGTCGGCCCAAGAAACCTCGTCGAGAACGTTCTTGAAAAGGATGTATCCCAGGCCGACTCCGGCCAACCCGAGACCGGCGACGGTGAAGCCCATCACGGCACCGCCACGGAAGGCGACGGGAAGCGCAGCAGGGATACCACCGGTGCGGGCGGCCTCGGTCGTGCGCGAATTGGCCGCCGTGGCGATACGCATACCAACGAAGCCGGCGGCGGCCGACAGGGTTGCACCAAACACGTAGGCGACCGCCCCCCAGGGCCGTCCCCACTCGAGGAGCGTTGCGATCAGAGTTGCCATGATCACGACAAATCCTGCAACCCAGGTGTATTCCCGCTTGAGGAAGGCCATCGCCCCTTCGCGGATGGCTGTCGAGATTTCGATCATCCGGGCGTTTCCCCGATCCATCGCCAGGACTGCTCGCGTGAAGTACACGGCGAGCAATAGCGCGCCGAGACTTGAGACGAGCGCCATGGTCAGCACGGTGTTTGTCATTGCAGAACTACCTCTCGAGAACGAAATGAATCGGCGGAAGTATATGCAGATCGACCCTGGGCCCTACCAAACGACTCATGTGCCGGCCCCGTCGACTTGCCTTGGTTGTGGCCGCCCCTATCGTTCCGCCGTTCCCTCTCAGGGTCTTCATGCCACGCCGATCACTCGCAATTGTCCTGCTCGTCGCGACCGCTTGTAGCCAAGCGGAGCCTGCGACACCGACGCTATCGACCTCACCGGCTACGACCGTGGTCGACGCCGTTGCCCCTTCCACCACCTTGGCCGCCCCAGACCTGAGTGATGTGGCTCCCGACCTGGCGTTTTTCATCGAAACCACCTTCGACGGTTCCCAGTTTGCCGGTGACCCACAGCTTCTCGACGCCCTCCGTAGCGAAGTCGGATTGCCGTACTCCCCAACCAGGATCGACGTCGGAGCGGGTGTCGTCGGCGAGACGAGGATCGCAGTCGTCGTGACGGATTCGGTGGCTGTCGCGGGAATCAACGACGGTTCCGGATGGCGCTGGATCGCCGGCAGCATCGGGGACATCGACATCTACCCCGGGTTGCCAGGCGTTTTTGCCATCGTCGGCTCAGATGCCCGCCCCGGGGAGAATGTGGCCCGTTCGCGAGCGGATTCGATCCATTTGGTGTCGATGGACGGCAGGGGTGGCGCCACGATCATCGGCGTCCCCCGTGACTCCAACGTAGCCCGCAAAGGGGGGGGCATGGCCAAGATCAACGGAGCCCTTTCCAATGGGGGCATCGAGGGGCTGATGTGGAGCCTGGAGCAGTTGAGCGGATTCCCCATCGACGGATACGTCCTGACCGGCTTCGAGGGATTCCAAGAGATCGTCGGTTCGGTGCTGGGGGCAGTGGCGATCACTCTGGAAGAACCGATGAACGACGGAGCCTCCGGGGCCGATTTTCCTGCCGGCGAAGTCCACATGAACGGCGTCGAGGCGCTGGCCTTCACTCGAAATCGAAAAGGGCTTCTCACCGGGGACTTCGGCAGGCAACTCAACGGCGGCGTGATGTTGATCGCGGGCGCAATCGCAGCAAAAAACCGGGGTCCGGTTTCCATCCCCAGCATGATCGAGGGTACGGAGCCCTGGCTCCTGACCGACATCCCTGCCGATCGCCTGTTGACCCTTGCCCTCGCCGTGCACCGGCTCAACCCCCTCGAGATTCGCAACCAGGTTCTTCCCGGCACTCCGGGCACCGTCAACGGCAGCAGTGTGGTGGTCCTCTCTGAGGAGGCGGCGGCCATCCTCGCCGCCATTGATCCCTCGCAAGGCTGATCAGAGCCCGATGTCTGAGCGCTCTTCTCGCCGGATCCAAAACACAAGGCCGACCACGGGCAGAAATGCCAGCAACTCGGGAAACACCCGGAGCCAGGCAAAAAAACGATCGGGAAAACCGACTTCGTAGGTGACCACTCCACCAAATTCGGCGCTCCACACCTGCGTTTCGCCGGCCCCGACCGCTTCCACGCTCTCTAGGTAACGGAGATACGGGGGTGTCAGGCCCCCCCTGACTTCGAAGTCATAGGAGAATGAGCCAACCCCACGGTGAGTGTCGAAGGTGCAGTCGGCGGACTTCCGCTTTGAAACATGCCAGCGCTCGACTTTGCGATCACCCCAGACCCTGGTGACCACCGCCACGGAACTCCCCCATGGCAGGGGACTGGCCGCGATCACTTCTCTTTCGGCCACTGCCACCACCGTGCGATCGGTGGACGCATCCTCTATCGACGGCCGGTATCCGAGATCGCAGCCTTCCTCTGTGCCGTCGGGAAGCAGAAGAAAAACCAACGCCCCCACCAGCACCAATGCTCCGATCGGAGCCCACCATGACCTGCGGTTGCGCCGAGGACGCATCCGGGGGGTGGTTACCGGAACCCGGCGGGGCGGGAGTCGAAGCCTGCGCCGACGCCTGAAACTTGGCCGGCTGACCTTATCCCTGCGCACGACTCATCCCCCACACATGAGGTGGAGCCCTCTCACAGAATCGCCACATCGGACAATTTGAAACGGTGCCGTGTTCTGAAAGCGGCGGAGCCCGACCCGGTAATGCACCGTCAAACCGTCAACGATTCCCCCACCCGCGCCGAACTCGAGACCTACGGCAACCTCGTCGGGTTCGCCCTCGCAGGGTTCGGTGAACGCGAAGCTCCCCACCGGTTCCCAAACTGCACCCTCGACATCGGGGGGGAAACCCTCCAACGCCCCTACACCGACCGAGCCGGCCGGTCGCCTGCGCTGGACCACACCGACCACGACAACTTCCCCGCTGGAATCCTCGATTTCTACGGCGGATACATGAACGGACTCTCCGTCGACCGTGCACGGTTGGAAACCAACCGAGTAGACGCCGGGATCGGCGAGCGCATATCCGTCGCCTCCCACCAACAACGGCCCGGCTCCTTCCATGTGTGAAACCGGAAGCATGAAGTACGAGGCGAGTGCGGCCGCCACCAGCAGCGGGAGCGCAACCTTCACGGACCGTTTCACCATCGCTCCTCGAGACGTGCCAGAAAGGTGCCGGCGGGCTGGGTGTTCAAGACCGATTCCTTCGGTGCCCAGCCCTTCTGCGCGTTCAACACCCCGTATCTCATTCGCCCGAGCTCCGAAATGTGATGCGAGTCAGTCGAGATCACCAGCTTCACTCCCTCACTGACAGCCATCCGAATCACCTCGGCCGAAGCGTCGAGGCGGTCGAGCGCGCCATTGACCTCGAGAGCGGTGTCGAAAGAACGCAGGGCATCAAAAACCACCGAAAGGTCCAGTTCGATCCCGGGACGGCGGCCGATGTAGCGGCCGGTGAGATGTCCGATGGCCGTCACAGCCGGATCCGCCGCCGCCCGAATGACCCTCTCTGTCTGTTTGGACTGCGAGAGGTCGAAATGGGAGTGGACGGACGCGACCGCCCAATCGAAGTGCCGCCGAAAGTCTTCGTCGTAATCGAGGCCACCATCTGCGCCGATGTTGAGTTCACAACCGAAAAGGAGCCGCATGTCGGGATATTCATTTTGGAGCCCGGCAATGGCATCACGGTGCTCCAACAGCTCCGCGCGACTCGAACCGTTGATAGCCAGATCCTCACCGTGGTCGGTGATTGCGAGATACTCGTATCCGCGGGCAGCCGCAACCTCGACCATCTCACGCAGACTCGAGCGCCCGTCGCCAGAACGTTCGGTGTGATAGTGAAGGTCACCCCGGATGTCTTCCACCACAACCAGGTCGGGAAGCACTCCTGCGGCCGCGGCCTCGATTTCACCGGTGTTCTCTCGCAACGGGGGAGGGATGAACGGCAGGCCGAGGGCGGCATAGACCTCCTCCTCTGTGGCCGAGGCGATCCGGTTTTCACCGTCGAACAACCCGTATTCGTTGAGAAGCCAGCCTCGCTCGATGGCCCGCTGACGGAGCACGATGTTGTGCGCCTTGGATCCGGTGAAATAGAGGATCGCCGCCCCGAATTGATCGGGCTCTACCACCCGCACATCTACCTGGAGCCCTGACCGACTGATCACCGACGTCTTGGTGGTGCCGTGACCAACCACCTCGGTCGTCGCAGCGTGGGAGGCCACCGAGTCCATCACAGGCTGCGCCGCATTCGACGAGACGGTGATATCGATGTCTCCGATCGTCTCGGAATGGCGACGAAGGCTCCCGCAGAAAACCACAGCCTCGACACCTTCGATTCGTTTCAACTCCTCGGTGAACTGAAGAGCCAGCGGCATCGCCTCGGCAATCGGCGTTCTGTGATCTTTGCCGTGGAGACCGAGTCGTTCGATCGCCTTGCCGATCTTCTCTTCCTTGGTGGCGCCGAGACCGGGCAGTGTGCGGAGACGCTCTTCTGCGATTGCGGTCTTGAGGTCGGCCAACGTTTCGATGTTGAGCTCCCGCCGAATCAGCTTCAAGGTCTTCGGACCCAGGCCGGGGATCTTTGTCATTTGCACAAACGCCGGCGGGTATTTCGAGCGCAACTCCTCTAGTTTTCGCACGCTACCCGAATCGATGAACTCCCTGACCTTGTCCGCCGTCGACTTGCCGACACCCTTGATCGACGTGAGCTGACCGGCTGTCATGCCGGTGATCTCCGATCCATGACCCCGAATTCCAAGCAGCGCGTTCTCGTATGCGCGGACCTTGAACGATTGCGGACTCTCCTCCTCGAGAGAGGTCAATTCGATCAGTTCCTGCAGCATTGCCATCACATCACGATTGGTTGCCATGGACGTTCAGAGTACGCACGTCCCGTCCGCGCTGTACTGTCCTTGCGCCGATTCACCCTCGGAAACTCTCGGGTGGTCTCATTCCCCGCTGCCGTCGGTAGAGTTTTACTGGAATGACAACGCGCAATCCGTCCAAAGATTCAAAAGACTCACCGCCCGGATGGCGTGTCGAGGGCATGCCCAAAGACAGGCCGAATCAAGACAAAAAGCCACAAGGCCTGTTTCCCACTCCTCCCAATAAGTGGATCTGGGTGGTGATGGCCGGCCTGCTGCTGTTCAACGTGGTTCTGTCCAACACCTTCCTCAAAGGTGAAGAAGAAATCACCATCAGCTACGACGAGTTTTTGACCCAAGTCGACGTCGGCAATGTCGACTCCGTCACTTCGACCGGGCAGACGATCGCCGGTGTCCTCAACGAATCGATCTCCGATCCGACCGACGAGTCGGTTACGAGCACACGGTTCACGACCGTCCGGCCGACGTTCGCCGACGATGAACTCTTCGCCACGCTCCGCGACAAAGGCGTCACGTTGAGTGCTGTCGATCCCGACGCGCCTACACCGTTCTGGCAGGCCGCTCTGTTCAATCTCCTCCCGTGGGTCATATTCATCTGGTTGATAGTCGCGCTCAACCGGCGCGCCGCCGGCATGATGGGAGGCCTGACCGGGATCGGACGTTCTAAGGCAAAACGCTACGACGAAACCGGCAAACGCACCACGTTCGCCGACGTGGCCGGGATCGAAGACGCAGAAGAAGAACTCGTCGAAATCGTCGACTTCCTCAAGAACCCCCAGAAGTACACCGCTCTCGGGGGACGCATCCCCAAAGGTGTTCTCCTTTCCGGTCTTCCGGGCACCGGTAAAACACTCCTGGCGAAAGCGGTTGCGGGGGAAGCCGACGTCCCGTTCTTCTCGATGTCGGCGTCCGAATTCGTCGAGATGGTCGTCGGCGTCGGGGCGAGCCGCGTGAGAGACCTGTTCGCCCAGGCCAAACAGGTGGCCCCCGCGATCATCTTCATCGACGAACTCGACGCGATTGGTCGTCAGAGGGGCGGCTCTATGAGTATGGGCGGACACGACGAAAGAGAGCAGACTCTCAACCAGATTCTGACCGAGATGGACGGGTTCACCGGCTCGGAGGGCGTAATCGTCATTGCCGCCACGAACCGTCCCGAAATCCTCGACGCCGCGTTGTTACGGCCTGGCCGCTTTGATCGCCAGGTTCCAGTCAGCCCTCCCGACCAGCGCGGGCGCAAGGAGATCCTCGACGTCCATTCGCGCAAGGTGCCCCTAGGCGTGGACGTCGACCTTGATGCGATCGCATCGACGACACCGGGGATGGTTGGTGCCGACCTTGCCAACCTCGTGAACGAGGCGGCGCTGATGGCGGCAAGAAGGGGCCACGAAAAAGTGATGCTCGGTGACTTCACCGATGCGCTCGAGAAGGTTGTCCTTGGCACGGAGCGCCGCATCATGATGAGCCAGGAGGAGAAAGAACGCACCGCCTATCACGAGTCCGGCCACGCACTGTTGGGGATGCTCCAGCCGGGCGCAGACCCGGTGCGCAAGATCTCGATCATCCCCCGCGGCCGAGCCCTTGGGGTGACCTTCCAGTCGCCTGACTCCGACAAATACAGCTATTCGGAGGAGTATCTGCGAGGTCGCATAATTGGAATGTTGGGGGGTCGCGCCGCCGAGGACGTGGTGTTCGGTGCGGTCTCGACCGGAGCCGAAAACGACATGGTGCAGGCCACGAGCCTTGCCCGCAACATGGTCGCCCGTTGGGGGATGTCGCCGGAGATCGGCCCCGTCACCCTTCTCGACGATCGGATGGTCGACGGGTTGGGACGCCCGATCGTGGCCGAGGCGACACTCAAATTGGTCGATACCGAGGTTCGGCGGATCATCGACACCTGTTACGCCGCTGCGGTAGAACAGCTCAAAGCCGAACGCGACAAACTCGACTCTTTGACAGAGGCTCTTCTCGCCAAGGAGACGCTGGAAGAAGCCGAGGCTTATCAGGCGGCCGGGATTCCTCGACCGCAAAAACCACAGCTCGCCTGAGACGTCCCTCGCACTGCGCTCGTCGAACCTCGGTGTGAAGCTACAACTTCGGCATACGATGGCCGTTATGTACAGGGCCTTGGGATGGAGTGAGATCGCCGACCGGGTTTGGGTGGGCCGTTATCAGTCGCTCGACCAGACAATTGGAGTCATAGCCGGAGATGATGGCCTTGCCGTCATCGACACCCTGGCATCACACCACCAGGCCGACGGGCTCAAACAAGAGGTCCGTAATCTGAGCCCTCTCTCGATCGCGGCCGTGATCAACACCCACGGGCACTGGGACCATTGTTTTGGCAATGCCCGGTTCTTGCCTGCTCCGATTTGGGGCCATGTGCTGTGCGGACGGATGGTCACAGAGACCGGAGACGAACAACGCAGAATGGTCGTGGAGCGGTGGATGCCAGAGGCATCCGAGGAACTGGCCGAGGTGGAGTTGACCCCACCAACCCACCAATTCGAAGCCGAGGCCTCGATCCAATTGGGAAACCGGTTGGTCCAGATGAGTTATCTGGGTCGGGGACACAGCGACAACGACATTGTGACCTCAGTCGTCGGCGCCGACATCTTGTTCGTCGGTGACCTCCTCGAGAATGCGCCGGCACCTGTCTTCAGCGACTCGTTTCCGCTCGAGTGGGGGGAAACCGCCCGACTACTCCTCGACCGGGTCGAAGGACAAGTGGTACCGGGCCATGGCGACCCTTTCGGCATCGAGTTCGCAACCCACCAGGCGCATCAACTCAGCCGTGTCGCCGCGTTGTGCAAGAGCGCTCTTGCGGGCGAGACGACTTGGGACGAGGTGGCGACGCGATCGCCGTTTTCACACGAGGCAACGACCGAGGCGATCGAACGGACCCGAATGACCGGCATCGCCGCCGCGTCAGAATGACCTAGTGGATTTCGCAGACTTGATCGTTGCCTGGGAATCCGACGAGGACCTCGAAGGCGAACTGGTTCATGTGGAGAACATCCCAGAACGCGGTGCAATTCATGCAACGCTGGAACCGCCGCTACCTCCTCTTCTCGTCGCCCGCCTCGAGGAGGCCGGCATCGATCGCTTATACCGGCACCAGGTGAAGATGATCCGCCAGATCCGGAGTCGCACAGACACCGTGATTCTGGCGGGCACATCGGCCGGCAAGACCCTCGGATACCAGGTGCCGATCGTCGAGAGCATCCTGGAGGATCCACTCAACACATCCCTCCTGATCTACCCGACCAAAGCCCTCGCCCAGGACCAGCTGCGCTCGTTCAGAGATCTGAGGCTGCCCGAGGTGGTCGCCGGAACATACGACGGCGATACCGCAAACGATGACCGTCTTCGGATACGGCGCAAGGCGAACGTGGTTCTCACCAACCCCGACATGCTCCATGTGGGGATTCTTCCCAGCCATGACCAATGGGGAGATTTTCTTCACCGCCTGCGCTTTGTGGTTGTCGACGAGATGCACACCCTACGAGGCGTTTTTGGAACCCACGTGGCTCTGATCCTGCGGCGGCTACGAAGATTGTGTGCGCACTACGGCTCGGATCCGGTGTTTGTGCTCGGATCCGCCACCATCGGCAACGCCGCTCAATTGGCTGAGGCACTCACCGGTAAAAACCCGGTGGTCATCGACGAAGACACTTCGCCGCGAGGCGCCCAGAAAGTGGTGCTGTGGAATCCCCCGATTACCGACCTCGACCTCAACCGGCGTCGATCGGCATTGGCCGAATCGACAGACCTGTTTTGCGACCTCGTAAGGCGCAATCACAACACCATTGCCTTCACGAGGAGCCGCAAGGGCGTCGAGTTGATGTACCGCTGGGCCGCCGACCGTCTGGGCGACCGCGACTCGGTGTCTCCATACCGCGCCGGCTACCTGCCGCAACAACGCAGGGAGATCGAGGAGCGTTTGTTCTCTGGTCGGTTGAAGGGCGTGATCGCCACGAACGCCCTCGAGTTGGGAATCGATGTCGGGGGTCTCGACGCCGCCGTCCTCACCACGTTCCCCGGAACGATCTCATCGTTTCGCCAGCAGGCCGGACGAGCGGGGAGACGTCAGAGTGAATCCCTGGTGGCGCTGGTGGGCGGCGAGGACGCCCTCGACCAATACTTCATGACCCATCCGAGAGACCTCTTCGAACGGCGCCCGGAGGCCGTGATGATCAATCCGGACAATCCGCTCATTCTCGAAGCCCACGTCGCCTGCGCCGCCCACGAACTCCCGCTCACGGTCGAGGATTCACTCTGGTTTGGAGAAAAGACCGAAGAGGCGGCCGCCCGTTTGGTGGAGCAAGGGTTACTCAAGGTCAAGGACGGATCGCTCTACTGGGCGGGGCGCAGAAGACCCGCCTCGATGATCAACATCCGGGCGAGTGGTGGGTCGAGCTTTGTCATCCTCGCCGACGGCGAGGCGCTGGGAACGCTCGACCAGGACCGAGCCTTTCGCGACGGCCACGTCGGCGCCGTCTACCTTCACCAGGGGGACACCTTTGTGGTGGAGGATCTCGACCTCGAGCGACGCGAGGTGCGAGTCATCCCGGCGAGGGTCGACTATTACACCCAGCCCAAGACAGAAAAATATCTTCAGATCCTGGACGAACGTTCTGGCCGCCGGATCGGTGGCGTTGGTCACCAACTGGGCTCGGTCGAGGTCGAAGCCCACGTACTTGCCTACCAGAAACGCAAACTCGGCTCACGCGAAGTGATGGACACCATCCCTCTGGATCTTCCCCCGTCGACCTTTGAGACCGATGCGATCTGGCTTACGATCCCGGAGTCGGTGCTCGAGGAGGCGGTGCTCGATCCGATCACGATCCCCGCAGCACTCCACGCCGCCGAACACGCCGGGATCGGGATGTTGCCGCTGCTGGCGGTGTGTGACCGCTGGGACATCGGCGGTCTATCCACCAACTGGCACCCGCAAACCGGGACCGCGACCATCTTCATCTACGAGGGCTACCCGGGAGGGGCCGGTATCTCTTCGGTTGCCTACGAGAGGGGTGTGGAGCATCTCGAGGCCACTCTCGAAGCCATCCGCGCCTGTCCATGCCTCAGCGGTTGTCCGAGTTGTGTGCAATCACCGAAGTGCGGTAATTTCAACGAGCCGCTGGACAAGTCGGGAGCGATCAGGTTGCTAGAGGTCATACTGAGCTGACGGGAAAGGAGGCGGTTTGGTCCGGTTGTTACTGGTGCTCCATATAACTGCCGCCGCTGTTTGGCTTGGGCACAAGGCACTCATCCCGTTTGACCTGAAGAAATCGTTGAGTCCCCAACCAGCGGTGTTTATCGGTCTGTTGGACAGACTCAAAGTGGCCGAACAACTCGCCCAAGGTTCCGCAGTCTTGACCCTCGTGAGCGGCCTTCTGCTGGTCTGGCTGCGAGGTGGTTTCGCGGCAGTCTCGGGCGGCGTCCAGATCGACCTAGGAATCGTGGTTCTGATGTTCGTTTTGGGAGCGCTGTTCGGGCGGCCGGTGTCAATCCGTTTGCGGGTGGCGCTGGCCGGTCAAGATGCTGAGGCAGCTCGAAACGAAGGTCGTAGTCTTTCCGAACTGCTGACTGTCGAATCGGCATTGTGGGTGGCGGCACTCGCCACCATGGTCTGGTGAACCGGGTCCAGTTATCCGGGCGTCGGCCGAGAGCGGGCGGGCGGGCCCTATTTCGCTGTTCGACAACACATCGAGCGCATTCCTGCCTAACAACTCGGCAGTCGATAGGGTCACATGATGCGCATAGGAATTCTCTTGTTTGACGATGTGGATCTCCTCGACGTCGGAGGGCCCTATGAAGTTTTTCTCACGGCCAACCGGCTGACGGAACGACTGGGCGATGTAGCTCCTTTCGAGGTCTTGACCATCGGCGACGAAACGGTGACCGCATACGGTGGACTCGGCCTCGTCCCTCAATCTTCGGTTGTAGGCGCCGGCTCGATCGACGTATTGGTAGTACCCGGCGCAATCGCCATCGATGATGTAATCGAAAGATCGGACGTTGTGACAACCCTCCGCCGGTTGCTGGCGCAATCCGAAATCGTCGCCAGTGTTTGCACCGGTGCATTCTTGATCGGTGACCAGGGGCTGCTCGACGGCCGAAACTGGACAACCCATTGGGAGGATGTTGGTTTCCTCGCCGAGAGGATCGGATCCAATGGCGGCCGCCCGTGGGAGGAATGGGTCGACACCGGAAAGATCGTGACTGCGGGCGGTCTCAGCGCCGGGATTTCGATGTCGTTACATCTGGTCGACCGCCTCGTCGGCCGAGACGTCGCGGTCGCGACCGCCCGCCAGCTTCAATATGACTGGAACCCAGACGGCGGAATCGACGAACCGCTCATCGCATGATCGAAATTCTGACCCCGCCCGAAGCCAGGGTGCTCGGGTGTCTGATCGAAAAGCAGATGACTACACCCGAGTACTACCCCATGACGGTCAACGCGTTGGTGTCCGCATGCAATCAGAAGAACAATCGGGACCCGGTCGTGACCTATGACGACGAGATCGTCGAACACGCGCTGCGTTCACTGAACGACCGTAATGGGCTCACCAAGTTCACACGGAGCCCTGGCGCACGTGCACTCAAGTACGTGCACAAAGGGGGCGACGTTCTCCAGGTCGACGATCACCAGTTGGCACTGATTTCGGTCATGTTGCTCCGTGGGCCGCAGACGGCTGGAGAACTCCGCACCAGGACCGAGCGGTATATCGACTTTGAAGGCGTGCCGGCGGTCGAGGCGGTCCTCAACGATCTCATTCACCGAGACGAACCCCTCGTCGAGAAGATCCACCGTGAATCCGGGCAGCGGGAAGAACGTTTTCGCTCGCTCCTGGCAGACTGGGACCCCGCCACCGTCGGACGCCCGCAACCATCCGATCGCCTCGAGCAGATCGAAGCCCGGCTGGCCCGCATCGAGGAAGCGCTCGGACTGTGAAATCAGGCCTCAGGCGTTCAGCCGGCTGGAACCTCGTATTCGGGGGCGTTCTCTACGCGGCATTCCTCGGAGGTGCAATATGACCCGATTCCGGGAGTGACGGTCCGTGGGTGCTCGGATTGGCGACACATGCACGGACGCTGGTTTTGGTGGGTTTGGTCGCGGCGCGTCGCAGGCTCCAGCTCAGGGGTGGGTCTCCAGGGTATGGAATGGATCCACCGTCATGGCGTTCCTCGGGCTCACCGTAGGCCGTCCATTGTGGTCGGTGGCGATGTTCGGGTTTGTGTTGTCAATTGCGGTGGCGACCGGTCGCAGGGCGCGCAAACTGGCTGGCGTGGAGCCCTTGGTGGCATTGGCCTCATTGCTCATCATGGGTTCCGGACTGGTGTGGCTCGGCCTGATCGTCGCCCACGAACCAGAGCCGAGCGGCTGGGCTTGAGATTCTGTAACACGATGTTCACAATCGCGACACGACACGGAAACCGGCTGGTGAGACCGTTGTCGCCGAAGATAGACCAGGCGCAGGCGCGCCCCGATACGCCGAGGAGATGAAGTGGCATACAGAGCCGAGTACATCTGGATCGATGGCAGCGAGCCAACCAAAAAGCTGCGCTCGAAGACAAAGGTGGTTCCCGACGGTGAGGAGGCGCCGATCTGGGGTTTTGATGGCTCTTCGACCAACCAGGCTCCAGGCAACAGCTCGGACTGCGTATTGCGGCCGGTCAAGATCGTTCCCGACCCGATCCGAGGCGGCGACGACGTGCTCGTTTTATGCGACGTCCTGACCGTTGAGATGGAACCACACCCGTCCAACACGCGGGCACCGTGCAAAGAAATCGCCGACAAGTACGCCCATCACGATTCTTGGTTCGGGATCGAACAGGAGTACACCTTCTTCAGAGACGGACGCCCTTTTGGTTTCCCCCAAGGCGGTTACCCGGCACCGCAGGGTGGCTACTACTGCGGCATCGGTTCCGACGAGATCTTTGGCCGGCCAGTGGTCGAGGCGCACACGACAAATTGCCTCAATGCAGGTCTCAACATTTCTGGAACCAATGCGGAAGTCATGATCGGACAGTGGGAGTTTCAGATCGGTCCGTCAAGCCCCGTGGACTGCGCCGACGATGTTTGGTTGGCCCGGTGGCTCCTATACCGGACCGCCGAGGACTTCGACGTCTCCGCACATCTCGACCCCAAACCGGTCAAAGGCGATTGGAACGGCGCCGGAGCCCATACCAATTTCTCGACCAAGGACATGCGGGAGTCCTACGAGCCTTGTGTTGCTGCCGCCGAGGCCCTCGGTAAACGCCATGACCTGCATGTGGCCAATTACGGCGCCGAAATCGAACATCGGCTCACCGGTCTCCACGAGACCGCCCCCTGGACGCACTACAGCTACGGCGTTTCTGACCGCGGTTCGTCGGTCCGGATTCCATGGCAGGTCGCCAAAGAAGGCAAGGGCTACATCGAGGATCGACGGCCGAACGCCAACATGGACCCCTACGTTGTCACCCGTCTGATCACCGAAACCGTGTGTGGCACGGCCGACGGCGATCTCTGAACCAAACAGTCAAGTAAGGGAGGGCGGGGCATTGTCCCGCCCTCCCTCATTCTGTGAGGTCGGCCACCGTCGCCTCCAGCAAGTCGATCAGATCTCGCGGCGCCACCTCGACCTGCAGACCGCGGCGGCCGGCGCTGGCCAGAACCGATTCGAACAGTTCGATCGACTCGTCGACAAAAACCGCAAGCCGGCGCCTTTGTCCGAACGGGCTGATGCCACCGGTCACGTAGCCGGTCCAGCGCTCGGCGTCGGAGGGCGACGCCATCTCTGCCTTTTTCGCCCCGGCCGCCCGAGCCAAACCCTTCAAGAAGAGACGAGCACTCACTGGCACTATCGCGACTACCGGCTCCCCGTCGACGGCGGCGACCAACGTTTTGAACAGGCGCTCTGCCGACACGCCGAGGCTCTTGGCTACCGCCTCGCCGTAGGTATCGCCGCCAACGTCGGAGGTGATTTGGTACTCGTGGATTGAAAAAGGTACGCCTGCGGCTCGCAAGGCGACCAGAGCCGGCGTGCTGTCTGCAGTGGGTCGGGACACGCCATGATCGTAAAGCCCGCTGCTCGGATCGTTCGATACAGGGACCGGAAACGATGGCTGTTGCGACGATTTACTCGCTATGGCGTCCATTCAGCCCGAGCCGAAGCTCGAACCTCGCTCGCCGGGATCAGCCAGCGCTCCACTCTTATTGCCACTTCCACGACAACAATCCTGGGCGTGGGCGAGGGGTCGACGTCGCACTCGCAGCGCACCAGGTGGGCGCCGTTGGCCTCGGCATATCGAGAGGCCTCGAGGTGGGGGTCACTAGAAGGATCAACCGTTGCGGCCGCAGCCGCCAGAGCAGCCGCGTCGGCGGCAACGCCCGCTTGAAAATAGGTGTCGGTCAACCGGGCCATGTCCGCTGCAGCAAACCCGACTGCCAGCACCAGCGGCAGAAGGGAGGCAGCCAGCACGGACGCCGATCCGCGCTGCGTCATAGCTCAACTCTCATGACCGCCCTCGCCCTCATCGCCACGCTGAACACATCCAGAAGAGGGGTGACCAGCGGCTTTTCGAGATTGAGAACAACCTCGGCAGGCTCTCCTACGACCGAAGGACGGCGGACCGTTATCCCGACCAAAGCAGCCAATGATGTAGGAAGGGCCTCTCGAACTGCCGCGGCGGCGGCCGAAGGGTCGGGAACGGTGGCTGCGACCCGCGCTCCTTCCCGGGCCGCAGCCACCAGATCCAGATGGGTCATCACCGCCGAAGTCACCTCTAGCGCAGCGACGGCCACCAAAAGCACCACCGGAATAACCAATGCCGCTTCGACGGTGAATGACCCGCGCTCTGTCATTTCCGGACGAACTGGCTGACGACGGAGACCACCGAATCAAACAGAGACGAAAGAGTCGACTTTCCAGATCCGGACTTGGCCCATGCGATCAGAACGACGGCGATCGCCGCCACCGCCACCATCACCAGGACATACTCCACCGTGCCCTGGCCCCGTTCTCCTGCGGCTCCTCTGCTCATCAACCATGCAAACACGCGCGTCATCAACGCTCCTTTCTCATTCCGGCGTCCGGCCGGAGACGGGGGGAAGCAAGATCGAATCACGGGACCACGAAACCGAGGAGATCAGAGGCTCCGTCGACCATGGCCGGACCCATCACGACCAGAACAAACCCGGGCAGGAGGAGCAGCGACACTGCAGGCACCAGCCGAATTGGCAGCGTGCGTGCCCGCCGCAACATGTCGTTACGTTGCTCGCTCGACACCGAATCAACGAAACTGCGAAGAGTCGGAACCAGTGCAGCCCCAGTCATCTGGGCGCGTGCGAGGCAAAGCCAGAGATTCGCCAGTGAACCCTCGTTCGTGGCCGCCAGCGCCGCCCCCAGACCACTCGGCCGGGCACGTCGCAACAACGCCTCGATCTGAATCCGATCGGCAGTTTGTGCCGATCGGGCTGCGAGCTGGAGGGCACCGGTGAGATTGAGACCGCCGGCACACCCAATGAGAAGAGCCCGCGCGATCTGGCCGCTGCTGGTCTGTTTCGACACACGGGGGCGTCGCCTGAGCGGCGAACGGAGGTGTACGTCGGTGACGATCATCCAACCCGCCAGCGCCATCAGTGGTGCCGCCCAACTCACCTCGACGCCCTTTTGATGACGACGCCGACTACCGCAATCCCGCCGGCAACAAAAGCGGCACCGGCGGCAACCAACATGGCAGACAGGCCGCCCGATTCGAGGGTTCGGCCGAGCGAACCAGACACGAACATCGACAGCAGCACCAGCAGTGGAACTCCCCCGACGATGACACCCTGGAGAATGACCGGGGCCGCGGCCGCCTGCTGTTCTCGCCGGAGGTCGTCGAGCGACAAGGCCTGAGAAGCAAGTTCCTCGAACACGGCAGCAGAAGTCGCACCCGTCACCCCGGCAACCTGAAAGACCGCCTCAACCAGCGATGGGTCGGGGCTGGTTTCGACGGCAACCGCCCGTGCCACGTCGGCGATAGGCGCACCGGACAAAGCCAGGCGACGGGCCGCCGGCATGTGCTCGTTCGAGGCCGACGCCGCCACCGCCATTCGCAGGCTCTGACCGGCGTTCAGCTCAGAAGCAATCGAAACCAGGGTGAGTATCCCCTGACTGGTGTCCGAAAACCGCAACCGGCTCCACCTCCAAGCGAGGACGCAGATGGCGCCGAACGCCGGCCACGGGGCAAGGCCGGCAAGTACGAACGAGCCAACCACCGGCAGTGGGACTCCCGAGGCGATCGCCAGCCCCGCGACCATGGCCCCGATCACCCTCGTACCTCGATCGCCGCGATCCGGCGGGCCCCGTCATCCGCCCGTTCGAGTTGGACGATGGCGTGAACGGCGGCGTCGATCTGACGGCGCACCACCTCGGGGTCGAGCCGAACCGAACCGGAAAGAGCCAGGGTCTCGAGCCTCCAGACCGCCTCACTTGGACTATTGGCATGGAGCGTCGCCATCGAACCGTTGTGGCCCGTGTTGAGGGCCGAAACCAGATCGAGAGCCTCAGGCCCCCGAACTTCGCCCACGACCAATCGGTCAGGCCGTAGTCGCAATGCCGATCGAACCAACCGGGTCATCGTGATCTCACCCTGACCTTCGCTGTTGGACGGACGCGCCTCGAGCCGGACGACGTGGCCCTCGAGCCGGAGCTCGGCCGCATCCTCGATGACCACAACCCTTTGCGTGGTAGGAATCAGCTTCGACAACAGGTTGAGCAAGGTCGTCTTTCCTGTCCCCGTGCCGCCAGAAACCAGGATGTTCGCTCTGCGCTCAACCAGTTCCTCCAGCAACCCGACCTGCTCGGGCGTGGCTCCACCCTGTTCCACCATGGCCATGAAGTCGGGCACAGCTTGGGTGAAACGCCTTATCGCAACCAAAGGAGAGCCAACCGAAGCAGGCGGAATGATCGCATGGAGCCTCGAGCCGTCCGGGAGGCGCGCATCGACGAACGGCGAAGAACGGTCGAGACGCAACCCCAACGGTGCGATCACCCGCTCGACGGCGGCGATGACCGCTGTTTGAGACGTGAACTCGACCGCGCTGCGTTGGAGACGTCCGCCGATCTCGACATAGACCTCGCTCGGACCATTGACCAAAACGTCGCTGATCGATTCGTCTCTGAGCAGCGCCTCGACCGGACCGAGGCCAACCAGTTCATCGACGACACCGGCCAATTCGCGCGGATTGGCCAGCGGCGCCTCTTCTGGTGCGATCCGCCGGAGCTCTTTGACCACGTGTTCGCGGTCGAGTGGAACATCCGAACTCATGACCAGCGACACCAGGCGGTCGGTCAGTGCCACGGCAGGTCCCAAACACGACGGAACGCCTTTACCCAGCGCCAGCGTGGATTGATCCGCGACGACATCATCGCCACCAACTGGGAACGGCTGAGCGGGGGCAACATGATTCCTCCATCGATCGACCCGCTCGAACGGCCAATTCGCTGCGCCAGACAAGGACCGTCGACCTTTGGTGTCAACGGATCGGGCAGGAGCACAATCGCCGGAATCACGGGGACTCCTGGCGGATCAAACACCCCGGCCCGAAGCACGATCGACGGCCAGCCCCGCCTCAGGTGGCCGACGATGTCCATCACAGAGTCGAGGTCGAGCCCACCGTTCCCCAGCACCGCCACTCCCCGCCGCGCAGGTAGAAGATCGACACGGCGCAGACCGAGATCCGCCAACTCGGCCACGTTGCGGCCCGGGTAGGTAGGCGCCTGCGCATCACAATCCACCACCAAAGCCGTACCAACCGACGCCGCCAAACCCAACGGCGCCACATGGTGCAGAAGAGGTTCACCAACCCCACGAATCGCGAGAATCGAGTGACGATCTGTCATGTCCGACAACGTAAACTATCGCCATCAGGCGTTCAAGGGTGTCGTGACGCCAGATCGAAACGATTCCCTATCCCCTGACCCGACATACAATGCCTTCATGGCCAGCGCTGCATTTTTCGACCTCGACAAGACGATCATCGCAAAGTCGTCGACACTGGCGTTCGCCCGGCCCCTCTCCAAGGCGGGAATGCTGTCGAAGCGGGCACTTCTCAAGGCCGGCATCGGGCAGGCCTATTATTCGATGTTCGGGGCAGATCACGACCAACTCGAGAAGGTGCGTGAAGAACTTGGCCAACTCACCAAAGGTTGGGATCAGGTAGAAGTTCAACAACTCGTCGCCGAAACCGTCGACGAAGTCGTATCACCGCTGGTCTACGCCGAGGCCCTCGCCATCATCGACGAACACCGGAGGGCCGGACGCAAGGTGGTCGTGATTTCATCGAGCCCTCAGGAGATTGTCGCTCCGTTTGGGGCCTATCTAGGGGTCGACGAGGTCATCGGAACCAGACCCGAGGTGGATGCGGACGGGAAGTACACCGGCGAGGTCGAGTTCTACGCCTACGCCGAGGGCAAGGCGACCGCAATTCGGGAAATGGCCGAGGTCGAAGGGCTGGATTTGTCGGCATGTTATGCCTACTCGGACTCGGCGACCGACCTTCCCATGATGGAGGCAGTCGGACATCCAGTGGTGGTCAATCCCGACAAGGAGCTGCGGGCGATCGCCGAGCAGCGGGACTGGCTGGTCATGGAATTCGAGCGGCCGGTGACGATTAGAACCCGTCTCGACAGCATGCCAAAAACGGTTCCGGTCATCTCGGGCGCGGCCGTTGCGAGCGGTGTGGCGGTGGCAGTCACCCTGTGGGCGCTCAAAGGCAAGCGCCGTATCGGCTAGCGGCCGGCGGCGCTTCGCTGACCGGAATAGAGAGCAACCTCAAACCCGCTCTCGACGAGAATCGCCGTCGGGTTGACCCAGATCCGCTCCCCGACAGCGGATGCAGACGCAACCAAGGCAGAACGTCGGAGGAGCTCGGGACTCCGTACCGAGACGAGTCCGGAGCGGTCGACTCCCGAAACGACCGTCCCAGCTTCAACCCGCTTGACCGCTTCTGTCGCTTCCCGGAACTGTACGAGGCCATCCTCCGAGCGGTTCTCCATCGCGGCCAACATGTCGTCTACCACCGCCAGCGTGGCTCCGTCCGGAACCAGCGAGTCCACGAATGCGATCCACTCCACGACCTTGGAAAGATCCTCTAGTCGCCGTAGCAAGGTGGGGGCGTGGACCTCGAGCGTCGATCCCGACATCCTGCCAGTCCCCATGACGACGACATCGTCTCCTCCCTCGACCAGGCTCAGCTGGCGCGCGCCATACTGTCTGAGCAGGTGAGAGGACATCATTACGCGCCAGGTTATACCGCTCTCCATCCGATCCCGGAAACCCCCGCGGTGACGAGTTGAACGCCGCCGCCATCGTGCTCGCCGGCGGATCGGGTTCTCGTGTGGGCAGGGACACCAACAAGGTATACCTCCCGCTCCGGTCTCGTTTGGTGCTCGAGCACTCTTTGCAGACCTTCCATGGCTCCGGGCTGTTTCAGAGACTCGTGATCGTCGTGCGACAGATCGACCGCCTTCTCGCCGACGAGCTGACCGGATCGCTCGATCCGCCACCGTTGACCGTGGTGGGCGGTGCCACCCGCCAGCAATCCGAGGCGGCCGGTCTCGAGGCGATAGCCGCCGAGATCGAGGGCGGCACACTGGACCTCGTGGCAATTCATGATGGTGCCCGTCCTTTCGCAACCATCGCTCTCCTCCGGGATCTGCTCGATGCCGCCTCCGACGGCGGCGGCGCCATCCCTACGCTCCCGTTGAACGAACCGTTGTTCGCTGCGGCCTCGGGTCGGCTCACCACCCAAGCCGAACCCGGGCTGCGCAGGGTGCAGACTCCCCAGGTGTTCTCGGCGCCGGCCTTGCTCAACGCCTACCGACGAGCGACCGAAGCCGGGTTTTCTGGTGTGGACACCGCCGAGACGATGGAACGTTTCAGCGACATCACAATCCGTTCCGTCCCGGGAGACGCCCGCAACATCAAGTTGACCGTGGTCGAGGATTTCTTCGAGGCCGAGGAGCTGGCGCTGCGTTGGCAAGATGGAACTTGGAGCGATCTATGAGTCAACGGTAAGACAATCGAAGCTCGGTTGGCCGGATCACGTCGTGACGGCGGGGTCCGGTTTTGCCACCGTCAGACTCTTCTCGAACCAGCGCCCACGGCGATACCGCATGCCCAGCATGATGATTCGAGAAGACTCTTCTCCCAACAGCCGTGCGCCGAAAACCCCCCAGAGTCCAAAACCGAGCGTTATGCCGAAGAAGTAGCTGAGTGGCAGCCCGATGACAGCCACAGTCACCAGGTCGGACCACAACAGAAATCGTGTGTCGCCACCGCTGGCCAGAGTGCCAAACAGGAATATGTTCGAGGCCTTGACCGGAAGAAACAGGGCGTTGACGCCGATCCCGATGGCCGTCCAGGTTCGAACCTGGGATGTTGTGTTCGGGTAAAACACCTCGAGAAACGGAATGGTCGCGAGATAGATCAACCCCAATCCCACTGAGGCCTTGAGGGCAAGCCTCCAGATCGAACCGGCCCAAGCCCACACCTGTTCAGTATCACCGCTGCCGACAGCACGGGCGACGAGGACAGTCGATGCCGTATGGAACCCGAGTACGCCCACCACAAAGATTCCCTCGATCGCGGCCACGATCTGAAAAACCGCCAGTTCGTCTGTTCCGATTCGCCCGAACAGAACCGCGTACAAGAAGACGCCTCCGCTGAAGACGATTTCGGTGATGAAAAGAGGCATGACCAACGGGATCATCCTGGCTGTGACATCACGCCCTTCGCTCACGGTCGGCATTCGAAATCCGATGCCTCTCCGGCGTCCGGCGAGGAGTCCGATCATCACGACGGCCTTCAAGGCCTGAGCGACCAGCAACCCGATCCCTGCTCCCACCTCGCCCAGTCCCTCCACATGAACCAGCCACCACGAGAGCGGTGGGGCGAGGAGTCCAGTGCCGATCGCCACCACCATCGGGAGTCGTTGTCGCCCGATCGAGCGGAACACCATCGTCGCCACGGCCGACCCCGCGATGAACGGCAACGACAAAGCGACCAATGCCAGATAATCCTTGGCCGACTCGACAACCTCGGGGGCGGTACCGATCGCTGTCAGGAATCCGTCAGCCGAGATCAGGAACGGGGCCGCCGCCAGCAGCCCGATCCCCATCGCCAACACCATGCCGACCCAAGTCAGCCGGCTGATCGCCTCCCGATCTGAACGACCCCAGGCTTGCGAGGCGAGGATGGCCGTCCCCGAGCCAATCGCGGACAAACACAACACGCCGATGAACAGAAGGTTGTTGGCGAGCCCAACCGCGGCGATCGCCACCGTTCCGAGTACGCCGATGATCACCTGGTTGACGAAACCGAGGAACACCTGGAAGCTCGATTCGATGCTGACCGGAATGGCGATCTCGAGGATCTGACTGCGGCTGACCTTGGACACGAACCGTGCATTGTCGCAGCCCCGACGACAAACCATTTGCGATTAGGGCGTGACGCCCACTTGTCTCTGCGCCCTCCGGGCAGCCCCCCTTCACTCGCTCCGCTCCCAACGCCATCGTATGGCGATTGGTTGGAAGAAACGCAAGGGCGAAAGACTGACCAGTAGCTAGATGTTTGGCGCTACCTCTTCCGCGAGGCGTTGCATCAGTTCGACCTGCGGGGCCAGGTCCAACGTGGCGAAATAGCTACGAGCCACAAACTCGACAGGGAGCGCGGCTTGTTGGCGAATGCTCAGGAGTTCTTCAACCACCTGGCTGCTGGAGCCGGCAATGGTGGACCGCCCGAAGAGTCGTTTGTCGCGTTCGCCTTCTCCGAT
Source organism: Acidimicrobiia bacterium (assembly GCA_041746105.1). Lineage (GTDB taxonomy): Bacteria > Actinomycetota > Acidimicrobiia > Spongiisociales > ZC4RG35 > JBFHRE01. The sequence continues at coordinate 96,109 of JBGTHP010000039.1, forward strand.
CGGAGGCGCCGACGGAGGCGTTCCAGGACGAGCAGTCGAAGCTTCCATGTCGGAGTACTTCCACATCATGTGCCAAAGGTGTTCGGTGTAGTTGTCCCAGGCGGACGCTTCCGATTCGTCGGGCAGCATAACCGAGTAGTGAATGATGCGAAGATCCGACAGGTCGCGACCAATCCGATCGCACTCCTCCCGCAACCAGGCGATTTGTTGCAGAAACTCGACCGCAGGCGCATTGGAGAAGATACCGTCCGCCAGACGGGCCGCCCGCTTGATCGCCGCTTCCGCTCCTCCTCCGATCAGCAGCGGGATCTTCACCGAGGGAACCGGGCGCACCGCCAGTTTCATCAGGTCATAGACCTTGCCTTGATGGTGAAAGACCTCACCGGACCAGGCCTGTCGCAGAATCTCCAGGATCTCGCTCATGGCGACACCGCGTTGTCGCATATCCGCCCGCAATCCAGCGAACTCGGTAGTGCTCCATCCCAGGCCAAGCCCCAGCGTGAAGCGGCCGCCGCTCAGCAAGCTCACGGTTGCAGCGTCCTCTGCCAGACGTAGGGGGTCGTGAAGAGGGGCGAGTATGACGCCCGTCCCGATTTCGATCGTGGAAGTCGCCGCGGCGATGGCAGCGCTCACCACGGCCAGGGAAGGCATGTAACCGTCGTCGATGAAATGGTGTTCCGTGGTCCAGACGGAAGCCAATCCCATCCGCTCCGCCTCAACCGCCACTGCAATTGTTTCGTCGTATGCCCGGGTCCAATCGGATTCGCCTGGACGCAACTGGGCGCTGAGTAGACCGAATCCGAGACTCAATGTTTCCTCCAGCTAGCTTGGTTCGAATCTAGGCGGCGCATCATCGCTACAGCCACGTAATTGCGGAGGCGCTAATTCGCTTGTCCGAAAGTCCGCCGGCACGCCACAATGGCGCACCGTGTCCGATGATCAGCCCAACACCAAGATCCGTCTCGGCGCCGACTACTGGCGTCTGTGGACTGCTTCGGTCATCTCCAACCTGGGCGACGGTTTGTCCGCCATCGCCTATCCGTGGCTGACCTCGGCGGTCACCAGGAACCCACTGGCCATTGCCGGAATCGCCCTGCTCCGGTTCCTGCCCTGGCTCGTCTTCTCGCTGCCGGCGGGGGTGATCACCGATCGCTACGACCGTAGGCGCCTGGTGGCATGGATGGACACGCTTCGATTCGTGATGACGTTGCTGGTCGGAATCGCCATCCTCCCATACCAAGCAAGCCTCTCCACGCCTGTTGAGATCGCGGCCGGGACCGCCGACCCACCGCAAGGCGCCGGCTTCCTGCTGGTGGTGCTCTACGCGTCGGCTCTGATCTTCGGTTTGGCCGAGGTCCTCCGCGACAACTCGGCCCAGACGTTGCTGCCATCGCTGGTGGAGAAATCCCAACTGGAGCGAGCCAACGGGCGCATGTGGAGCGCCGAGATGGTCATGAACACATTCATCGGCCCGCCATTGGCAGGGCCGCTTCTGGCGATTGCTTTTGCCCTCCCCTTCTTCGTGGACGCCGGCAGCTTCGCGGTGGCGGCAGGGCTGATCTTCACCATCGGCGGCAAGGCGATGAAGAAACCGGCGGCCGCGAAGGCCACGACCACCATGCGGGCAGAGTTGAAGGAGGGGTTTGGGTGGCTTTGGTCGAATCTGTTTTTGAGGCGCCTGGCCATTTGTCTTGGTCTCACCAACGGGCTCAACATGCTGGCTACGGCAACTTTCGTGCTGTTTGTGCAGGAGATCCTCCAACTCGACGCGGTTGGTTTCGGACTGCTCGGGACCGGCTTCGCCATCGGCGGCATCCTGGGAGGAGTTGGTGGGGCGCGCATCAGTGAGAAGCTAGGCCCTGGCAGCGCCATTCTCGGCACCCTGGCGGTGATGGCGGTTTCGATGACCATTACCGGCCTGACGTCGAGTGCCATTCTGGTTTGGGCCCTCGGGATCATTCAAGGCTTCTCTTCCACGGTTTGGAACGTGGTCACGGTGTCGCTCCGCCAATCGATCATTCCGGACCATCTACTCGGCCGGGTCAATTCCGGTTATCGGTTCTTCGGATGGGGGATGATGCCGATCGGCACGGCGATCGGTGGTGCCTTGGCCAGCCTGTTCGAGGTTTCATTCGACCGAGAGGTTGGTCTGAGGGCGCCCTGGGTGATAGCCGGACTCGCCGGAGTGGCTTTGCTGGTCTGGGCCTGGCCCCGAATCAACACCCGAACCATAAACGAAGCGAAGGCGATGGCCCACCAACCGGGTTCAGGCAGCTGATTCCGCCGGCTCGTCCGGCTCTCTCCGTTTCGGCAGGAAGGCCACCGCCACCAAAGCCAAGGCGGCGGCTCCAGCCGCGAGCGCCAACCAGACCCAGCGACCGTAGTCGCCACCTGGCTCTTCATCGAGCCTCGGGAAAACGGGTATCGACAGAAGAACTGGGTCCAGCCCGATCTCGGTCAGCCGCACCGGGTCCGATTGAACACTGCGCCCACCGAAACCAACACCTTCGAAGACGACCACGAGGTCGATCGGGCGTGAGTCAAACACTCCCTGGAAACGGCCACCGCCGATGTCGGCCATGGCAAGTGTCATCTGCTCGCCGCCGGGCTCGAGCAAATGGGCCACGACGGTCCCGTTTCCGACGGCGGTCACCGACAGAGTCACCGTGAGCTGCTCGTCGATCCTCTTACCGGTCGCATTCCCCTCCGAAAACCCCTCTCCGAGGGAAACGGTCTGGAAAATCAGCGCGGAAACCAACAGCCAATGCACCCAATGAGCTTACGCGCCGGGTTCGCCTACCAGCGAGTTCGAGCGACCGTTCCGGCGGTACCATTGACACTCGCAACTACCGGGGAAGGCCAGACAAGTGTCTATGCCAAAAACGATGTTCGAAAAGGTGTGGGACGACCACGTGGTTCGGAGCGCTCCAGGGGAGCCCGATCTTCTCTACATCGACCTTCACCTGGTCCACGAGGTGACCTCGCCGCAGGCGTTCGACAGCCTTCGCCTTGCTGGACGGACGGTGCGGCGGCCCGACCTCACGGTTTCCACGATCGATCACGGCGTACCAACGGCCGACCGGGCCCTTGGCATCAAAGACCCAATGTCGAAACGTCAGATCGATGCGCTGATTTCCAACTGCGGTGAGTTCGACATCACTCTCTACGGTCTCGACGACCCCCGCCAGGGGATAGTCCATGTGATCGGCCCAGAGCAGGGGATCACCCAGCCAGGGATGACGATCGTCTGCGGCGACAGCCACACCGCGACTCACGGAGCATTTGGTGCCCTCGCCTTCGGGATCGGTACCTCAGAAGTGGAACACGTCCTTGCCACCCAGACGTTGCCCCAGCAAAAACCGAAATCGATGGCCATCGCCGTCGAAGGTGATCTGCCGGCCGGCGTCACCGCCAAAGACATCATTTTGGGAATCATCGCCCGGATCGGCACCGCCGGCGCCACCGGCTATGTCATCGAATATCGAGGTTCTGCCATCCGCAACCTATCGATGGAAGGTCGAATGACCATCTGCAACATGTCGATCGAGGCGGGCGCCCGAGCGGGAATGATCGCACCCGACGAGGTGACGTACAGCTACCTGCAAGGACGTCCCGAAGCCCCCAGAGGCACCGACTGGGACAAGGCGGTCGCATACTGGAAGTCGTTGCCGACCGACGGTGGCGCTCAATTCGATCTAGAACTCGTCATCGAATCCTCCGAATTGGAACCGTACGTGTCGTGGGGAACCAATCCAGGACAGACCCTTCCTGTCACCGCCGTCATCCCCGATCCGGAGGCCATGGAAGACCCGATCGAACGGGAGTCTGCCCAGAGGGCGCTCGCCTACATGGACCTGCAGCCGGGAACCGCTATCACGGACATTCCAATCGAACGGGTTTTTCTCGGTTCTTGTACCAATGCCAGGATCGAAGACCTGAGGGAGGCGGCTGCGGTACTCGCCGGTAAAAAAGTGGCTGATCACGTTTCGGCGATGGTGGTGCCGGGATCGGGTCTTGTGAAACTCCAAGCAGAAGAAGAAGGCCTCGACCTCATTTTCAAAGAGGCCGGTTTCGAGTGGAGGGATGCGGGTTGTTCCATGTGCCTCGGAATGAACCCCGACATCCTGAGTCCTGGCGAACGCTGTGCCTCGACCTCGAATCGCAATTTTGAAGGGCGCCAGGGCAAGGGCGGCAGGACCCACCTCGTTTCACCGGTCATGGCCGTTGCCGCAGCAGTGGCCGGCCATTTCGTAGATATCCGGACATGGGAGGGATGAGATGGAGCCAGTGACCACGATCGTCGGAACGCTGGCACCTCTGCGCCGAGCCAATGTCGACACGGATCAGATCATGCCAAAGAACTTTCTGAAGCGTGTCGAACGCAGCGGATACGGCGAGTTCTTGTTCTGGGATTGGCGGAAAGATGAGGCCAATTTTGTGCTCGAAAGGCCGGAGTATCGCTCCGCCAAGTTCCTCGTCACCGGGCCCAATTTTGGTTCGGGGTCGTCGCGCGAGCACGCCCCGTGGGGCTTGCAGGATTGGGGATATGAGGCGGTTGTTGCCTCATCGTTCGCAGACATCTTTTACAACAACTGCACCAAGATCGGCCTGCTTCCGGTGGTTCTCAGTGAAAAGGAAGTCGAATGGCTGCTCGAGCTGGCAGAAGCCGACCCTTCGGCGGAAGTGAAAGTTGACGTGGCCGCCCAGACCATCACCCGCGGCAGCGAGTTCGAAGCCCGCTTCGAACTGGATGGGTTCACCAAGTACCGGCTTCTCAACGGTCTCGACGACATCGGGCTCAGCCTGATGCACGCGGACGCGATCTCGTCCTTTGAAGAGCGCCGCCCCTCGTACATGCCGACACTCATTTGAAGAACATCGCTACCGCGGTCATGGCGTTGGCGATTCTGCTGCCGGCGTGCCTGATTCGAGAGTCGAACGTCCGGTCCGGACCCGAGCAGTTCCAGTTCACTGTCCTCCCGCGAGCCGGGGCCGGGCCAGAGGCCGAAGCACTCGCCGAATCCAACACCGGCGGTGTCCAGCAATATGTCCCGGGGTCGGCACGGTTGATCGGCACCATAAATACCCCGATAGGCCAGGTTGATCTGCTTCGCTTTCAGACCACGATCGACGGCGTCCTCAATGATTGTGAAGGCGAGTTCGGCAACTTTGGAAGCAGTTGGGGTTGCGGCCCGGTCGGCCAGCAACCCATAAACCCACTCCCGGTAGAAGCAGATCTGGCCATTACCGGATCCGGAGGGTCTTCCGACTGGTCACAGGCGGTAATCCGCGTCTCGGACAACGTGCTCCGGATCGAAGCAGTCGCCGAGGATGGAACCATGTACTCGATCGCACCCGCCATCGGATACGGATATATCGTCTGGCCTACGTCGCGCGGAGACCTCACCGTTACCGCCTACGACGGTGACGGCAAGGAACTCGACTCGGATCGCTTGATGGCCGTCGATGTCGGGCCTGGAGCCACGAACTAGACCGAGCCGGAGACAACAGCATCGCCGAATCGGGGCCAGGATTGCATCGCCCAATCTCCGAATTCGCGATCGGTCAGGGCCACTGCCGCAAGGCCGGCTTTCGGATCGAGCCATAAAAAGGAGCCAGAGCCACCAAAGTGACCAAACGTTTGTGGCGAGGTGAGCGAACCAGACCAATGAGGGCTTTTGCCTCCCTTGATCTCAAAACCCAGCCCCCACGGATTGGGGTCGAAACGCCCGATTCCGGGCAAAACCCCCCCGAGGTCGGGGTACTGGACCGAAGTCGCCACCTCGAGAGTTGAACGCGAGATCAGGGTTGGTTCAGTCAACTCTTGTGCGAACCCCACCAGATCCCTGACCGAGCTGAACACATCATGGGCGGGCGATCCTCGAAGTTCGGTGTTGTCCATGCCGAGTGGTTCAAAGACCGCCTCAGACAAATAGTCGCCAAACGCCATCCCAGAGCGCTCGGCCACATGATCCGCGGCCAGTTCTATTCCCACATTCGAATAAACCCTCCGGACTCCGACACCGGCGACCAGACGAGGGCGGTCGAAATCGAGTCCTGACGTGTGCGACAACAGATGTCGAAGGGTGACACCCTCGAGGCGCCCGGCCGGATCGTCGAGTGAAACAGTCTCCTCCTCGACGGCGACCAGGATCGCCATCGTCACCAGCAGCTTTGAGACCGAGGCGATCCTCGTGTTCCAATTCAAGTCTCCCGCGCTACCGGCAACACCACCCGAGTCCAGCACGGCCACGGCCGCCTGGTCCACAGGCCATGCCTCTACCAAGGGTTTGAGGTCGGCACTCACGTCCACTGCCCTCGGGCAACCAAGACCTCTTTGAGAAGATCAGGACGGTCGGTGATGATGCCGTCGACCCCCCAATCCAAAAGGCGTTCCATGTCGGCGCGATCGTTGATCGTCCAGACATGGGTGGCCATGCCGACCCGCCTTGCCGCTTCAACGCTCTTCTTCGTGACCACTGCAATCCGCCCTGCTCGTTCTGGCACCTGGAGGGCATCGGCAACCCAGCGGGGCCTGGCGGCAACGGAACCGAGGCGAGCCCTTGCCACGGCAGAACGACCGGCAGACGTCAGGACCGCGCCACGGGCCAGCGCCCGAAACCGCCGGAGCCGTCTATCCGAGAAGCTGCCGACCACAACCCGGTCCACGGCGTCCAATCGTTGCAGCAGAGACCACAAAGGCGCCTCTACCCCGTCTTCCTTGAGATCGACAACCAACAAAGCCGACGGAAAGGTCACGAGAACTTCTTCGAGGGTGGGAACTCCATGACCTTCGCTCTCAAAACCGGAAAGAGCGCGCCCGGCGTCGAGGGACCCGAGCGATCGGCTGTCCAAATGCCGAACGAACCCGGTCGAGTCGGTCGTGCGATCGACGGTGTGGTCGTGTATACACATCACAACGCCGTTCGATGAGAGGTGCAGATCGGTTTCGAGCCACGTGTAGCCGAGATCGACCGCACCCTGGAAGGCCGCCATCGTGTTCTCTGGCCACAAAAGACGACTGCCGCGGTGGGCGATCGCAATCGGGCCGACGAGACGTGGATCAATCACAGACAGAGCCTAAAACGCAAAAAAGCGGGCGCTCCGCGGAGCGCCCGCTTGATGCATCACTTCACACCGATACGCGGTCTTTCAGGCCCTTGGCGGGGCTGAATTTTGCGACCGTCCGCGCTGCGATCTGGATCTCTGCCCCGGTCTGGGGGTTGCGACCAGTGCGAGCCTTGGAACGACGGGTGTCGAACTTGCCAAAACCGGCAATCGCCACATCCCTGCCAGCGTCCAGTTCGACGGCAATAATGCCTTCGCCAGATTTGGTCGAAAAGATGATGTCGATGATCTCGGCGGCCTTCGCCTGAGAGATGTCGGCCTTACCAGCTAGCTTGGCCGCCATTTCACTCTTGTTCATGTCCACTCCTCCGGAGTTGGGGACCGGCCCGGACCTCCCGAACCTATAGGCAAACTTAACCTACTGCGCCCGGTTTTCTGCGCCTTTAGGACAAAATTTGGCCACCGACGATCACGCTCCACGGATCCACCAAAGGCTTCCTGATGACTTCAGTGACCGTTTCGCCATCGTGGAGCAGCAGGTCGGCCGTCGCGCCTTTCCTGACAAGGCCCCTCGAGTCATCGGCTAGGGCGAGCGACGATCCCCTGGTGGCAGCCCACAACGTCAAGTCGGTGGACCATCCTGCCAGCTCGACGGCCATCATCATCAACAGTGGCATCCGACCCAGCTCAACACCATGGGGGTCAAAACCTGTGGCCAATCCCACTCGACGTTCACCCCCACGCAAACCGACCATCTCTCTTTTCAGCAGATTGTCGGATCGCACGACCACCACCGAATCATGCGCTTGCCCCAACCTACCGACGAACTCGATGGAGGCCAAGTCGGCCTCTATCGGGGTTTCTCCGGCCTGCGCCAGTAGGCGTGGAGGAAGCGGCGCAACCTCCTTGACACTCCGCTCGAGATCATCCGAGCCGCAGGTCAACAACGCCATCGAGGCAAGACGGGCGGCCGCCATGGCCATCTGCGGCATCGCTGCGTTCTGGGCCATGTCGCGTCCCACTACCCATGTGACCACCACCTGGGTGAGCGCAGAGTCACCAACCGTCCTCGCCGCTGCCAGCAGCGTTGTCTCGAGCACGGGATCGCTCGAACCGCCCACCCGAAGGTCGAGCATCGTCACCCCGCCGGTCAACATCTGCGATAGCGCCCGGCGTCCGCTCTCGACCAACGACTCGGGGTCGGGTCGCGAGCGGTGCGACGACCCCAACAGCCAGGTGCCGGAATCGACGAAACCTGGGGTAAGAAGACGACCACCCGCATCTATCGATTCGAGGTCGCGGTAACGAGCCGGCATCTCAGACGTTGATCCGACCCAGCTGACGATGCCACTTTTGACGACAACGCTCGCCGCCGGCATATGGGTGATCATCGGCCGGCGGGGGTGAGGCGAAGCGACCCTGCAATCGGTGATCACGAATCCATCCCGGCGGGGGGCGGCCTCGGTCAACACGTCGACAGAGATGCTGGCGCATTTGCCGCAAATCGCCACCCCGGGCCCGGTGACGAGACCGCTACCTGGAGGCGGGCGCTCGCCACAAAAGGAACAATTGTTGGCCATTCACTCCGGTCCGCGACGTTGTGCAGAGGCTAACCCGCCGTGGGTTCCACCTCGGGTCAAGCGTCTTTGCGGCGCGACACGCCAATGGTGTCACACATGGCCTGGACCAACGACGCCATCGCCAACGCCTGCTGGGGGTCGAGGGAACCATCTTGGACCTGGCCAACCGCCAACTCGAGCCGGCCGACGAGCGCCTCGAGATCCGGATCGGTGGCTCGTGCCCGTCTCACCGTTTGATTCACGCGTTCTGTCATCAACTTCCGCTCGCCTGCGAGCGCTGGATCATGGGCGAAACAGAACCCAGCCGCACCGATGGCCAGCGAACCACAGGTCCCGCCGTCGCTACGAATACCGGGGCATTCGACGTACGTCGTGGCGTCTCCAGCGCCTGACGCGGCGGGGGTTGCCATCGCCTCGTCGAGGGTTATCCCGAAGGTTTCGTGGAGGATCGACGCCTCCAAGGACGAGTCAGGCGCCGCGGCCTCTGTCACCTCGTCGGCTACCTCGTCCGCCGACGGATCGATCTCTGTCACCGACAAGTCGATCTCGTCGACCTCGTCGACCACCTCGACCGAGCTGGGAACGGTTGGGTCGGCATCGACAGAAACCACTTCGGCGTCGTCACCCATCTCGGTCGCGGGTTCGACCACCGGCTCGTCCAGGGTTGTATCTCCGGAAACTTCTTCGATCGGCACGTCCTCGACCGGCCGCGACAACTCGATGATCGGGGCCTCTTCGATGGCCGGCAACTCAGCCGGTTCGAATCGTTCTGTCAGGATCGAAGCAGCACCCACCACCGGCTCCGGTTCGGGCTCGGCCTTGCCGATCGGCACGTCCTTTCTCGGCTGTATCTGTGGCCGTAGAGTCGACTGCGCCCGCTCGGCCGGAACCGCCCCCGCCGATCGCCTGTTTCCAAACAAGCGCGGGCGCAAGGGCGAGCGCCCCGAAAGCGCCGGCATCGCCTCATACGAAAACCCGATGGCGTCTTCTGCAGCGAAGTCGAGTGTTTCATTGCCAATGGTCAGGCGGAAACGGTTGCCGGTGATACGTTCTGCTTTGGTCTGGCTTATCGGATACCGTCCGAGGTCCTCTCCCTCGGACGTTACGAGCAGGTGCCGTTCGTCGAGTTCGAGATCGACGCGAAGGCCAGGGCCCGATTGCTCAGGAACTGAGAGGCGGCCTCGAAAATGCAATCCGGTCTCCTTCGTCCGACGTAGGGCATAGAGGTTATCGGAAAGTCCGTCTGAGAAGTGGAGATCATTCTCTAGGGCGTCGCCGGTTTCGCCAGAGCCGCCGTGCCGCACCGAAAAGTCGAATCGTCAGCCACCCGGCGCCGACCGTCAGCACTGCCACCAGAACAATCGCGACCGCGGGCAGAGCGATGGCCACTAGAACCACGCCCAACGCCAATCCATCCTCCATCACCGACAGGACCGAATTGGAAAAGGGTTCCGGGCTGGTGTTGACTGCGGCCCTGGTGGTCGCCTTGGCTCCGTGACTCGTGAGCGCCAGCGCGCCGGCAACAATCGTCCCAAGCCCCTGTCCCACACTGCCGGCCTCGCCCGCAAGGAAGTAGCCAAGGGCGGCGGCCCCGAGGGGCCGCACGACGGTATGGATCGCATCCCAGAGGCTGTCCAGATAGGGGACTTTGTCGACCAAAAATTCGACCAGAAACAGAATCCCCACCGTCACCATCACGTCGGTTCTGGTCAGTTGTTCCGGTATGTCCTCCCAGCCCAACCTCCCTGCAAAACCGAGGAGAAGAGCGACTGCATAAAGATTGATTCCGGAGGCGAACCCGCTCCCGGCGATCAACCCCGCCAGGTCCATCAGTTGCGCACTATGTAGACGCTGAGCGCGAGACGGCCGGAGTCACCACGACCGAGGGCGACGCCGATTTCTTTGTTGAGCCACGCAAGATCGTCGTTGCCGGTTTCAAAAGTGATCAGTTCCCGTGGACGCGCCTCGGTATCGGAGACAGGGAGGCTCACTCCGCTGCCGCGATAGGCCACCTGTTCCCTCTTCTCTCCGATGATGGCGCGGATGTCGAGGACCATCACACCATCGCCACGCACGGTGGTGTAGTCGACACCCTTGACCGGGCGCTCCCCTTCCCAATGTGGACCGGTTGCAACTCCTTCAAACGGAAAATCGATTCGAGTGCCGCCGGGAGCCTTACCCACCATCTTCATTCCCAGGGTGGCTTCGATCTCACAAAATGGTTCGAGTGTCGGCATTTGGTTCTCCTCTTGTTCCTATGGCGAGACGCTAACCAGCCTCGCCGACGAGTGTTGGTCGGACCTCAGGCTGGGACCTGATCCCTCTTTTGATGCCAACGCTCCCACAGCACGAGAAGAGACGGAAGTACGAGGATCGCGCCGATCAGAGAGAGGCCGATGGCGTATGCAGTGACCTGACCCATCTGTTGGAAAGGTTTGAGGGTGGATGTCGTGAGGATGCCAAAACCGGCAGCAGTGGTGAACGCCGACCCTGCCAGCGCTCCGCCGGTATGACGAGTGGTTGAGCGGATGGCCTCATCCACCGAGTCATACCGCTGTCGATCTTCCTCGAAGCGCCGAGCCAGGTGGATGGTGTAGGGCACGCCGATTCCGACCGCCAGAGCAGAAAGCGTCGCCGTCACCGGTCCAAAGGGAATGCCGCTCACGAACATCAAACCAAACGTCCACAAAACGACCAAAACCACCGGGATCATCGTGAGCACACCCAAGAAGGGCCGGCGATTCTCGAACCAGAAGTTGATCATGAGCACGATCGTCGCCGCGATGACAGTCCACAACAGTGAGTTGACCTGTGAATCGGACAATGCCTGGATGACAACGGCGGTGATGATCGACTGACTGGTCGCGATCGCCGTGGCTCCCTCGATCGAATCAAAGGACGCCAACTCGACCTTCAGGTCGTCACGGAGCGCGGCCGCCCCTTGTTCTCCCGCCTGGGTGCCGATCTCGAGCAATACGGCTTGAACCTCACCACCCGGTCCTTCGCTGACCACCCGCCCCATCTGGTCGGGGGAAATCGACGCGGCCAATGTCCAGAGACCGGCCACATCGGCGTCAGGGGCCACGCTTCCATCCGGCTGGAGTCCGAGTGCCAGCATCTGGTCAATGATGGATGGGTCAAGAGCGGGTTGACCTGGCGCCGGCGGCGCCAAGAACTGCTGAATCACCGCCACCGGGCTCGAAACAGACGCCACATCACCTTGTGGCGTCGGGAAAACGATGACGCTGTCGACATCGGCGACGTCGGTCTGGAACTGGGCGATTCCGGTCCAGACTTCAGGAGTAGCGAGGTTCCCGCCCTCTGGAGCCTGCACCAGCACCTGAGTCGTTTCGCCGAAACCTCCGCCGAATTCCTCCTGAAGGATGTTGAAGGTGGCCACCACCTCGGAGTCCTCCGGCAAGAAGTCTGTAAACGAGAACTTGGTCTCCAGCTGGGTCAATCCGTAGAAACCCAGAACTCCGAGCGCCAGAGTCACCACCAGCGTCGGAACCGGGAGGCGTTCGGCGAGGACGGCGGTCTTTTCCATGATCTTGGGTAGCAGACGCTCGCCACTTGACGCTCCCATCGATTCTGCCGGCAGCCTCCCACCAGCTTCTGCCCTGCGGTCCAATATCAGCCTCAAGGAAGGAACAAAGGTGAGCATCAGAACGAACGAGGCCACGATCCCGACCGCGGCCAGGATCCCAAAGTCCTTCAAGGCCGGCACCGGGTTGGTGATGTTGGTGAGGAAGCCGATTGCCGTCGTCAAAGTTGCCAGAGCCAGCGCCACCCCTGAGGTCTTGATGGCTCTTTCGATCGCACTCTGGACCCCGAGGCCGCCGCCGATTTCCTCGCGGTAACGAGATGTCAGGTGAATTCCATAATCGACACCCAAACCGATCAGAAGAACGGGGACGATCTGGGCGATTTCCGACAGTGAACCGATCACGTTGATGTCCTGAAGAAGGGCGGCGATCCCGTTCATCCAGGTGATCGCCATGACAATCGTCAGCATCGTCACTCCCATATCGGCAGAACTCCGCCTCACGGCAGTTCCCCAGCCGGAGCGCGGGTTGATCCAATACACAAACATGAGGATGACGATGATGATCAGGAAGGCGAGCCCGAACAGGCGCCCGATCTCGGCCTCGAAACCGCTGTCTTCGCCAAACAAGAGCGAGAACGAAAACGGTCTGATCTCGATCCCATTGCCAGAAACCGAAGAGAGCGCGTCGGCGATCGCCTGCTCGGCCTCGATCTGGGCGTCGATGTCATCACCGACTTCGACGAATACCAGGATCAAACCGGCTTCGGGAACGCCGTTCTGGTCTTTGTCGGCTACCAACTGGGAGGCAAATCCAAGCTGGGCGGCACCTTCCGGTGAGGCCAGGGTATCTGCATAGATTTGTTTGATTGCAGCGTCGTCGAGCGCCTCCATCGGAATTCCTTGAGCCTGAACGGTGAAATCGACCGGTGCCAGGAACGAGAAGAACGGCTGGGGACGGTCGGGCCGGACACTGAGTGCCCCGGCGCCGGCGCTCTCCTGGAGCGCCGCCAGCGCGGCGCCAACGGTCTGCATCGTCTTGGCCGTGAGGACGTCACCGTCCTCGGAGCGCACGATCACCTGCATCACAGTTTCGGTCGAGTTCTCGCCGAACAACTCACCGATGGCATTGGAGGCATCGATTTCGGGGTTGTCGGGTGCAAAACCCTCCTGGCCGGTCGACCGATCGGCGGTCGTCGACAGGTATCCGAAACCGACGGTGAGGGCGAGCATCCCGGCGACCAGGAGTGCCGGCGCTTTTGTCACGGCCGCGACGAACAGCCGGATCAAGTTTTTCATGAGGAGTCCTACTCGTTTGAAAAGTGTGGTCGACCGATGCGGGTCTCCACCAGGCTAGGTTGTCGACACGCTGACGAGAAATCTCAACCGAAGTTTGCCAATTCGATCTCGAGAGCTGCGATGAAAGCCTGAATCTCGACTTCCGTGCCAACGCTGACACGGATCCAGCCACCCGAGAACGGCCGCAAGATTACGGCGTGCCTCAGGAAGGCCTCGGTGACCGTCGCCGGCTCGGCGCCAAGCCGAAAATAGACGAAGTTCGCCTGCGACGGAACATACTCGATTCCCATTCGGGACAGGGTGGCCTCGATCATCTCTCTGCCTGCCCGATTGGCGAGACCACGCGAGTCGATTTCGGCCGACTCCGAAAGCGACGCGACCGCCGCGACCTGACCTAGGTCCGTTACCGAGAAAGGAGCCTGGGCCTTGCGGAGTTCGGCGAGCACCGCCGGGTGGGCAACGCCGTAACCAACTCGCAACGATGCCAGTCCATAAATCTTGGAGAAAGTCCTACTGACGATCAGATTCGGATGGTTCGGGACCAACTCGAGCGCAGAGTGGTAGCTCGTATCCGTCGCGTATTCGTGATAGGCCTCGTCAATGAGGACGGCGACGTCCGGGGGAACCGCCGAGATGAACTCGGACAGAGCCGCCGACGAAACGACGGTGCCGGTCGGGTTGTTCGGGTTGCAGACGTATACAACGGTGGTCGACTCATCGATTCGATCGAGCATCGCAGGCAGATCGTGGCGGTGGTTCTTGTCTAACGGGACTTCGATCGACCGAGAACCGGCAATCGACGTGGCGAGGCGATAGACGACGAAAGAAGGCCAGCCGTACACGGCCGACGTTCCCGGACCGCCCAGGGCGGTGGCAAGAACCCGCAGCACCTCACTCGAACCGGCGCCGACCCACACCGAATCAAACCCGACGCCCAGCCTCTTTGCGATCGCCTGCCTCAGGACCCTGGCCTCGTTGTCGGGATAACGGTTGACATGACCGATCCGCTCCATCATCGCCCGCTGAGCCGCTGCCAGGGGCGGCAGCGGGCTCTCATTGGAAGCCAGCTTGACCACCATGTCCGGGTCGAATCCATGGTCCCCCGCGACCTCGATGATCGGTTTGCCAGGCAAATAGGGACGGATTCGAGATATGTCGGGGCGAATTCGAATCACATTGGCAAGCTACGCGCGTCTTGGCGGCCGGTCAACCTGAACACAGGTCGTAACCTGATCAGCCTGCTCGGCGCACTGCCGGCTCGGCCAGTGACCGCCATCCTTCTGCCGACAGGAGACCCCGGTGGTGGAAGAACACGAGCCGGGCCGCTGCCAGCGCCGGTCTCGAAAACCCCAACCAATCGACCACGCGATTGGATGGTGCGTGGTCCCACAGAGTTCGGAGGTGACTTTTCCATCGAAAACCTGGAAGCTGGGACTGGATCACCTGTTCGGGGACCGGACCGCCATCGAGGATGTGATCGGCGATTGCCCTCCCGGCAGATCGGCCGAACGAAAGAGCATTGTGGATTCCTCCGGCCGTCAGCGGCGATACCAGCCCCGCGGCGTCACCAACGAGCAACACCCCAGGCGCGGCCCAGGGGCGAACTACTCCACCAACGGGGATCGGACCGGCACGATGTGAAACCACCGAACCGCTCGAGAGGTCAAACACACTTGCGAGCCGCCTCAGAAACGCAGGTAGGTCCGGCCGGGTGCTGCGATTGCAGGCGAGCCCGATCTGGGCACCGTTGACACCAGGCACAACCCAGCCGATATAGCCGGGAGCCAAGTTCCGATCGAGGAAAACGTGCAGTCGATCCGGGTCGATGCCTCTCGCACCCACCATCTCGGCCTCGACGCCAAAGATGAACTCCTCGTTCCTCCCGAGCCCGGCGAAGGATGCAACCCGCGACCGAGGGCCGCCGGCGCCGACTAGGAAACGTGGGCGCTCCGGCACCCCTCGGACGACGAATCGGGAATCGATTCGACCGAACCCTTCGAACCTCGTCCCAAAGCGGAGTTCGGCACCGGTTGCCATCGTCTGGTCGGCCATCCATCGCATCATTTCTGGAATGTCGGTGGCGTAGAACGCGTAACCGGGCGATTCGAGATCAACACTGCGAAGAGACGGTGAATAAAGCCGCACACCGTCGATTTTTCTCGTGACACGTCGGGGCAGGTCGATCTCGGCTGCCGCTTCCTGGACAAGTATGCCTGTGGTGTGTGGTTGCGCACCCGGTTCCGGCTTTTTGTCGATCACGGCAACATCGAGACCGAGGACCGATGCGCTCCGTGCACAGGCCATACCCGCAAATGAAGCTCCAACGACGAGCAGATCCATCACGTTCCTCCGGCCGGGAACACAACAAGGTAGCCGGATCGCGCTGCGACAACCCTGGGAACCTTTCGGACTCAGGCGCCGCGGAACTCCCAATGCCAGGTTTCGCCGGAGATCGGGTGCCAACCAAACCGGCTGGCATTTCTCTGCAGCCATTCCCACTCGGCGTCGCCGGCGCCGACGAGCGCTCCGTTGGTTACATCCACTGCCAAACCAAATCCATGCTCACTGTGTCCGGGTGGCGCGACGTAGGCCGGTTTGTCTCCACTCAGATAGGCGGCGTGACCGGCGGCCTGTGCATCCCATGATCGGTAGGTGTCGATGGTTCTGAGATCTACGCCATCGGCGGCCGCGGCTGAGCGCATCTTCTCCCACGATTTTGCCGCAGGAGGCAACAAACGAGCAGGTCGGTCGTCCCAGGCCCCACTTACGACCGCGAGATCGGATTCTCGAAGATAGCCGTTGCGTCCGTCCACCCCGCTGACCGAGAGGTAGTCGCGCAGTTCGCCAGTACCGGCAACTCCCGTCTCCCTGCTGACCGTAGGGAAAAAGGCGTTCAGCCCGTAGGGGCTCGATGGCATCATCGCGGTTTGGATACCGGCGGTGGGCGCCTCGGATCGTTGCGCAGAAGCCAGCGCGGCCGCGAACGAGCCGGCCCCGAGTCCGGCTCCGGTTTGGATCGACTCGATCCGGCCCATCACACGTGAAATGGCTTCCATCAGATTTCCCGTCGGCGCTTCTGGTGCATTCTTTCGGGGTGGGGAACATATCGGGCGACCGGGCGTTAGCCTCGGGCGAGATGGGCACCCTCGAATTGCGACAACTGGTTGCACCCGACGGCACTCCGATTTCGGACCTTCCTTCGTATGAACCGGGTTTCCTGCACGAGATGTACCGGCTCATGGTGCTCGCCAGAGAGTTCGACAGGCGGATGCTCGGTTTGCAGCGCCAGGGGCGGATCGGGACTTTCCCAATGCTCGAAGGTCAGGAAGCGGTCCAGATCGGATCCGCCATGGCGCTCGGTGAAACTGATTTTGTCTATCCCTCATATCGCGAACACGGTGTTCAGCTGGCACGCGGCGTACCTGCCGATGTGGTCATGGCCTACTGGCGGGGTTTGCCGAACAGCGGCTGGGATATGCACCGCTTTCGGATGGGAATAGTCACGGTTCCGATTGCAAGCCAGATCGCCCACGCCGTTGGGCACTCGTTCGTCCAAAAATCCCGCGGCAACTCCGAGGTGACGGCGGTCTATTTCGGCGACGGTGCGACGTCGGAGGTCGACTTCCACTCCGGACTGAACTTCGCCGGGGTGTGGGGTACGCCAACCGTGTTCATCTGTTCGAACAACGGTTACGCGATTTCGGTCCCGGTGGCGATGCAGACTGCGTCGGCGACCATCGCTCAGAAAGCCGACGCCTACGGCTTTCCCGGTGTCAGGGTCGACGGAATGGACCCTCTCGCCGTCTACGAGACAACAAAGGAGGCGGTCGACCGCGCCAGAGCCGGGGGCGGACCGACCCTAATCGAGGCGGTTACCTATCGCTACGGCCCGCACGCCACAGCCGACGATCAGACTCGCTACCGCGAAGAATCCGAGGTCGCCGCATGGCGGGAAAAGGACCCGATCGATCGTTTGAGAGGGCTTCTCAAACACCTCGATTGGTGGGACGACGAACTCGGTCGGGACACTGCGTCACAGGTGGCATCGGATGTCGAATCGACGATTCGCGACATCGAGGCGCGACCGCTTCCTGGCCGGGACGAGGCGATTCGTCATGCCTACGCCAAGATCCCGATTCCGATTTCGGAGCAGCTTCAGGCATTTCAGCAAGCCGTGGGTGAACCAACAACCATGTTCGATCCCGACGAACTCTGGACCGTCGGGCACGACCAACTTCCCGATGGAGAAACCCGGCGCCTGAACATGGCGGAAGCGATAAACCTCGCCCTCGACCAGGGTCTTGCCGCACGACCAGAGACTCTGATTCTGGGCGAGGATGTCGGGGTCAGCGGCGGCGTCTTCAGAATCACCGAGGGCCTGTACCAAAAATACGGCGCAGACCGGGTGCTGGATACCCCTCTCAACGAATCGGGCATCATCGGGACCGCGATCGGAATGGCGATCGGCGGCATGAGACCGGTTGCCGAAATCCAGTTCGACGGTTTTGTATATCCGGGTTTCGACCAGATCGTCAGCCACCTTGGACGGTTCCGGTACCGAACCCGCGGCAACGTCGAAGTTCCTGTCGTGGTCCGTTTTCCAAACGGAGCAGGGATCGGAGCCCACGAACATCATTGCGACTCGCCAGAGGCATACTTCGTCCACGCGCCAGGGCTGGTCGTCGTCTGCCCCTCGACGCCAACCGACGCCAAGGGACTCTTGGCCGCAGCCCTCGCCGGTAACGACCCTGTGATCTTTCTCGAACCCAAGGTCCTCTATCGCAAGACCAAAGAGGATGTTCCGATAGCGGAGTACAGACTGCCGATCGGCCGCGCCAGGGTGAGACGAGAAGGAAACGATGTCACCCTCGTCACCTACGGAGGCATGGTGCCGGTTTCGCTCGACGCCGCCAACCAGGCCGACCATGAGGGCATCTCGGTGGAGGTGATCGACCTTCGGACGCTTTTCCCTTGGGATCGCGAGACCGTCCTCGATTCGGTCAACCGAACCGGACGGCTGCTCTGCGTTCAGGAGCCGCCAGGAGCGGCGGGAGTGGCCGCCGAGATCGCAGCAACGGTGGCTGAGAAGGCGATGTATTCGCTGCGAGCCCCGATCGCCAGGGTGACCGGCTTCGACACTCCGTGGCCTCAGTTCGCGATCGAGTCCCATGCATTGATCGACGACCGGAGGGTGTTGGGCGCGCTGAGAAAACTGATGTCCAGCTGAACCAACTGAACGACTGCGAGTGCAGCGACCCTCACCGGGTATCGTCGGTCCCGTGATCCCAGATCTGTTCGATCGGCGCTGTGCTCCCTTTCGCCTGGACGGCGACCGGAATGAGGCAGTGGTGCTCATCCATGGGTTCACCGGCGCGCCCACCCATTTTCGGCCGCTGGCCGAGTTCCTCCACGGGCACGGCTACACCGTCAGTGCGCCCCTTTTGGCCGGACACGGCACAACGATGGAACACATGCAATCCACCGGTTGGCGAGATTGGCTCCGCTCGGCTCGCCATGCAGCCGACGCCGTTTCCGATCACGGCCGAGTGCACCTGGTCGGACTCTCCATGGGAGGACTGCTTGCGATCGTCGTGGCGTCCAAGACGGCCGCAGCCACCGTGACAACAATCAACACCCCGATCCTTGTGCGCGATCCGAAGCTGTATCTGGCTCCGTTTGTCCACCGTTTACGCCCTCTGGTGACATGGCCCGAAGACAACGACCTGCCGGTTGACGCCGATGTCGCCCAGTATTGGTTGACCTACCCGGGGTTCTACACGTCCAACGCCACCGACCTGTTGCGACTGGTCACAAAAGCAGTGGTCGTGTCAGGGCGAATCCGCCGGCCAGGACTCATCATCCAATCCCGCGCCGATGAATCCGTCCACCCGCTCAGCGCCCGCATCCTCGCGCGCCGGCTGGGACACAACGCCACCGTCGTCTACCTCGACAGGTCGTTTCACAACGCCTTGTTCTCGGACGAACGGGAGATCGTTCACCACGCCGTCCTGGATCGGCTGCGATGAGGGTTGCTACTAGGTCCAAAACAGTGCTCAACGTCGTGGCGCTCGAGATACTTCGAACCAACGACCTTGTCCGATAGTCTGACCACCATGAGTGAGCGCAGCGGACGCCGCAGCCGCCGCCATGCCAGGTCCCAATGCCAGGTCGGACGGCATAGATACGGTTCCCCTCAACCGATCGGAGCCGGGATCCTCCGGCGCGTTTGTACGGCCTGTTTCACGGTGTCGATCGACCTGACTTCCGCCGAGAAGGAACCGGCCATGAGCGGCGTGTTCTCTTCACGGAGACTTCTCGGGTCGTGAGCGCCCCGATTCGGGCATCGGGCGGGCTGGTGTTCAGGCAGCTCGGGGAAAAACTCGAACTTCTCGTGGTGCATCGTCCTCGTTATGACGACTGGTCTCTGCCAAAAGGCAAGGATGACCCTGGCGAGACGCCACAACAGGCGGCGCGACGCGAGGTCATGGAAGAGACGGGGGTGTCGGCCCGGATCGTGAAACAGCTCGGCGCGGTCGAATATGAGACATTCGGCGGAAACCCCAAAATCGTGCAGTACTTCGCAATGCGCAGAATCGAGGAATCGCCGTTCGCGCCGAATGAAGAGGTCGATGAGATCGCGTGGCTGACGCCAAAGAGGGCGATTCGAAGGCTCACATACGAATTCGATCGCGATCTCGTCTCTAGCGCCTCACTCAAGGCTCTTGCCAGGACCGGATTGATATTTCTGGTCAGACACGCAAACGCCGGGGACCGTGCGACCTGGACAGAGTCTGATCACTCCCGGCCCCTCTCCAAAAGGGGCCATCGACAATCGGCCGCCCTGGCTGAGCTCCTGGCCGAGTTCGGCGTCGATCAAATCTTGTCGAGCCCTTTCGTGAGGTGCGAACAAACAGTCGAACCCCTCGCCCACGCGGTCGGTCTCACCGTCGAACTGGCGGGACAACTCGCAGAGGGCACCGGGAGTACGGCCGCCGAGTTGATCGCTTCCACCGCAGGCAAAAACGTGGTGATGTGCTCTCACGGGGATGTGATCCCTTCCATCCTCGAATTGTTGCAGCGCCAAGGAACAGTCCTCAAAAGCGACAACGGGATACTTGATTGCAAAAAGGCCTCGGTTTGGGTTGTCGCCGTTGACAACGGTTTTGCCACCGAGGCGCACTATCTTCCACCGGCGGTCTGATCCGCGCCCTATTTGCGGATCGCGGCTGCCGAACGACGGGCCTCCAGGTTGGGCAGCCGCGCCTCCTCGACCGTCACGAAAGCCTCATCGTTGGTGTGAGCGATCACATCGAGCACCTCCGAGACACGCCGTCTGGGAATAACAGTGAACAAGACTCTGACCTCACCGTCCCTGCCTTCGCCATTGACAACCGTCACACCCAGCCCCAGCTGCCGGAGCACCGGAAAAACGGGTGGGGAGGAAACGGGCGAGATGACTCTGACGAGAACGCTCCCCATCGCCAGCCATCTCTCGATCGTCGACCCGAGCATGGTTCCGGCGGCAAAACCCCCTGCGTAGGCCACCATCTTGATCGGCTCGTCGAGATCACCGAGAACCTGGCGCGCCGCCAGAACCCAGATGAGGGACTCGAAGAAGCCCAGGATCCCGGCCCAGCGCCGTTTTCCCCTGACCAACATGACGATGCGAAGGGTGCCTGCCGACACATCGAGCAGGCGCATTGAAAAGATGACCAGCGCAGCAAGAAGGAGTTCCATCGAGCGGTCAGGCTAGCGCTCCGACCACTTTCCTCGTGGAGCCATAACCTACCGTCTCACCTCAAACAACGCACCCGCGCGGCCTCGCCACGCGGGTGTGTCGTTTCAGCTCGTGCGGCCTCGCCACGCGAGTGTGTTGGGTCAGCTCGGCTTGACCACCGGATGGCCGAGGCGACAGACCAGCTCCACATCGAAACAGAAGTCGATATGGCTGATGGCTGCCTGGCCTCCTCCAAGATTGTTCGGGCTGTAGAGACCGGTGTCGTACCAGGCTTCAGGGTTGTAGGCATAAACAAATGCCCCGGGACCGGCCTTGACGATCACAGCGTCCATGCCCACCATCCGGCTGATCCAATCAAACGAATAACTCGACGAGTTGGTGATGTCCAGCCTCATGGTTCGAGCTCCGTAGAGGAAGTAGTAGCTACCGTCGAAGTTCGTTGTCCCGTCTGCCAGTTCGATTTTGAACCCCTGCTCGTATCCGAGGTCCTGACAGGTTGGGTTGCCCTCTACGTATTCCGGGGTGGGGGCTGCTGCCGCCCCGAGGCTTCCCGAAAACACGAGACCCATCACCAAAAGGAGCAGTGCTCCTGTCCGCCCGATCCGCGCAAACGGATTGATCAATATTTCGCCCATATCTCCTCCGATTCGATTCCAAGTTCCGACTCAAATGAGTCTCTGCCATCGAGCCTCAGCCCGCCGGTCGGGTGACGGGGTCGATCTTGATCCGCGTATGACCGAGTTTGCACACCAAGTCGACGTCGAAACAGAAGTCCACATGGCTGATTTGGGCCTGATTGCCACCACTGTTGTTTGGGCTGTAGAGCCCGATCCCAGACCAAGCCTCAGGGTTGTAAGAGAAAACGTTCGCCCCAGGGCCACCTTTGACGATTACCGCGTCCATGCCGACGTTTGCCTGCCAGTCGAAGGTCTTTGTCGTCGAATTGGTGATCCTCACCCGGCGCGTCACGCCTCCGTAGTCGAATGAGTAAGTGCCATCAAACGATGTGAAACCGGTCTTCATCTCGATCTTGAATCCATTGGCGAAACCGAGGTCCTGGCACTTGGGATTGCCGGCCACGTATGTGGGCACGGTCGCGGCGGCCGCACCAAGCCCTCCCCACACAACAAGAGAACTCACCAGGAGCCCGGCGGTCACCGAGCGCCTCCATCTGAGAATCGGCTGCTTCACTCGATCATTCCTCCCCGTTTCACGCCCTGCCCTAATCGGATAAATATCGCAGGATCCGTCTGGTGGAGCCAGCAAATCAGCCAATCATTGATTTCTCAATCGAAGGCACTAGTCAGTTGGATCGGCTCAGAGCCCGAGCGCGCGATCCACCAACTCCTTCTGTTGAATCGCGTGGATCCGGGCCGAGCCGACGGCGGGGGAAGCCGATGCCGGCCTGCCTGCGTAGATCGGCTCAACCCCGAAAATGCGGCGAAGCTCATGCCAGAGGAACCGATACGCCCCATAGTTCTCCGGCTCTTCCTGCGACCAGACCAGCCGAGCGCCGGGATGACGGCCTGCGAGATCTTCAAGTTGGGCAACGGGAATCGGGTACAGCTGCGGCATCCGTGCGAGTGCCACGTTCCCGAGGCGGTGCTCGGCCTTGGCTTTGGCCAGGTCGTGGAAGACTTTGCCTGCGCACAAGACCACTCTGTCCGCTCCGCCGTTTACCGTCGGATCGTCCACGAGCGGCTCGAACTCGCCATCCCAGAGATCAGACACAGGGCTGAAAGCCTCCTTGGTGCGAAGCAGGGACTTGGGAGTGAATACGATCAGCGGCTTGCGAGGCTGGATCAATGCCTGGCGGCGGAGCAAATGGAAGTACTGACCAGAGGTGGCCGGCACAACAACCCGCATGTTTTCATCGGCGCACAATTCGAGGAAACGCTCGATTCGAGCGGACGAGTGCTCAGGGCCTTGTCCCTCGTAACCGTGCGGAAGGAGCAGCGTCAGCCCGGTCAGCTGATTCCATTTCGCCTCACCCGGCGCGATGAACTGATCGATGATCACCTGAGCGCCGTTGGCGAAATCGCCAAACTGCGCCTCCCACAGAACGAGCGCCTCGGGCCATTCGACCGAGTAGCCGTATTCGAACCCCACCGCTGCAAACTCTGAGAGGAGCGAATCGACGATGCGCACCCTGGTTGTGCCCTCGGTGAGGTTGTGCAGCGGGATCCATTCCGCCGCCGTCTCGTAATCGGTGAGTTCTGCATGGCGATGGCTGAACGTGCCGCGGCGCGAGTCTTCGCCGGCCAGACGAACCGGAACGCCCTCACGCGCGAGGCTTCCGAAAGCCAATGCCTCGGCCGTCCCCCAATCGACGACACCGTCGTCGAAGGTCCGAGCACGGTCATCCAACAACTTGGTCAACTTCGGGTGCGGCGTGAACTCGGGTGGTGGCGAAGTCAGGTAGGTGAGGACGGCCGCCAACTCTTCCCTGGCTACTGCCGTCACCGGCTCCTCGAAAACAGCCGGCGTCATGTCGACCTTTCCGGAAGGAGACCGAGACTCCCTGGTTTCCTGGAAAGCAACCTCCATCAACTGGCGAAACTCCTCGAGGAGCGCCTCACCGTCTTCCATTGAGATGACACCCGTATTCACCAGCTTCTCCAGATACAACTTTCTGGCAGATCGACGATTGTCGATGATCCGGTACATCAGCGGCTGGGTGTAGCTGGGTTCGTCGCCTTCGTTGTGCCCTCTCCGGCGGTAACAGATCATGTCGATGACGACGTCCTTGTTGAAAGCCTGACGGAAGGCGAATGCGAGCCTGGCCGCCCGAGCGACGGCTTCAGGGTCGTCTCCGTTCACATGAATGATGGGTGCAGTCACCGTCTTGGCGACATCGGTCGCATAAAAGCTGGATCGAGCATCCAGTGTCGATGTGGTGAACCCGACCTGGTTGTTGACGACGATGTGGACGGTTCCACCTGTCCGATAACCCCTGAGCTGGGAAAGGTGGAACGTCTCGACCACCACACCCTGTCCGGCGAAGGCGGCGTCGCCGTGGATCAGAACAGGAAGAACCTCTGCGTGCCCCTGCTTGCCACGGCGTTCTTGTTTGGCTCTCACCACGCCTTCGAGAACGGGGTCAACGGCTTCCAGGTGGCTGGGATTGGCAACTAGTTGGATAGCGATCGGACCCGCGTCAGATTCATACTTGCCATGTGCACCGAGGTGATACTTCACATCACCGCTGCCACCGGTCGACTCTGGATCGAGATCACCCTCGAATTCGCGGAAGATGCGCTCGTATCCCTTTCCGATGATGTTGGTCAGAACGTTGAGCCTGCCGCGGTGCGCCATCCCGAGGACCGCTTCATCGATGCCATCCGCCCTGGCCGCACCCAGGAGAGAGTCCAGAAGGGGAATGAGACTCTCGGCCCCTTCCAAGCCGAACCGCTTGTGACCGACATATTTCGTATGTAGGAATTTCTCGAACGCCTCCGCCTGATTGAGCTTGCGCAGGTAGCGGATTCGCTCCTCCCGCGTCGGCTCTTGCGGAGGAACCTCCATGTGCTCTTGCACCCACTTCTTTTGTTCTGTCTCCTGCATGTGCATGTACTCGATGCCGGTTGTGCGGCAGTACGCGTTTCGAAGAACGCTCAGGATCTTGCCCAACTGGACCACGGCCTCGTCACCGAGGCCGCCGGTTGCGAACTCGCGGTCGAGATCCCAGATGGTCAGTCCGTAATACAAGGGATCGAGTTCTGGGTACAACTTCGGCTTCGCTTGACGCAGCGGGTCGAGATCGGCGATCAAATGCCCGCGCACCCGATACGCGTTGATCAGCCGGAAGACGTTGGCCTGCTTTTCGGCCCAATGTGGGGAGCCGATCGGCGGGTTGTCATCGACAGCCCACCGGGCCGGCGTGTAAGGCACGCCGAGAGCGTCGAAGATCTCGTCATAGAACCCGTCCTCGCCCAGCAGAAAGCCGTGGATCCGCCGAAGCAGTTCTCCGGATTGTGCGCCCTGGATCACACGATGGTCGTATGTGGAGGTGATCGTGATCACTCGCCCGATGCCTTGCCGCGCCAGATAGCTCGGATCGGCGGCCTCGAATTCAGGCGGGTATCCGATGGCACCGACTCCTACGATCAAACCCTGATCGGGCATGAGCCTCGGCACCGATTGGACCGTTCCAATGGTGCCGGGGTTGGTGAGGCTGACGGTGGTGAATGCGAAATCGTCGGCCCCGAGCCGGTTGTTGCGCGCCCGGTGGATCAGGTCTTCGTAGGTGAGCCAGAAAGTCTTGAAATCAAGCGCCTCGACTCCCCTGATGTTCGGCACCAGCAGCACCCTGGTTCCATCGGGCCGCGACATATCAATCGCAAGCCCGAGGTTTACCGATTTGTGCGTCACCGTGTGCGGCTTGCCGTCGATCTCGGTGTAGCTGACATTCAGTGTTGGCATCTCACGGAAAGCTCGGGCGACGGCCCAGCCGATCAAGTGGGTGAACGAGACCTTGCCGCCGTCGGTCAGCCGCTTCAACTGATTGTTGATGATCAGACGGTTGACCTCGAGGAGTTTGGACGGGATGTTCCTGACCGAAGTCGCGGTTGGAACTGCCAGAGACTCGTCCATTCGCCGGGCGATCGTCGCGGTAATCCCCTTCATCAAGACAACCTCATCGCCCATGGGAGATCCCGGGGTGGCTGCCACACTCGGATCGGGGGCGGGCGCG
>JBGTHP010000040.1:0-4574 GCA_041746105.1 Acidimicrobiia bacterium
CTTGCCGGCTTCGCCGAAGCGAACGAGGTGACACAGGTCATTGGGGTACTGTCGGCCACCACTGGCTACTCGACAGTGTTCCGACGAACCCGATGGCCACAGCGCGTCGAGGATGTGATTCTCGCCAGTCCGCAGTCAGCACCGGGTGCGATGGTGAAAGCGCCGCGCGCCCAGGGCGAATGGATCACAGCCATTGCCGAAAATGGAAGGCTGCCCGAGAGCTGGACAAGTTCGGATGGCCTGCAGATGGAGATCACACACCAGTGACAACACCTGATGCACGAATAGCCGAGCACCTGACCGAGGTCCTCACTGACACGCGCCGAACGGAGTCTCCCTCCGGCTTCCCGTCCGATCGTGAGCTCGCCTCGCACCCAGGTCTCTACTCGTGGTGGGGGGATGAGGAAGCCCGGTCGGTGATCGGCACTCAACTCGGGACCACTATCCCGCCACTCATCTACGCGGGTCAAGCCGGAGCCACACGCTGGCCATCGGGAACGACATCAAGCGCAACCTTGGCCAGCCGAATCCGCGGCAACCACATCAATGGGAACGCATCATCATCAACTTTTCGACTGACAATCTCGGCATTGCTCCTGGATCCGCTACGTCTGGCAGTGCTCAAGCCCGGTCGGCTCACACCAGAGGACAACAGGTTCGTCTCCGACTGGATCAAGAAGCACCTCAAAGTAGCGATCGTCGCATATCGCGACCGCGATTCGCTAGGGCGCATCGAGGCAGGGGTGCTCGACATCCTCGACCCCCCCTTGAATCTCGAGGGCAGGCCGACCACATCCCCCCGTCGGCGGCTGACGAGTTTCCGTAGGCGGATCACTTCGGGCGACTAAGCGCTTTCGAATCAGATCAGCGAGCGATTGCGTCAAGGTCTCGACCGTCTGAACCGTTCAGTTCTCGGAGATCTTCTTCGATGCTCCGGCGGGCGACCATCCATGTTGCTCGACGGGCGACGTCCCGACTGCGAGGCTCAGGACCCAGGAGATTGCGGGCATCGTCGGGGACTTCAAGATCGGTTCGCACGTAAACCGCTCGATTGACGATCCGATCCCATGCTGCGCGTCGATCGGGTTCGGAGGGCCGCTCACCTATGGCATCCACGATCCATCCAGGTGGCTCGTATGCCAAGGCGTCGAACCGGTCTCGATGTCGGGCGCGGGTCTCCTGGTGGAGGGCGATGTAGCTGGCAAGAAGGTCGTCCCCACCATCGACGAGCCTCGTGGCTCCTCTCAATTCGAGCTGGCTCTCGAGGTCCACCAAACGGGCCTGCAGCTCTGCATCGGTGATCGTGCGCGGGCCTCGCCCGGAGTCAGAAGCCGCCGGCTCCGCTGCCGTGCGACCAAGGGCAGTAATGAGGGCAGGCAACCGGTCGGGGTGTTGGTGAGTTAGGTGCGTGCATTCGCTCTCGTTGACGTCCGGATGAGTGAGGTAGATCGTGTTCGCCTCCCGGCCTCGACTCATAGTGACGTAGAGCCATTCCCGGTCAACACCGTCGCCGGCGACGGTGTGGGCGCGCCGAGCGGTCGCGCCTTGAGCCTTGTGGCCGGTGAGGGCATAGCCCCAATCGAGGTTGCCTTCGTCGAGGTACCAATGTGGGACGGTCATTACGGTGTTGGTGCGGTCGAGTCTGAGCGTGATTGTGCGCCGTTCCGCGTCCACGGCCGTGACGGTTGCGAGGTCGCCATTGAGCACACCCAGCCGAGAGCAATTCTTGAGACACACGGCTCTGTCTCCGGCCTGGAACAGGCGATCGCCAGCGTTCATCGTCGGTCCGTGGAGCAATCCGGATTCAGCGATGCGGTTGCGGGCCTGTCGGTTGACCTGGTCGACGGTGGTGTTGCGGTGCCCGATAAGCAGCACCTGGGCAGGGTCACCGGTGTCTTGGACGTCTCGATACCAGTTGTCGACGGCATGGGTGATGGTGTCATCGGTGGTGGCGGCGACGTTGATCAGTCCGCGCCGATCGTACATGGCTAACGCCCGGGAAATCGAGCCGTGGCGGAGTTCGGCCAGTGCGGTGCGTTCCCATTCCTGGTCCTGTCGGACGTTCTCGGTTAGCTCGACGGCCGGGAGGCGGTTGATGAGCGCTGCGAATAGGCCGCCGGCGTCGATCTCGGCAAGCTGGCGGTGGTCGCCGATCAGGATGAGCTTGCCGGATGCAGATTCGACAAGGTCGGAGACCTCGGCGAGCTGGCGGCTGCCGACCATGCCTGCCTCGTCAACGACGACGATGGCACCGGTTTGGAGACCACCTGCGGCCCTGGTTTCCCACAGGAATCGGGTGATGGTCGCGGAGGAGATGCCGGTGGCGGTTTCGAATCCGGCGGCGGCCCGAGCGGCCAGCGCCGTTCCCATGACGGGGGTTCCTGTTTCGCTGGCGAGTTCCTCGATGATGGCCATGACGGTCGTCTTGCCGGTACCGGCTGCTCCAACACCGATGTCAATAGCGTTTCCGGAATTGGCGAACTGGCGGATCATCGCCTGCTGCCCATCGGTGAGGTTCTGTTGAGTCGCGAGAACGGCTTCGACTCGCGCCTCAGGGGCGGTCCATCGTTCGCGTGCGATTCCGTTCTGGGCTCGGTCGATGATCCGCTGTTCGATGGTGAGAAGTTCGGTGGTGGTGTAGCGGCGTTCGTTGATGAGCCCGGGAAATGTGTCCCCGTCCCTTCGCCGCATGATGGGAGCGTTGGCCGTGTTGACGAGTTCGAGGAGTCGGTCGAGTTCGGCGGGCTCAAGGTCGATCGGTAGATCACTCGGGAGGTTTGTCGTGGGATGACTTGGGAGAATTGGAACCACGTCAGATCGGCGCAGGAAGGTGTCAGCGAGGCCCTCGACCTGGGCTCGGCGTCCGCCTTCAGGCAAGGCCCCGGCGGTTGCCGCGATCACGTCCGCTCGCCCGAAGGTCGATGCCTGAGCGGTGAGCCCCTCGGCCGATGCCATACGATCAAATAGGGATTCGGGTTCGGGCACTTCGACCTCACGCCCCTTATCAAGAAGCGCAACCACCGAAGCTGGGGTCAGCCCGACCTCGGCGCCCCGATCCAGCCAGCCCGAGATTAGAGCGTCGACCGGGTGTTCTTGCTTGGGTGTGCGGGTTGCCAGGGTGGCGGTTTCGTTGGCAGCGGGGGTGTCGGCAAAGCCGTGCGAGTCCCGCCATGCCTCGATCTCCTGCCGCCGCTGGGAGAAGGCGGTGATTTGATCTCGGGTGAAGTCTTCGATGTCGGCCATCCCGTTGCGGACAGGCTGCCAGCGAACACCAAGACGCTCAGTCAGTCGGGCCCTGAGTTCCGTTTCGTGGAGGTATCCAGCGTCGAGCTGGTGCCGGTACAAGAGCCGTCCGTCGATGGCTCGCCATACGCCGTCAACGCCCTGGACCCGGTTGCCTACGACGACATGGGTGTGGAGCTGGGGGTCGTCGCTGCGGCTGGTGAATTCGGTGAACCAGGCGGCCAGGTAACCCGTGGTGCGGATCGGCCAGGTCTCCACTCGAAAACGGGTCGTCCCATCCTCGGCGAGGATTGGGTTGCCGTCGCGGTCGGTGATGGGTACCCGTGATGCTCCCCGGGTGCTGGAAGCCACCGACTCCAGGTAGGCGACGGCCTCGGCGGTGGCTTCCTCGAACGCCTCGACGACGTGGCGGCGGACCTCATCGTCCCCGAAGGCCCACAGCAGTGACACCGACTTGTCGGCGGAGAAAGTCAGATCCCACGCGGCGACCCCATCTTTGCGAAGCTGCCGTCCTAGCTGCTTCCCCGTCGCGGGGTGCTGACCATCGAACAGTCGGGCCAGACCTTCGGACGAGACGGTGCCAGTCAGACCTTGTTCGGCGGCGCCGGTGCCGTGCCAGCGACCGGTGGCGTTTCCATCTCGCAGGTAGTAGTCCTCACGGGGCGAGATCTCGCTCGTCTTGCGTAGGTAGTAGTCCTTGCGGGCCTTCGCGAGACTCAGCATTCGGACACTCCAGAGCGGCCAGCCGGAACACCCCGGGCAACTTGTTGCAGGTGCGTGTGGTGCCGAGGGGGGTTGGATGCGAGACGGGTGAAAGGGCTGGCCGCGGTCGGTGTCGCGTTGCTGTGGTCGCAATGCTCGGTTGTCATCGGGTTCCCTCGTTCGACTCGGCTCATGTGGGCGATCGTGGAGGAGGACCCTGTCATCCCGTGACCATTCGAGCGGCTTGGGAATGGAGTCTCAGAGGTGCTGAGAAGGTGCTGCCCTACCGCCGGCCGCATGTTCAGTCGATTCTCGACCGGCACGCCATCTCCAGGGATTTCTGCTCGGAGGCCTGAAAACGCTGGTGTACGGCGGAGTCCGAATCGATGACTCACATCCGGAAAGCTCGGCTGAACTGAGTTGGAGGGTCTCTGACAGGGCTGCTGACACTCCGCTGACAGGGTCTCACCGCACTATCGAGGGGTGGCATCCGCCGAACCGACCACCAATCGCAGCGACGCCGTGGACCGTCTCCACGAACAGCTGCAGGCCTCGCTCCAGGAGCTCGTCACCTCCGAGGACTGGCAGCGGGCTCTGGCCGTCGCCGCCCGATTCCACGACTACTCGTT
>JBGTHP010000041.1:0-71163 GCA_041746105.1 Acidimicrobiia bacterium
CATCGTCAAAGTGGCCCCCTGGCCCTCGTCGAGCATCTCGAGCAGGTGGCCGGTCAACCCATATCCGGTGACGTCGGTGGCCGCCGACACTCCCACCGCCACCATCACCTCCGACGCCGCCTGGTTGAGGGTGGTCATCCACCGCACTGCCTCGGCCGCCACCGGCCGCGGACAGGTTCCCCGTTTGATGGCCGTGGCGATGATCCCGGTGCCGAGCGGTTTTGTCAGCACGAGCCGGTCTCCGGCCCGACCGCCCCGGTTGCGCACCACCAGGTCGGGTGAAACCTCTCCCGTGACGGCAAAGCCGTATTTGGGTTCGGCGTCGTCGATCGAGTGCCCCCCGACGATGGTGCAGCCGGCAGATGCCATGATGTCGGCCCCACCTCGAATCACCTCACCGGCCAGGTCGAAGTCGAGTTTGCCTCGGGGCCAACCGATCATTTGGAGAGCCGTCAGCGGTCGGGCCCCCATGGCGTAGATGTCGCTGAGGGCGTTGGCCGCGGCGATCCGGCCCCAGTCGTAGGCGTCATCCACCACCGGGGTGAAGAAGTCGACAGTCTGGACAAGAGCCCGGTCGGGCGCGATCCGATAGACCCCGGCATCGTCGGAGGTGGCGGTGCCCACCAACAGGTCGGGATGGTCGGCAGCCGGATGGGTTCGCAACGGTCGCAGCACCTGCGCCAGCTCGGCTGAGCCGAGCTTGCATGCTCAACCGGCGCCGTGGCTGTAACTGGTCAGTCGGACTTCGGACATGGGTGCGACGCTAGCGGCCGCAATGACTCAGCTTCGAGACAATCGTCCGTCGTTCATCTTCCAGACGTGGTCGGCGCTGGCGGTTATGGCCGGGTCGTGGGTTGCCACCAGCAGCGCGGTGCCGAGATCCCACGACACCTCCCGCATCAGCCGGAGAATCTGCTCTGCCGTCGTCGAGTCGAGCTGGCCGGTTGGCTCGTCGGCGATGATCAACTGGGGTTGGGCGGCCAAGGCACGGGCGATGGCGACCCGCTGCTGTTCGCCACCGGACAGCTCTCCTGGCCGGTGTTTGGCCCGAGGCCCCAGACCCACTCGTTCCAGCAATGGGGTGACCCGCTCCCGACGGTCCGACGTGCCCATTTTCTGCAACCGCAGCGGTACTTCGACGTTTTCGAAAGCGGAAAGCTGCGGCAGAAGGCCAAACGCCTGAAAGATGAAAGCGACCTTCGTCCGGCGCAACTCGGCTCTGACCTCGTCATCACCTTCCCACAGCCGGCACCCAGCCACCTCGATATCACCAGAATCCGGCGCCTCGAGTCCGCCGACGATATTGAGGAGAGTGGTCTTGCCGGAGCCTGACCGGCCGGTGACCACACAGAACTCGCCTGGTTCGACAACCAGATTGACCCCGTCGAGCGCCAGAATCGAGTTTTCTCCGGCACCAAACCGCTTCTCGACGTCGGACATTGCGACCACGCTCACAAATCGCCTCCGGGCCAGATCTCCACGTGGTCATCCTCCAACACCAGCCTCACCCTCTTCTTGAGGCGAAGCGCCTCGACATAGTCTGCAGGTAGTTGAAGACGACCGGCTCGGTCAAGCACGGCGAAATCCTCTGCCACGACGTGGTGTCCGTCGTCGTGGGAGTAGGCGCTGCGCCTCAGGGTCTCGGAGGACAGGCGGCCGTCCCTGATCTGGACTGTACGGCCAACCGAATCGGCGACCAATGGATCGTGGGTGACGATGAACCCGGTGACACGAGTCTCCTCATTGACCCGGCGGAGGGCGGCGAAGACCTCGCTCGAGGTGGCGGAGTCGAGCTCACCCGTCGGCTCGTCGGCGAGGATGACGGTCGGCCGGTTGGCAAGCGCCACCGCGATCGCCACCCGCTGCTGTTGGCCGCCGGAGAGTTGTTCAGGGCGATGTTCACGCCGATCGGCCAGACCAAGCAATTCCAAAAGTTCATCCACTCGTTTGCGGCGCTCGGATCGCGAGGCACCGGCCAGGGCCAGTGGCAGCTCGACGTTTCTGGCTGCCGTCAAAAAAGGAAGGAGGTTGCGGGCGGTTTGTTGCCACACGAATCCCACCGTTGATCGCCGGTACTGGGTGCGCTGGCGATTGGTCATCGTCAGGAGATCGTGTCCGTCAACCCTGGCATGCCCTGCGGAAGGGATATCAAGCCCTGCCAGGATGTTGAGCAGAGTCGATTTACCTGAACCGGAGGCACCGATGACCGCCATCATTTCGCCGGATTCGACCTCTAGATCGAGGCCTTGGAGTGCGACCACTTCCAGTTCGGCTGTTTTGTAGATCTTGACCAGACCCTCACACACGATGGCGGGTGCGCTCATGTCCCACCTTCGGTCCGCAGGACGGCAGTCGGAGGTCGGCGCTCGATTACTCCCATGAGCGCCCACACTACGGCCGTCATCACTCCGGTCGCCGCGATGCCGAGGACCGACATGTTCTGGAGGTCGAAGGTGAGAACGGGGGCCTTCCCCGAGAACGCCTCGAGATCGATTGTTCCTGCGAGGCGGCGGGTTGTGACCCACCATGCCCCGATTCCGCCGGCCACCCCCGCCAAAACCGACGGAAGCATGCTCAGCCACGCCACCAGTCGTCTTTGGCCGCGGCCTGCTCCGACCGCCAGGAGCACGGCGTTGGCTCGGCGCAGGGCTCCCGCCTCCACCACCAGTCCGGCCAGCACGCCACCGCCCGCCAGAATCACCCCGGTCCACAACGCCAATAGGGCAGCCTGACTCACCCCAAGAACCATCGGAACCTCCAACGCCTCGAGCGCCACTTCCGATCGCACGGTCACCTTGGCCCCGGCGGTTTCCAGCGTCGATCTCTCGTTCGCTCCGATCTCGCTCAGGAGGAAGATTCTCGGAGGGGGCGGAGGGCCGACGATCTGGGCGTAGTGGTCGCTCGAAACCACTGCGAATGGGAGACCGGTCCGCAAGCCAGGAAACCGATCGACGACTCCGACGACCGAAAGCGGGTTGAGCACCGAGCCGATCGAAACACTCGCCTGATCGCCCGGAGTCGGGCGTCTTGGCCCGTAGTCGCCCGAAAGCAACACCGGTAAAGGTCCTTCAACTGACTGCACCAGCATCTGGTCGGGAAAGCGGACCGCGACCGGGGTCGATGACGTCAGCCGCTCGAGCGCCCGAGGGTCGACCATCACCAATTGTGTCAGTTCGGCTGCGAGTTCAGCTTGAACCTGGACATCGACCACAGACAACCCGACCCCGCCCAAACCCTGGGCGAGATCATCTCGCCCAGCCGGAAGCTCGACCGTGACCGGGGCGAGGACCTCGAGCCAACTCGCCGAAACGATCGAGTCGTTGAGAGTTTGGCGAACGCCGGTGGAGATGATCAGGAGACAGACCCCGACTGCAAGCGGGAACAGAAATCCGAAACTCCGACGGCGTCGGGTTCCGACCATCAAGCCGATCGCGGCCACGCGCCCCCGAACCGGCGCGATCCGCCGCAGAACCACTTCAACAGTCATCGCGAGCGCCACCGCAACGACGAACGGCGCCAAATAGCGGGTGGGTCCCGAGTCGCCGGAAACGACTACCCCCACTGCCAACACCGGGACTCCGATCGACACCAACCTCCTCCAGCGCAACCAGCGATCGGGAGCCTTGCCCAGTAGTACTTCCAGAGGTGCTGCCACCGAGCGGAACGAAGCCGCCACCACAGATGCCACGACCGCCACGGCGACGCCCAACGCTATCCCGAGATCGATATGTCCGGGCCACCACTGGCCGAGCGCGATGCCCGTCAGAATCGAAACGGTCGTCGCGACTGGAGCCAGAACCGCCACGGAAGACACCAGGGTAGAAGTGGGGGTTGCCCCGCGACCCCGGTTCACCGCCGCTCGCGCCTGCCGTCGTTCTGAACCCGCCCTGGCCAGGGCGTAGGCGACCACCGCCACCAGGACGATCAGACCGGTTCTCAGAAGATCGAGGACCGATTCGATGGCAGTCCTTCGTTCGCGTTCCAACTCGAGAATGAAGGCGAGTCCGGTCCGGAAACCAGGGTCCCCCCGGACGGACGGCACATCGCGTGTCGAACCGTCGAGCGCCCTGACCGCTTGCTCGAGCGCCACCGCCTCGTTGACGCCTACTCGTTCTGAGCGAAGCGGATACACCGCCACCGCCTCCAAACCGGCCATCGACGGAACCGATCGGGATGGAGCCAGCTGGCTGGTCCGGAGTAATGCCGTGAGCTCGATGTTGGCCCCGGCGTTGGTGTCTACCGCCCTCCCGGTAGCGGGGTTGGAATCTCCCGCCCAGATCGGATCGCCCGGTTCGGGCACATCCACCATCTCGGCCACACGCACGAAGAAAGGCGAGGTCGACGAGAAGACGTATGTGGACGAAGGGGCTGCACCGTCACGAACCACCTCGATCAAGTCGCCTACTTCCAGCTGGGCCAATTCGAGAGACCCGGCCGAGAGCGCCACGTCCACCACGGCGAGACCGTCGATTTCGCCAGGCGTATCCGAGGCCGGGCGGCCCTCGATCGTCGTCATCCGCTGCTCGATCGCCTCGTCGAAGCGGAGCGTGAGAAGTGTTGGAAAAGTGGGCTGAGTGCCATTGATGCCGATGGCGATCAGACGGACGGTGTCGGCGTGGATCGATGGTTCGCCCAGGAACGGCTTGATCTCTCCCATGACCTCAGCCGCCTCGCCAATCTGGTCTGCAATTTGGTGAAAACTCTCTACCGATTGTTCTCTGTGGGCGCGCGAACCGTCGAGCAATACGGGAAGTCGAACGGTTATTCCCGACACGGCAGGTGGAGCCTGCTGCAATGCGATGGACAGAGAATCGGCCCCGGCCTGGGCAAGAATGCGGCGCGGAACTTCGATCGCAGTGACCGCCAGACCGCAGACCAGAGCCACCGCAAGCAGCTCGGAAACCGGGACGGCCCGCGCCAGCAATGAGAATCCCTTCACCTCTCCTCCCCCTCTCGCAGCACTGTCCCTGGGCTCTCGAGACCGGAGAATCGCGACCCGCGCACAACAGCCAGGTACATCGACCCGAGCCCAACGACTGCACCTGCCAAAAGTGCCCAAAACGGAATCACGAGTGCCGGCGACGGGACGACCGCCCTCCCGACAACGTCACGCGCCAACGAACGTACCGTGACCGCCCCCAATCCCAGCCCGAGAAGGACACCGATCACGACCGCCATGGTTGCAACGGTCATTCCTTCATATCGGAGCATCGAACGGACTCTGCTCCGAGACAGACCAAGAGCTTCGAGAATGGCGAATTCGAGGCGGCGTGATTGTGCCGAGGTAGTCACACCAAACCCGACTCCGAGAAACCCGACAAGGCTCACGGCGGCCGCCCCCACCGCCAGCGTCGCCAGAACGGAAACCGAGACCGGATCGGACACCCTGTCCTGGCGACGCATATCAGCCGTCAAAATTCCTTCGGCGTCGATCGGGTCGGCGAAGAGGGCCCGGTCCGGCCTACTGAAGTCCGCAGCCTGGCTCCACTGGGCAGCGGCAACGTCGGAGTAATCCATGACGATGCCGAGTTCACGCCGGGGGGAGCCCGGCAGCGCTTCGATGGTACCTACCACCCTGACCGCGGGGCTCGCCGCTCCGATCGTCAACAACAACTCGTCGCCGATTCCGATCCCACTGCGATCGAGCAGTTCCGGCGTAAACAGCGCATTGAGGACAGGCCTTTCCCCGGTGTCGATGCTGAGGTCGGTTCCCGATCCGTATTGGGTGCCACTGGCAGTAAAAGCCAACCGGGTGGTCAGGTCTCCGCTTTCTGAAGTGGCGTTGACCCTGGTTCCGAGAAACGGAGCGCCGAGCGGGTGCACGTCCCATTCCACCGCCTCGAGCCCAACCGTTTCATCACCAGAGTAAAGGCCAGAGATCTGGAGTTGCAGCTCGACCGAGCCCGGCCGACCGGGGTCGGCGGGCGACACTCCGGGGACGAGGATCCTCCAACCAACGAGACCGTGTGGCGGAGGGCCCTCCAAGGAAAAAGTCACATCGGCATCGACACCAGGGGCAACTGCGATCACAGCTCCCGGCGCGATCACTCCGTGTCCGTTGAGCGTCAGTGCCGCGATCTGGATTGGACCTTCGACCGCCTCGAGCCCGACCGACCGGGCTGACACCCTGGCCTCGATGGTCTCACCGGCGAGCGCCGCTGCCGGAGGAACATTCTCCCCAATTGATTCCCAGGCCAGGTCCGGCTTGACCAGTCCCTCACCGATGGGTATCTCGCCGGTTTCCATGGCCACCAACCTCACACCAGAAAGACTCGAACCGACAACAACTGGAACGTCTCGATAGGGAGATGCACCCGGAAGGTCCATCAATTCGATCGGACCACTCGCCACTGCTCCGACTTCGAGCACGGCCTGGTCGTATTGGGAACGCCACCAACTGGCGCCGTAAACCCCGACAAAAACGACGATGGCGGTGGTCGAGGCCACCAATACGGCGTGTCGGACGCTCCGATCACGACTCCGAACGGCCCAACCGAGCGCCAGAGAACGCTCGAGCGACGCCTTCGCCACCGAACGCTCCATCCAGGCGAGGAGGAGCGGGATCAACCGTGCCAGCAGCACCGCGCCCGCCGCCCAGATGACGGCAGGAGCGATCCCGATCAGAGGATCGATTGTCCCAGTGCCCGGATCCCATCCCAGCTCCAACCGCCACAAACCCGCGGCGCCAAGCCCCACCACGAGCAGATCAATGCCATAACGCCGAAATACGCCGGCAGTGGATCCGCCATTTCGCCGACTTCTCGCTGCCACAAAACCTCCGCTGCCCCCCAGCACCGGCGAGGCCAGCACCATCACACAGG
This sequence comes from Acidimicrobiia bacterium, assembly GCA_041746105.1. Lineage (GTDB taxonomy): Bacteria > Actinomycetota > Acidimicrobiia > Spongiisociales > ZC4RG35 > JBFHRE01. Next base: position 6,822 of record JBGTHP010000041.1, read on the forward strand.
CACCCCCGAACGCAACCGCCACCAGCGCCGCCTGGAGGGAGACCGCGGGCTCCAGGCTGGACCCGAGGCTTCCCATAAAAGGGGTTGTCCCGATCAGATCGACCGCCGCCGCTGCCACGAAAGGAGAAAAAGCAACCGCCACAGCCACCAGCGCCACCCCCTCGAGGGCGGCATCGGAGGTGGACTGTGGTCGGCTCGACCCCCGCGCCCTGACCAGCTCGATCTCTGTCCGACGACGGTCGGTCACCGCCAACGCAGCCACGGCGAGGCCGATCAATGCAAGACCGGTCACGATCCCGATCACTGCTCTGATCGTGGTCGAGGCGGCCTCGATTCCGACTTCGGTCTCTCTCAACACCATGGCAAGACCGGAATCGACATCGAGAGGCAAAACCCTCGATCGCAGTCCGAGCAGCTGATTCGACCACGCCGGAACCCGCTCTGGGTCGATTCCATCCCGCATGGGAACGCTGAGCCAGCTCACCGAGCTGCGGTCGACCGCTGAGAAGAATGCCCCCTCGGAGACGAGCAGCGGACCGACGGTGAGAAAGGAGCCGCTGACATTGGAGCCGTCGGCGAGCTGGGGCATGACCGCCGAAAGCTCCGGGACAGTGGAAAACACTCCGACTAGAGAAGACTCGACCACAACGCCGGCCCGCTCGACCGCCACAACGTCGCCGACCACCAACCCCAAGACGTCCGCCGCGGCCAAGTGGAGCGCCGACTCGGATTCGGCTGTCGGAAGCCGTCCCTCTTCCAGCATCAGCCAGGAGGTGTCCCCGTCGACCAGGGCAATCGCGGTCACCACCCGGCGACCATCGATCTTTTCAAACGGAAATGAGAACGCATCCGACAGCGCGAATCGGATCGGATCCGACATTTCCGGGATTTTTGCGAGCTCTGAGCGGACAAGCCCATCGGAACCGGCCAAATCGGCGGTGTCGATGCGGCCGGAGACGATCATCGCACGTAATTCCAGGGGGGTGTCCGCGATTCGGCGGCGGAGCCCGGCATCGGCGAGCGCCGACGAGAACACCGGACCGAAAGCGCCGAGGACTGCCACCAGCAAAACCATCAGACCCAGTCCGACCGTCATCGCTTTGTCGAATCGCAAACGCGCCCAAACGGCGAACATTCCTCTCACGGGAACAGATTATTGGCCACTGGACCGCTTCATGTCTGCGCCGAGGGTTGGAGTCCACCGTGATCCCTCGTCTACAATCCCCGTTTCCCCTCCCTCAACCCTGGTGAACGATGACCAAAGCCGACCAGCCAACCTTTCTCACACCCGAAGCCCACGCAAAACTCGCGGCCGAGCACGAACAGCTCGTGACAGAGGGTCGCGCCCATATCGAGGAGCGGATCCAGACGGCCCGCGAGCACGGTGACCTCCGCGAGAACGCCGACTACGACGCCGCCAAGAACGACCAGGGTCTGATGGAGGCACGAATCCGTCAGCTCGATCACATCCTGGCCACCGCCGCGGTTGGCGAGGCTCCGGTTTCGGACAAAGTGATCATCGGATCAATGGTGACCGTCGTCGACCACGACGGTGACGAGATGGAATATTTTGTCGCTCCGCCAGAAAACAAGATGCCTGGTGTCCTTCTCGCCTCGCCGTCCGGCCCGCTCGGCAAAGCTCTGCTGGGAGCCGGCCCCGGCGACGATGTCACCTACCAGGCACCCGGCGGCAAGTTCACCGTGACGGTGAAGTCGGTCCAGCCTTTTCGGGCCTGAAACCGGCGCCATTGCCCCTCGGCATCATGGCCTCTGAGTAGTCTGAGGCGACCGAATGATGGAACCTCGACTTGAAGCTTCGACTACGGCGCCCCTTCGATCTGGCCCGTCTCTTGTTGACGGTGGTTCGACGCCGTCCAGAAGACGTCGAGCACTATCTCGAGGGCCATGCGGAGGAGTGGTCGGCGCTGGCAGGAGCCGCCCCCGCTGACGCGGCCGACATCCTCGAGGCGATCGACACCGGCGCCGCCTCTGACCTGATCGCCGAACTGGAGGCGAACGAAGCAGCCGACGTACTGGTAGAGCTCGACGAAGAATTCGCGGCTGAGTTGCTGGTCGAACTCCCCGCCGCAGACGCCGCGGAAGTCCTTGCCGAAATGCTCCCGGAGGACGCCGCAGACGTGCTCGCCATCGTGGATGACGACGCCGCGGTTCAGCGCCTCTTGGACCTGATGGAAGACGAGGCGGCACACGACATCCGACAGCTGATGATTTATGCCCCCGATTCGGCGGGCGGGCTGATGACGACGGACATCGCCATGCTGCCCATCGGAATCAGCGCCGGAGAAGCAATAGAACGGATCCGGCAGTTGCACGAGGAACTCGAGGACCTTTCCTACGTCTACGTCGTCGACGAGTTCAACCGTCTCGAAGGTGTACTCAGTTTCCGAGACCTCGTTTTCAACCGACCAGGAGTTGGTCTCGAAGACGTCATGTTCCGCGATCCGATCGCGGTCACGCCGGGAACCGACCGCGAAGAGGTGGCCGACATCATTCAGCGTTACCACCTCTTCGGTGTTCCGGTGGTCGACAACGCCGGGGTGCTGCTCGGCATGGTCACGTCCGACACCGCGATCGAAGCGATCCAAAAGGAGGCCTCAGAGGACTTTGCAGTGGCTGTCGGCGCCGGCTCGGACGAGACGACACGCACCTCGGTTTCCAAGTCCATTCGGGCCCGGCTTCCCTGGATCGCGTTCGATGTCGGAATCTCCTCTGTGGTGGTAGTCGCCATCAGTCGCTTCAGTGAAGTCCTGTCCGCGTTCACCGTTCTCGCCGCTCTCATGCCGCTGGTCGCGAGAGTGGGCGGGGACGCAGGGGCGCAAAGCCTGGCCGTGGTGATCCGCGGTCTCGCCGCCAACGAGCTGGTGGGTGCCTCGGTGGTGAGAGTTCTACGCCGCGAAGCCGTGATCGGTTTGTTCAACGGTTTCGCCATTGGCGCCGCCTCAGGGTTTCTCGGTTACATCATGCAGCGTGCGGGTGGGGGAGATCAGGCGGCACAAGTCGGTTTCGTCATGGCTTTGTCGGCGCTCGCCAACCTCACCGTTGCCGGAATTGCTGGATCCGGCATCCCGTTCATGCTGCGCCGGCTCGGCCTTGATCCGGCACTTGGATCAAATCTCCTGCTGACCACGGTCACCGACCTGATCGGTTTTGCCGGCTTCCTGGCGGTGGCAACCGCCATGCTGTGACGGCAAACGATCAGCTGCCGACAACCATGCTTCCTGCCGGGGAAAACGGGCCGCGGAACGTCAGCTGATTTCCCTCGGCGAGCGACGCCAGGAAGTGTTGTTGCAGGGCCAGTGTCTGGTCCTCGGTTCGAAGTTCGGATTCGATACGAAACGCGTCGGCGGCGATAACGTCGTCGAAGACGTTCAATTCGATCAGACCATCGACATCTTCGATGAGTTGGATGACGAAGTTTTCGAGATTGCGATCGGTGTAATCGGCCGCGGCGACCAACACATCCAGCCGCAGACCGACCGTGTCGGTCTCCGAGTAGAGAATCGAATATTCGTCGATCTCGGTGCCGATCGGTGAAACCGCCGCCGTGGTTGAGGTCTGTACCGGGACGGTCGTCGGTGAGGTGACAACCGAGGTCGTCGTCACCGGCGGAATGGGTGTTTCGACCTCACAGGAGGCAGTCACAACGAGCAGGGCTGCCGCCAAGATCGCCGGTCTCGGTGTGAGCACCATTTCCTCCGTTGGCTTGTTACCCCCTGGCGGTTGGACGCCTTTACGCCTACCCTTTTCAGGGTGAGAGGGAGCCTACAGAGAGTGACGCTGTACGCCGCGTCGCTACTCGTGCTGAGTTCGATGATCGGAGTGGCCCCAGCCGCTGCCGCCTGTTCGCCGCGCACGCAGGCCAGCCTCGGACCGACCCCGGCCGAAACCGGAGTAGAGACGGTGGCAACCCCCGCCGAGTGCAACTACTCCCGCACCATCGAGTTTCCTGTCCTGGCGAACGCCCAATTTCTTTCGAGTTTTGGAGTCCCCCGCGACGGCGGCGAGCGCTGGCACGCCGGCGTTGACATCTCGGCTCCCCACATGACGCCAGTGGTCGCGGTCAAGGATGGGGTCATCACCACCCTCCATCGGGAAGGCGACGATTGCTGTTGGGTCGCGATCACCCACGAGGATCGCTGGGTGAGTATGTACGTCCACCTGACCAACGATCATCCCGGAACCAGCGACGGGAATTGGGCAGGCATCAGACCCGATCTCGACGAGGGGGATACCGTGCTCGCGGGCGAGGTGATTGGTTGGGTAGGAGATAGCGGAAACGCCGAAGGCGGCGAGACTCATCTCCACTTCGAACTTCGGACTCCCGGTGGTGAAGCCGTCGATCCCTATCCGTCATTGAGGGCCGCTCATGCCCGAAGCCCCTTGTCGTTTGTGGATCCGGCCGGTAGCACACCGGCGGCCGACGGCGTGATCGCCCAGGGACGCCCTGTTTTTGTTGGCGCGTTTGTTGACGACGACGAAATTGCCGGCGCTTCGGCGACCTTCGAGCAACTCCTTACGCTCGACGCACAGGCGTGGTGTGACCCGTGGGGCATCCGGGTTTGTCCGACCTCGATCGCGGCGGGTGCTACCGCTCGCAGTTGGATACGTACTTTGAGCCAACCCGTCGAACCACTCCGGGTCGAGTTCGAACAGGTCATATCCGACCTCGACCAGCGCGGGCTCGACGCCTACTGCGGTGTTGCCACCTTGTGCCAGGACGTCCCTGTCACCTGGAATCAGGTGGCGGCGCTGCTGGTGTCGGCCGGCACCGGCGAGACAGTTGCCCCCGATGCAGGCTTCGAAAGGCTGGGCGCCCAACTCGGCGCCTGTGGAACCCGGCTCGACCCAACCGCCCAGCCGACAAGACTCGAACTGGCGGGAGCACTGTTGCGGTGGTTCGGCTACTCGGCGCCGGTGCCGTGCGGAAGCGTCAGCTGACCGACCAGAGTCCTGAACATTTCCGCCAACGCCCTTCCCGCCGGGCCCCTGGCGAACTCCCGATCTCCAACTCCAAGCACCGGTGTCACTTCTTTGACGGTTGACCAGGCCAGCACCTCGGTCGCCTCCATCAGGTCATCAAGCAAGAAGACCCCCTCTTCGACCAACATCCCCATATCCGTCGCCAGTCCCAACACGTGGGCGCGGGTGATCGAGGCGAGGATTCCGAGGTCGAGCGACGGTGTGCGAAGGACACCTCGCCGGAGCCAGCCAACGGCAAAAGTGGGTCCCTCCAGCACGATCCCGTCGGCAGTGACCAGCAATGCGTCGTCACGCCCTGACCGTCGCGCAGTGCGAGACGCCGCCAGATTCGGCGCATATGACGTCGTTTTGATCCCTGCCAGATCCCAGGCGCGGCCGGCTGGATGCCACGGGGCAACTACTGGCTCCAACGACACTTCTCGCGGTGGGAGCGGCAACGGATGGTGGAACACCAACACTCTGGTCTCCCCATCGGTACCGGGGATCGAGTCCCCCCTGGAAACGATCAACCTCACGATTCCGTCCCCCCGGCCGGCCTCTTCCCTGGCCGCCACTGCCAATCGTTCTAGCGGCGGCAACTGGAGGTCCATCGCCGTTGCCGAGACGGCGAGCCTCGCAAGATGATCGTCGAGAGCGAATAACCTTCCGTCGTAACTGCGGACCGCTTCGAAACAGCCGTCACCTCGCACCACCAGGGAATCAGAAACCGGAATCGAACCGGTGCCTTTGGTGATCGAGCGGTTCGTACCGACCACCACGTCAACCACGGTATTTGTTGGTGATCGGAAGCCTGCGATCTCGTCCGAAGGCTTTTGTGGTGATCTTGACGCCAGGTGCCGCTTGCCGTCTCTTGTATTCGTTGCGGTCGACCATCGCACAGATTCTTCTGACCAGTGCCTCATCAAACCCGTCTGCGATGATCTCTGGTTCGACCATGTCATCTTCGACATACCTCTCCAGTATCTGGTCGAGAATGGGATAGGGCGGAAGCGAGTCTGAATCCTTCTGATCGGGCCTGAGCTCGGCCGACGGTGGCTTGTCGATGCTCGACAGTGGGATGACATGCCCCTGAGAGTTGCGCCACCTGGCGAGTTCGTAGACGGTTGTCTTGAAGACATCCTTCAGGGCGTTGAATCCACCCACCATGTCTCCATATAGAGTGGCGTAGCCGGCTGCCAATTCTGATTTGTTGCCGGTGGTGAGAACCATCGGCCCGAACTTGTTGGAAACGGCCATGAGCGTCGCCCCTCGCACCCTTGCCTGGATGTTCTCCTCCGCGACTCCAAATTCGGTGCCATCGAACAACGGTGAGAGAGTGTTCAGGTACGCCTCAAAAACATCGTCGATGCCCAGCTCGTCGAAGCGGATCCCCAGATTGGATGCCAGTTCCTTGGAGTCCACGACCGACCCGGCCGAGGAAAAACGGGTGGGCATCGTGATTCCCCAGACATTTCCCGGTCCGAGGGCATCGGCCGCGATGGTGGCGGTCAATGCAGAGTCGATACCCCCCGAAAGGCCGATCACGACCTCGGAGAACCCGTTCTTTGTGACGTAGTCCCTGACTCCGGTCCTCAACGCGGCGTAGATCTCGGCGGTGTCATCAAGGAGCGGGGTAACACAACATGGCACGGCCTCGTCGATCTCCGATACCGATTTGGCGCCGAGCGGAAGTTCCAGAATGAACATGTCCTCCTCGAACTGGGGTGAACGGTGCAGCAGTTGACCGTCGGGTCCAAAGGCGCAACTGGCGCCGTCGAAAACCAGTTCGTCCTGGCCACCGACAAGGTTTAGATACACCACGGGGACGTGCGCGGCTCTGGCTCGGGCGGCCAGCATGGCTTCGCGTTCGCCGGCCTTCCCCCGGTGAAAAGGCGAACCGTTGACATTGAGCAAGATGCGAGCACCCGCCTTGGCCTGTGCCATCGGAGGGCCATCGGCGACCCATATGTCTTCACAGATGGAGACACCCACCGGGAATCCGGCGATCTCGACAAGAAGATCGGGCTCCTCACCTGCAACGAAATATCGGTCCTCGTCGAATACTCCGTAATTGGGTAGCAACACCTTGTGGTAGATCGCTCGGATCTGGCCGGACTGAAGCACGGCCACCGCATTGGCAACCCTGCGGTCGATCGCATCCGCCCCCGAACCGTTGTTGCCGGCGTGATCGACAAAACCGACGATCGATGCGCATGTCTGAGACGAGCGAGCCAGCCTGCGAAGAGCTTCGAGATTGTCGTCGACAAAACCGGGGCGAAGAACGAGATCTTCCGGTGGATACCCGGTCAGCGCCAGCTCGGGAAGCATTAGTACCTGAGCGCCTTCGGCCTCGGCCCATGCCATGGCTTTGGCGATCCGCTCCTCGTTGCCTTCGATGTCGCCCACGATCAGATCGATCTGGGCTCCGGCTACTTTCAGCGCTGTCATCGGAAACAGAATACGAGACATAGCGACAGAGTTCGCCGTAGCATCGCCGGCATGGTCGTCGTGTGGCTTTCGATCCTGGTTGTTGTTGCCGTTGCCGTGGCGGCGGCCCGGCCGTGGCTGATCAGAAACGGCTGGCTATTTGGACCGGGTCACGATGGCCGACCCATGGGCACGGCCACCGCGAACGCCCTCGGCGAAATCGAGGCTCTCTTTCAGCCCGCAGTCGGTCATATCCTCGAATGGCGCCACGAGGAGGATGCGGCGCGTTTGGCATCTCGACCCGTTCCGACCGAGGATGCGGATCCCGTGCCAAGTTTCGGCACCAGCCCGCCGCCGCTACCCTCGGACCCTCATGATCACCACCAGCCAGATCGAATCGCTGGTGGCCGAGGTTCTTCCCCAGATCGTTGAAGTTCGTCGCGCCATCCACGCGAATCCTGAGCTTTCAGGCGACGAGTTCGAGACCACAGAACTCGTCGCCGGTGCACTGCGCGAGGCTGGTTTGGCGCCAAGGCTGCGGACCCCAAAGACCGGGTTGACCGTCGACCTTGGCTCGGGAGACGGACCGGCGATCGGATTCAGGGCCGACCTCGACGCACTCCCGATCAGCGAACCGGAAGGCCTGCCCTTTGCCTCGAGCCGGCCAGGAGTGATGCATGCCTGCGGGCATGACGCCCATACCGCGATCGCCCTCGGGGTGGCGCTGGTGCTGGGGCAGGTCGAGTCTGCGCCAAGGACAAGGGTCATCTTCCAACCAGCAGAAGAGACATTCCCGGGAGGCGCCTTCGAACTCTGCCGAGAAGGAGTCACCGACGGACTCGGCCAGATATTCGCCTTTCATGTGGATCCTGGTCTTGCGGCCGGAATGGTCGGGTTCAGGAATGGTCCCATCACTGCATCCGCCGACCGCTTCTACGTGACGCTGGACGGCCCCGGCGGCCACACGGCTCGGCCGCACCAGACCGTGGACATGGTTTACGCGGCAGCCAAGATCGTGACCGAGCTGCCTGCACTCCTAGACCGCAAGCTCGACGCCCGATCACCTCTTGCACTCGTATTCGGCCGCCTGAAGGCGGGAACCGCCGACAATGTCATCCCGACAACCGCCGAACTCTCCGGCACCGTGAGGGTCGCCGATCGCGAGCTGCGTGAGCAGTTACCGGCGATGATCGACAAGCTGATCCACCAGATAGTCGAACCACTCGGCGCCAAGGCGATCATTCATTACCAGAGGGGAATCCCGCCGGTCATCAATGACCCCGCCGTTGTGGCCGCGGTGCAGCGAGCAGCAGAGCGGGTCCTGGGACCGGACCAAATTGCCCGAACTCACCTGAGCATGGGTGCCGAGGATTTCGCGCGGTATCTTGACGACGTTCCTGGATGTCTGGTACGCCTCGGCTGCCAGACGTCGGGGCAGTCGAGCGACCTTCATTCCGCCGGGTTCATGCTCGACGAAACCTGCCTGGCGGCCGGTGTCCACACTGCGGTCGCCGCGATCCTGGAGATGAACGAACCCGACACCGGGTACTGACTCAGGATCCCAGAACCCTGAACCCGTCCTCGCTGAGGGCGTCGCGCAGCTTGTCGGCCTCACCACTCCGAACGGAAAGGGTGAGGACACCACCGCCGCCATGAACGGCATGTCGCAGCTGGAGATCTCGAAGATCAACTCCACTTTCTGACAGAGCCGAACCAACTCTCGCCATTTGACCCGGACGATCCTCGAGAACGATCGAAACCGACTCGACCGGCGCTGCCATCGAGCGACGGATGGCGCGAGCATTGCTCATACGATCGAGGATGGCCTCTCTTTGCGCCGATTCGACCTCGCCCGCCAGACCTTCGAGACGCTCGGCCAACCTTCTGAGGGCCGGCACAACTTCTCCCTTGTTGGCGAGGAGCACATCCACCCACCAGCTCGGTTCTGACATGGCGATGCGGGTCAGATCACGGAAACCTCCAGCAGCGAGGCCAAGGGCGGCTACATCCTCCCCGACCAGTTCCACCAGCGCCCCCGCCGCCACCTGGGGAAGGTGACTGGCCGATGCCACTGCCCGGTCGTGTTCGGCGGCAGACATGAGGACCGGACTGGCGCCGAAACTCTCGACGATCGAAATCATCCTGTCCATGTCGGCTTCGTTCGTGCGGTCGGTGCACAGAACCCACGTTGCCCCACGGAACATCGAGCCGGAGGCACCGTCGGGTCCGGTGGTCTCTCTGCCGGCCATCGGATGACCGCCGATGAACCTGCTCAGATGGCCGGCGGCGGCCACAACCGGTGTTTTGACCCCGGCGACGTCGGTGACGAGCGCAGAAGTCTCCAGAGAGGCCAAGGTTTCGACGATTGCCGGCACCGGCCCGGCCAGCACCACCAGCTCGGCGCCGGAGACGGCCTCGTCCACAGATGAGGCCGCCACATCGATCGCGCCCATTGTCACCGCCCTTTCCGAAGCTCGGGCACTGAGGTCGTAACCGACGACATGCCAGCCGGCAGCGCGTAGGCCGATGCCAACGGAGGCGCCGATCAGGCCGGTGCCAAGAACCGCGGCGACCGTCACTTCATCAGATGGTGCGGTCAAGAGCGGCGGCAACTCGACGCACCTGGTCAACGAGGTCTACGAACTCAGAGGGAAGCAACGCCTGGGCGCCGTCGACGAGAGCGGTGTCGGGGGTCGGGTGGACGTCCACCATTATTCCGTCCGCCCCGGCCGCGATCCCGGCTCGAGCAAGCGGCAGCACCAACTCTCGACGACCACCGGAATGGGAAGGGTCAACGAACACAGGCAGGTGCGAAAGCTGTTTCAGAAGGGGGACGGCGGTGACGTCGAGCGTGTTACGCGAAGCGGTCTCAAAGGTGCGAATGCCACGTTCCACCATGATCACCTGGTGATTGCCCTCCTTGAAGATGTACTCGGCGGCGTTGAGCCATTCCTCCAGCGTTGCCGTAAAACCGCGTTTGAGTTGAACGGGCTTGGGCTGGCGGCCGACCTCTTGGAGCAGGGTGAAATTGGACATGTTCCTTGTCCCCACCCGAAGGATGTCTGCGTAGGAGGAGACCAACGCGACATCTCTTGGGTCGAGAACCTCGGCGACGAAGGGAATGTCGAACTCTTCTCTCGCCTCGGCCAACATCTCCAGTCCGGCCTCCGCCAAACCTTGAAACGCATACGGGGAGGTCCGCGGTTTGAAGGCATCGCCACGAAGAACCCGTGCGCCCGCCTTCTTCACCGCCTCGGCGGTGCGGAACAACTGATCCCGGCTCTCGACGGCACACGGCCCTGCGATCACAACACACAAACCGGGATCGCCGATTGGGACCCCGCGGACATCGATGATCGTGTCTTCCGCCTGGAAATCCCTCGAGACGAACTTGAACGGTTTGAGGACCGGAACCGCCTTTTCGACGCCAGACATCGCCTCCCATGGCAGTTGCTGGATGATCTCTCGATCACCGATAGCGCCGATCACGGTGCGCAACTGCCCGACCGAGACATGCGATTCGCAGCCGATCGTCTTGAGCCGATTGACCACGGCCTCTACATCGCCTTCTGTGGCATCGGATTTGAGGACGATGATCATGGCACTCACTTAGAACGCTCCGGGATGAGAGACAGATGATAGGGTCGCCCGGCGGGGCCTCAGGCTGCCGTCCAGCATTGCCATTCCGTGACAGATCGCGCCTACCCTGGGGACAGCCGATGACGACCACCAGACCCAACTACGAGCCACATATCGGCGAGACGCGCCAGTACTGGCGAGACATCATTCTCGGTGTCAACGACGGATTGGTCTCGGTCTTCCTGCTCGTCGCCGGTGTGGTTGGTGGGGGCCTGACCGTAGCGCAGATCCTGTTGACGGCGGTGGCCGGTTCGGTCGCCGGCGCGATTTCGATGGCGGCTGGTGAGTACCTGGCAACCAAGTCCCAGCAGGAGGTTCTCGACGCAGAAATGCGCCTCGAGCGGGTGCACATCCGCGATCACCGGCAGATGGAGCTCTCACAACTGAGAGAGATGTTCGTCGACATGGGTGTTCATACCGAAGATGTCGACGGGGTGGTAGCTGCCTTCGACCGTAGCGACACCGCGATCCTCAACGCCATGAAGGCGCTCGAGTTCGGCGCAGTCGATTCGCAAACCCGCTCGCCATATCGGGCCATGGCCTACTCCGGCCTCTTGTTCCTGGTGGGTTCGGCCTCGTCGGTTCTTCCCTTCCTGCTCGTGGACAAGGCGTCGGTTGGATTTTTGTGGGCAGCGATCCTCACCGCGATCGGACTGTTCGTGGTCGGGGTGACCAAGAGCCGGGTCGCCCGCACCAATTCGGTGCTGTCCGGAGCCGAAAACCTGGTGATCGCCGGGTTCGGTGGAGGTTTGGCCTACCTGATCGGCCTTGCTGTAGGCGCCTGACCGAGGCGCAGCCGCCGCTGCTAACAAGAATCTCAAACCGCTTGCATTTGCTAGCAGCTTGCTGTAGCATCCGTTCTGTGAGCGAAAGCAAGCAGGCTGTAGAGAAGACACAAGATGACGATGGCACCCCAGTCGCCTTGGTTCCCGGCGTTGGCGAATTCATTCGACAGCAGCGGGAGCGGGCAAATCTGTCGCTGCGCAGGCTGGCCGAGAGGGCCGAAATCTCCAATCCGTATCTGAGCCAAATCGAACGGGGCATCCGGCGACCGTCCGCAGAGATTCTCAAAAGGGTTTCCAGGGCGCTCGAGATTTCAGCGGAAACGTTGTACACAAAAGCAGGCTTGATCGATGAAGGCTCCTCCACGCCGACCGTGGTCGAAGCAGTAGACGCGGACCGCTCACTCACCCCGCGCCACAAACAAGTTTTGCTCGATCTTTATCGGGCATTGATCGAAGCAGGAAATGCTGCCGAACAGGCAGAAGATGACCAATAGAAAGGAATGGCAGATGAAAGCCAAGAAGTACGCATACGCCGCCATCGGGGCACCGGTTTCCCTGGCGAAGCAGACACAGGATCGGATCGATGACATCCGGGCCAAGGCGACAGAAGGAGCGATGACGCTCTCGAAGAACGCTCGCAACCAGGTCACGATCTGGTCGAAAGAGGGCGAGAAGTTCGTCGGAACGGTGACGGACTCCAAGCGCATCGACGACCTGACGTCCAAGGTCGATCTCGACCAGGCCAAAGAGCAGGTGAACAAGCTCCGCGACCAGCTCGAGGACCTGTTGGCAACATGGAAGACCAACTTCCGCCCTGAGTCCAAGACCGTGACCAAAGAGAAGGTCGTAGTCGAGACCGGGGCCACGGCCGCGGCGAAGACGTCGGTCGCGAAACCCGCTGCCAAGACCACGGCGGCCAAGACGGCTGCAGTCAAGACCGCTGCACAGAAGCCGGCCGCCAAGAAGCCTGTCACCAAAAAGCCGGCCCGCAAGCCGGCAGCCAAGAGCACGGCGACCAAGGCAAGCGCAGCCAAGAAGGCTCCAGCCCGCAAGCCGGCAGCCAGGACCACCGCACCCAAGACCACGACGGCCAAAGCTTCCTGAAGCCTGGCGGTTGAACCAAAGAGGGAGGGACCGATTCGGTCCCTCCCTCTATTTTTCGGTTCTGTCGGGATTCAGAGGGTCTGCACCGGCCCCAGTTGTTTCGCGGTCTCGATCCACCCGGAGACCATGCCGTCGGTCGGGAGCCGTCGCACGATTCTCTTCTTGTCGTTGATCTCGGTCACGGAGGCCGTCAGGGAACGGGCGTTGCGACGGCGCAGCTCCTTGACCGTGTCGACCCCGGCGGCCGCCAGCAGGTGCGCATACTCCGATCCGATGCCCCGGATGCGCATCAGATCGGCCGCATTGACCCACGAGGTTATATGAGTCTCCGGCAACCCCGTTTTCAAAGCGAGCTCTGCCCGGCCCTTCTTGGACGAAGCCCGTCGCAGAAGCCCATCGGTGGTTCTCACACCTGATCTACGCAGCTGACGTGCAGCTCGCGCTCCGATCCCTTCGACGGCGTCAATCGACGGCATTTAGCTCTCTCCTTCTCCGGCAACCGAGCCTAGCAACGGCCGTACCGGCGACGGGTGGCCGGATGACTGTTTCGCTAACGCGGCCTCAAGTCCTCGACATCCATGGCCGAATCCACGTCGCGAGGCGGAAGTGAATCAACCCAGACCTCGTCCACCCATTCTGGGTGCGCTGCAAGCATCTCAGATGCTCCCCCGTCGCCAACGAGAGACATCAACCTTGGCCACAACTGCCTCTTGAGAAGGACTGGATTGCCAGAGGAGTATCGGTACTTCGGAACGGCCGCCATCGCCTTGCCACGCCTTCCCGTTTCGAGCAGTTGGGCCACAACCTCCGGGTCGACACCGGGTTGATCTCCGAGAAGCACCAGAACCGATGCCGCCTTCGAGAGTCGATTGATGGCGTCGAGGCCGGCTCGCAACGACGAGGACAGTCCGTCGTCCCATTCGGGATTTTCGATCAATCCGCAGTCGGTCAGATCCACCGCCTCGATGATGGCGTCGGCTTCGGCGCCGAGCACCACCCAGATCTCGTCGATCCCCTCAAACTGTTTGACCTCGGATATAACTTGGCCGAGAAGCGTCGTCGAACCCCACGGCTCGAGCTGTTTGGGGCGGCCGAGCCGGCGGGAAGCGCCTGCGGCGAGAATCAATGCGGCTGTCATTGTGTTCGGTGGAGGGTACCCGCACGGCGGGATGCCAGAGCCGCCCGGCGATTCAATCCTTCGACAGACGGCGTATGGCCCCATGCAGTTCGAGAGGGTCGTTGCGTCGATAACGAACGGTTGTCATCTGCGCCAAAATCCCCAACGCCACTTCGGCCGGTGTCACGGCGCCGATATCGAGCCCGACGGGACCATGAATCCGATCGACCTCCGGTGGTGAATATCCGGCCTCGAGCAAACGTTGCCGGCGGCGTTCTGCCGTCTTGCGGCTGCCCATTGCGCCGATATATCTGACCGGGGACCGGAGAACGAGCGGCCACAGCGGCTCCTCGAAACGGGCGTCGTGGCTCAGTACGACCACATAAGTTCGTTGATCGAACACCAGGCGGTCGGCGACATCACCCGGCCAGCCAACCAGCAGTTCGTCGACATCGGGGAACCGTTCTGCCGTGGTGAAAGCGGGCCTGGCGTCGGAAACGATCACGCGATAACCGATGTGGGCTGCCAGCACCGACAGTGATTGGGCAATGTGAACCGCCCCGAATATCACCAGAACGGGCCGCGGCGAAACCACGTCGACAAACACCGTGAGGTTTGGGTAGCTGAGCGATGCCGTCATGTCGCGGTCCATCAATTCGATGGCGTCGGCAAGCAGATCTGGAACCTCGGACGGGACCTCCCCCGCCATGATCTGGCCCGTGCCGTCGATTACAGATGACGCGCCGAGACCAGCGCCTGAGACCACGGTCACCCGCGCTCCCAGACGTTCCTCTTCCACGAGGGTACGTACTGCGTCGAGGGTCACCATCGCTCGATGAGTACTTCGATCAGACCCCCACAGGCGAGCCCCACCTCGAATGCGTCGTCATCTGCGATCCCATAAGAAACGATCTTTGGGACCCCGGTCTCCAGAACCTGCTGAGCATGAACGAAGACATCGTTCTCGACACATCCCCCGGAAACCGAGCCTGCCATATCCCCGGCCGACGAAACAACGAACTTGCTGCCTGCGGGTCGCGGGGCCGATCCGGAAACGCTCACCACCGTGGCGACCGCCACCGATTTTCCCTCAGCCACCCATCGGTCCCGAATGTCAAGTGCCTCGCGCATGGGCTCATCGTATCGGTGGGTGGCTGGGTACGCTCCTTACGGTGCACTCAGATAAAGCACTGGTGGACTTCACGAGGCGCCTCCGTCAGGCCGGAATCACGGTCGGACCTATGCACACGACAACCCTCGTCTCCGCGTTGGAGGCAGTGGGAGCCTCGGCCGCCGAGGACGTGTACTGGGCCTTCCGCAACCTCTCGATAAGTCGCCATGACCAGATACCCGTCTTCAACAAGGTATTCATGGAGGTGTTTGGGAATCGAGCGCCACCGGCGCTTTCGATCGTCGGGCCGGTGGCATCACGCACCTGGTCGATCTCGCGAGGAGAGGCCGACGGAGCGGGAGACGGCGAAACCGAAGCAGTTGCCACCACCACTGGTGCCAGCGGCCTGGAACGACTCTCGACCAAAGACTTCTCGGAATTGACCGACGAAGAAGAAGCACAAGTCAGAAGACTGATCGCCCAGATGGCATGGAAGCCGGCAGACACGTTCTCGCGTCGGCGCCGTCCCTCGCGCACCGGCGACCGGCCGGATCTCCGGCGCACGCTGCGCAACAGCATCGGCTGGGAGGGCGATCTCATGCGTATCGCCACCACCCGCCGGGCCACCAGGCGCAGACCGATGATCTTCATCGCCGACGTGTCAGGATCGATGGAGCGCTACTCGGAGATGCTGCTCTATTTTGCCCACTCCGCCCAGGATCGGCTGGGCCGAATCGAGGCGTTTGTCTTCAGCACCCGCCTTACGCGAATCACCCGCGAACTGGACCGGCGCAAACCCGCCGAGGCGATCGCCAGAGTGGCGGACGCGGTCCACGACTGGTCGGGGGGAACCCGAATCGGGGAGTCGCTGCACACGTTCAATCGCGAGTGGTCACGGCGGGTCACCCGCGGTGGAGCGATCGCCTTGCTGGTTTCGGACGGTTGGGAGAGAGGTGATCCTGCTCAGCTCGCAGCCGAGATGGCGACTCTGCGGCGAAGCGTGCACAGGGTCATCTGGCTCAACCCTCTCGCCGGTCAAGACGGATTTCGGCCGGAAACGAGAGGCATGAGAGCAGCACTCCCCCACGTCGACCACTTCCTCGCGGCCGGAAACCTCGACAACCTCGAGGATCTGGTGGGTCTCCTCGAGACCATTGGTCGTCGCTGATCAGTCCTTCGTGGCGAACCGCAGAAAAGCGCCGACTTCGACGGCGTCCAGCCGCGACGCCACCCGCACCTGGGTGGCCTGTCCGCCTGAGTCGAGCACTTTTTCGACGGCTGTTCCGAGAACATCCTCAACCTCGAGCGTGGTGCTCCCACAAGCAAGACAAACCGCGCCCGACCGGGCGAGCCAACCACATTGTCCGCACTCCACACCAGGTTTCGTAACCGGTCCCGACAACACCAGATGTTCGACCGCCTTCAGATTGACGGCATCGAGCACCTCCACCGAGCCCATCGCAACCGGTCTGGCCCGGTGTTGGGATTCCAGTAGTTCCTCGACGATCTCCTCTTCGTGGCGGCGCTGTTCTGCGGCCGCACCTCGGCGAAGACAAGCGTGGATTTCGGCCTCGGTCAGCGTGTGAGGGTCGACCACAAAAGACTGGCGGTTGAGCCGTTCGAGGTAGGTATGTAGGTAAGGGGTGATCGCGGCGACGCCGGTTTCATGTCCAAGGAGGCCGATGAAGTCAAACCGCGCCTCCTGATGCCTTTTCAAGGCGTGATCTGCGACCGCTCTGAACATGTGGGCGGTTTCCTCATCGGCATGTCGCTGGACCCTGTGTTCTTCGATACCCTTGAAACCGGCATAGTTTCTCTTGCCGGGATCCGCCGAAAACAGAATCGGGCCGGTCAGGGAATCGTCGGAGAACTCAAAAACCTTCGCCTCGGAGCGCTCGATCACCAATGCGATCGCGTGAAGCGGTGCGGGAAGCACGCGCAACGGACGCAGATAGGGGCGCCGGCCAAGCACCGACGTGTCGCCGATGGCGTGGGTGAGTGGAAGCACCTCGAAGAGGTTGTCATCGTGAGACGCGAAGACGGCGAACCCTGCTGCTGGATCGGAGGTGAGCCGTCCTACCAAACCCCCCAGCCGTTCCACGTCGGCCCGAACCGACAACAACTGGTTGCGGTTGCCCTTCTCTGCTTCTTCCCGAACGGGTTTGAGCAGATCGGTCAAACGGGCCGACAGAGCGGGCCCTTGTGACAAATAGAGAGAGATGATCGAGCCAGATCCGCTGTCCAGATCGGCGATGGAGTCTATGTCCACGAGACCTCCTGTCCTCGATTGTTCGTCTATCGACGCGTGCCGTGGTCCCTCACGAGGGACACCCGACCGCCTCCCGAGCGTACACCGACCATCCAGCTTCCGTCTCACTCGACCGACCCAACGTCCAGGCAGAACATACTGGATTGGCCGAGAATGATGGTTGACCGGTCCACTCGAAGTGCATCCCGTCAGGGAACAGCCAGCCCGCGCCCCAGGCAAAACCCCACGCGCGGAAGATGGAGCCGATCCTCGGATCGAGGGTCGGTACGTCCCCATAACGGTTGCTCGACGGGTTCAAATCGAAAGCGACGCCCCATGCGTGGCGTGACAGAGCAAAACCTTTATCTCCGCCCCTCATCAGTCGAGCGTTGTAACAGCCGCCGGCCAGCTGGAAATCAACCGGGTCGAGAAGGTCCCCGAGACCGGCCGCCTCTACTTCTGCCAAGGCACTGCGGACATAAGGGATCATGCGGCGGTGGCATTCGAAGCCACCAAGTCGCGGCACTTCGACATACACGATGTTGGCGTCCTCCCAGTCGTCATCGATGTCGACGCCATCACCTCCGGTCGGCTTGAAGGAGAACTCTCCAAATCGCTCCTTCACGATGACCGTCGGGAGGGTGGCATCGCTCACGACTTGCGGGCGCAGCGGATTCGAAACCCTGATGGGGGCCTCGTCGGGCAGGAGGTCCTCGAGCAGGGAGGCGAGTCGGTCGGTGTCGTTGTCCCAGGCGCGGACACTCGCCGGTCGATCGAAACCAAGCGAGGCCGCGACATTCGAAGAAACGATCACCTCGGCCCAATCCATCCGCTCGTCTGGAACAATGGCGCCGATCTCGAATCTGCCGGTGAAGCCGTTCCATCCCTCGAGCTCGACGACGTCGCCCACGGCGGCGCCCCGGATCGCGGCCGACCGCACCGACATGATCACTTTGTCCACCGCCAGGGCTCCAACCATCTGATGGTCGAGCAGTGCGATCGCGGTGGAAACGTCCAGGGCAGAGACGCTGACAGGAAAGCCGTAGCCGGGCGCCGGCCGCTGGACGTCGGTCCCGTCCCTGGTGACGCCCATGAGTCGCAGCGAACCTGAGTGAACGATCGTGTAGTTGGCGCCGGTGATCCTCGCGACCAGATCCACGATGCCGAGAGTGTTCTCGCTCAAACCACCCGCCTCCCACACCACAACCTCTTCACGATCGGTGGGGAGGGCGCCGGCTGGGGCACTCAAAGGCAGGAGGGCGGCGACCAAAGCCAGCATCAACAGCTTGCGGCTCATGTTCAACGTTCGCCGCGGATGAGCCCGCCGGCGCCGGACGTTTTTACCAGGTCGACGTCCTCGCGATATTTGAGAACCACCCCCATCGTGTCCTGGATCACTTCTGGAGACAGGGCATCGGCACCCAACACCCTCAAGGCAGCCGCCCAATCCAGCGTTTCGGCAACTCCTGGGGGTTTGAAGAGATCGAGTGAACGGAGGTGGCCCATGGCCGACGCCAGCTGACGCGCCAGACGAGCGTCGATTTCTGGCATCTTCGTCATGATGATTGCCACTTCTCGCTCGAAATCTGGGTAGTCGAGCCAGTGATAGATGCACCGGCGTTTGAGGGCGTCGTGGATCTCGCGGGTCCGGTTGGAGGTGATGATGACGATTGGCGGCACCGGGGCCGTCACCGTGCCGATCTCGGGGATGGTGACCTGGAAGTCGGACAACATCTCCAACAGATAGGCCTCGAACTCCTCATCGGCACGATCGAGTTCGTCGATCAGCAGCACCGGACGGCTGCCCTCGACCGAACGCTCTATCGCTTGTAAGAGTGGGCGGGCGACCAGGAACTCCCGGCTCATAATGTCCGCAACCTCGGCGGACGCCCCAGACCCTTTGGCCTCGATCAATCTGATGGCAAGCATCTGCCGGGCGTAGTCCCATTCATAGACGGCGTGCGAGACGTCGAGACCCTCATAACATTGAAGCCGGATCAACTCGGCGTCGAATGCTGCAGCCAATACCTTGGCCACCTCGGTCTTACCGACACCCGCCTCGCCTTCGAGGAAAAGAGGACGACCCATCGACACCGCCAGATGGATGGCCACGGCAAGCCCACGGTCGGCGACATAGTCGCGTTCCGCCAACAGCCGCGCGATACCGTCCACCGACCCAGACACTCGTGCCAGGTTAGTGGCGACACCGGAATTTTCATCAGCCAACCATCCACGGAGCACGTGCAAGGTGAGGATCGAGCACATCGTGCATGGGTAACATCGGGGCCAATGTTCAAAAGGCCGGACCCAATTCCTTCAATCCACCCCACCGATGTGGCTGAGCGGATCGCAGCGGGTGCCCTCCTGGTCGATGTTCGTGAACAGCTCGAGTGGGACAAATCGCGGATAACCGGGGCAGAGTTCAAGCCCCTGTCGCAGGTCAACGCCTGGTATGAACAACTCCCCAGAGACCGCGACATCATCCTCTATTGCCAGTCGGGCCAACGATCTGCTGAGCTCACCACTGCACTCACGGGCCAGGTCGGGATGACAAACATCTACAACCTGACCGGCGGCATCAAGGCGTGGTCCGCCTCCGGCCTCGCCCTCGAGAGCTGAGTCTGGGTTTTAGGAGGCCAGCGCCTTCATGACGGCCCTCTTGACCATCACTTTCGCCAGATGAGTCTTGTACTCGACCGAACCGTAGAGATCCTCCAGAACGGTGATCCCCTCTATCGCCCTTTCCGCGGCAGCGCTCACCGCTGCCTCAGAACCGTCAGAACCGACCAGGGCCTCCGCTACGCCTCGTGCCAGAGTCGCCTTGGTTCCGACCCCGGTCAGCGCAACCCGGGCCGCCTGGATGGTTCCATTGGGCTTGTCCACCCAGGCAGACGCACCGGCTACCGCATAGTCAGTGTGGCCACCCCGCCGTCCAAGCTTCTCGTAGGCCGATGATCCACCGCTCTTCGGAATTCTCACCTCGGTCAAGATCTCGTTCGGCTCCAGCGCCGATGTCATCACATCCACGAAAAAGTCATCCGCCGAGATCTCCCGGCGACCGCCCGGACCGTGAGCAACCATCGTCGCGCCGAGGGCAAGAACGGCCGACGGTTGGTCCGCCGCAATGTCGGCGTGTGCAATCGCACCCGCCGTCGTGCCCCGATTTCGCACCTGGACATCGCCGGTCCAGGCGGCCGCTTGCCGCAACGCATCCGGAACCATGCTCGAACCGGCAGTTTGGGTGTGCCTCACGAGAGCCCCAATCGACACGGCATCTCCGTCGTCTTTGATCTGATCGAGTCCGCCGACTCGCCCGATATCCACGACGAGATCCGGCGAGAGCAGCCGGAGCTTCATCATCGGTATGAGAGACATGCCGCCCGACATGACCTTGGCGAACTCGGCATTGCCCAACTCGCGAACGGCCTCATCGATCGAAGAGGCCGAGATGTATTCGAAGTTTCTTGGAAACATGACTCCTCCTCAGCCCTTCGTCGCTTCGTTCATTGCCTGCCACACCCGTTTCGGTCGTAAGGGCATGTCGATGTGCTTGACGCCCATCTCGGCCAGAGCGTCGACGACCGCGTTGACCACCGTTTGAGCGGAGCCGATGGTGCCGGCTTCCCCGATTCCCTTTACTCCCAGGGGGTTGATGTCGCTCGGCGTCACGGTTCTGTTCAGCTCGAAGAGCGGAACGTCGACGGCCGTAACCAGCGGGTAATCCACCAAGCCTGGTGTCAGAAGGTTTCCGTTCGAGTCGTAGACGGCCTCTTCGAACAGCGCCTGGCCGATGCCCTGGGCGACACCGCCATGGATCTGCCCGTCGACGATCATGGGGTTGATCACATTGCCGCAATCGTCCATCGACAGCCAGCGCCGTAGCTGGACATCGCCGGTGTCGCGATCCACGGTCACCAAGCACACCGTCGTACCAAATGGCCAGGTGGCGTTGGCGGGACTGAAGATGGCATGGGCCTCCAGGCCGCCTTCCATCCCTGCGGGGAGAGTGTGCGGCTGATAGGCAGCCTGAGATATCGCCGCCCAGGTGACCGACTTGTCGGGTGAACCGGCGACGTGAGCCGACCCGTCCTCGAACCGGATATCGGCATCTGATGCCTCCAACAGATGAGCCGCGATCTTCGCCGCCTTGTCCCGAACCTTCTGAGCAGCCTCAAAGGCCGCTGCTCCATCGACCGCAGCGCTCCGGGAACCGAAGGTGCCAACCATCATGGGAGCGTCCTTGGTGTCGCCGTAACTCACGCGGATATCGTCGATCTCGATCCCGAGCTGACTCGACACGATCTGGGACCAGGTGGTCTTATGACCTTGGCCAGACGGGCCGGTGCCGATGATCACGTTTGCCGTTCCATCCGGATTCACGCGAACAAGACCAGAGCCGTTGAAAGCCGACGGGAGGCCGTAGCCGGCCCACGAGAACCCGAGGTCGACGAGTCCGGATGGTCCAAACCCGCACACCTCGACATAGGTGCTCAGCCCGACGCCGGCAAGGTGGCCCTGGCTCCGCAGCTCGTCTCGCTCTACGAATAGATCGCGATAGACCTGCGAATCGATCATCGCCTCGAGATTGGTGGCGTAGTCGCCCGTGTCCATAGCAAAACCCACAGGAGAAACGGCCGACGGAAACGCCTCCGCCGGGATGAAGTTTTTCAGCCTGACCGCAGCCGGATCCATACCTATCTCACGCGAATAGGCATCCATGATGCGCTCGAGGTAGTAGATCGCCTCTGGCCGTCCAGCGCCTCGATAGGCGTCGGTCGTCATGGTGTTGGTCGTGACACAATCGAGCTTCAGACGAGTGGGGAACTTGTACTGACCCGAAGCAACGAACACACCCAGAAACGGGATCGCAACCGTGAAGTTCTGGGTGTAGGCGCCCATGTCGCAGATGCCGTCGAGTTCGTAGGCGAGTACCTCCCCGTCGCGAGTGCCGGTGATTGTGGCTGTTGCCAGCCAGCCCCGACCCTGGATGCTGGAGGTCGCCGCCTCACGGCGGGTTTCCGTGAATTTGACCGGCGCACCCAACTGCATCGATGCCCATGGCATCAAGATCTCGTCGTTGTATACGTTCAGCTTCACCCCGAAGCCGCCACCTACTTCTGGGGCGATGCCGTTGACGCGGTTGTAGGGAATGCCCAGCGTCTTACCCACGGCGCCTGCGACCGCAGAAATCATCTGACTGGACGAAAAGATCGTCATCTCCACGTAGCCGTCGTTCCAATCGGCGACGACTGATCGAGGCTCGATTGCGGTCGGCAACAACCGTTGGTTGACCATCTCCAGCGAGACCGTGACCGTGTCCTCACGAGCTTTGGCCTCTGCGATCTTTTCAACCAAGGCTGCCATCGTGTCGGCATCGGCGCCGAAGGGCGCCGTCCAGGTGATGAGAATGTTCGAGTCGAGATCCGAATGGGTCTTCGCGGCGTCGCTCGCTGCCTGCTTGAGATCGATCACCGCCGATAGCGATTCGTACTCGACATGGATCGAATCTGCCGCATCTTGGGCCTGTGCCCTGGTCTCTGCAATAACCAACACCACTGCCTCACCGACATGGTTGACCATTCCGTCCGCCAGGAGCGGCCGAGCCTTGCCTACCGCAACCTGGGCCACCAACGGACCGAGGTGACGGACGTCGGCGGACGTATAGATCGCCCTGACTCCGGGCATTCCACTGGCTTCTGCAGAGTCGACCGATGTGATCGTGGCATGGGCGAACGGGCTGCGAACGAAAGCCGCGTGAAGCATGCCCGTCAGCTTCACGTCATCGACATAGCGGGCTTTGCCCTTGATCAGAGCAGGGTCTTCGCGTCGTTTGACAACACCTCCGAGAACGCTGGTAGTGCTCATACCGTGACCTCCCACTCTGCCGGTGCCGGTGTTTCGCCTCGAAGTTTGGCTCCGGCGTACTCGATCGCCTTGACGATGTTGTGATACCCGGTGCAGCGGCAGAGATTGCCCTCGATGCCGTGGCGGATCTCGGTTTCGGTCGGATTTGGGTTCGATTCGAGCAGGCCCACCGCCGACATGATCATGCCAGGAGTGCAGAATCCACACTGGAGGCCATGGCGCTCCCAGAAGCCTTCTTGGACCGCGTGGAGGGTCTCGCCATCGGCCAGGCCTTCGACCGTGCGGATCTCGGAACCGGCAGCCTGAACCGCCAACATCGTGCACGACTTGGCGGTGGAACCATCCACAATCACGGTGCAGGCACCGCAGTATGAGGTCTCGCAACCGACGTGAGTTCCTGTGAGGGCGAGGTTCTCGCGAATGAAGTGGACAAGAAGTGTCCTCGGCTCCACATCGCCGGAAACGCTCCGACCGTTGACGGTCATGGACACTTGCACGATCCAACCTCCTAGAGAACGGACAGTTCTGACGCTATCAAAAGCAGGAGCAACGTGACGCCCCGACCCCGAAAAACCCTTCGTATTGGTGCCGTTCAACCCCTTGTGGCGCGCGAAGCGGGGCCTGACGCCCCGCTCGCCCCACAAAAAGAGATTGGGGTCAACGCGAGAACCGAGAAACGGTCTCGATATGCGGGGTCTGTGGGAACATGTCAACCGGCTGGACCCAATCCAGCGTGTATCCGGCGTCGACGAGCAGCCTGGCGTCACGGGCGAAAGAAGCCGGATCACACGAGACGTAGGCGATGGCACGGGCGCCGAGGCGGACCAAACCCTCCACGACGACCGCTCCGAGGCCTTGCCTTGGCGGGTCGACCACTATCAGATCGGCGGCAGGCGCAAGATGTTCGAAGGCACGTTCCATCCGGTGGCTCACGATGGAAACATCGGGCGCGTTGATCGCCAGATCCGCCACAGAAAACCGATCCGACTCCACGGCCGAAACCGAACCCACTCTCGCTGCGAGCACCGCAGCAAACAGGCCGCCGCCCGCATAACCGTCGACCAACCGATCGGTCGGCTGCAAGCGTCCGAGGGCCTGCAACATCAGACGGACCAACTCTTCAGCACCAGCCGTGTTCACCTGGAAGAACGTCCGGCCGGAAACGCGAAACCGGTGCCCGCCAACTTCGTGATGGACGACCGCTTCGCGCACATCGAGCAAACGGGGGCCGGATCCAATGGCGACAACACCTTCGGAACCGGCGCGTAAGGTGACTTTTCCTCTGGCTGATGCCCAGTCATGGCCACGAACGAACTCGCCGATCGCATCAACGGCCAGCAGGCAGTCCTCGATCGCAACCGAATCGTGAGAACCGGCGGCCAACATCGCGGCGGACCCTCTGAAGACGCGGAGGTCCACCCGATTGCGATACCGATAGGGATCCGACGGAGCGATCGGTTCGAGCACTTCGACCTCCAGCCTGCCCAGATGCTCGAGCTGGGACCTGACCACCTCGGCCTTCCATGCGAGCTGCGCGCTCCAGGTCGCCATTTGCCATGTGCAGCCTCCGCAGACGCCGAACACCGGGCATGGCGCAACGACACGGTGCGCGGAAGGTTGGAGGATCTCGGCCGGTTCGGCGCGATCAAAACGTGCCTTTCCTTCTGTGATCGAAACCATCACGACGTCACCGGGAACCGCGCCCCGAACAAAAACGGCTTTGCCGCCGTTGCGGGCGAGCCCATCACCACCGTGGGCAACCCCCTCGATGGTGAGTGGACCGACAAGGCTCATAGATCCGGCCGTGGCGTCGGGGCCGGCCGAATTTCAGTCACCCCGAACCCCGACCGCTTCCAAGAGCGAGTGTTGGAGCCACCCGAGCACTCCCAACAGCTCGGTTTGGTCCTCTCCCAGACGCTCGTAATCCTCTTCGACTTCGATCCCCACACGCGCCGCGACCACCAGACGCAACTCGGCCAACACCCTGATCAGCGACGACGCCTCTTCGCGGTCAACGAAAACCTTCTCGAGGGACCCAAAAACACGTGAGAACACAGCCCTGTCGACGGTGCGACCGAGGTCGATCCTGTCGGAGAATGTATCGTCCCACTGGGCGTTGGCGTCATCGTCGCCCAGATAGACGGGGAGGGAAAGCCGGGCGGCGGCCGGATCGGATTCGATCGAACCCAGGTTGTCCAGGGCCGTCACCAAACCCGCCAGAGCCGGACCCCAACCTTCTGGCAACCTCACCTCCACCCCTTTTCCCGTTCTCTTGAAAGGTGTCATTGCTCGAGGGTCGCCCACAGACCCTGGCCGTGCAACTTGAAGCAGGCATCTTCAGCCGCGGCGAGGTCGCCGTCGAACACGATCGAACGGCCCTCGTTGTGCACCGCCATTGTCATTCGAGTCGCCTTGGCCTCCGAATAACCGAACAGGGTTCGAAGAACCCAGATCACATACGAGATCAGATTGACCGGATCGTTCCAAACCACCACTTTCCAAATGTCGGCGACGAGGTCGCTCTCGTCGACATCGGGTTCTATCACCGGAGTAGCAGGCATGAGAAGCTTGGTCACGAGACAATCGTATCGGGTACCCCGACTCGATCCATCGTCCCCCTTCCATCCGTCAACCGGAAGTGATAGGTTCGGGATATGGAGGTACTTGACCATGTTTGACGATATTCACCATCCCGATCTGGTCGAGATCGACCGACATCTGACAATTCGGCTGGATGCCGTACTCGAGGCAGAGCAGGAGGCGGCGGCGGTCAGCGCACGCCGCGCCCTCACATTGCGTGACCGGTTGATCCTTGCAGAGAACCAGTCGAGCACAGTCAGTGTCACCACGTACACCGGCGTGGTGACCGGTCGGATCGAGGCAGTGAGTGCCGACCACGTCGAATTGTCCTGTGCCAGTTCTGGCCATCTCATCCCGCTTCGTTCGATCCTTTCAGTGCGCATTTGAGACGCACCTTCGCCACGATCGCCAGTTCCCAGCCGTGGGAGACGGATCTGGCCGCCAAGGCCCTCGAATACAACACCGTCCGTCTCATCGGACGGTGCACCGGATTCGACGAGGTAAGACGACTCGCTCCCGACGTCGTGGTTATCGGGAGCGAATCTCCGCTTGCCACACTCGAAGTGTTGGCCGGTTGGCGTCGCGCCGGAATTGCAGTTCTCCTCATGCACGATCAAGGCGATCCCACCCGGCAGAGGGTCAGATCCGAATGTGATATCTCGATTGACAAGTCGACTCACCCGGTGCAGGTGATGGCGGCGATCTCGTCCGTGGCAGCGCCACCCCGAGAACGCGACCATCCGATCGTGACGGTCACCGGTCCCCGGGGTGCGCCAGGACGAAGCGAGGTGGCGTTGGCGTTGGCCTGGGCCATGTCCGACGAGCTGGGAACGCCGGCCACGCTGGTCGACCTGGATCTCGATGCCCCCAGCCTGTCGTTTCGGCTTGGTCTCCCGCCCTTTGTGACCGTTGGAGCCTCCCAGGCGGGTCCCATCAGCGTCGCCGGTTTCCCTCCCGCCAGCGGCCCCTTGAGCGGGGCGCTGGCGGCGAGGTTGATCGCCACCCGGAACGCCTGCGGCCCGGTCGTGGTCGACGTCGGACCGGCGGCGGCGGTCCATCCGGCAGGTCACGTGGTGCTGGTTGGGACACCATCCGACATCGGTCTCATCCGCCTGCGGCGCTTTCTCGTCACCGTCGCCCTAGAAGATCCAATCCTGATAATCAACCGGGCATCACCCGACAATCCGATGCGAGCTGCACTCGGGTTTGATGCCGCGGTCGTCATTCCCGACCTCGGGGAACCACCCATCAGGGCGCCTTTTCCGGAAATGGTTCGACTCCTCCAGCCGCTTGTGGCGAACCGTCGCGTTGAATCGGCGACGGCATGAGTGCGGCCGGTCAGCGGGCCGAGCGATAAGTTCCCAGAAAAACGATGTCACCGACGGTCGCGAGCCGAGGCTCGAAAACCTGCTTGACCCCGACTGCGCCGGGTGCGTGGGTGAGATCTACGAAGAATCGATACTGCCAGGCGCGATCAGACGGCCGCGACTCGATCCGTGTCAGGTTGGCTCCCCTCAGGCCGAGCTCTGTCAGAGCTAGAGCGAGCGCCCCCGGCTGATGCAGGGTCGTGAAAGCAACGGAGGTCTTATCGGCATCGTCGGCGATCGGTTGCTCACCGGGCGCGACAACAACGAACCGAGTGGTGTTGTGCTCACGGTCGACGACGTCGCGCATGAGGATCTCCAACTGATGAGGAGCGGCCGCCCGTTCGGGTGCGAGGGCTGCCTCGCTCGGGTCGTTTCTCTTTGAGACCAATCGGACTGCGCCGGCAGTGTCGTGCTCGGGTACGGCGTCCCAGCCTTGGTGCGTGATGATGGCTTCAGCCTGCGACAACGCCTCGGGATGCGAGTGAACCCGCCGGATCGAATCGATGGTGGCTCCGGACGGCGCCAACAAGCAATGGCGGACCTCGACCAGATGTTCGGCGATCATGTGAACGCGGCCGGGCAACAACCGATCCAGCACCGGAAGCACGCTGCCCGTCGTGGAGTTCTCAATCGGAACCACCAGGCGCTCGACCTTTTCATCCCGCAGCGCCTCGAAGGCTGCCACAAACGAAGGGAACCCGATCCGACTGGCGTCCGGAAAGAGCTCCGAGGTCGCCTGGTCCGAATAGGAATAAGCCTCGCCTTGAAATCCAACGTTGCGCGAATCCATGGTGACAGACATTAGGTGTACGGAACATCAGCCCCTGCCAACAGGGCACGGACTCAAGGCTCAGGGTGGATTCGGCGACGAGAGAATGAGGTTGGTGCCGTAGTGAGCGCCGGTCGCGACGCCCGAACCAGAACTGCTTCGTCAAAAACCTTCATCGCAAGAACCAGCTGGTCATATTCCAAGGCGCCTTCCGACCGGTCAGTCAACATGTACCGTCGGTTTCCTACTCTTGCCGCCAACCCGGCCGGCGCACGGAAGCCCTCAATGCCAGAGTCGCGCTGGCGACGGATCTTGGCCCGCCCCGGTGTACGTTCCAAAGCTACCACCCGTTCCCAGGGCAGATGCTGATGCCGCAGAGGACAAACCCTCGTGATCCCGTCTATCGCAAACTCAGAGCGCAGCGGATAGTCCCAGGCCACCACCAACCCCAACAAAAGACCCACCGCCCCAATGACAAGAACGGAAGTCGTCACGGAGCGGGTGACACCGGCACCCGTGGCAAGAGCCAACAACACTGCAGGTGACAAGGCGGCGCTGGCGATGCCCCGCCTTGATGAATAGAGGACGATTGGGTCAGTCACCGGAGTGGGTGGTCACAACTTCGCGCCCCATCCCCAACGCAACATTGATGAGCGAATCCCCCGCCGCTATAGGGAAATGACAGGCAACCTGATGGTTGGTACCGAGCTCACGCAACGGCGGCACCTCTGAGCTACAGAGGTCCTGAGCAATCGGGCATCGAGTCCGGAACCGGCACCCGCTCGGCGGACTCGCGGGCGAGGGGAGCTCGCCCTGGAGCACGATCCGGTCCCGCGACTTCTCCAAATGGGGGTCGGGAATCGGCACGGCTGACAGCAGCGAATGGGTATAGGGGTGAGCCGGCTTCTCGTAGACGTCATTGCGATCGGCGACCTCAACTGCTTTGCCGAGGTACATGACGACAACTCGGTCAGAGATGTGGCGAACCACCGAGAGGTCGTGGGCGATGAACATAAAGGACAAGTTGAACTGGTCCTGAAGCTCTTCCAGCAGATTCAGAACCTGGGCCTGAATCGAGACATCCAACGCCGACACCGGCTCATCGAGAATTATCAGAGTCGGGTTGAGGGCCAGGGCACGAGCGATCCCGATGCGCTGCCTCTGCCCACCCGAGAACTCATGTGGATAGCGGTTGGAGTGATCTGGCATCAAGCCGACCGAGGCGAGCAGTTGTTTGACCTTCTCATCGGCCTCGTTCCGAGGGGCGCCATGGATGATCATCGGTTCACCGATGATGTCACCCACCGGCATCCTCGGGTTGAGGGAGGCGTATGGATCCTGAAAAACTATCTGCATTTGTTTGCGCAGATCACGCATCCGCTCTTTGCCGACGGCGGTCACGTCTTCGCCTTTGAAGATCACCTGGCCGGCGGTCGGTTCGATCAGGCGCAGGATGGTCCGACCCAAGGTGGTCTTGCCACAGCCGCTCTCGCCCACCAGGCCGAGTGTCTCATTCTCATCCACATGCAGGCTGACCCCATCGACTGCGTAAACCGAGCCAACCTGGCGGCGCAGGAGCCCTGCCCTGATCGGAAAGTGGGTCTTGAGGTCGTGGACCTCGAGAATCCTGTTGCTCATGACGGGCTCTCTACCAGGCTGGGCAAACCG
Source organism: Acidimicrobiia bacterium (assembly GCA_041746105.1). Lineage (GTDB taxonomy): Bacteria > Actinomycetota > Acidimicrobiia > Spongiisociales > ZC4RG35 > JBFHRE01. Next base: position 36,482 of record JBGTHP010000041.1, read on the forward strand.
GCGATGTTGTGGCAGCGCGAAACGTGGTCCTCCTCCACAGTGGTGAAACCGGGGATCTCCTGTTTGCAGATATCCAGGGCGAACTCACAGCGCGGTCGGAAAGCACACCCGGGCGGCATACGCAACAAGTTGGGGGGCGAACCGGGAATGGTGTACAGCTTGTCCTGGGTCCGGGCGTCCAGGCGGGGGAGCGAAGCGAGGAGCCCGCGGGTGTAGGGGTTGCGGTTGCGGTAGAAAATCCCGTCGGCATCAGCCGATTCGAAGATGCGCCCTCCGTACATCACCTGGATTCTGTCGGCCACACCTGCCACCAAACCGAGGTCATGGGTGATGAGCAGCATGGCGGCTTGGGTCGCATCCTGAGCGGCCTTGATCGCTTCCATGACCTGGGATTGAATGGTCACGTCGAGCGCAGTCGTGGGCTCGTCGGCGATCAGCAGCTTCGGATCGTTGGCAATCGCCATCGCGATCATGGCCCGTTGCCGCATGCCTCCCGAATACTCGTGGGGGTACTGGAGCGCGCGGCGGGCAGGCTCTGAAATACCCACGATCTCGAGCAAATCGATCGTCCTTGACATGGCTTGCTTGGCGGATACGTCCCGGTGCACCAGGATGATCTCAGCGATTTGAGCTCCGACTTTGAATACCGGATTGAGCGCGGTCATGGGATCCTGGAAGATCATGGCGATGTCGTTGCCCCGGATGCGGCGCATACCCTTCATCGGCAAATCCAGCAGCGACTGTCCGTCGAAGCCGACATGACCGGTGATCCGGGCAGTCTTGGGCAACAGGCGCATGATCGCCATGGCCGACACCGACTTGCCAGAACCGGATTCGCCCACCACTGCCAAAACTTCGCCGGAATCCAGCTCGAAACTGATTTCGTTGACTGCCTCGACCAGGCCTTCGTCGGTGGGGAAGACAACCTTCAGGTCTTTGACTTCAAGCAGCGCCATCAGCGACTCCGCTTGGTCGTCGGGTCCAAAGCGTCGCGCAGGCCATCACCGAGGAAGTTCACGCACAGAGAAATCAGTGTGACGATCGCCCCCGGGATGAGAAGTTCGTAAGCCCGAGAGTCGATCGCACCTTTGGCTGCCTCCATCAGGTTCCCCAGGGTGGGGGTCGGCGGGCGGACGCCCAGCGAGAAGAACGACAGGGTCGATTCGAGGATGATGGCTGCTCCCACATTCAGCGTCGTTTCCACCATGATCGGGCCGAAGGTGTTGGGGAGAATGTGGCGGAACATGATGCGGGCCGGTTTGGCGCCGGCCGCCCGGGCCGCCTGCACGAAGTCCTGCTCCTTGAAAGTGAGAAAGAGGCCGCGCACGATCCGGGCTATTCGAGGCCACGACAACGCCGCAATGATGAAGGCAATCGCCCACGGTCCCGAGCCGTAGCGCAACGCAAGCACCAACAAGACCACCAGCGCCGGGATCACCAGAACCATGTTGGTGATCCACGACAGGCTGGCGTCGACCCAGCGGCCAAAGAAGCCGGAAATGGCGCCGATAACGGCTCCAATCAGGGTGGTGGTGATTGCTACCAGGGCCGCGATTCGGATCGAGTATTGGCCTCCCGTGAAGGTTCGCACCATTAGATCGCGTCCGATCGGATCGGTTCCAAAGGGGTGTGACATGCTCGGAGCACTCCGCGGCGGACCGGCAGCCACCTGGTCGAACAGGTACGGCGAGAAGTTGGGCACGACCCAAAACGAGATCGAAAGCAGGATGAGGATCACGCCGGACCCCACCGCCAGGCGGTGGTGGAGCAGACGTTCCCAGGTCTGGCGACCCAACGACTTGGCTTCGGTGGTGATTTCTTCACCAATTGCCAATTCGAGCGCAGTTTCGGAGACTTTGATTTCAGTCAAAGCGGATCCTCGGGTCCAAGACTCCATACAACAGGTCTGCGATCAGGTTGAAAGAAACCGTCAGGAAGATCGCCACCACCGTAACCCCCATCATCAGGTCCAGATCCTGGGCGAACGTGGCCGAGATCAGTTCCCGCCCCAGACCGGGCCAGGCGAAGATGGTTTCGGTTACAACCGCTCCCGACAATAGGGCAGCGAAGTCGAGAGCCCACACCGTTACCAGCGGGATCAGGGCATTACGCAGAGCGTGCTTGAAAATGACGGTGCGCTCGGGTAGTCCTTTCGCCCTTGCCGTCCGGATGTAGTCGGAGTTGATGACCTCGAGGGTCGCTGCACGTTGGAACCGGGATTCCCCGGCCAGGGAAACGAGGATCAGGGTCATGATCGGAAGGGAGGCGCTCTTGATGTATTCGGTGAACGTATCGATGTGGATTCCGGAGGTGTAGAAGAACTTCTGGCCGGTTTTCTGCAACCAGTACACGACAAAGAACTGGAGCAGCAGACCAAAGAAGAAAGTCGGCATCGATATGCCGATGAATGAGGCACCGGTGATCACATAGTCACTGATCGAGTATTGGCGCACTGCCGAATAAACCCCGAAGGCCACCGCCCCCGCCGCGATCAGCAGGAAGGCCGGGATGGCGATCATGAATGTGTTCTTGCCCCGCTCGATCAGGATGTCTTTGACCGGCCGTTCACCTTGTGTCAGGGAGACGCCGAGATCGCCGGAAACGGCATCGGTGAGCCAACTCAGGTATCGCTGCGGGTAGATCGGCTTGTCGAGTTCGTACAGATCGATGAGACGCTGATAGGCGGAGGCGTCACAGGTGGTACAGGTAGCCAGTTTGGCGGTGACCGGATCGCCCCCCAAAGAGGTGAGAACGAAGACAATCGATGTCGCCGCGAGAACGAGGGGAATGGTGGCGATTATGCGGCGTACAGCGTAGATCAGCACAGATGGGCGATGTTAACCATTCCTTGGCTGAGGTGCACTGAGGGGAGGGACATGCGTCCCTCCCCTCAGTTGCGGATGTCGTCGGATCAGCCCGAGAACATGTAGTCGACGACGTTCACAAGCGGTCCAGCCGAGTTGGCGTCAGGGGCAACTGCACCCTTGGCCAGCGAGGCATTGGAGTAGCCGAAGAACGACGGCTTCTGGGTCAACGGAAGCATGACGAGTCCGTTGCCGTCTGGTCCGAGCGTCGTCACGTAGGTGTCGAGCTCGTTGTAGCAGGCGTCGCGTTCTGCATCGTCGATGGTGGCGTCACACTCGGTGGCGCGGGCATCGAAGGCTTCACTGGCGAATCCGTACGGGTTGTTGCCCGAGCTGCTCCGGTAAGAAGCAGACTGGCCACCCGGCCACGGTCCACCAACCCATGCGAACTGGGTGATGTCCCACACGGTGCAGTCACCGGCGGTACCGCCAGAGCCTGCGCACTCGAGGGCGGCCTCGGAGAACGGACGCTCACCGAAGTAGGCGCCACCCGGGACGTTGTCGATGACAATGTCGATTCCGGCGGCCTTCATCTGCGCCTGGATGATCTGCTGCTGCAGCTCACGAAGCGCGTTACCACCGGTGGTGCCGACCCGCAGGCTCAGAACGCCCTTGTCAGGATGCTCGTAAATGCCATCGGCATTCTTGGTGTATCCGGCCTCTTCCAGCTTGGCGCTGGCAGCGGCGGCGTCACCGAGACCGTATCCGGCATCGCCCGAATGGTTCTCATACTGCGGCTGGTTCGACAACCAGTAAGTGTTGCCGAGTCCCTCGCCGGGAAGCAGATCGCCAAAGAGCGGGGTGTAGAGCGACTCCATGACTTGAGCCTTGTCCATCGCCAAAGCCACCGCCTCACGAACCAGAGGATCGGAGAGGTGGACGTTGAACACGTTCAGGCCCCAGTGCTCGAACACCGGACCGGCCGAAGCGGCCACCGTGAAGTTCGGGTCTGTTGCCAACTCGTCGCCAAACGCCAGCTGTGGCTGCGTCATGATGATCTGGGCCTCGTTGGCCTTGAGTGCGTTGATCTGGGCGTCGGTGTCGGTGACGTAACGAATGGTCACGCCTTCGACACAGGCGACGCCACGGTTCTGAGCATCAGGCGAAACGTTGCCGTTGTAGTTGTCGTTGCGAACCAGGTTCATCTGGATGCCACGCTCCCAGCTCGAGAACACCATCGGGCCCGAAGACGGGATGGGGTCGCCGTTGGGGAGCTTGAACTCACGCAACTGGTCGTTCATCTCAGCCGCTGCGGTTGCCGCATCTGCGCTGAACACGTGTGACGGAAAGATCTCGGCAAAAGTCGCCTTCCAACCGGCGAAGAACTCTGACCATGTGATCGAGAACTCGGTCGGAGAAGTGACAGAGAAGTCCGTGATCGTGTCGTAGCCGGTGCGGTCACCGATCAGGTACACGAAGTCGGGGTCGGTGTCTTCGTCATCACCGTCGGCGGTGGTCGCCATGATGACGTCGAAGGTGAACTTCACGTCGTCGGCGGTCAGATCGTCGCCGTCTGACCAAACGAGACCGTCACGCAGCTTGAACGATGCGGTCACGGTTCCGTCGCCGTTCTCCGTCACGACTGCATCTTCTGCGAGCAGTTCGGGGAAATAAACGGTGGCCGATGAAATGCCATGAAGCCCGTCCCACAGTGCCTGACGTGCCCACGCGGTGGTGGTCAGGTTGTTGTTCGGGTCGTCGAGGTGCATGTCAGGTGGTTCCTGCTCATGTGCCCAGACCAGGGTTCCAGTGCTATTTGTACAGTATCCCTCGGGACCGGCAGTGGTGGCAGTGCCGGCGGCGGTTGTCGCCGTCGATCCTGCTGTTGTTGCCGGAGCGTCAGTCTCCTCAGTCGTCCCGCCGCATGCGGCGAGGACGGTGAAGAGCGCAGCGAGCATGGCGATGAGCCGCCAATTGTTTCGCTTCACGTTTCCTCCTCAGTTTCTAGGTAGAAGGGGTGCGGTGTCGTTCAAGACGTGCACCCAAACGAGCGCAGGGTAGCTTCCACCCATCCGCCACGCCACTCACAGGTGGTCACAGGTCCGAGGTCGACCCGAGGCGGCGAACTGCTGGAAGAGAGAGATCGAGAAGCGGGCGGACCCGGTTGCACCGGGTCGTCGCCCAATAACAATCGGGGCGACCTTTCGGTCGCCCCGATGTATCTGCCCTAACCCCTATGGGAACTATCGGCTCGGCAGTGGGCGGAGGTCCTGTTCGTACCCACCGCCAAAAATGGACACTCTGTCTTCCTCGCCGACGAACAGATTGGGTCGATTGCTCAACACCAACTGATCCTTGGTGAGGTCGATCGTTACGGCATTACAAACCTTGCACGGCTTCCGGCGCAGCCCTGCGCCAATCTCCGTGATCGGCCCGTACCGATGACGTCCATCCCGACATTCGCTCACGCGCATTCCCACATAGCCTCTCGTATCTGCCCTACTTCACAACGTAGACGTCTCACCACGGGGCTTGAGGACCATTCCAGACACCCCCGCCGGGACTAGTCACCACCCTGTCCGCACGGTTTTGGTGAGGCCAGCGGGGTCTGAGGCTCCGCCGGCCTCACCAAAAAGCGGGCTTTGGGTCAGTCGTAGCCGTCCGTGAGCAGCATCGCCACGTCGCGAACACGCACCTCGTCACCCTTCCCGAGCTCTTTGATGCCGTCGTCGATCATCACGTAGCAGTATGGGCAAGACACCGCGATTTCGGTGGCGCCGGTCGCGATCGCCTCCTCGGCGCGTTCTATGTTCACCTTTTTACCGATGTGCTCTTCCATCCAGAACCGAGCGCCTCCCGCCCCACAACAGAGGCCCTTGGTCCCGTGACGGGGCATCTCCACCATGGAGACATCGCCGCTGGCAGCCACGACCTCGCGAGGTGCGAGATAGATGTCGTTGTGACGACCGAGATAACACGGATCGTGATATGTGACCGTCGGTTTTTGTGAGCCAGAGCCGGCGCCGGCGATTCTCTGCTGTTTCAGGAGCTCGGCGAGCATCTGGGTGTGGTGGACGACCTCGTAGGACCCGCCCATCTGTGGGTATTCATTGGCGAGCGTGTTGAAACAATGAGGGCACTGGGTGATGACCTTTTTCACTCCCAACTCATCGAGCGTTGAAATGTTCGCCAGAGCGAGCTGCTGCCACACGTATTCGTTGCCCGCCCGCCGCGCAGGGTCGCCGTTACAGGTTTCACGCTGGCCGAGGATTGCGAAGTCGATCCCGGCCTCGTGCAGGAGCTTCGCCAGCGACAACGTCACCTTCTGATTGCGATCGTCGAAACTCCCTGCACAACCAACGAACCACAGGTAGTCCGCCCGCTCGACTCCGTCGACGCCGAACACCTTCACCTGGAAATCCAGCTTTTTCGTCCAATCTGCGCGGTTCTGCTGGCTCAGACCCCATGGGTTTCCTTGGTTCTCCATCGCCACAAACGCCTTGCCGAGCTCCGATGGGAAATCAGACTCCATCAACGTCAGATACCGCCTCATGTCCAGGATCTTGTCGAGGATCTCGATGTTGACAGGGCAGATATCGTCGCAAGCCCTGCAGGTTGTGCAGGACCAAACCTCCTCCGGCAGAACCCGCTCGAGCACCCTGTCGCTCTCGACCGTGATGCCTGCGGCCAGACCCACCGGCGGCGAGACTGCCGGCGCCCCGGAGAGGGCCATCACCTCACCCGTCTTGAGAACCACCTCTCTCGGGTCGAGCGGCTTGCCTGTGATGCTGGCTGGACACACGGACGTGCAGCGGCCACAGACGGTGCAGGCGTCGGTGTCGAACAGTTGTTTCCACGTGAACTCGGAGATCGATGCCGCCCCGATGACCTCGATGTCTTCGACTTCCATCAGATTGGGGATCGGCTTCATGGCCCCTTTGGGCCGGTCCTTCGGTGACAAGAACAGGTTGGCGGGCGAAGTCACCATGTGACGCAACTTCGTGGTTGGCAGGACCACCAGGAATGCCACGAATGCCGCGGCGTGTGTCGTCCACAGGACACGGTGCCAGGTGGCGGCGGCGCCGGGGTCGAACAACGTCGAGAGCGGGTAACCAACAAAACTCCACACCTCGAACGCCGGCCGCCCCACAACCGCGATACGAGCCGCCTCGGTCAGCAACCCGCTCACTCCGATCAGCGCCAAAAGGGCAAGGATCCAAGCATCTTCTGGTTTGGTCTTCGAGCGCAACCTCCACGGCGCCTGCAGATAACGCCTCACAAACGCCCAGGTGAGACCGCCCAAAAACACCAGTCCCGCCAGGTCGAGGACGAGCGAATAGACCCGATAGAAGTTGCCTTCGAGGAACTTGAAGGATTCGGGGAGCAGGTGGTCTATCTCCAGGGTGACCGTCCCCAAGAACAGCACGACGAACCCGTAATAGACCATCGAATGCATGAGGCCGGCCTGACGATCGCGCATCAGGGTTCTCATGCGGAGCCCCTGCTCGAGTCGGCTGAAGCGCTCACCCCAGTTACCGAGCCGGCTCTCGCCTTGACCGCGGGCCCAGTTGCGAGCACGGAGTGAGAAGAGGTAGAAACACAAAATCAGGGCAGAGGCGGTCCCGACGTAGAAGACGGCTTCCAGCGCGTGCGGGATGTTCCCGAAAACCACTCGACCTACTTCAGGCTCGTACTTGCCTGCGATCAGACCAAGAACCCACGACACCAGCGTGCCGACCGCAATGAGCACGCCGACGATGACGAGAACCTGGGCGGCGGTGGGACGGAATGCAGGTCGAGGGACGTCTTCTCCGCTGTCTTCGTGAGCCATGCCGGGAGGCTACCCGAATCGGCCCGACCGCTCGTGATTCGTCCCCACGCTCGTCGGGGGCAAAAAAATCGTACATCCGGGGATGCTTCATCTTCATCCCGGCCTCGGATTGCCGACGGGACGAATCTATGCGCAACCCGACATGGAGGTCGAGCTTGCTATCGACGGCGATCCTCGTCGCCCTCGTGGTGCTGAGCATCGTGGTGACCTCAGAACCAACCGATCCCAGCATCCCCGCTGTCCTGGAATACCGGCTTCCGCTTCTCTGGCTGAAGAACTAGAGCAGCTCGCGTACCAGTCGATCGACGTGGCCGGCGGCTTTCACGTTGCGATATTCCGTCTCGACCGCGCCGTCTGGCCCGAAGAGAAAAGTCGATCGGATCAACCCCTCGTACTCACGTCCGTAGTTCTTCTTCTGGCCCCAAGCCCCCAATTTCTCGGCCAGACGGTGGTCGACGTCGGACAGGAGATCAAACGGAAACCCGTGGTCGTCACGAAACTTTGCGTTGGCTGCCGGCTGATCGGGACTCACCCCGACGATCTCGATGCCGGCGTCGATGAATCCCTGGTAGTTGTCGCGGAAGTCACATGCTTCTTTGGTACAACCAGGCGTTGATGCCGCCGGGTAGAAGAAAATGAGCACCCGTTTGCCCGCCAGTTGTGCCGTCGTGACGACACGACCGTCGTGTGCTTGGAGAGAGAATTCCGGAAGGGTTTTCAATTTTTTCCCACCATGGCCCGTAGGAAGAACACGGTGTTGGACGGGCGCTCGGCAAGCCTCCTCGTCAGGTAGGGATACCACTCCGACCCGAATGGGACGTAGACCCTGACGGGAAACCCGTCGCGCACGAGGGCTTTTTGCAGGTTCGGACGAACGCCGTAGAGCATCTGAAACTCCCACGGGGCCGACCTTTCTGCACTGAGCGCTTTTGCCAGGTCGATCAACTCCGAGTCGTGGGTGGCGATCGCCGGCTTGACGCCTTCGACCTTCATCAATGTCTCGAGCAGTTCTGCGTACGCGGCATCCACCCTGTCCTTGGATTGCCAGGCGATGTTTTCGTCCTCTACATAGGCGCCTTTGCAGAGCCGGATGTGTCCTCCCAGCCCGGCGATACGCGACAGATCGGCTGGAGTCCGTTTGAGATATGCCTGTAGGCAGATGCCGAGATTGCCGTGGGCGGGCTGGGTCTTTTCGTAGATCTCGACGGTGGAAGCGGTGAAGCGCGAGTCCTCCATATCGATCGTGACTCCCGTCGCCGCGGCTGCCGCCCTCTCCGCCCATTGGACCAGCGCGTCAGACGCCAGGACCGGATCGAATGACAATCCGAGCTGTGTCAGCTTGACCGAGATATTGGCGTCCACTCCGGTCTCAACGATCCGATCGATCGACCCGAGGTATGAATCAAGCGCAGCGAGGGCGGTATCGGCATCGTGCACCTCCTCACCCAGCAGATCGAGCGAAACCGACAAACCGTCTCGATTCAGCCCCTGGGCGGCAGGAATCGCCCCGTCGAGATCATCGCCCGCAACAAATCGAGACGCCAGATACCGGCCTGGGGCTGTGCCGGTGATCACCTTGGAAACCATGCGATTGCGGGTTGAGGCGAGGACCGCCCTGGTGAACAGGCTCACGAATCCTCTCTGGCTGCCAATCCGAGCTCACGCGACCTCTGGGCCGCCGCTCTGACGGCGTCTTCCACCAGGGCTCGAAACCCTCTCTCTTCGAGAACGTGCATCGCGGCCGCGGTGGTTCCGCCGGGAGAAGTCACTTGGGACCGCAACTCTGCAGGGCGGACCTGCGTTTCCGTCAACAGGTGGCCGGCTCCACGAATCGTCTGGTGGACGAGAGATTCCGCCAGATCTCTCGGCAGGCCCTCCCGCAGAGCGGCCTCTGTCAACGCCTCGGCCAGCAGGAAGATGTATGCAGGGCCACTTCCCGATACTGCAGTCACTGCGTCGAGATGGACTTCGTCCATGATCTCGACCGATCCCACCGCCTCCAGCACCCGCCTGGTCCGCGCCAGAAAATCCTCATTCGCGTGCGACCCGGCCGCAATCGCGGTGATCCCCTCGCCGACCAGTGATGGTGTGTTGGGCATGGCCCTCACCACCGGGACGCCGGGGAGGGCCTGCTCATAGATTGCGATCGGAACCCCTGCCGCCAGTGACACAACGACCTGATCAAGAGCGATCGTGCCGCCGATCTCCACGAGGAGCTTCGAAACATCTCGCGGCTTGACCGCTATCACCACCACCGAGTGACCCTCGACGCCTTCTTTGGGATCGAGGTGACAATCGATCCCGAGGCGGGTCTCGACGTCGTGAAGCCGGGTCTCGCGTCGAACCACGGCGGAGAGTTCTGATCGGTCCCAACCCGCCGCCAGCAACCCCCGCACGATGGCTTCTCCCATCGCGCCCAACCCGATGACGGCAACCGTTGGTCTCATCGTTGAGATTGTAGAGAGCGCCCGTGAGACCGGTCGCGATCTATGCAGAAGAATCCCTAAACGAGGGCATCCGGAAGGACGATGATTAGGGCGTGACTGTCTACTTTGGAAAACTCCAGCTGGGCGGGGACACCCAGACACTGCCCGCCGTGGTACGTGTCGAAATGGGGTTGATCAACGTCACATCCGGAGAAACCGAGATCGGCGAGTGGAAGCTCTATCAAGTCGCCATGAAAGAGCTCGACAAATGGGTGGTGCTCGGGGTCGACGGTGAGGACCTCTACCTCGATCTCCAGGAACGCACCCGATTCTTGAGCGAGACGGCAACCTATCGCAAAGAGCCTTCAAAAGCGCGCCGACGCCAGTTGGAGCACCCTGCCTTCCAGAAGGAAGAACCGGCGCCGGCAGTCGCCAAAGGACCCTCCGCCGGGGAACGGATGGACCGTCTACGCGAGGAGGTGACCCAAGAAGCGGCGCCGTTGATCGAGGAGGGCAAAGCCCTCATCGACCGCATACCTCGCGGGTGGAAGCTCTATACGGCCATTGGACTCGTCCTGGTTGCCGGTGTATTCGTCCCTGTTGTGGCAGGGGTCCTGTTCGTCGTTTTTATGGCGATTGGTGTGCTTGCGGTCCTGGCCGGGGGTATCGGCTATGTCGAGCCAGGGTTTGGGGTTCGTTTCCCGAACCAACTGCTGCCCTCCCGCCTGATGATCCTGGGCGGAGTCGCTCTCGTGCTCTCGCTCCCGTTTGCGATGCTGAGCTGACCTGATCGGCAACGACGGATCTCGTTCCCTCTGAACCTGCAACAATTTGTCACATCACTCAAAGAGGAGAGATGATGACAAAGCAGGAACCGGGAGTGGTCAACGGGCGCCGGGTTGCCATCGTCGGCGGTCTCAGGACTCCTTTCGCCAAATCTGGAACCGAGTTGTCGAAAGTGGACACGCTCCAATTGGCGCAGGCAGTGGTGACCGAACTGCTCGTACGGTCCGGTCTGGATGGCGGTCAGATCGATCGTGTTGTGTACGGCAGTGTCGTCCAAGACGTGGCGGCACCGAATATCGCTCGCGAGATCGTCCTTTCGTGCGACATGCCCCAGACGGTCGACGCATTCTCTCTGACTCGAGCGTGCGCGACCTCCACCCAGACTTTTGTGGATGGGGCCCAATCCATCCTGCTCGGAGAGACCGACATCGTGGTCACCGGAGGCGCCGACTCCCTATCCCGCCCACCTGTGATGTTTTCTGATGAGTTTGTCCAGGTGATGATGAAAGCTCAGGCCGGCAAGGACCCCGTCGCCAAACTCAGATCGCTGTCGAAACTGCGGCCCCGGGATCTGGCGCCCAACCCGCCCGCGATCGCAGAGCGGTCGACCGGGGAAACCATGGGGGATGGAGCTGAGAAGATGGCTCGCCTCAACGGGATCACCAGAGAGGATCAGGACCTGTTCGCCTTTCGATCGCACCAAAAGGCAGTCGAGGCCTGGGAAAAAGGGGTGTACGACGAGGAAGTCATGAGTTTTCCTCTGCCGCCGAGGTTCGACAAGACGGTGGAGCGCGACACCATTCCACGCGCCGACACCAGTCTCGACAAACTCGCCTCGCTCAAACCCGTCTTCGATCGCCGTTATGGCACCGTGACGGCCGGAAACAGTTCGCCACTGACCGATGGGGCTTCCGCCCTGTTGTTGATGGAGGACAAGACGGCACAGAGGCTCGGCTTCGAACCTCTCGCCTATATGCGGTCATACGCCTTCACGGCGGTCGACCCAGCCTGGCAGCTACTGATCGGGCCGGCGTTCGCCACACCGATGGCACTCGACCGGGCACAACTGCAGTTTTCGGAAATCGACATTTTCGACATCCACGAGGCGTTCGCGGCCCAGGTGCTGTCTGTTGTCCGGGCGCTCGGTTCGGATCGATTCGCGCGAGACCACCTGGGTCGTGACAAGGCAGTCGGTGACATCCCAGACGAAAAGCTGAACCTGCACGGAGGCTCGATCAGCATTGGCCACCCCTTTGCAGCAACAGGAGCGCGCCAGATTCTGACGATGGCACACGAGTTGGCGCGCCGGGATCGTGGCCGTGGCCTGATCACGCAATGTGCGGCCGGAGGTCTCGGGGCCGCCTTGGTTTTGGAGCGCAAATGATCGATCTGAAGCACTTCAAATTCGACATCGACGAAGCGACCGCAATCGTCACCATCGACCGATCGGATGACCCGATCAACACTTTGGGACCGGCGATCTTCGACGAGTTCTCGGCAATCCTCGATCGGATAGAAACCGATCCCGGGATCAACGGCGCGGTGTTGGTTTCCGGCAAGGCCGATTTCATCGTTGGAGCCGACATTCGCTGGTTCGCCACGTTGGAGACTGCAGAACAGGCGACTGCCGCCATCGCCTCCGGGCAGATGATGTTCGGCCGCATCGAGCGACTTCATCAAACATTGGGCAAGCCGGTGGTGGTAGCAATTCACGGCGCGGCCCTTGGCGGCGGCCTCGAACTCGCCCTCTGTGGGGCGACGCGAATCGCCACCGATGACCCACGAACCAAACTCGGACAGCCAGAAGTACAACTGGGTCTGATCCCTGCGGGTGGAGGCACACAGCGCCTTCCCCGACTTGTCGGACTCTCCAGTGCTCTCGACATCATCCTCACCGGCAGGTCGGTCACCCCACGTCAGGCGTTGAAGATGGGACTGGTCGACGAGGTGGTACCGAAAGAACGCCTGCTGGAAGTGGCGCGGGACCGCGCCCGCCGTCCGGGCGACGCCCCCAAGGCGAGGCGTATCAGCGCCAAAGCGGTGGGCGAAGTGGCACTCGAGAAGAACAAGGCGGGCCGCAGAGTCCTGTTCGCGCAAGCCGAGAAACGGGTGTTGCAGGAGACGAAAGGAAACTACCCGGCGCCGGTGAAGGCTCTCGAGGCAATCCGGATCGGGATCGACGATGGCTTCGATCAAGGACTGGCGGCAGAAGCCCGATTTTTCGGTGAGCTGGTCGTTTCGCCTGAATCGCGTGCATTGAGGACGGTCTTTTTCGACCAAAGGGCATCGGAGAAGGAGAGGTTCTCAGATACCGCAATGGCGGTCCGCAAAGTGGCCGTTCTTGGCGGGGGGTTGATGGGAGGAGGCATCGCAGCGGTATCTGCGCTGAACGCAGGAGCCAGGGTGAGGATCAAAGAGGTTGACGAAGCGGGTGTCGGGCGCGGCCTCGGTTATGTGAGCCGTTATCTGGACGGCAGGGTAAAACGCCGCCGGCTGACTCCGTTCGAAGCCGAGCAAGCTCGCCTCCGAGTCACCGGCTCGCATCAGTGGGTCGGATTCGCGGGAACCGATCTGGTGATCGAGGCGGTCTTTGAAGACCTCGATGTCAAACGACAGATGATTGCCGACGCAGAGAGAGCTGTGAGTGGCGATTTCATCTTTGCCTCGAACACTTCCTCGCTTCCGATCAGCGCCATCGCCGAGGCTTCCCGGCAACCGGAGAACGTACTCGGAATGCACTACTTCTCACCGGTGGAAAAGATGCCATTGCTCGAGGTGGTGATCACTTCCAAGACATCCTCGGAGGCCATTCAGATCGCCGTCGACTTTGGTCGTCGCCAAGGGAAAACCGTGATTGTCGTCAATGACGGCACCGGTTTCTACACCTCGCGCATTCTTGGTCCTTACGCAACCGAGGCGATGTTCCTGCTCGAAGAAGGCGCCGCGGTCGATGAGATCGATGCCGCCATGGCCTCTTGGGGGTTTCCGGTCGGACCGCTCCTGCTCTCCGACGAGGTCGGCCTCGACGTCGGTGCCAAGATCTCCAAAATCATGGTCGATGCGTTCGGAGATCGGATGCGACCGCCCGAGATGATGAACGGACTGATCACCGACGATCGCAAAGGCCGCAAAAACGGGCGGGGTTATTATCGATACGACAAGGACGGCAAGAGAGGCGGGGTCGACAAGACGGTTTACGCAGCCTTGGGTCTAGGCCGACGCAACCCTATCCCGACCGACCAGATTCAGGAACGCCTGGCTTTGCAGTTGATCAACGAGGCGGCGCGCTGCCTCGAGGAAGGCGTTCTCCGCAGTGCCAGGGATGGCGATATCGGCGCGGTTTTCGGGATTGGTTTCCCGCCATTCCGCGGTGGGCCGTTCTTGTGGGTGGACACGGTGGGCGTGTCGTGGGTTGTCGACCGCCTCGAGCACCACAGAGCCACTCACGGCGAGAGATTTGCTCCGGCCAAAATCTTGATCAACGCGGCAGAAAACGGCACTCGGTTCCGGTGAAACCGGGGTGACGGACTAGCCTGATGGTGCGCACCGAGGGGTTGGCGGTTCGATCCACGGATCTGCCCTCGAACGCATACCGCGCATATATCGCAACAGGAACCTCCTTGACAAATACAGAAACGTCCACGTTCTCCGACCTCGGAATGAGCGACCTCACCGTCTCAATACTTGAGAGAGCAGGAATCACTGCTCCGTTCCCGATTCAATGGATGACCATCCCAGACGCGATCGCCGGACGCGACGTTTGTGGCAAGGCTCAAACCGGTTCGGGAAAGACGCTCGCTTTTGGGCTACCGATCGTGGATCGGGTAGCCAAAGCCAAACCTCGCCATCCGCTCGCCCTCGTGCTGGTACCAACGCGTGAACTTTGTGTGCAGGTGGCGGCGGCCCTCGAGCCTTTTCTCACCGCCCGCTCGCTGGGGCTGGTCACGGTATACGGCGGAGCTTCGATCACCGACCAGATGGCGCGCCTCACCAAAGGGGTAGAGATGGTGGTCGCGACACCTGGACGGCTGATCGATCTGCTCGAGCGCCAAGCGGTCAACCTCTCAGAGATATCCACCGTTGTCATCGACGAGGCCGACGAGATGGCGAATATGGGTTTTCTGCCGCAGGTCCACGGAATCATGCGGCATGTGCCCAAAGAGTCACAGGTGATGTTGTTCTCGGCAACGCTCGACCAACGAGTCCAGTCCCTCGTCAACAGCTACCTCGACGATCCCGTGTATCACAAGGTCATCTCCGAGACCACCACCGTCGAAACCTCGGAGCATCGGTTCCTCGAAGTTCACCATATGGACAAACCCAAGGTGGTGGCCCGGATCTCCGCAGGGTCGGAACGGACCATTGTCTTCGTACAGACAAAACGAAACTGCGACCGCGTGGCCGCCGACCTCCAGGACCTAGGCGTTGGTGCTCAAGCGATTCACGGGGACATCCCCCAGTACAAGAGGGAACGAACGCTGGATCGACTCCACAGCGGACGCACGACAGTCCTCGTTGCCACCAATGTGGCGGCAAGGGGCATCCATGTCGATGGACTCGACCTGGTGATCCATTACGACCCACCCGATGACGGCAAGACCTATCTCCATCGATCAGGCCGCACCGCCAGGGCAGGCAATGAAGGCCTGGTCGTGACCTTGGTCGAATGGGATCAGATTCACAATGTGAGGTTGATGCAAAAAGAGGCGGGCCTGCATGAACCGATCGTGAAGATGTTCTCGAACGACGATCGTCTCGAGGATCTCTCCGATTGGAAACCTGAGCCGCTGGAACCGGCCAAGGCCAAGCCCCGTGTCAGCTCACGGCGCCGCTCCCGCAATCGTTTGCTCTAAAAACCGCGCAGAGGTACTTGGTGGCCGGTCCGGTCGTCGATGGTGAAAACGAGACCTACATCGAGTTTCCAGGCAGGCATCAAAAAGTTGTGCCCGCACACGCCGACGACCCGAGCCATCATCACCCCGCCGCCGGTTGAGGGCCACAACTCCTCGTCGACCACCTCTGACGGCGATGCGCACCCGCTCTCGGGACAGCCAATGTATTTGCCAGTCATCACGACCTCCTCGGGGATTCCCGGGATCCGGCCGGATTGAGCAGAATGCTGCGATCAGGCCGAGCTCATAGATGACTCGTCGGCCCTTCCGACTGTGAGTTGCGTGGAACGGCTCAGGCCATCCTGGTGCGAATCAGTTCGAGAATCGTCGCCACCGCACCCACTCTGAAACCACCGGGGATGATGATGTCGGCGTGGCGCTTGGAAGGTTCGACAAACTCGAGGTGCATCGGACGAACCGTCGCCAGGTACTGAGCCACAACCGCCTCGGCGTTTCTCCCCCGCTCCCGCAAGTCTCGTTCGATCCGGCGAGCCAGGCGAAGATCGGCGTCTGTATCGACGTAGACCCGCAAGTCCATCAAGTCCCTCAAATCGCGCTCGGCCAGCACCAGGATTCCTTCGAGAACAACAACCGGTGCCGGGGCCACTGTCACGGTGGTCTCGCCCCGGAGATGCTGGGCGAAGTCGTAGACGGGCTGCTCGAAGGGCAGTCCAGCTCGGAGGGCTTCCAGGTGACCAACCAGCAGGTCGGTCTCGAGCGAATCAGGGTGGTCGTAATTCACCCGGCTCCTCTGCTCGAAGGTGAGAGCGGGGAGATGCCGGTAGTAGGCGTCGTGTTTGATATAGGCGACACCTTCGATCGTCTCGACGAGGGCTTCGGCAATCGTGGTCTTCCCAGAACCCGATCCACCGGCGATCCCGATGATGAGTGGTGAGTTGACCGCCCAGTCGGCGTGATCGAACTGCTGAGGTGTTCTCGTGACCATCGTCCACGAGGGTAACTGCAACAGGTGGTCAGGGACCGTCCACGCCGGGCGAGGTGTCTGCCATCACAGCATCCGTCTTGAGCACTCTTTATCGCTACCGCGATAGCCCGACTACGGTCGGGACATGTCTCTCATCACGCGGGTTATCGACGTCGGCGCTCCAGTCTCCGAGGTCTTTGCGACGATGGCCGACTTTCGAACCCTCCCCGAGTGGGATCCAGGGTCGATCGACTCGACCCAGGTCGAGGGCGATGGTCCGGGAGTCGGCGCCAGTTACAAGGTGACCGTCGAGTTCAACGGCAAACAGTTGCCGATGTTGTACCAAACCGTCGTTCTCGAAGAAAACTCTCGCATCGTGTTGGAAGGTACCGGGGCCTTGGTCGACGCCACCGACGACATCGGGTTCGAGGCTACCGCCACCGGCACCAGGGTCACCTACCAGGCCAATCTGAGGTTCAAGGGTCTAGTTCGCGTGGTCGAACCACTCTTCAAGAAACGGTTCGAGCATCTAGGCGACGAAGCGGCAGCCGGAATCCTCGGTCGATTCGCCTGACGTCGGAACCTCCCCGAGCAATGGGCACTCAATCGGAGCCTCCACCTCCACGGGTGATGCGTCAGATGACCGAACGGGATACTGCGTAGAGAAGCAGAAGCAGAACAGGCAGCAGACCCCCGTAGGAGCGGAGGCGGGAGGCGGGTGCCGGTCGGTGAACGTGGAACTGTGTCATGGTTTGTCCTCGGTGCATATGACGTTTGCTGGAACCGGTCGGTTCCATCAATCGAGGGAATTCCCTGCCTCCAGATACATCGATCGGCGGTCACGGGTAGCTTTTGGTGGCCACGCCAAAGAAGAGGAGACACCATGTCAGAGCTGACCAAGATCATGCTCGAGGAGTCCGAGATGCCAACCACCTGGTACAACGTGGTGCCGGACCTCCCGACCCCACCTCCACCACCGCTCCATCCCGGTACCCATCAACCGATCGGTCCCGACGATCTCGCCCCGCTTTTTCCGATGGCACTCATCATGCAAGAGGTGACAGGCGATCGGTACGTCGACATCCCGGGAGAAGTTCTCGACGTCTACCGGCTGTGGCGACCTTCCCCCTTGTACAGGGCTCATCGGCTGGAAAAACTTCTCGAGACCCCGGCTCGCATCTATTACAAATACGAAGGCGTCAGTCCGGCAGGGTCACACAAACCCAACACCGCCGTTCCGCAGGCCTATTACAACTCGGTTGAGGGCACCCGCAAGTTGACCACCGAGACCGGCGCCGGTCAATGGGGCTCGGCGCTTGCTTTTGCCACGGCCCAGTACGGCATCGAGTGCGAGATATGGCAGGTAAGGGCCTCGTTCGATCAGAAGCCATACCGGCGAACCCTGATGGAGGTCTGGGGGGCCACGGTCCACCCATCACCCTCGGAGCTCACGGAGGCCGGGCGCAAGATTCTCGCCATGGACCCGGCGTCCCCTGGCTCGCTCGGGATCGCAATTTCCGAGGCGGTCGAAATGGCGGCTCAGGATCCGACAGTCAAATACGCGCTCGGGTCGGTTCTGAATCACGTGCTCATGCACCAGACGATCATCGGTGAAGAGGCGCTGCTTCAACTGGCCAAGGTCGGGGAAACCCCCGACCTCTTGGTCGGCTGCACCGGAGGCGGCTCCAACTTCGGTGGGTTGTCGTTCCCCTTCCTGAGAGAGAAGCTGGCCGGCAAGATGAGTCCCACCATCCGTTGCGTCGAACCGGCGGCATGCCCATCACTCACCAAGGGCGAATATCGCTATGACTTCGGCGACACGCTGGGGATGACTCCACTGGTCAAGATGCACACTCTCGGCCACGATTTCATACCGGACCCGATCCACGCAGGCGGCCTCCGATATCACGGCATGGCGCCGTTGGTCAGCCATCTCTACGAGCTGGGGTTGGTCGAGGCGGAGGCCATTCACCAAACCGAGTGTTTCGAGGCCGCCCTCCTGTTTGCGAGGAGCGAGGGAATCCTCCCCGCGCCTGAGCCGACGCACGCCATCGCGGCTGCCGTTCGCGAGGCCCGCCTCTGCCGCGAGACCGGGGAAGAAAAGGTCATCCTCACCGCCCTCTGCGGCCATGGGCATTTCGACCTGAAGGCGTACGAGTCCTATCTCAGCGGAAACCTCGAGGACTACGACTATCCAGCGGACAAGGTCGCCGACGCCATGTCGCGAGTGCCGGTGGTGAACGGCTGATGCGAACCGATTGCGTGTCCGCGGTGTAGACCAATCGAGTGACCAAGGACCGGATCACATAACTGAATCGGAACTGATCGAAGAAGCCCGTGATGGCGACACTTCTGCATTTGCAGACTTGATACGGACCCATCAGGCCACAGCACTACGGGTGGCCTTCGTCGTCACGTCGTCGGCCGCCGACGCCGAAGACGTAGTTCAAGAGGCATTTGTCAAGGCATGGCGGGCTCTCGGCCACTTCCGTTCAGGCTCCGAGTTCCGACCGTGGCTCTTGAAGATCGTCTCGAACGAGGCAAAGAACAAAGTGAGGGCTCGCGGCCGCCGCCAGATGAGAGACCACCGCTTTGCGATTCCAGAGATGATCGAAACCGGACCAGAGACCGCGACCATCGAAGAAGAAACCCGTCACAGGGTCTGGGAGGCCGTCACCCGGTTGGGCGAGGAGGAGAGACGAACCGTGATCTGCAGATACCTACTCGAGTTGTCGGAGCGCGAGACCGCCGAGCTGCTGGGAATTCCGCCGGGAACGGTGAAGTCCCGACTCGATCGGGCTCGCCGCAGTCTTGCCTCGCTCTTGGAAACCGAGAGGACTCAATCGTGACCGACCTCGATCAAATGCTCAGGTCACTTCCCCTACACGTCTCATGGCCTGACGAATCAGACCTGGCGCCGGCGGTCGTGGCAAGGCTCCTGCCACGAAACGATCGCCGCTGGTTAAAACGCCTTGCACCGGTGGTGGCGATCAGCCTGGTCCTGATCGCCGCGCCATCCACCAGAGAACGCGTTCTTGCGTTCTTTGGATTGCGGGGCCTGACCGTAGAACAGGGCTCCCCGATCGAGCCCGGAGTTGTGCGTGATCTAGGAGAGGAGATCACACTGGAGGATGCCGAAAAGCTGGCCGGGCGGACTTTGGGGGCGAGCCGGCTTGGTGTCCCGGATAGACAGTTCCGCGATCCTGAGGGACGGATCTGGCTGATGTTCGGATCATCAGAGTCGAGTCGTAATGGCGCCTTGGTGACCATCTTTGATGCTGACACGACGCCGGCGATCCTCAAGCGGTTGGGCGACCCTCAGACCCAAGCCGTACAGGTGTTGGTGCGAGGCGAGCCTGGTCTCTGGCTGACGGGCGATGACCACTCCGTCTTCTTCGAGTCGGCGTCGAGAACCGAGCTCGTGGCCGGACGCCTAAGCGACAACGCCCTCATCTGGCAGTCGGGCAGGCACACCCTACGACTCGAGGCAGATCTGGATTTGGAGCAAGCGTTGATCATCGCAGAATCATTCGATTGAGAACCTTTACAGGCTCGGTGGTGTATTACGGGTGAGGAGGAACTCATGAAACGATCACTACGGGTCATCATCATCGCCGGCGCCACGTTCTCGGCCACCGCCATCCCTGCTTGGGCCGGCGGCGGGGGGTGCCACCGCGACGCCACGGACGCCCCGACCTCGACCGTCGAAATCCAGGCCAACTGCTTCTCGCCAAACATCATCCGCACGGTGCCAGGGGAGACGATCACTTTCCACAACCGGGACCTCTATGGCCACAACCTGGTCGGTCACCACTGGGGCGTTTTTGACGAGATTTCGGCGAGCGGTTTCGAGATCAAATTCGACACAGAGGGCATCTATCCGTTCGCCTGCACCGTTCACGCTGGAATGGTCGGGGCCATCGTCGTCGCGGCAAACCCGGCCGACAGTTCGCGATCTGACGTACCGGTGGACGGGTCGGAACAGAAGCCGGATCTCAAGTCTTCGATCGTGGTCCCCGGCTTGGGAGTGATCGGATTGACCGTTCTCGCCGCCTGGTGGCGTCGCCGTGACTAAGCCTTACCCGCGGCCGCCAACTTCCGACGGGACAACCCGTACAGGAGAAGACCGATATGCTCAAAGCGCTGGTAATGGACGATTCAGGGACTCGACTCGAGAGGACCCGTCGGGCAGTTGATATCGCCCGCCTCCAGATCGGCGCCGACTATGTGCACTCCTTGTCCGAGGCGCGAGAAGCATGGAACCGCTACCAGTTCGATGTCGCCGTTTTCACTGTCGACAAGTCCGACGGCGAAGCCGCTGCCACCCTTTCCATCATCGAGGACGAACGACCAGAAGTCGCTCGGCTGTTACTCACCGACGACTCCCGAATCCGGTCATGGGCCTCTCCCCACATGGTCATGCCCCTCGGCCTCTCGGTTCAGGACCTGAACCGAGCAATGATCGGGGCCGCCCGCTGGAAGGATCGGCTTTCGGGTCTCCATCTATCGGAGATCGTGGCCGGCGCCAGGAAACTTCCGTCCTTACCCGACGCCTACGTGCAGATTCAAGAGGAGCTGCGGTCGCCCGATCCCTCGGTCAATCGAATCGGACAGATCATCGAGACCGACCCGGCACTGGGGCTGACAGTGCTGCGAGTCGTCAATTCGTCGATGTTCGCGCTTCGGCAGGAGGTCGGAGACATCGTGCAGGCGACCGCACTCCTCGGGATCAGGACGGTGAGTTCTTTGGTCCTCTCCGCATCGCTTTACTCGAGCACGGCTCTGGATCACAAGCTGACCTCAAAGATGTGGCATGACGCCCTGGCGGTCGGGTCTCTCGCCCGCCAGATCGCAAAGATCGAAGGATTGGGCCGGTCACTCGAAGAGGAAGCCCAGCTCGCAGGACTCCTTCACGACGTCGGTGACATCGTGTTGCTCCAGCACTGGCCGAAGCTGTTCTTGTCGATCGACGTCGGCAATCGCGACGAAGAAGAAAGACGCGTGTTCGGCGCCACGCACTCCGACATCGGCGCCTATTTGTGCGCCGTGTGGGGACTGCCACGTGGCGTCGTCGATGCTGTCGGCTATCACCATCAGCCATCTGCCGGGGCCAACCCCAAACTACTTTCTGCAACGACCGCGGTGCACGTCGCGAGGGTGCTCCATGATCACGGAATGGACGCTTCTCCAGAGGAGTTTGATCGTGAGCACCTCCAGCACGTCGTGGATGTCGACCGGGTTGATGCCTGGCGCGAGCTGCAGATTGGCGCGGCCGCCTGAGTCAGGCGGGAGCTTTCACACAGAGCACTGGCACCTTGGTGTCGTGAAGTATCTCCATCGCGTTTGAGCCGAGCAAGGCTTTCCCGACGGTAGAGCGCTTACGAATCCCGATGACGATCATGTCTGAATCGTGATCGGCGACAGCCTTCATCAGGTCCTCGGCCGGGGTGTTGCCTCGTACGAACTCGTGGGTGCAGAAATCGACTCCTTCTGTGTCGAGTCGTTTGCTGAGATCGTCGACGGCCGACGCACTTTCGATGTAGTCCTCACCGTCTTCATGCCCACCACCCAACATCGAATGAACCACGACCAGTTTCGCCTCGCGAAGTTTGGCCTCGGCGACTGCGCGGTCAACCGCGGCATAACCCTCCTTGGTGAAGATGAAACCGACGACGATGCTGGACAAATCTGCTCCTTCTGACTTCTCCGAGCCTAACCGGGCCGCACCCGTCTTAGTAGAGAACGTAGTCCTCACCTGTGACTCAACCACTCGGGACCTTCGACCCTAACCAGGGCGCCACCTGTCAGAACACGATGGATATTCGACTCATGGAAGGACGCCTGTGCGCGCGATGCTCGACGGCAACGAGGCCGCCGCCAGAGTGGCATATGCACTCAGCGAAGTAATAGCCATCTACCCGATCACTCCCGCCTCCCCGATGGGGGAGATGGCCGACGCCTGGTCGCAACGCCGGCAAGCCAACCTGTGGGGGGTGGTGCCCGATGTGGTCGAAATGCAGTCGGAGGGCGGCGCCGCCGGCGCACTTCACGGCGCACTCCAGGCAGGAGCGCTCAGCACGACGTTCACGGCTTCCCAGGGCCTTCTGTTGATGCTGCCCAACATGTACAAGATCGCAGGCGAGTTGACTCCAACTGTCGTACACGTCGCAGCCCGGACGATCGCAACCCACGCGCTGTCGATCTTTGGCGACCATTCCGACGTCATGGGTGCACGCCAAACCGGTTTTGCGATGCTCTCGTCGGGTTCGGTGCAAGAGGCTCAAGATTTCGCGCTGATTGCCCACGCCGCCACCCTCAGGAGCCGGGTCCCTTTTCTTCATTTCTTCGACGGGTTTCGCACATCACACGAGATCAATCAAGTGGAAACCATCGACGACACGGTGCTCAAGGCCATGATCGACGAGGGCTTGATAAACGAGCACAGGATGAGAGCCCTTAACCCTGCCCAGCCCGTCATCAGAGGGACAGCCCAGAACCCAGACGTGTTTTTCCAGGCACGCGAGGCATCCAATCCGTACCACCTCGCCGTGTCAGGAACCGTGGCGGCGGAGATGGATACATTCTTTCAACTCACAGGACGTCGTTATCAGCCGTTCCAATACGTCGGCCATCCCGAGGCGGACAAGGTGATCGTGCTGATGGGATCAGGCGCAGGAGCGGTGCGAGATCTAGTGGGTCGCCGAAGCGCAGAGGGCGCCAAAGTGGGCGCGGTCGTCGTCCGGCTCTACCGACCATTCGACTCAGAGGCATTTCTCGAGGTGCTCCCCAACTCGGTCGAGGCGGTCGCCGTTCTCGACAGAACCAAAGAGCCGGGCGCAACGGCCGACCCACTCCACCTAGACGTCCTCGCCACGCTGGCAGAAAGCGACCGCCAGATCGTGGCGATCGGAGGACGCTACGGGTTGTCCTCCAAGGAGTTCACACCGGCAATGGTCGATGCCATCTTCGGCGAGCTCGATTCAGGGTCTCCCCGGCGTCGATTCACTATCGGAATCCGCGATGACGTGACCAACACCAGCCTCGAATATCGAGAGGATCTCTGGGATGAACCAGACGACGTGCAAAGGGCGATCTTTTTCGGGCTCGGCAGTGACGGCACCGTGGGAGCAAACAAGACCACGGTCAAGATCATTGGAGACGAAACCGACCTATACGCCCAGGGTTACTTCGTCTACGACTCCAAGAAGTCGGGGGCCCGGACTGTCTCTCATCTCCGATTCAGCCCGAGGCCGATCGAGTCCACCTATCTGATTCGGCAGGCTGGGTTTGTGGCTTGCCATCAATTCGGGTTCCTGGACCAAGTCGATGTCCTCGCCCACGCCGCCCCCGGAGCCACGTTCCTGCTCAATAGCCCGCACCCGGCCGACACGGTTTGGGACCATCTACCGGCTGATGTCCAACGATCCATTGTCGAAAAGAAAATCGAACTCCATGTGGTCGACGCGCATAGGATCACGAGCGAGGTGGGCCTGGGAGGACGAATCAACACCGTTCTTCAGACTTGCTTCTTCGCGCTTACCTCGATGCTCGAGTTCGACGCCGCAATCTCTTCTGTGCGAAGACAGATTCAGAAGGTCTACGGAAAACGCGGTGAAGTGGTTGTCCGTCGCAATCTCGCCGTCATCGATCTTGCCCTCGACGGCTTGGCCAGAGTGGAGGTCCCGGTCGCCAGTTCTCCGACACCGGAGCGGCCGCGAGCGGTCGTGCCCGAAATCGCCCCTGACTTCGTGAAACGGGTGACCGCGATGATGATGCAAGGAAACGGCGACCTGCTGCCCGTTTCCGCCTTGCCGGTCGATGGCACCTTCCCGACCGGCACTGCTCGTTTCGAGCGCCGATCGATCGCTCAAGAGATTCCGATCTGGGACCAGGAGATCTGTATCGATTGTGCCAGGTGCGTGTTGGTCTGCCCCCACGCCGCCATCCGGATGAAGATCTTTCCCCGCTCGATCATCGACGATCATCCGGAATCGCCGACACCGTTCAAAGCGGCCACGGGGCGCGAATGGGAGGGGAGCTACTTGACGATTCAGGTGGCACCCGACGATTGCACCGGGTGCGGTGTGTGCGTCGACATATGCCCGGCGCGTTCGAAAGAACAGGCGAAACACAAGGCGATCGACATGATGCCGAAGGAGGCCCACCTGGAGCGCGAACGGATTCGTTTCGACAGATTCCTGGAGTTGCCAGAAACCAGGAAACGCCTGCTCAAGCTCGACACCGTGAAAGGGTCTCAGCTGGTACAGCCACTTTTTGAGTTCTCAGGCGCCTGCGCCGGATGTGGGGAAACGCCATACGTCAAGCTGATCAGCCAGATGTTCGGCGACCGGATGATGGTTGCGAACGCGACCGGCTGTTCATCGATCTACGGCGGGAACCTCCCCACCACGCCGTGGACCACAAACGCCGAAGGAGCCGGACCCGCATGGTCGAACTCGCTCTTCGAGGACAACGCCGAGTTTGGACTTGGCATGAGGCTGGCGCTCGACCAGTTGACAAAGGACGCCAGGCTGTTGGTCACCGCCCTCGCCCCCGACCTCGGGGTTCTGGCCGTGGAGCTGCTGGACGCAGACCAGAGCGACGAAGCAGGGCTGGAGCTGCAAAAAGAGAGGGTTGTCGATCTCAAGAAGGCGCTAGTTGGCATAGAAGGAACCCTTGCCAGACGACTGGAGGCGGTCGCCGACAATCTGGTCGAAAGATCGCTGTGGATCGTGGGTGGCGATGGCTGGGCCTACGACATCGGCTTCGGAGGACTCGATCATGTTCTGGCTTCGGGCCGCAATGTCAACATCCTCGTTCTGGACACCGAGGTCTACTCCAACACCGGGGGCCAGGCATCAAAGGCGACCCCGCGGGCCGCCGTGGCCAAATTCGCATCGGGCGGCAAGGCGACAGGCAA
This sequence comes from Acidimicrobiia bacterium, assembly GCA_041746105.1. Lineage (GTDB taxonomy): Bacteria > Actinomycetota > Acidimicrobiia > Spongiisociales > ZC4RG35 > JBFHRE01. The sequence goes on from JBGTHP010000041.1 coordinate 62,066, forward strand.
AAAGGACCTGGGCCAGATCGCCATGAGTTACGGGAATGTGTACGTCGCCCAGATTGCGATGGGGGCCAATATGACCCAGACGGTGAGAGCCCTCCACGAGGCCGCCGCCCATCCCGGGGTCTCCCTCATCCTGGCGTACAGCCCGTGCATCGCTCATGGAATTGAAATGTCGACGCAGATGACGCACCAGAAAGAGGCGGCCGATTCCGGCTGTTGGCCGCTCTTCCGATACGACCCCGCACGTGAGGCCGGTGGTGAGCCGGGACTCAGGCTGGATAGCCGCAAACCGACCATCCGTTTTGCAGATTTCGCCTCAAAGGAGGGCCGATTCGCCATGGTCAAGAGGACCAATCCCGAAAACGCAGACGAACTGATGCGACTCGCCCAACAAGACATCGACAACCGCTGGCACCTATACGAACAGATGGTGACGATTCACCGGACCGCGGAATACGCCGAGGTGAACGAGTGACCTCCGCCCGATTCGATCTCTCAACCCGTTACCTCGGGTTGCACCTGGAGCATCCGATAATCCCATCGTCGTCGCCTCTCACCGGCGACATCGACCGCCTTCACGGTTTGGTCGAGGCGGGCGCTCCGGCGGTGGTGCTCCCCTCACTGTTCGAAGAACAGATCGAACACGATGCCATGGCGATACACCACGGGTTCGAGTACGGCTCAGGCGAGTACGCGGAGGCGATCTCGGGATACTTTCCCGAGGTCGACGACTACAACTCCGGCTCCGAGGCGTATCTTGGCCTTGTAGGACGGGCGAAACGGGAGCTGTCCATTCCGATCATCGCCAGCCTCAACGGCACCACTTCCGGCGGATGGACCCTTTACGCAAAAATCTTGGAGGATGCCGGCGTCGATGCGCTTGAATTGAACATCTACCTCGTTGGATCCGACCCCCTTGAGAGTTCGAGCGCGATAGAAGCCCGATATCTCAACTTGATCTCCCAGGTCCGCTCCGAGGTCGAGATTCCGATCGGGGTCAAGATCGGACCGTTCTTTTCCTCCATCGGCCACATGGCCAAACGGATGGCAGACGCCGGCGCCGACGCCCTGGTCCTCTTCAATCGGTTCTACCAGCCCGATATCGACCTCGAGACTCTCGCGGTCGACCCCAGCCTGGTGCTTTCGACGCCGCACGAGCTCAGGCTGACGCTGCGCTGGATAGCTCTCCTGCGCGGCAGGATCGATTGCGAACTCGCCGCCGCTACCGGCGTTCACGGAGCGCAAGAGGCTCTCAAGGCAGTTCTCACGGGCGCCGACGCCGTGATGATGGCAGCCGCCCTGCTCCAGAATGGGCCGGGTCATCTACGAGTCGTCCTCGAAGGAATGCGCAGCTGGTTCGAGGCTCATGGTTACGAGTCGCTGGCTCAGGCGAAAGGAAGCCTTTCACATGCCAACTCGCCCAACCCGGGGGCCTACGAACGCGCCAACTACATGCGCACACTCGTGACGTATTCGTCGGACTGGCGGGCGGGTTCGCTCAGCTGACGACGATCTCAAAGCGGTCGAGCAAAGTGGCGTTCGCTCGAAGCGCTGCCACCGCGACGACATCACCCCTCCGCTCAATCATCAAGAAATGGTGTTCGGCCACCTGGACGATGGAGGTCAAGCCTCCAGGACATTCCGTGACTTCGTACAAATCCCGTCCGCCACCACCGGAGACGACATAGTAGACGGAACCGACGACAAAGTGCTGATAGTTGTGGTCGTGACCCTGAAGGACCAGATCGACCCCGGCGCTCTCGAATCGGTCGACCCAGGCCTCGACAACATCCGCCGTCGCTCCGTGCCTGGAACAACTGACCGCCGGCTGATGGAAGACGGCGATAACCACAGATTCCCTCAAACTCTCGAGTTCACGGTCGAGCCATTCGAGTTGAAGGGAGTCAATCGGTCATTCGCGTCCAACACCAGAATGGCGACATCGCCCCAATCCGCCCGGTAGAACCTCATGAGCCGGCCACGATGGCGAGACCACAGATCATGATCGTCGATCGCAACAACTCCACTCTTTCGGTCGGCCAGCGCTCAGGTACAGTGCTGACGATGTTTCGTCCCGGTCTTGCAATGTACGACGAAATCACCGATGACAGCCGCCACATGGTACGAGTCGTGCTGGCCGTCGGTGAACAAGAAGTTGCCGGGTCGGCCGAGCTCCGAGATGAGATCGATCGCCCATTCGCCCTGGCGGAAGCAACGCTGGCAGCTGCCGCCAGTCACGCCGGCCTCAAACAAGGATTTCGATTGGTGGAGTCACGGGTGGTGGAACTGGTCACCGGAGATGTCGCCATCGTCACATGTATGTCCGGAGCGAATCAAAACGAACTCCTCGCGGGAGTGGCGCCGCTTCGGGGCGATGGTTGGGAGAAGGCGATCTGCCGCGCCTCCCTCGACGCCGTGAACCGCCTCATCACCAAGGACTGAGCAGCCCAACGGGTCAATCGGTTCAACTTTTCTGGCGACCGGGCCGATATGAGGTAACAGATATCGGAACAGGTGGGTCGAATAGATGATTCTCAACGGGCGTCTCGAGGACTGGTCGGTAGAAGACCTCCTTCAAATCATGCGTATCACCCGCAAAACAGGGTCGCTGATCCTCACATCCGAACCGTCGGGCACCATCCATTTCACGGCCGGCAAGATCTGTGCGATCGATATCGACTCGGTGGCGGCGGTTTCAGACTCCGACCGGGGTGTGGCAACCAACGTGATGGCTGACCGAATGCGAGTCCTGCTTCCACTCAGAGAAGGACGTTTCCGCATCGGTGAGTTGAGCAGGGCGAGTGATTACCACATCGACGTCCCCGACCTGCTCGAGGCGGTGGAACGCCTACTCGAACTCGAACGCGACGCCCTTGGCCACGATGTTGCAGAAAACACCCTGCTCCGTCTACGTCTCCGTCTCGATCCCATAACCCTCGAACCCGACGCCTGGCTGGCGATAGCCGACATGGTCGGCACGTTCTCGCTGGAGAGGCTCGTCGCCCGGTTTGGGCGTAGCGAAGCAATTCAGCTTCTGCATCTGCTGCGTCGCAGCGAGCTGTTCGAAAGCACGGACGAAGCATCGGCGGAGGGCTCCGGTCTCGAGATCGCCGACAGCGCCGAGGCTGTAGATGTCGAGCCGAAAGCGTTCGTCGGTCCGACTCCTACCGAACCGCTGGTCGGGTCGGTTCTGAAAGATATCGCCCGCCTCCGCCCGCGCTGACCTCTCACCAGTCGAGCAAGACCTTGCCGCAGGCTCCACCCTCGACGACGGAAAAGGCCTCTTCGAAACTCTCCGCCGGAAATTCGTGAGTCACCAGGGCCGAAACATCAAGGCCTGACCGCAGCATTGCCGCCATCTTGTACCAGGTCTCGAAGATCTGACGTCCATAAATGCCGCGCAACGTCAAGCCTTTGAAGATCACGGTGTTGATGTCGAGTTCCACCGGCCCTGGGGGAATCCCCAATATCGCGATTCTCCCGGCATGGTTCATCACGTCGAGCAATTGGTTGAAAGCGTCGGCGTGCCCTGACATCTCCATGCCTATGTCGAAACCCTCGGTCATGCCCAATTCGGTCATCACCGAGCCGAGATCCTCGGTCGAAACGTCCACGACCCGGTCAGCCCCCATCGACAGGGCGAGGTCAAGTCGATACCGGTTGACGTCGGTCGCCACCACGAACCGCGCACCGACATGGCGGGCAATTGCCACCGCCATCGCTCCGATCGGTCCGGATCCGGTGACGAGCACGTCTTCGCCCACGAGATCAAAAGCCAAAGCCGTGTGCGTGGCGTTGCCGAGCGGATCGAGCACGGCGGCCACCTCATCGGATATGTGATCCGGGACCGCAAAAACATTGGCGGCGGGAAGGAGGACGTAGTCGGCAAATGCACCATGCCTGGTGACCCCGACCCCGGTGTGGTTGTGGCAAAAGTTTCGTCGCCCGGCCCGGCAGTTGCGGCAGTACCCGCAGGTGATGTGCCCTTCACCCGACACCCGCATACCGATCTCGAATCCCTCAACGGCCGGTCCGAGATCGTCGATCACCCCCATGAACTCGTGGCCAACCACCATCGGAACCGGAACCGTCGACCGGGCCCACTGATCCCATGATTTGATGTGGAGATCGGTACCACAGATCGAGGTCTTTTTCACTCGAATCAGGACTTCACCAGGTCCAGGGTGCGGTGTTGGAACCTCCTCCATCCACAAGCCCGGTTCGGGTCGTGCCTTCACGAGTGCCCTCACCGGATGACCCCCAGCTCCGCCCCCACCTTGGTGAAGGCCGAGATCGCATTTCTGATCTGATCCGGGTCATGAGCCGCCGACATCTGGGTGCGGATCCTTGCTTGCCCCATCGGAACGACCGGGAATGAAAACCCGATCACGTAGACCCCTTCGTCGAGCAAACGAGATGCCATCTCGCCCGCAAGAACCGCGTCGCCGATCATCACCGGGATGATCGGATGATCTGCTCCTGCCAGCTCGAAACCCGCTTGTGTCATTCCTTCTCTGAACAACCGGGAATTGTCGCGGAGACTTGACCTGAGCCCATCCGACGCGTCGAGCAGATCGAGGGCTCCGATCGAGCCCATACAGATTGCAGGAGCCAACGCGTTCGAAAAGAGGTAGGGGCGCGACCGTTGACGGAGCCAGCCGACCATCTCCGACCGGCCGGCGGTGTAGCCACCGGAAGCCCCTCCCAGTGCCTTGCCCAGGGTGCCGGTGACAATGTCGACCCGTTCGGAGGTTCCGGTCAACTCGGGGGTGCCGGCCCCGGTGGGGCCGACAAAGCCGACCGCGTGCGAGTCGTCAACCATCACCAAGGCGTCGTAGCGGTCGGCCAATTCGCAAATCGCTCCGAGGTTGGCGATCACGCCATCCATTGAGAAGACCCCGTCTGTTGCAATCACCCTGTACCGAGCTGGCTTCGCTTCGGCCAACTTCTCCTCGAGCTCGGACATGTCGTTGTTGGCGTACCGAAACCGCTTTGCCTTGGACAGACGGACACCGTCGATGATCGATGCGTGGTTGAGAGCGTCCGAGATGATGGCGTCTTCTTCATCGAAGAGGGTCTCGAACAAGCCCCCGTTTGCATCAAAACACGACGAATAGAGGATCGTATCCTCGGTTCCGAGAAAGGTGCTGAGGCGCTGTTCGAGCAACCGGTGCGGTGCCTGCGTTCCGCAGATGAAGCGGACGGAAGCCATCCCATAGCCATACTTCTCCAGCGCCCGAGTCGCCGCCAGCTTCAAGTCGGGGTGATTGGCGAGTCCGAGGTAGTTGTTGGCACAGAGATTGACCACCTCGGTCCCATCCTCGAGCACCACAACTGCATCTTGGGGTGAGGCCAGGACGCGCTCGGATTTGAACAAACCCTGAGCCTTGAGGTCGTCCTGTTTTCGCCAGAGGGTTTCGTAGAAATCGACACGCATCGTGGCAACGGTACTCCGGGCAGGCGTAGCCAACGTCGACCGGCACCTAGGTCACAGCGTGCCGCGCCGCAAAACGCGGCTCTCTCCACTCTTCGGTAGTTACCACGTCTTCGAGTGCGGCAACCGCGTCGAACACGTCGACGAAGCGAATGAACATCGGCGCCAACCCGAACCTGAGGACGTTGGGAGCGCGAAAATCGCCGATGACCCCCCTGGCGATCAAAGCCTGCATCATCGGATAGGCGGCATCGTGGGTCAACGCCACCTGGCTTCCACGATCGACGTGGCTGGTAGGGGTGAGCAAGCCGAAGTCGCCGAGCTTCCGCGTTGCCAATTCGATGAACAAATCGGACAACTCGAGCGATTTCTCTCGAAGAGAATTCATATCGGTACCGTCGAAAACGTCCAGGGCGGTGTCCAGCGCCACCATCGAAAGCACAGGTGGGGTTCCCACCATCGCCCGCGCCATGTCTTCTGCCGGATCGAACGCGAGCTCGAAGGAGAACGGTCGGGCATGGCCAAACCACCCGGTGATCGGGTTCGACCAGCTCGATCGGTGCCGGGCGGCGACGTACAAGAAGGCAGGCGCCCCCGGTCCCCCGTTCAGATATTTGTACCCACACCCAACCGCAAAGTCGACGCCACAAGAGTCGAGTTCGACCGGAAACGCCCCCGCCGAATGTGCGAGGTCCCACACCGAAATTGCGCCGGCGGCCGACGTCGCCTCGGTAACCGAGCGCATGTCGTGGCGGCGTCCACTCCGGTAGTCGACTTCGGTGAGAGCCACCAGTGCGGTGTCATCACAGATCGCAGCAACCACCTGATCCGGTTCGACGACCTCGAGCACGAGCCCTGCGTCGCGACAAATTCCTTCGAGTATGTAGAGATCCGTTGGAAAGTTGGAGTTGTCGCTCACGACAAATCGACGGTCGGGCCGGAGTCTTCGTGCCGCTTCGCAGACCTTGAACAAGTTCACCGATGTTGAATCTCCCACCATCACGGTGCCGGGACTGGCTCCGATCAACGCTGCAATTCGATCACCGATGCGATGAGGCAGTCCAACCCAGCCGGCATCATTCCAGGACCGGATGAGCCCGTGTCCCCACTCTTCAGAAAGAGTGTGACGAACGCGCTCGGCAACGGCGTGCGTCAGAGGACCAAGCGAGTTGCCGTCGAGGTAGATCACCCCATCAGGGATCACAAAATGGTCCCTCAATGCGGCCAGAGGGTCTGCCGTGTCCAACAGCGCACAATCTCTTCTGCTCACCATGGGACTCAGCGTAGGGCAGTCAGATCTTGGACAAATAGTTGTGGCGCGACGGACAGCGGTCGGCTTGACTACGGGCTGGATTCGAGGTTCGCCTCACGGGAGAGCGGCCGCGGCGGGTGCGGCACAAACAGGGAGAAGACATGAAGAAATTATCTAGTTCGGTGCTGCTCATAGCAGCACTTCTGCTGGTGGCGGCTTCGGCGCCGACGGCTACCTCGGTGGACGACGGCGTCGTCGACTCCGGTCGAGAGATCCACGCCATGGCGCACGAGCAGCACGGCGGCACCACGGGTCACATCGGGGCACAGACCAACAATGTCGAGGTTGTCAGTCGCTTGAACCTCTCGACCGTGGCAGAAGGCAAAATCTCGGACGTCGCAGTTCACAAGGGATATGCCTATCTGGGTTCGTTCCGCCAGGACACCTGTGGCGGTCCGGAGAACGTGGTCGATGGCGGGGTCTATATCGTGGACATCCGCAACCCCGTGAGCCCCAAGGAGATCGGGTTTCTCCGTGGACATCAGGACAGTTTCGTCGGTGAGGGTGTACAAGCCATCGAGCTGACCACGCCTAGTTTCAACGGCGACATCTTGGTTCTCAACGCCGAAGGATGCGGACCCAACACCAAGGGCGGCTTCACGATCTATGACGTGACCGACCCAGCGAAGCCAAAGGTCCTCGTCCAAAACTATGGCGACTTCAACGTGAGCGTTGGCACCCAGGGCAATGATGCCAACGACATCCACTCCGTCTTCGCCTGGGACGCCGACAGCAAGGCCTACGTTGTGGTGGTCGACGATTTCGAGACCACGGACGTCGACATCTTCGACATCACCAATCCCAAGAAACCAAAGTTGGTGGGCGAATATGACCTCGACTCCTACTTCACTGGTAGCCAGGACATAAACGACCACCTGGGTACCGGCGGGTCCTTCCTCCATGACATGGTGGTCAAGGAGATCTCCGGGCGTCAGATCATGCTGCTGTCCTACTGGGATGGCGGATATGTGGTGGCCGACGTCACCGACCCTGCCAACCTGACCTACGTCGCAGACAGCGACTTCCCGCTGGTCGATCCTTTGGCCGCAGAACGCGGGCTTCCAGGTTTGACCCCGGAGGGCAACGCCCACCAGGCCGAATTCACCAAGGACAACGCTTACATCATCGCCGCCGACGAGGACTTCTCGCCGTTTGCATTGACAGGTAGCAACGTCACCGCCGGTGGAACTTTCAGCGTCACCGCCGGGAGCGACACACCCCAGCTTGCCTCGGGTGCCAGCGTTACCGGCCAGACCAAGTACGTGGGCCTTGCCTGCAGCGGCGGTCTTCCCGCCGGCAACGGCACCCAAATCGCACTGATCGAGCGCGGCACGTGTGCGTTCACCACCAAGCTCGCCAATGTCGAAGCCGCCGGTGGTTACGCCGCAGCCGTAGTGTTCAACCGTCAGGGTGGAGACGGCTGTTCCGACTTGCTCACCATGCTGATCGAAGGCAACATTCCGGCGTTCTTCGTCGGTCGTGACATCGGGCTTGGCTTCTTGGGCCTGACCCACAACGAAGCCGCCTGCCGGGCGGGATCGGATGCGCCGACGGCCGCCGGCATCGGCACGACCGGTCACACGATCTCGGTTGCTTCGCTCTTCGACGGGTGGGGTTACGTCCACCTCTATCGCAACGGCACCGGCAAACTGGCCGAACTGGATCAGTACGCCATCCCCGAGGCCCACGACCAGAGCAAGGCCACCGGTTTCGGTGACTTGTCGGTCCATGAGATCGCCACTTCGGCGGTTCGTAACGACCTGGCCTATGTGTCCTACTACTCGGGCGGATTCCGGGTCCTCAAGGTCGTCAACGACGAGTTGGTGGAAGTCGGCGCCTACGTTGATGGCGGAGGCAACAACTTCTGGGGTGTGCAAGTGTTCTCCCATGGAGGGCAAGAACTGGTCGCTGCATCCGATCGTGACTCTGGGCTCTGGATATTCAAGTACACCGGAACCGACTGACCACCGCTAGTCAGAACGGAGTGGGGCCGCCAAGCCGGCGGCCCCACTCTTCGTTTCGAAACTAAAAGGGCCACCCTGAGGTGGCCCTTTTAGTGTTTTTGGGATCGGGTTTCAGCGGTGGCGCCACACGATACGACCCATGGTGGGGTCATATGTCGACACTTCGACCTCGACACGATCGCCTGTGAGTATTCGGATGCCGCGTCCTCGACGCATGCGGCCGGCCGGTTTGGCGGTGACTTCAAGGCCACCATCCAGCTCTACCAAGAAGGTCGCGTTACGCAGAACCGCCTTGATCGTCCCGTTCATCCGGACGTACTCGTCGTCCGCTGATGTCACCAGCGGTCACGTCCTCCTCCGCGGTTGCCGCCGCGGTCGTTGCCGCCTCGGC
>JBGTHP010000042.1:0-2284 GCA_041746105.1 Acidimicrobiia bacterium
GTGGAGTGGTGATTTGCAGCCATCACTCACAAGGAGGTCTTCATGGCTCACCGTAACGCCCGTCTGAATGTTCATGGGCGTCGTCTCATCGTTCAGCGTGTCCGGGTGGAGGGTTGGGCGGTGGCTCATGTCGCCAAGGCGATGGGTATTTCCCGTCAGTGCGCCCACCGCTGGCTCGCCCGGTATGACATGGAAGGCGACGCCGGTCTGGTGGACCGGTCGTCTCGTCCGCATGTCTCACCGAACCAGACCCCTGCCGAGGTCGAGGCCAAGGTGATCGAAGCCCGCCGGCGGTGGCGGCTGGGTCCTGACCGGCTCGGGCCCGAGGTGGGGGTGGCGCCAAGGACGGTGACCCGGATCCTGGGCCGTAACCACATTCCCCGTCTGTCCGAGTGTGACCCGTTGACCGGGACGCTGATCCGTTCCTCGAAAGCCACCGCGGTCCGCTACGAGCGGGACCATCCCGGTGACCTGGTTCATGTCGATGTCAAGAAGATCGGGCGTATCCCCGATGGTGGCGGCTGGCGGGCATGGGGTCGGGACCAGGTCACCCGCAACAGCCGGGTCGGATACGACTATGTCCATTCGGTGGTCGATGATCACAGCCGCCTCGCCTACTCCGAGATCCTGGGAGACGAGACCGGCGACACCTGTGCCGGGTTCATGCTTCGTGCCGCCGCCTGGTTCCAAGCCCAAGGGATCGACCAGATCAGCGAGGTCATGACCGACAACCACTGGTCGTACACCAAAAGTGGCGCCTTCGCCGAGGTTCTCGACCTGATCGGTGCGGGGCACATCACGATCCGTCCGCACTGTCCATGGCAGAACGGCAAAGTCGAACGGTTCAACCGGACCCTCCAAACCGAATGGGCATACCGGCAAGTGTTCACCACAAACGAACAGCGCTCCAAGGCGCTCCCCGACTGGCTCAACTACTACAACTATGAGCGCAGCCACAGTTCACTCGAAGGCCGGCCACCGATCAGCCGAGTGTCACCAACCTGATGGCCGAGTACACCCTAGGCGGCCGGAAGGGCGGCTATCTCGACAGGCTCCTCGGCGATAGTCGCCTCAAAAGCCTCGATCACTTCTGGATCGAAGTGAATCCCGGAGAGCCCGACGATCTCCACGACCGCCGCTTCCACGGGCCAGGCCTCTTTGTAGGGACGTACGCTGATCAGGGCGTCGAAGACGTCGGCCGCCGCAACGATCCGGGCGGCCTGAGGGATCTCCAGCTTGGCGAGCCCAAGGTAGCCGCTCCCATCCCACCGCTCATGGTGAGTTAGGGCTACCTGTTCGGCCATTTGGAGGATGGGGCTGGTGCCACCCGAAAGGATCGAAGCCCCGACCGTGACGTGAAGCTTGATCTCCTCGTACTCGAAGGCGGTGAGAGGTCCCGGTTTGAGAAGGATGTGGTCGGGAATCGCAATCTTGCCGATGTCGTGCAGCGGAGTAGCGAACCGAATGATCTCGATCTGGTCGGCCGGCAACCCGAGCTGGGTGGCGATCCGAACCGATAGAGCACCCACCCTCTCCGTGTGGCGGCCAGTCATGTCGTCTCGATACTCGCTGGCCAGGGCGAGACGCTGGAGAATCTCACGCTGCGAGGCCGCCAGTTCCGCCGTCCTCTCGGCCACCCGGAGTTCGAGCAACGTCGTCTGGTCGGTCAACTCCCGATGCAGTTTGCGGAGACGAAGGAGGTTTCGGACCCTCAGCGTGACCTCGAACGTGTCGATCGGTTTCAAAAGGAAATCCGTGGCCCCCGCTTCGAGCGCGGCCATGCGCGCCTTGGTGCTGGTGTCGGCCGTGATCACGACTATCGGTAGTTCCGGCACGTTCAACTCGTGTCTGATGTTGTCTAGGAGGGCAATGCCATCCGAGTTTGGCAGATGCAGATCGAGAAGGACCAGGTCGGGATCCCACTCTTCGATTACGGCGATAGCTCTCCGAAAGTCGGACAAGGTGAGCAGGTTGTGGTACCCGGTTTGGGCAAGGACCTGCCGGAGCAAGGCCAGATTGGATGGCTCGTCATCGACGATCAGAATCCTGGCATCGGTTGGCTCCGGGGTTGTGATCATGCGATCCGCTTCACTTTCGACTCTGGCTGGGCGCGTTCGAGCTAACGGAGATCCGCCGCAGCGTCATCAAGGACGACGTTTCAAGAGCCGGGAACTTGGGTTCATGGAAGCCGGTAGTTACTTGTCGGCACAGGTTGGGGATCGGTTAACCGCAATCAACCCCCCCCATTGGCCCTTTTGGGCCTTACTCCCGCTCGATAGCCACC
>JBGTHP010000043.1:0-3883 GCA_041746105.1 Acidimicrobiia bacterium
CTGGGGGCGGCGGGTCGGCGGCGACCGGCGGCGAAACCGGTTCGGTTGCCGCCGTTTCTTCTGCCTCGACCGGGGCTGCCTCTGGGGTCTCCGCCGGTTTGGCGGGCGGTGCCGAAGGCATCGGAGTCGGCGGGGCTTCGCCCTTCATCTCGGCCAAGATCTGCTCAACCGGTACGCCCAGGGCCTTGGCTTTGGCCTCCGCGGAGCGACGTAGGAGGCTCTCTGGGATCTCAGCCACGGTTCACCACCTCGGTTTTCACAAGGGACCCGAAATTCCGCCGTCCTTGCGGACCCGCCAGAAATGGACGGCCATGAAGATGACGATCACGAATGGGAAGAACAATACGTGCAATACGTAAAACCGTAACAAGGTATTTGCGGACACTTCCGGACCGGCCAGCAACGCGAACTTGACCTGGTCACCGACAACCGGCACAAATCCGGCCATGTTGCTCCCAACCGTGACCGCCCACAGGGCGAGCTGATCCCATGGGAGCAGGTAGCCGGAGAATGAGAGCAACAACGTCAACAGCAGGAGCACCACTCCCACCACCCAGTTGAACTCACGGGGTGGTTTGTAGGCGCCGTGATAGAACACCCTGCTCATGTGAAGGAACACAGTCAACACCATGAGGTGGGCACCCCATCGGTGCATGTTTCGAACCAGCGAACCAAACGCCACGCCGGTGGACAGTGCCTGCACGTCGGCGTAGGCCCGCTCGGCGGTCGGGGCGTAATAGAACATGAGGAAAATCCCGGTGATGGTCAGGAGGATGAACAGGAAAAAACTGAGACCACCCAGGCACAGGGTGTAGGAAAGACGGACACCGTGGCGCTTCACCTTCACCGGGTGAAGGTGATAGAGCACGTTGTTCATGACCACATAAGAGCGGTTCCGAGGGCTGTCGCTGTAGCCCTTCTTGAAGGGAGAGCCCGGGCGCAGGATCGACTCCAGCGCCTGGCTTCCCCGCAGGCGCTCCATCTGCTCACCAACTCGTTCTTTGATCTTCGCCACTGGTCCTCCTACCACCGCATCCCGTAGGCGTAGCCGTTCTTGAAATCTCTCTGCCCGGTGTCGACATCCCAGGGACGGGAATTGAGACCGAGTTCGTCGGCCTGCGCCGCCAGTGAGCCCTCGAATTTACCCAGCGAGATCACCCCGGTCGGGCACCTGTCGATGCAGAGGGCGCACCTGGTGCACTCGTCCTCATCGACGACAAAGAACCCTAGGTTGGTCGGATCCTCGTTTGGGTCGTCCACGCCGAGGGTGTCGGTGATCGCATCCATCGACAAGTAGTGGATGCATTTCCAAGGGCAGATATCGACACAGCCTTCACACAGGATGCACTCGACCTGGTCGATATGGAGAAACTGTTTCGGTCTGAGCTTGTCCTTGAAGTAGTCACCGTCGACCAGTGCAAGCTGATAGTCGTCTCGAAAGGGAGGAGTCTCGTCGACAACACCACGTGGCATCAGCCGTCCGCCTTTTTGACCAAAGGCCGGCCATACGGCGACACCGGGTCTGGGGCGGCGGGGGCGGGCTTGCCGATGTCCTGGATCTTGTAGGCAACAACCGCACCGAGCCCGAGCAGGGCCATGTGGTAACCCATCGAGATCGAATCCTTCAACATCGCCTGGCTGAGCGCGACATCGTTGCCCAAGACCAGCCAGCTCGGAATGGTGAGCGCGATTTTGGCCGGTGACATATCGAGATCGGTCTGGCTGAAGTTGAGCCATTCCGAGGGGACCATCCCAAACAAGATCACCAATTCGACCCAGGTTATGAACGAGGCGATCGTGGCCCTGGCCCAAGTCAATCTCTGGTTGAGAACCCAGATCATCAAGGCACCCATCACCATCATCTGACTGGCACCCAACACAACCAGGTATCCGCCGAATTTGACCCACTTGTCGTGTGGGATCAGATCACCGAGAGGTCCAACATCAATTGCAGTCCTGACGCCGCCTTCGACGAGTTCACGTGGAACCTGCGAGTAGTGGACGATCACCACGGCTATCGCCAGTCCGATGGTCCCCAAACCCAGAAGCATGGCACCCAACCGAAGCCGCTTGCCGTCTTCGAGAGATCCCAAGCGGTACATCAGTTGGCTGAGCTGTTTCATCTGCTGAACCGGCCTGCTTTCGCGACGATGGGAAGTCCTCCCTGGTACAGACCCGATTTTTAGCAGATCGCATGGGGTGAACGAAGTCGAACCGCCAGATAGACGCCACCCAAGACGATGCCAGGGGGGCATCCACGCTCGCTATGCTCGGCGCCGTTCCAGACACCGAAGGATGCGCGTGGCGACCTCAGTGAGAACCGAGGACATCTCAGAGGCGACCGGGGTGAGCGAAAAAGCCGCCTCCGCCCATCTTCTGTTCCCGGCCGCATTTCTCGCACTCGGTAGCGCCCTCACTGCCCTTTCTCTTTTGACCGCCCGATTCCCCGACCTCCTCAGCGGTCCTTTCGGCCACGGCCGGTTGGTGGGGATGGCGGCCGTCGCGCTCATCGTCGGATGGCTCATCCCGGCAGGGAGCGGCATCATCTATTACCTCCTTCCGCGGCTCACCGGTTCACAGCTGGTGGGGGCACCACTGGCACGGTTGGCAGGACCCGCCTCCGGCGTCGTCGCCCTCGCCGGAATCGGCGTCGTCGCCGGGGGCGCCGGCGATGGGCTCCAACCGTTGCTTCTGCCATGGTGGCTCGATCTCCCGGTGCTGGCGATTGCCACCGTCCCGTTGATCTTGACGGTGCAGACCATCAGGGCTCGAAGGGAGGAAGGCGTGTTCGTATCCCTCTGGTTTGTGATCGCCGCCGCCCTCTGGCTCCCTCTGCTGTACATATCGACAAACCTGCCCTATACCCATTCGATCTCAAAGGCACTCCAAGAAACCGTTTTTAGTGCCGGGTTCTCGACGACATGGGTCCTGGCCATAGGAACCGGCGGTGCGTTCTACACCGCGACCAAGGCCACCGGGAACCCTCTTGGCAACCGCCAGCTTGCGAGAGTCGCCTTCTGGTCGCTCGCGTTCGGCGCCATCTGGAGTGGACCGGCCCGCCTTGCCCTCGGCGCCACTCCCGACTGGCTCGATCAGACTTCTGCGGTTCTCGGACTGGCGATGCCGGTTGCCGCGCTCGCCGCTGCCGCCGGGGTCGCTGTCACCATCGATCACTCATGGGACAAGGTTGCCGGCAACCCCGGCCTGTATGCCACAGTGGCCGGCCTCGCATTGGCGATCGTTCTCGCCGGACTGGGCGCCGCGGCAGGCTTCGCCTCGGTGGCAGGAACCGTCGGCTTCACCAGCTTCTGGTGGGGGATCGACTACGGGTGGTGGGCCGGCGTCGGCACCCTGCTCTTTGCCGGAGTCATCTACCAGGCGTTGCCCGCCATCACCGGAAAACAGGTTGCCAACAACGCCTCCGCCCTTCGCGGCATCAGATGGACGGTCGCAGGTGCGCTTGGTGTCGTGATCAGCCAGACGATGGCCGGTGTCATGACCGGATTCGCGTGGACGGGGTCGTCCTTCGCCACCGGGTCTTTCCTCGGGATCGCACCGACCTGGACCGAGGGTCTCGGCGCTGCCGCCGCATTCTCAGGCCTCGCCGCACTCTTTGGTCTGGTCGCCCTCGGCGGACAAACCATGACAGCCCTCAACATCTTCCGCACCGTCACATCGGGACGGGCGGGTCAGCAGGAATTCTTGATTCGCGGAGACGACGTATGAGTTTGACTGCAGCCGCCGCGGCTTTGAATGCACCGGAAGTGTTGGTGCAGCGCTCCGCCGAGGCCAGGGCCAAAGTGAGCGGAGCATCGGTCGACGACATCCTCAGCGCGTGGGCCGGCGGCGCCCCGGCCCCGGCCGCGACTTCGACACCGACCAC
>JBGTHP010000044.1:0-25871 GCA_041746105.1 Acidimicrobiia bacterium
AGCGACGTTCCCGGTCACCTCCTCGGCGTGGCGGATCACCGCCAGACGATGATTCACCAACCGTTGCTGATCCCGCTCGGTCATCAGTTCTCCTTCCATCTTGGAGAACCCAAATGTAAGCAATGTCCGTCAGTTCTAGAATCGGGCCGGCCTGTCCGAGTGCGGGTCAGCGATCCCAACTCCGCGAAAACACCAGCGCTTACAGGGCTCCCGCGGAGTCGCCTGGATCGGTCGTCAGTTCTGGGACGACGGAGCGTGCTGGAGTCGGCCGGACATCGTTCACTCAAGCGATCTGAAGATCCTCTTCTCGAGCAGTCCAAATGATCGCGGATTGACAGGGTCCTCCTCCACGATCGCCCACATGAACCAGATCGAAGGAAGGAACCCGATGTCGAACCGCCATCGCCAAACGGTCACTTCGGCCGACGACTCCGGCAGCCCTGTCCATCTCTTCTCATCCGAGCCCCCTCAGCACCACACGCACCTGCAACAAGTTGCCCGGGCTCTCACGGCTGGCCGTTTTGGCGGGTCCGAATGCTGAGTCTCGCCAAGGCCCGCAAGGACTACTACCTGCGCAAGACGAGCGAGATCTCGCCCCGTGAGGACTACTACCTGCGAGATGGAAACGCCACCGGTCGCTGGCACGGCACTGGCGCCGCCGAACAGGGCCTGACGGGAACGATCTCGGCCGAAGGTCTGGTCCGACTGTTCGATGGTCAGCACCCCGCGACGGGGAAGCAGCTAGGACGGCAGCTTCGCAAAGACGGGGTCGCCGCATGGGATCTGACTTTTTCTGCCGACAAGTCGGTGTCGCTGCTGTGGGCCTTCGGGGACGATGAGGTCCGCCGCCACGTCGTCGAGGCGTTCGAGGAAGCCACCGCCGAGGCCGTCGCCTACCTGGAGTCGGTGGCGTCCTCCACCCGGGGAGCATCACGGGTACCCATCACCGACCGCCGCGGCAACCCAATCCTCGCCGAGGATGGGACGACCCGTTTTCGTGTGGAGACGTGGCCGATTCGGACCACTGGGTACCTGGCAGCGTGGTTCACCGAGTTCACCAGCCGCAGCGACGACCCACAGCTCCACACGCACGTCGTCGTCGGCAACCGGGTCCAGGGCGTTGACGGCGTGTGGCGAGCCATCGACGGACGTTTCTTGTACCGGCACCAGCTCGACGCCGGATACCTCCACGAAGCGGAGCTCAGGGCCCGACTGACCGAGCGTCTCGGTGTTCGCTGGCAGCCCGTCCGCAACGGGATGGCCGACATCGACGGCTTCACCCGCGACCAGATCACCGCCTTTTCCCAGCGGCGGCAGGAGATCGAGGCATGGCGGGACTCTCACGGCTTTGCCGACACCCCATCGGCCAACGAAACCGCCACCCTGGCAACGCGCACACCCAAACAAGAACACCCGGTCGACGCTCTAATGCCTTCGTGGCTCGATCGTGGTGCCGATGTCGGGCTGACCCAAGCCTCAGTGGCCGCGTTTCTTGATCACGGGCGTGAGGTCGAAATGCCTGAGCCCGAACCGGTATTCGATCGTATGGCATCGGCCGAGGGGCTCACCGCCCAGGCATCAACCTTTGGTCGAGCGGACGTGGTCGCCGCCGCCGCAGAGGCTATGCCGGAGGGAGGGCGCCGAGCCCAGATCGAGGGCCTCGCGGACACCTTCCTGCACCGTGCTGACGTGATCCCGATCCTCCCCATCCATCCCACAACAGATCAACTGAATGGCCTGCCGATCGACCTTGAACCCGCCGAACTCGACCGACTCCTCGAACTCGTCAACTCGGCTAACCCACCCATCATGGGACGCGCGAACGGCGACACGTTCCCCGGACTCGTCAACGAACGCCGCTACACAACCACCGAACTCCTCACCATCGAACAACGGATCATCGACCGCGCCCAGAACGGAATCGCAGCCGAACGATGGACCGCCCATGAGGCGCAAATCGAAGCCGCCCTCGCAGCTCAACCGAACCTGACCGAAGGGCAGCAGGCGATGATCCGCCAGTTCGCCACATCCGGTAACAGCATCGACATCGGCGTTGGAGCGGCCGGGACTGGCAAGACAACCGTTATGGCGATCATCGAGGAACTCGCCACCGGAACAGGAATCCCCGTCATGGGAACGGCGTTGGCCGCCCGAGCAGCCGCCGGATTCGAGACCGCCACAGGCATCTCCTCCTTCACCATCACCCGATTCCTGTGGGAAACCAAGGCCGCCGGTGGTCTTCCAACCGGTGCCATCGTCGTCGTTGACGAGGCAGGCATGGTCGGCAGCCGCCAACTCGCCGAGGTCTCCGACCTGGTCGAATCAGCCTCCGGGAAGCTCATCCTCATCGGCGACCACCACCAACTCGCCGAGATCGACGCCGGTGGCCTGTTCGCCGCGCTCACGGCCCGCATCCCCGCCGTCGAGCTGACCGAGAACGTCCGACAGGACCAAGAATGGGAACGCACCGCCCTAACCGAACTCCGCGACGGCTCTATCTCCCGGGCGGTGGCCATGTACGACCGACGCGGAACGATCAACGTCGCCCCCTCCAGCGACGACACCATCGCCCAGGCCGTCGACGCCTGGTACCGCGACGTCCAGGATGTCGGTGACCCGGTCGAGGTGCTGCTAATCGGGCACCGCAACACCACCGTCAAACAACTCAACCGGCGGGCACGGGCTCTCATCGGCCAGGCCGGGTTACTCGACGGACCGGCGATCTACGCTGGAGACCGCGAGTTCCGGGCCGGAGACCGAGTCATGTGCCTCAAGAACCGATCTAGACTCGGAGTCCTCAACGGCGACATCGCCACCGTCACGGCCGTCGACACCGAGCTGCGAACAATCACCCTCCGGCTCGATCGCCACGACTACCCCGTCACCGTCCCACACTGGTACATCGACGACGGCAACGTCGACTGGGGGTACGCTCTCACCGGACACAAGGCGCAAGGTGCAACCGCCCGCCGAGCCCACACCGTTGCTGGGGACGGGGTCGACCGGGAATGGATCTACGTCACCATGAGTCGCGGCCGCGAAGCTAACACGATTTACCTCACGGACGCTGAACTCGACCAGGGAGAATGCACACATCTAGCGCACCAACATCTCGACCGACTCTCGGCCCTTATCGCGGCCCTCGGGCGCACCGCTACGGAGCCCGCCGCCCTCGACAGCGGACGTGGACCCCAGACCCTCACCGACGAACAACTAGACCAGCGGATTTCGGCCATGGAAGTTGAGCTGGCAAGACCAGAAGCCGACGATCGCCCACTGGCCACCGTTGGAGACCAGAGCAAGTTCCTCGTCGAGTACGTGGACTTGCACCGCGAGGCCAAAGCCCGACACCAGGACAGACTCGCCACCCTCACCTACCAGCCACCCGATTGGATCGTTAACACCTTGGGAGAGCGGCCTGACGAGCCTGATCGCCGCGCTACTTGGGACGCGATCGTCGACCGTGCTCTTCGCTACCGCACCGAGCAGGGCATTCCTGACGAGGTCCCCGGCCTGCTGGGGCCAACTCCGCCTAGCCGCGAGGTGGAGCAGCGTGTGGCATGGGTCGCAGCCCGACGCGACATCGCGCGGGACCAACTCAAGCCGGTTGCGGAGCACCGAGGAATTAGCTTCGGCATGTAGATAGACGCTGATCGGATGCCTATGTCGACCGGGTATCGGGGTCCGGGATCCACGACTCGGGGCCCCCGTTGCGACCATAATCCCGGATATGCATGCTCGCTCGACATGACGGCCCGATCGAGATCTTGTGACATTCGGCGACGGAGGTTCAACCGACGGTGCCGCTGGCTCACGTCGGCTGTCGACAAAGCTGAGGGGGCGATTAGATGTGGACCGGTGGCCTTGGGTCGGTTGCGGAACTTAGAAGCTGGAACACGAAAGCGAGGGGGAGCGCGGCTCTCTGCGCGAGGTCCTCGAACATGTGGCCGTCGTCGCCGGCAACGTCTACTGCGCGCCGTAGGAGCGTTGGTTCTTCGGGTCGGATGGTGCCGGGTTCGTTTCTGCGCCAACCCCGCGCCGACAGTGCCTTCATCGAGTTGGTGTATTCGAGGGGTGTCATCATCTCCAGATCGCGGGACCTGCGGAGCAGGGCCGCAATTGATGTCCCCCATTTCTGTTTCAGGCGGAGGAGGAGGCGCCAATCCGCACGTGATGGGAGTTCGTGGCGGATGCCTTCGGCTGGCATAAGGAACGCAGCTGCGAACTGATGCGCCTGGTCTTCGGCGCGCTTGGTTGCTTCCTCGTCGGGTCGATGCATTATGAGATGTCCGAGCTCGTGTGCGACATCGAATCGGGAGCGGTCGTGTTTGCCCTTCTCGGATGAGAGCACTATCAGCGAGCGATCCACGAAGGGCACGGAGAACGCGTCTACCTTCGCTTCGCCGGCGTAGTTGCGAACCACGACGACGCCGTGGCGTTCCAATAGACGCACAGCGTTCGGTAGCGGGTTGGCGTCGTCCAGGCCCAAGCCGCGTCGAGTGTTGGCGGCGATGTCCTCTATGTGATCTATTCCGTCCGGGACATTTTCAGCACGCAGGTGTTCGAGGCGGTATTCAGGTAGAGCGACGATTTGCTCCAGTGATGCCACGAATTGGTGCACGTACTGAACGAAGGCCCGAGCTCTACGCCGCTGCGTCAATGTTGTTGACCGCAGCGACCGGAAGTATGCGCCCACCTCTGCACCCGTGTCGGCGTCCACTGCGAAGAAGTTGACTGGCACCTCGAGAGTCGACGCCAGTTTGTCGAGCGTGCTGGTGTTTGGGGTACTTTCGCCACGCTCGAACTGTCCGATGGCCGCCCCGGTGAGATCCGCTCTACGGGCAAGCTCTTCCTTGCTCCACCCTTTGAACTCCCGGGCCACTCGGAGCCGATCGCTCCCGAACATGCGTCGCACCCTCAATGTGTCACTTCGAGTCAACGCGAGAACCTCCTGGGTAATCAGTGTACGGACCTCAACAAGGTTTTGACGGGATTCCCCAAACCTGGGGCTTCTTTGCGCCGCAGATTGTGCCTCGGGCGCGAAGAAAACCACGACGATATGTTGGCAACTCAAAGTCCACGATAGTAGAGTCTGACTAACTACCCAGTAACCCGGGAGGCTGCGCAACATACTGAAAGCTCACAGGAGGCAATGATGAAGATCCAGGAATTGCTCGACGAAGCCCGAAGCCGTATCGCCGTCACTCCAGAGGAGTTGGCCGAAGCGAAGCGCCGTCGCACACTTGTGGTCGATGCCCTCAGGACGGAGTTCGGGGGGCGAATCTACTACAACGGCTCGCTGGCTCACGGCGACGCCAACGATCCGTTGACCGATTTCGATATTGGTGTCGTGGTGCCCGACCCGGACGGCGAGTACGGGCCCGGCGCCAAAAGCGCTACCGATTTCAAGGAGCGTGCGAGGACAGCCATTCGTGAGGCGCTCGAGGAGGAGTTCCCGGACCTCCGTATTGAGATCGACGGGCGCAAGCGTTCAGTGCTCATAAGGTTCTCCGATCCAGTGTCCGACCGTAGCGGTGACCTGACCGGTGACCTCATCGTCGCCCTCGACCACGACACGGAAGGTCTCCTGATTCCCCGGTACCAGAGCTGGGACCGTTCGCACCCTGAGAAGCACACCGAACTCATGCTCGCCGCCAACCAGGCGACCAGCAACGTGTTCGCACGTACGATTCGCCTGTTGAAGCATTGGTCAGACCGCCACGACAACCCACTGGTCTCATGGCACATCAAGGTGCTTGCCCGCGATGCGATCGCTCACAGCATGCCACTGGTCGATGCCTTGCAGGCGTTCTTCGAGGGTGCTCACGACGCACTCGGAGAAGGCGACACCCCAGACCCAGCTGGCGTTGGCCCCGACATCTTGACGCGTGTCAACCGCATTCATGCCCGCACCCGGCTCCAAACCGCCCTCGACAACATCAAGGCAGCAATTCAGGCTGAGGCCGATGACAAGCCGCTACTCGCCCAGGCCAAACTCGCAAACGTCCTCCCTGACATCGTCGACCGGCCGACCGACCAGGACCTTGCTGACGAGGAACGCGCTCACGAGATTGCCCGCATCCGCGAAGCCGGCAACCTGGCGGGTGTCGGTGCTGGAGCGGG
Organism: Acidimicrobiia bacterium; assembly: GCA_041746105.1. Lineage (GTDB taxonomy): Bacteria > Actinomycetota > Acidimicrobiia > Spongiisociales > ZC4RG35 > JBFHRE01. The sequence continues at coordinate 6,124 of JBGTHP010000044.1, forward strand.
CATGACAATCCCGAACACCAGGGGCTGGAGCCATCAGTAGCTCGACTTCGCAACCATTCGGGCGACGCCGCGGCTACGACCCGTACGCCGACACACCGTTCGGATGGTACGGCCGCGACCCGGTGTTCCACATCATCCTTGAGCGCACCAAGCGCGATATTCCGGAGGCTGTCCACAAGTCACAACCGCCAGGCGCCCTTGAGTACCGTGTGAGAAACCTGACCGTGCCCGGCGACTTGGAACGCCACAACCTGATGATTACGTTCACGCCGTCGCCACCACCATGGGCAGCGGGGATCCCAGCCTGCGACTACCCGTCGGTCTTTACCAACGTGGATCGAACCCGGCTCCACGTGAACGGTGACACCTCACTGTGCCTGTGGGCTCCGCACGACCCTCCCGACCGTCGGTGGTGGTACCGCGACGGTTTACATTCCCTCGTCGAGATCGTTCGTCGGCATCTCCTCTTCGAGGTCCACTGGTCGCGAACTGGAGGCCTGCGTGGTGGCGAGTGGCCGGTCGAGGACGCCCCCCACGGTAGGCCGGCCGTGCGGAGTGCATCATGAGCGCCGCGTTCCTCGCCCAAGCCAGTGCAGGGGCGGCCAACACTACGTGGCTCGAGATCGCAGCCGGCGTCGCTGTCCCCACCGTTGCGGCCGTTCTAACCGCGGGCGTCGGCATCTGGACCTACACGCGCCAGCAGAAAGCGCGCCTCCGGGAGCGCCTGCGAGACCTGTTCAGCGACGCGTTGCGCACCGTCGCCGACTACCAAGAGCTGCCGTACCTGATCCGTCGCCGGTCGGACGAGAGCCCGATGAAACCCAGCGAGCTCGTCCGTCATGTCAGCGACATACAAACTCGCCTCGACTTCTATGTCGCCAGGCTCCGCCTGGAAACCGTCGAGATCGGTGAGGCCTTCGAACGACTCGTTGGCGTTACCCGCCGGGAGTCTGGCACCCAGATGACCGAGGCATGGCAACAGGTCCGACTCACCGGTGACGCGGAGATACCACTCGGGGCGAGGTACGCCCGCGACCTCTCGGACGTCGAGAAAGCAACTTGTATCGCGGTCATGTACAACCATTTGGGTCGCTAGCCAGCGTCGGTGACCGTCATCAGGCCAGCCATCATCGCCGGCCGGCGCGTCGCGTTTCGTCTTGGGTCGTGTTGTCGTAACTCGTCTGATCCAACGCTCCGCACGGCACGTTCGACGACTGCTGTGCGATCGTCGACGAAAATGCCGCCCGCGTCTGAGTCGATGCCTTGAGGCCCGGCCGGAACAGCCTGTCCGCTGTAGCGCCTATTGGGGGGTGCCGTCGGGACGGTTGACAGATGGGCTAGTGGCCATCCAGGTGACAAGGCGGATCTCGGCGGGGTCGATTTCGTCGAGTTGCGGTGGGGCTTCAGCGGGTTGTATGCCTTCGGACTCGATGAGTTTCTTGAGTGCGGTGACTTTGGTGCTTGCTTGTTGGTCGGTGTTGAGGAGCTGGCGCACGGCCCTGACAGTCCGGGCGGGCGGTGATGTGTTAAGGCGCTGCAGCAGGTCGGACTGATCTTGGACGCCGAGGTGCTGGCCGTGTTCGTACACGAGGGTGGCGGCGTCGCGGAGCGCCTTGGGGACTTCGGGGAGGAGTGCGTTGGGGTCGCTCATCAGTTGCCACATCTCCCAGATGTGCTCCTTGGCGGCCGCCCAGGCGTCGAATGCCCGCTCGTAGGCTTCGGGTGGTAGGTGGCGTGGAGTGTCCTCGCTCTGCGGGTCGGCGGCGGACAGGGAGGTAAGGGTGTCGTCGAGGACGATCGGTTTTCCGTCGTCCGTGGTGAGCAGCGACCAGTCTTCGGCTGAGGGAACGAATCGGAACCAGGGTTTGGGCTGGTCGCCGATGCGGGCGCAGAACACATATCCGGCTTGTTTGACGTTGGGGTTGATGAATCCGCTTCCCGATCCGTATGGGAGGGCCTGCAGTTCGGCGTGCTGGTCGGTGAGTTGATTGCCGTCTCGGAGCCGTTTGCGGTACTCCTCCCCGGACAGGGCGGCGTGGACACCTTCCTGTTCCAAGATGTCGGTGTCTTGGTTCCAGATCTGCATGATCTGGTCCTTGGTGTCGGCGAATACTTGGGTGTTGCCGGTGTTCACGCCGGGCAGTACGGGTCCGGCTCCGATGGCGGCGTCAGCCTTGGCGAGCTTGACCTGGAGGCGTTCCTCGAGCCGGAGGAGGTCCTCGAGGTTGGCGGCTGGGAAGAAGCAGTCGAGGTGGACTCGGGGGTGTTTGGAGCCGATGCGGTCGATTCGGCCGTGGCGTTGGACGATGCGCATCGGGTTCCACGGCAGGTCGTAGTTGATGATGCGGGCCGCCTGCTGGAGGTTGACACCCTCGCTGAGGACATCGGTGGTGAACAGCATGTCGTAGTCGTCGGTGGAGGTCGACGTGCCAGCGGTCTCTGGTGCGAACCGGGCAAGCGTGCGCGCCCGCGCTTCTTGATCGATCCCGGTTTTGCGACCGAACACGGCAGGGGCTACTCGATGTTCGTAGGCGGAGATCGGATCGGTCGAAGGTGCTCCGCTGATGAGTTCGGCCACAGCGGTGTGGAGGTAGTCGATCGTGTCGGTGAAGCTTGAGAACACGATCACCTTCCTACGGTCCCCAGCGGGGACGCCGTCTTTGGTGGGGATGTCGGCTTCGGTGGCGATCGTGCGGAGTCGCTCGATGAGTCGTTCGGCCTTGGGGTCGGAGCCTGAGCCCACGACGCCGATGGCAAGCATTTCGAGTTCTCTGAGGAGAGTGCGGTCGTCCTCGACGTCTTGGCGGAGCGCCTCGGCGTGGAACTCGGAGGCTGCCTCGACCTGTGTCGTCTTCCGATCGTCGAGGTTCTCAAGGAAGTCTTCGAAGTCGGCGGCGTCTGATCCGGTCCAGTCCCGCAAGGCTTCTCCGGCGAGCACCCATCCTTCTTCGAGGGCTGACAGAAACGCCTGATGCGAGCCGATGAGCCGGCGCAGTGTGTTACGCAGCGCGACAGGACTCGACTCGAGCCGTTTCAGCAGGGTCGATTTCAACAGACCGGCGTTACTGATCTGGTAGGCCTCAACCGGTGTCCCACCGACGTCGTAGGCCGAGGACGTGTATCTGGCCAACATGAGTCGACGCGGGTCGCGCTGGCGTTGTTCGTATCGGGACGCTGCTGGATCCCCGTCGGGGCTGTCGAGGGCGTACACGACCCGATCCAGGAGCTGTTGTCCCGGGGCGTCGAGGTCGTAGTCGAGGCGCTTGAGGTCTGGTTGGGGGAACTTGATCGTCACCTGCACCCCGTCGAGTTCGATCGTGTCACCCACGTAATGCTGCTTGACGAACCGGCGGGTACGACGCACAGCAATCTGATCCATGAGGTCGAAGAGGTGCTCTGGCGAAAGGGAGTCCGGGTCCATCGCTTCGGCACGTTTCACATAGGCTCGGATCGAAGGGATCCCGATGTCAGCGAACGCCGCGTCGTTACGGATATACAACGACACCAGGGCGTGGAGGTCGAGGAGGGTGTTGTTGACTGGTGTTGCGGTCAACAACACCAGCTTCTTCGGGTTGACACCACCGACAAGCGCAGAGACGGCCTCAGTGCGATGCGCGTTCGGGTTGCGAAGATTGTGCGCTTCGTCGACGACCACCAGGGCGTACTCGTCGAGTTCCCGTGCAGCCGCCTCGGGGTCCTTGTTCCATGTAAGCCGCAGTTCGTCGTAGGACATCACGTCGACTCGCCGGGAGAAGTCGTGCCGCTTGAGGAAGGGTTCCCACATTCCGGACTTCAGCGCCGCCGGTGACACGATCAGCACCTGTTGACGGTCGATCATCGACGCCCGGTTGATCACCTCGCCTGCCATGAACGTCTTGCCGAGGCCTACTTCATCGGCGACGAGGACCCCGCCGTGGGCGTCGAGCAGACGCAACATCCTGGCCACGCCGTCTCGCTGGAACCCGGTGAGGTTGAGCGACGTGCGGATGTTGGCGTCGTCATCGTCGTCGAGATGGCTCCCATACAGTTCCCACAGCATCCGCATGAACACCAGCCAGGGGGAATGCTCAAACCATCGTTTGGCGTAGATGTCTGCGAGGGGGTACGGGCTGGACTTGTTCCAGAACTCGTTGAACCACTCCACCACTAGATGCGTGTACTGGCTCGACGGGTAGCCGAGGTTGAGCTCGGCGTTCCGGGCCAAACCAGCAAAGGTGAAATTGGAGGAGCCCGCGAGCACTGCTGGCAACTTCGAGTGCTCGGCGATGTACGCCTTGCCGTGAAGGAACCCCTCGGTGTAGCGCCGCACCTCCACTCGAGGTTCACCGGCATCGTCCGTGGCTTGCAGCCAAGCGACCAGGCGGAGGGTCGCTGCGTTGTCCGTCCTTGTGAATCCGGTGAGGTCTCGTTCGAGCGCGACCCACGACTCGTGGTCGCTCATGGCTTCGACGATTCGCTCGTCGCTGACCCGCTTGGTAGCCGGCTTGGCCGTATTCGGATCAGGTTCGGCACCGAGAAGCAGCCGCACCCTCGGGACCTGTTCGAGTTCGTCGGCGAGAAGCGAGAACCCTCCGGCGTTCAGGTAGGCCGTGGCGATCGCCGCGTGCGGTGCTGTGGCGTACTCGCGGCGCAGGGTCGCCAGGAGGCGGTTGATCTGTTCGGCCACCGTCGAGCCGTCTTCGGGCCGGTTCGTAGCGAACACGGGTGGGAACTGCTCAGTCATACCTTGGCGCTCCATTGGTAGTAGTGGATCTTGACCGCAGCTAGCCGGTCCGAATAGTTCCAGCCCCGATGGAAAGTCTCGAAGATGTGCTCAACATCCGGCCAATCGAGCCCATACAGAAGAGCGGCCAGGGCATCGAGTTCGGCAATCGCCGCCGACCGCTCCAGGTCAGCGCTCAGCGACCTGGTCGGGACGCCAACCAGTGCTGCCCACTCCTCGAACCGGTCATCCACCGCGGCGAGACGTGCCGCCAGTTCGATGACCCTGCGGCACCTGGGTGAGCTCAGGTCGAGAGTTGGTGCAGGCATGGCGGCGAGCAGTTCGAAAGAAAGGTTCAGTTCCACCCATCGGCGGGTATACCAGTCAAATGGAAGACTGTTCATGACTCCGAGGAGAAAAGCTTCCTCGTTTGCAGTGGCGAGGTCGGTACGGAAGAAGAAAGGCGCCTGCTCTGTTAGGGCTACGTCTGGCGGTACCAGCGCCGCAATTGCGGTGTGGCTGTCAGTGGCACGTACCGTTCGCCGGTAGGCGACCCGGCTCCTAGAGCACGGCAGGTCCTCCCACCCCCGAAAGGTGTGTCCGGAAAAGGCGGAGCGCTTCAGCTTTGATGCTCGTTGAAGCTTCCGCATTAGGTGATTCTCTAAGTCCGCTCTCCCGATGTATGCGTACGGCAGGCCGAATGCGGCGTCGTACTGATGGATCGACGCGCCCGTGAGAACCGGCACGCCCTCCAAGTGCCCTTTGACGTCAAAATCGTACATGGGCTTCTGTTGGGTGGTGTTCACATCACCCTGGACGGGCCGGAGATAGCGGAGGGCACCGTGCTCAAGGTTTGGTAGCTTCCGCATGGCAATAAACGCCTCAGCGACGTCGTGCCGTCCGAGCAATGGAAACGCGAACGTACCGGACCAGGTGCTGAAATCTGCAGCGCTCGTCTGAACAAGGGCCTCGCGACCCTCGACATACTCTTCCCAACTCGAGAACGGTCCGCAGCAGGCCACTTCATTGCTCGCGCCCTTGCCAATGACCGACAATGCGATCGTGTAGCTCTGGTGCACTCCCGCGAACACCCATTCACCAGCATTCGTGAGGAAACAGATGTCACGGAACGCACCTTCCTTGAGAACCGATTCTCGCCACTTGGCCGTGCCGGACCCCGCAAAGGCGCCTCTAGGGAGGACAATCCCGATGGATCCACCCTCTCTGATAACTTGCCAGTTTCTCCAAGCAAAGGCTTGAAAGAGGTCGATGTGCGCCGAGCCGATCCCAGGGAACGGGCCACTGGCGATCACAGCTCTCATCCTCGCGTTCCTGGCTACCTCGGCGACGAACATCTCAAGCAGTTGCGGGTTGTCCTCCTTGAGTTGTTGCAGGCGCTCCTCTCTATCTTTAGCCGTCATGCCCCGCAAGCCCGGGAATCGAAGAGCCCACCAGGCATGATCCTCAACGTGGAGTTTCTCCCACGGCGGATTGCCGATGAGCACGTCGAAACCACCGTTTTCGCGAAGGAAGACCTCCGGGAATAAGTACGGCATGTGGGCCGGTAGTAGGGCGCCAATCTCTGCCTGAATTCTGGGTCGGCTCGCCCTCTCCTGCATCTCCGCCGTCTCGAGCCCCAGGCCTTCGTGGAGGATTCCCGTGCGCAACGCCACGGCGGCGTCGAAGAGGAGCTTCGTTGGCCGCGCCTTCCGAGAGGCTTCGATTGACGCCTGGGTAGCTAGACGCACTTCGGCTTTTGTCGCCTCGTTGGTGTTTGCCGCCGCCATTAGGACTTGTCTTGCTTCTTCGAGTGTCTGCTCGATCTCGACAGTGAACAGCGATGGCATGCCCTTCTTGCGTTTCGGTTCGAGGGAGGTGAGGGCTTCCTCGATGGTGCCGATTCCGGTGAGGCTGTTGGCACATACCAGGGTGTGGTCAAGGCTCGACATTGGGAGGCCGGGCACGAAGGTATGAATCCACAAGGCGACCCTGGCGAGTTCGACGGCGATGGGATTGAGATCGAGTCCGTAGATGCAGCGGCGAGCGATCTGGCGGCGGAGCAAGGCCGAGGGTTCGATGTCGTAGTCGGCTTGGGCGTCGCCGAGGGAGTCCCGGGCCGAACCTTCGAGGCGGCGTAGTTCGTCGACGATGCCAGGGAGGTGGTGTTCTGCGAGAAAGGAGGCCATGCCGGCTTCGATGTGGTCGATGGCAGCGACGAGGAAGTGACCTGAGCCCATGGCCAGGTCAGCTACACGGAAATCGAAGAAGGCCTCGGCGGCTGCGGCTTCGTCGCCGTCGTCGAGCATTCCTTTGATCCGACGAAGGTGATCCGCAAGGGTGGGGTCGAGCGCTCGCTCCACGAGGTGTTCGACGGCGAATGACGGCGTGAAGTACGAGCCGGTGGCTTTTCGTTCCCCGGAGGCGTTGTGGAAATACACGCCGCCGGCGTTGACGACGACGTCGTCCTCGTTCTTGGCGGGGACGTAGGCGGCAGTCTTGTCGATGGTCAGGTCGATGTCGGTGCGGGACAGGCTGGATTCGAGCAGGCCCTCGTAGATGGTTCCGAACTCGCGCACCGAAAGCGACCGGAAATCGACCGCACCGGCGGCGGCGTCTGCGGTGGCGTCGACTAGCAGGTGCACCAGCGTGTGCCCTATAACGTCGTTGCTGAGCCGGAATTGGGCGAGGAGTGCGCCTTCGGGGTTGACATCCGGGTCGGTGCCGAACAAGCCCCCGTTGTAGGCCGGTACGTCCCACGCCCGGTCACCGGTGTCGATCACGCGCCACACTTGGATGAGGTCATCCCACATCGACTGCGAGTCAGGATCGAACTCCATACCGGGATCGGAGGCGAGATCTATCGCCCAGGTCTTGAGGGCGTTGCGATCATATCGTTCGTTGCGGCCATACGGCAGCAAACCCCGGTCTTCGGCGTATGCCTGGAAGAGCAGCCGGAACAGGATGCGCAACGTGAGCCGGTAAGCCAGGTCGAGGTCGTCGGCGTGGTCCGGCTGGCGATGTGAGAGTTCGTTGGCGACGGCAACGGCGAGGACGGGGATGGCTTCGTTGTAGACCCGGTGCCGGAGCCGCTCGCCGAGTGCTGTGGCGAACCGTTCGCTCTCGCGCAGCATGTGCTCCACCGAGCCGGCCGGTCCGAGAGCTTCGGCGGAGAACACGAGCGTAAGGAACCCGGCGTCGTCGGTTCCGAGAAGGGCAAGGTCGGTTTCGAAGTACGTCTCTGCCTGGCCTCTGCGCCCAACGCCAACATCGGGCGACACGGGATAGAGGCGCACCTGGGACTTCCGCAGGATCATCAGCCAGGGCACTTCTTCGCGCTGCGCGAGCGAGAGGCCGTAGGCGACGGGCGACACAGCGAAGCGAGGGCTCCCCGCATCGAAGGTTTCGCCTTCGTCGAGCAGTACAGCAAGGGCCCGTGGGCGGCCGGAGTCGGCGGCGAGCAAGCTGGCGTGAGCTCCGGTCCTGGTCGAAGTGAACCCGAGGGCCGCGATGAGTGTCGGGCCACGTTCTGACAACAGCGGACGAGCCTTTTCAACGGCAGGACCCCACAGAGCTTCGCCCCTTACGCCGGTCGTTGCAGTGATGTAGTGCGAGGCGAACAAACCCGAGTTGGCGACACCGGGAATCTGGGTGGCGGTTAGTGCTCGTTGCAGATGAGACAAACGTTGCCGGGCGGCGATGCCGTGAGGCTCATCCAGCGCAGCTTGGAGCATGCGAGCCGCGTGGTCTTCGGCCAGTGCTTCCGAAGGGGCACCATCCGTGTTCGGGCCAAACAACCAGACCGATCCCCCACGGTCCGCCAGCGCAACGATGAGCGGGTAGATTCGCTTGCCGACCCGCCAAGAGTGAACTTTCCGAAACGCGTCGAGGCTTGGTGAGCCGGCCTTCACCCACTCACAGACGAGCACCTCGAGCGCCAGCCCAGCGGGATCGGAACCAGCAACGACCCGCACCGGGCGAACACCTGCGAGATCGCCGGTCTTGGCATTGACCTCCCGGTACGACGCACCCGACAGGTCGAGAAGCGTTCCTGTTCTTTCGGTACCACCCACCCGCATCACCTTTCCGCCGCCACGTTCTGTGGAACTCTAGGTAGACCAACCCTACAAGTGGCCCCACCTGGGAGGGGTCTCGCCAGCAGGCGGTCCGCCAATTCTGCGAACCGCCAAGCGCTTTGTCAGGCCGCAACACCGGTATACAAGGCACGGGGCGGGAACACCCGTTTCAATCACTCTTGCCACTCAGCGGAGGTACGCGTTTTCGGCGACGACACGAGCGAGAACGGAACCGCACGATACGACAGCGTCCCCCGCTCTTGCAGTTATTAGCCCCGGTTGAGTTGGTACCAGGGCCTCAGCGTGAGCTGGGCAGGGTGGAAGTTGCCGTAGACGAGCACGCCGGTTCCGGTTTCGGCTTGTCTGAGGGCGGCGGTGGGGGCGAGCGGCCGGTGGCGGACGGACTCGGTGACGCTCTTACGTCCGTCGGCGTTACGGCTGCGAGATTCCTCAACGGTTGACTCGTCGCCGATTAGGCGGCTGAAGTAGTCGAGGGTGGGGGTGTCAGAGACACCGGCGAGTACTACCTTGGCTCGGTGGTTGTTGATGACGGTCTGGGAGAAGGTGCCATATCGAGCCTGGATCTGAGCAAAGTCCTGCCAGACGGTGACGAGCTGGATGCCGACCCCGCGGGCCGTGGAGGCGATCTGGGCCAGGTCGGGAAGGGGCGCGATGTTGGCTGCCTCGTCGATCACGAGGAGCAGTGGTTTGGTGAGCCGGTCGGTTGTCCGATTCGTCCGGTCGTAGATGCGAGCGACGGTTTGCTCGATGAGGGCGGTGAAGAGGGGGCGGAGTCGGGCTTGTTCGTGGAGGGGTCCGCAGATGTAGAGGGTGTGGTTGCCGCCGTCGAGGAGCCGGTCGGGGTCGATGGTGGGTTGGCGGGTGGTGGTGGCGAGGACGCCGGGGTCGGCGAAGGCGGCGAGGACGGTTTCGGCGGTTGTGTAGGCGGAGGAGCGGGTGCGTTCTTCCCGGTTGATGGAAGCGGCAAAGGCTTGGATGGCGTCGAGTTCTCGGTTCTTCTGGAGAGCCCGCAGGGGTTCTTCTTCCTCTTGGTGGTCGACCCATCGCATCACGTCGGCCATGGTGGCTCCGGAGCGGGCGGCGGCGAACAGGAGCGGGGCAAGGAGTTTCTGGGCGACGGCGTACCAGAAGTCGGAGTCTTGGAGTCCGCCTCGTTCTCCTGCCCGGGCGGTGGAGGCAAGCCAGGCGGCCATACGAAGTGCGTCCTGCCAGTCATTCGCGGAATGGAGGGGTGACCATCCGGCCGACGGTTCGGCGGTGGAGCCGACCGGGTCGAAGACGTAGGTCTCACCGACGGAGCGGCGATGGTTGATGGTGTGTTCGAGGAGGTCGCCTTTGACGGAGGTCGCGATGACGGGTCCATCCCATTCGAGGAGGGCGGGAATCGCGAATCCGGTTGTCTTTCCGGTGCCAGCCGGTCCGATGACGGCGACGGAGTGTTGGGCTTCGGTGGCGATGAGTCTTCGGTGGACGGTGCCGAGGGTGAGCCGTCCCGGCTGGGGTCGGCGGATCAGGAGGGGTTTGAGGTCTCGGGGTTTGGCCCATCGGGCCGATTCGCCGTCCGAGGAGCTTTGATGGCGGTCGTGCCAGCTGTAGCCGGCCGCACCGGCAGCGAGCAGAAACGTCACCAGGATGGTGAGGGTGGTGTAGTAGGGGAGCGCGCCGGGAAGCAGGTCGCCAGCTGCAGGTGGCCATGCCTCGACCGGTTGTCCCGGGTTGGCGATGAGTTTCCAGAGGATGAATGGACTCTCGGAGAGGGGAACGGGCAGCCACGTGCCGGACCACAGGCGGGCGGCGACCTGGCCGGCGGTCCACACCACCAGGCAGGCGGCCCCCAGGCCGCCGCTGAAGATGGTGAGGACCTTCTCACCGTCAGGACTGGCCGGCGCCGGGTGGGTCATCGTTCGATGCCCGGTTGCCGTGCCGTCCGGTGTCGATTGTGCGGCTCGGTGATGAGGGTGGTGCGCAGGAGCGGGGTTTGACAGGCACCACACCGGCAGGCCCGTGGGGTGGGTTGGGTCCATCCGTCGGGCCAGTAGGAGATGGTGGTGGCACAAGGGGTGCAAAGGGCGTGGCTTCCGAGCAGGGGGATGAGGGTGTACTCGCCGTCGACGGGGATCTGGCTGTTGCACAGGTCGCAGATCCACAGGCTGTTGTCGTCGGGAACACTGGTGATGATGACCACGCCGAGTCGTTCCATCTCGTCTCGGAACCCGGTTTCGGCTGCGACTCTGCGCCGGTAGGCCTCGCGGTGGGCGGCGGGCCGGAGAACGAACCGCAGGTCGTCTCGACACGGCGCACATAACCCTTGCGCGGTGAGGCGAGTATCTGCATCGCAGCTCACACATGTCTCGCTCACCTTTCCACCCCCTGGCTGACGGCCCGTTGCCGGTGGGGCCGGTTGACGATCTCGGCGAAGAGGAGGAGTCCTGCTACTCGATCGTCGGCATCCAGTTGGTCCCATTGGTCGAGGACCGTCTCAGCGAACCCACCGAGGGGATGTGTGTTGTCGTTGAGGGCGTGGGTGATGCTTCGCCGCTCGTCTTCGTCGAGTTGGAGTGAGGCGTCGGAGTGGCAATGGTCGGAGTTGGCCAGGGCGGCGAAGGCTGCGCCGATTCGCTGCTTGCTGAGAATCTCGGTCGGGTCGATCGGCTGGGGCTGGATGGGTGTCATGTGGTTCCTTTCAGTGGGTGCAGCCGCTGGTGGGTGCAGTGGCGGGGCTGAGCCCGAGTCCGTTCCACCAGGCCTCGAGCAGTTGTTGGGGGCAGAGCAGGGCACCGTCGGGGCCCCGGATCTGGAAGTGGAGGTGAGGGGTCTCGGAGTTGCCGGTGTTGCCGGACGTCATGATCAGCTGTCCGGCTGTGACCTCGGCGCCGGGCTCGACGTTGACTTGGGTGCCGTGGCAGTAGGTGTAGCGGTGGTTGTCGAGACCGGTGATGGTGACTCCCCAGCCGCACTTGCAGGCGGGGCATGGCTCATAGACGTTGCTGACGGTGCCGGGGTGGACGGCGTAGACGGGTGTGCCTTCGGGTACGACCAGGTCGGCGGCGGGGTAGTCGTGGTGACTCCTGCGGATCTCGTCGACGGTCACCGTGCCGATAGGCAGGGGAAAGGCGTACAGCCCGTCGGCGGTCATTGCACCTTGGGTGAACTGGAAGGCCCGGTAGTAGTCGATCCAGCCGGAGACGGTGGCCACGTACTCAGACGAGTTGTTGTAGCGGCGCAACGCTGCTTCGAGGTCGGTTGGGTTGGTGTAGTCGCCGGGGCTGGTCAGGCAGAGGTGGGCAACAGTGCCGAGGGCGGCGTCGAACACGTTCTGCGGGTCGGCGGTGCCGTCGTTGTTGCCGTCCTGTCCGAAGGCACGCCACGATCCGGGGAGGAACTGGGCTGGCCCGACCGCACGGTCCCAGGTCGGGTCGCCGTCGAGGAGGCCACCGTCGGTATCGGGGATGATGGCGGTGCCGGGCTGGGAGCCGTCGAGGCTGATCCCGTAGAGGGGCGGGGTCACTTGCCCGTCGGAGCCGACGGTCCGTCCACCGGTGGTGGCGTGGCCGGATTCGACCTTCCAGATGCCGGCGATGACCGGCCAATCCACCTGACAGCCGGTGGCGATGCTCGGTGCGTTGGTTTCGGCGGCGACGTAGGCGGAGAACACCACCGGCGGGATGCCGAGCCCTCCGCTGGCGGCGGCCGCAGGGCTGCCGGCGACCACAGCCGCAACGCCCAGCGTCACGACGAGGACGATGAGGCCGAGTGGTGCGGTGACGATCCCGACGATGGCGACGATCCGCCACGCCGTCGAACTGTTCTTGTGTTCGGCGAGTTCGGCGGCGAGCTTTCGCTTGGCGAGATGGGTGGCGGCACGGGCGACGAGATGCCAGCTCACGCCGAGGTCCTCCGCTGGGCCTGCTGCCAGGAAGCCGCCGCCAAGGCAGGCACCGGTTGGGGTTTCTTGCGGGGCAAGGCGGGGAGGTCGGTCGTGGTCTCTCGGACGGTGTGGGTGACGCCGAGTCCGGTGAGCCCTCCCGCCTGGTAGGGACGGATCCAGGTGGCGCCGTGGGAGCCGCCGATCCGGTTGCTTTCGAGTCGCTGGATGGTGGAGTCGGCGAACCGTTGGGAAATGTCGAGGAGTTGGCGGCGGCCGACCGTCATGACGGCCATGAAGAAGATCACCAGCAGGAACCGGGTCCACATGCCGCCGGCCACACCGAGGAGCCCATTGAGACCGGTGACCAACAGGGCCAAGAAGACACCCATCACGATCACGAGTGCAACCACCCGTACGAGGGCGGCCACCCAATGCCAGAGAAGTGACCGCCCGGCGCCGGGGAACAGCCCGGCGTAGAGGGCGATGGGGAGGAGGGCGATGAGGAACAGCGCCAGGCCCTTGGCGACGACCAGGGTGAAAGCGGTGACCACGAACAACGCCAGCGCCGCCGTAGCAACCACCAGGTAGAGCAAGGCTCCGACGAGGCGGCTGACCGTGGCGTCGGCGTTGAACCCTGCTTGTGCGTCGCATCCGGCTGCTTCCATCATTTGTCGGGGGGTGTCGTCGAAGCCGTGAGGTCCGGAAACCAACGCCTGGTTGCGGGCGTCAACGCATGGACCGGTTTGGAGGGGTTGTCCCCAGTTGATGGTGTCGTAGGGGTCACGTACGAACCCGGCCATCAACGCCCCGCCCACTCGGTCGGACACGTCGCCGGCGCGGTTGGTGTCGGCGGCGAGGGAGACGATCTCGGCTGAGATCCCACCGGCGGTCTGCATCGCCCCGGTCACCGCGCCACCGAAGCCTGGTCCGGTGGTGACGTGGACGAGCACGGCGAACACGATCAGGGTGAGAGCGAACTCCCCGGCCCCGGCCCCGACCCGGCCTCGCAGGAACTGCCACCCCATATAGAGGGCGGAGACGACCAGTCCCAGGTGCGACAGCCGCATCGGACCCAGCACCCGACCATCCAACAGGTCGGCGACCGCAGTGGCTGCGTCAGTCAAGGCTGCTTCGATAACGAACCCGGTGGCGGCCTCCAACAACCAGATCGCCACAGCGACCAGCATCTTGGCGATCGAGAAGACCAGATCGGTGGTCGTGCCGATCGTCACACAGCCGATGTCACCGATGAACCCGTCGTTGGCGCATCCGATGTCGTAGCGGCCGATCCCCACAATCCCATCCGTCTCGCTGGTGGGGTAGTCGGTGGGCGGATACAGCTCCTCACCCAACTCGACGCCGGGGGACGGCTCACCGGTCTGGGCATGGGCGGGGGGCGCCCAGACCACTGCGGTTACGGCGAGGAGCGCCAGCGCCCATACGACGATCCACAGCCACCCGTCCAATGCCAGCGAGCGGCGCCCGCGCTGCACCGTGTCTTCGCGGTGGCTCATGGCGCTGTCCTGTCGGCGATGAGATCCGAGTCAGCGTCGGGTTGGCCGAGGGAGGGCCATGGTCCGACCGCCTCCCGGCTGACGCCGGGCGTGGTGGAAAAGGCGTTGACCACGTCCGGGTCGTCGGGTGCAGCGATGCGGACCAGCCCGAGGCGTCCGGAGGGGTCTCGCATGAGGCATTCGCCGGTCCCAAGCGATGTGATCGTCTCGACGTTGTCGTCACGGCCGTCCGAGCCCAGGAAGCGGAGCGCGCCGGCAGCGGTTGCGGGCGACTGACGAAACACCACCCGGTAGCCCAACAGCGTGTCGACATCCTCTCCTTCGTCGTCTCGGGTGAGATCACCGGGGAGTTGGGTGAACGCCCACACCGCGGCGAAATGCTTGCGGCCGTCACGGATCAGGTCCATCACCAGGGCGTGACCCTGAGCGCTGGCAGTCAAGGCGTGGGCTTCGTCCAACAGCAGGGCGGCGAACCGATCCGAGTTTCTGAACAGCACCCGGCGAGAGAAGGCGGCGACCAGGTAAAGGATGGCCTGGCCGAGGAGTTCCTCGGGGAGTTGATCGTCCCGGGACACGCCGCGGCGGGGGAGGCGGAGTCCGGGGATGTGGAAGCACACGTAGTCGCCATTGAGGTCGACGGCCGGTCCCGGGTCCCCGAACACCAGCCGGCCGTAGGAGATCTCGGCCAGGGCCCGCAGCTTGTCTGCCACCTCGCCACCCGGTCCGCCGGACGATTCGAGGTCGCCGATTACGTCTCGCAGCCGGGCGGGTTGACCGGTTTGTGCTGCCCGTTCCAGGGTGTGTTGGGCGGCCCGGTAGCAGTGAGTACCAGCCACAGATCCCGGTGGGGTGGCGGTGAGGAGGGTGATAAATCCGACCCCGTAGCGGAGGCGGAGCTCGTCGGTATCGAACACCCCGAACGGGTCGAGACCCACGGTGGCGGCGGCCGAGATCTCCACCACCTGGGCGCTTCCCCCCACCACCTGGGCGAGCCGGCCGTATTCGCCCTGCTCGGTTCGGTCGATCGCGACCACTTGGCCTCCCATCGCCACCGTGTTGTGGGCGAGGGTCTTGGCCAGGAAGCTCTTGCCTGAGCCGAGCTCACCGATGGCTGCGAGCGACCCTGACCGGTTGAGGTCACGGGGCCCATACCCAGGATCCAAGAAGACGGGACGGGGAAGAAGCCCGTCGAGGGAGTACCCGAGGAGCATGCCGCCGGGGTCGCCGACACCCGATCCGGCGAACGGCATCGCCGAAGCAAGACCGTCGGGCAACAGGTCCTGGGCGTACTCGCGGACCACCGGCAGAACCGGTGCGCCGGGGAGCATCGAAGCGAAACAGGCCAGTTGGGCGTCGGTGGGACGGTAGAAGTTGAACTCGGCCGCCCGGAACGCCGACTCCAGGATGGCTATCCGGTGTTCCAGTTCGTCGAGGTTTCGGTGGGCGACCGCGGCGATGGTGGTCGCTCGCAGTGCTGGGAGTGCCGGGTTGGATTCGAGGCGGGCCCGGTGCTCGTCGACCGCGTCGGTGGCTGCGGTCAGGGTGGTGGCTGGGCCGGCCGGGTCGCCGCCCGGTTCGGCGAGTTGACCGACCAGGTTCCGTTTCGCTCGTAGCGCTCGGCGGCGGGCGGTCTGGTTGTCGACTCGTTCGATCCGTACGGCCCAGTCGAGGGGGAAGGGGAGTTGATCGTCCAGATGCCACAGCCACTCCCCGGACCCATACGGGAACGTCCAGGCCGCTGGGGTTCCGGCCAGACAGGAGAACGCTTGATGGCCGGTCCCGTGGTCGGGGTGGTCAACGGTGAGGTACCGCCAATGCGACGGCCGGCCCGGATCGGTGCGACGGCCACCCTCGAAGTAGACGGCGTCACGATCCAACCTCACTACAGACAGGTGTTCGGCGCTGTTGCTAGTGGGGAGGAGCGGGTCGAGGAGACCCCGCACAACTGCTCGCTCATACAACCAGCGCACCTGGCCGGCGTCGAGCGGCCGGAGACGGAGATGCTGCGACAGCTGGTCCGCTAGGGAACTCGCCTGTCCCATCGCCACCGCTATTCGACCCCGCCCCACAACCGAGGGGGGTGTCCCGAACGCAGAGCCGAGCTCTGATGCCGCCGCCCGGAGCCGATCCATCATGCGGCGCCCGCCCCCAGTGTCGGGGAGTTGAACGGCTAGGAACCAGCGGCGCTCACACACGAGCTCGGAGGCGAGCCGAGTCGCGGTGCGACGCGCGGTACCTGCCCAACCAGGCGCAGCGTCTTCGCCACGGATCCGCTGTTCAAGCTCCGCGTGCGAGAGACTGCGAGCGACCGACAGGATCAGCGAATGGGTGGGGAGGCCGAGAAGGGCAGCGGTGGTGCGGGCATGCACCTCCCGGGCATCACGAACCGACCGGTGCGGATACGGGAACGGCTCCACCTCGAAGCACGCCCACACGGCCCCATCGGCACCGCACACTAGATGACCGGTGATGCCCCGCACAGGAACTGGATTACCCATCCGCCCGCCTCCCCAGACTCAACGGGACGGACCGGATCACCACGCCGACCGGGCTATTGCGGGTCGGCCGTGGTTGGCCGGCGGGCATGCCGTTACGCACTCCACGTCTGCACTCGGGCGACAGGATCACATTGGCAATGCCAACGGCGACCAGGAAGGGGGAGCGGCCCTCGATCCTCCAATGCCTCACCGCCCACCCCGACCCCCCAACCAGCGACGTGAACACCGCGAGGTTCCCGACCGCTCCCAGGTGCGCCCACAGCGGCCGGGTCACCAAGAGCAGCCCGCTCATCCCGGCGACCGCCCCCAACTGCGAGGCCGAAAGAGCCCACGGGAGCCGCCACCCGGCAACGTGGCCGATGATCACCGGGTGACGGAGCGCCTGGGTGTACGAGTGGTAGACGTCGAAATCCATCGCCCTACCTACAGCGATCCATCGGTCGCCAGGACAATCGTGTTGGCGGGTGGCCCGAGGGCCCCGACGTCTTCGGCGACCTTGGTTTGGAGCCAGTCGGTGGCGTTGATGGCAAACAGGACGATGGCGGCCAGGATGATCACTCCGATCACCGCCGACACGGTCCGCTTCACCAGCCACGACCACAAGATCATGCTGATAGCGATCAACACCGCCGCCCCGATCGCCAGATTGGTCAAGTTCCCGACCACGGTCTCTGCTGTCTGGATCATTCGTGTCTCCTCTCAGTTGGTTTCCGACGATGCGAGCGGCGGTGCGGGCAAGAGCTCCGATACCTCCCAGCGGCCGTCCCGCTGGGAGACCACGAGGGCGTATTCGAGAAGCTGGGCTCGGGCGGCGAGGTCAGTCGCCCGGACCACCACCGCCACCTCGGCCAGGCCTCCCGACGTTTCGGCCATCCCGGCCTGGAGGATCTCGACAACCGAGAACGGCGCTGGCTCGACAGGGGCAATGGGCGAGGATGGGGAGGTGTATCGGGTCAGCTCGCCGTCCCCGGCTAGGTAGGCAGCCAGGAAGCGCGACAGCATCTCCTCCAGCCCGGGTGTCGCATCGAGTCCGTCAAGCCGATCGATCAGCAGGTCCGGGACTGTGGCTCCGGCGGGTGCCGGCATGAGTGTCGGCAGGCCGGTGATTGCCCATCCAGTTGTCGTCTCGGCCACTCCAACCGAGTAGAAACGGGTGCCTGCCGAAATCCATATGGAATTCCCGTCGGCGTCGCTTTCGGCGGCGACAACCTCCGCAGCCACCGTCACCGCGTAGTAGCCGGGGGCGACCTCCGAGGCGCCGAGGCTTGTCGTCCTCGTCGCCGACCATGATCCACTCTCGACTCCATCCAACGAGACGTTGTCGAGGAATAGACCGAGCGAATCGGTCGATCCCTCGCCGGAACCGAGATAGGTGGCGATGAACAGCTCCGCGAAACCCTCGGCTCCAGCCGTGTCCGGGGGTATTTCGAGACTGGCTTCGATGTTGACGAGGTCGAGTCGATCGCTGAGTGACGACAGCTGTGTTGCCACCAGAAGGGCGGTGACCGGACCTGAGATCACCAGCAACCACAGGACGATGTGCATGGACCGGACGGTCAGCACCGGATTCCATCCCCGGCGAGCGGACGGCTGGCTGGCGACCACCTCCTGACGCCCCTCGGTCGTCACAGGTCCCCCCTCGACCGATCCGTGACTCGGCATCGTCGAAGGTCCTGAGAAGCCATCTGACGGCGCAACGCCTCGACTCGGGCATCCTCGGCGCTCCAGTAGCCGTCCTCGAAGAAGCCCACCACCCGGCCGGCAAGTTCGCGGGACGGCAGCATCCCACCAGTACTCAGGAGGTCGTCGAGCAGATCACACCAGATGTCCCAACCGGCCCGGATCTGACTGTCCAGCTCGACGTCGGTCAGCGTGCGGGCGTCACCGTCTGACTGAGTGACGTTGAGCCCGAGGGTTCGGTCCCTGGGTTGCTGTGAGAAAGCTTGCATGTTTCCTCCATTCAGTCGGTGATCGGGGTCGGTCGTCTTGGCCGATCGCAGGCATAAGGGGCGGGCGGGGGAGCGGGACGCGACACGCTCTCGGAACTTCATGTGGTCATCGAGCCAGGGTCAGGCCTTGGCGAACACGACGCTCAGCCCGCAGTCGGCGCTGGCGCAGCGTCTGGGAATCGACGTCCTCGGCGGCAGCCAGTTCATCGACCGAAACCCCGGCGACCCGAGTCATCACCACCAGGCGAGCCGCATCCTCCCGAACCCGCCCCCGCTGTCGAACCCACTCGACGAGTTGCTCAACCTCCTGCTCTTCGTTCGGGCCGTCGGTGCGTTGTTCACTGACATCGAGGTGGCTGTAGTCGTCGACGAATACGACAGGTTCCGATCGAGCAAGGACCGCTGAGCGCAGAACTCGACGCCTCGTGTTCGTATAGATCCGAAAACTCGGTGGCGTTCCAGCCGGCTCGGTGGCACACCAGGAGATGACTTCCAACGCCGTGGCTACCACCCGGGCGGCTCGTTCTTCGGCATCCCACCCGCGGATCCCGTTGATGAGGCTCTTCAGACTCGGAAGCACAACTTGGAGCGCGACTCGTCTCGCTAGAGCGTCGTCGGTGGCTCGCTCGAGCAGAGCCGCTAGGACCTGATCCCGCTCCGCCCAACTCGACACGTCGCGCCTCTGCGCAGCGGCAACGAGCTGGTCTCCATCGTCGAACGCGAGCCGGTCGTCGTCGGCTGACCAAGCGACCAGTCGATCGCACAGCCATCGCGACTGGGACAGAATCCGCCACTCCGCATCAAGCCGACGAATCAGTTCAGTGTCCGCCGACCTCGCTGGGGGTCTCGGCCCCACAGGCCGCTCCTCTCATGCGCTTCACGAGAGCTAGGTTCCGCGCCAACCCTGTCAGCAGAGTGTCAGCAGCCCTGTCAGCCCGATGTCAGACATCAATCGGGAACAAACACACCACGGTGAGAAAAATCTAGAACTGACGGACATTGCTTACATTTGGGTTCTCCAAGATGGAAGGAGAACTGATGACCGAGCGGGATCAGCAACGGTTGGTGAATCATCGTCTGGCGGTGATCCGCCACGCCGAGGAGGTGACCGGGAACGTCGCTC
>JBGTHP010000045.1:0-18666 GCA_041746105.1 Acidimicrobiia bacterium
AGCGACGTTCCCGGTCACCTCCTCGGCGTGGCGGATCACCGCCAGACGATGATTCACCAACCGTTGCTGATCCCGCTCGGTCATCAGTTCTCCTTCCATCTTGGAGAACCCAAATGTAAGCAATGTCCGTCAGTTCTAGAACATCAAACCGGTCAGAACAAACTCGTTTTCGGTGTGCTAGTGGATGGCCGTTGACAGGGTTGCTGACAGGGCTGTTGGCACTCGGCGGAGAGGGCCACCCGGTTTCCAGGTGGCCATGGAACGATTGAAGGACCTCGGTGGATCAACGCAGGTTGGTCTCGGCCGGGGCAGTGTGGCCGGCGGGCTGATCGTGGGCATCCGTGCCGTTCGGATGGTGAAGCGCAAGCCCCTCGGTCATGTCTCCAACGAGACGCCGTGACCTCACTGACAGTGCCGGAGCGACGACCCGATCACACACCGAATGCCACCACGCCTTTCCCACCCGTTGCCGATCAAATCCGACTCTCGGATCCAGGGACCGATCCGTAGACGATCCGAGTCCGGACGCGTATCGCGTACCGCACCCTGTCAATGATCGATCGTCGGGTCTTCGCCGAGCTTGGACACACGAGGGCGACTCAAACGGTCAAGGTTCCGTTGTCGGATGCGATGTGGTCGACGTGGCGACGGTACTGCCAGGCGATCGGGTTGACGATGGGTGAGGGTATCGCCGGTCTAGTCGATCAGGAACTCGGCGCCCTTGTGAGTGAGGACGAGCCTCCTGGAGTGGTGTTCGCTCCGGAGTTCCAGCGGAGGCTGGTTGCCAGTTCTGAGGCTCTCGAGATCCGGGGACGCCGTCTGGACGAACGAGAGCAGTCGCTGAGGGCAATGGAGCGTCTCTTGCGGGCTAGAACCAGACCGCTTGAGCTACCGAGCAAGTCGAGTGTCGGTCGGAATGATCCCTGTCCGTGTGGCTCCGGTTACAAGTACAAGCGGTGCCACGGCAACTGATGGGCCGGGTAGGGAGGTGTCGCGCTTAGGACCAGCCGGTAGTACGCCCAAATACTATTCGCGATCGCCCACGACGGTGAGGCCGGCAGCTACGAGCGACCAAGCAACCCGTTCTCGACCCCTCAACCGCCAGCTTGCCCGCCACAACAAAGCAGAAGCACCGACTACCGCAGCCGGGAACGCAATGTTGGCGAACAGGAGATTGGAGTCCTCGGTCAGCCGACCGCTCGCGTAGATGAGGCCAATCGCCAACAAACAAGCAGCTCCGACAAGTGTGAACGTCGGGAATCTACGGGCAGGGTGATTGGTCAATTGACAGTCATGGTAGGGCATCGGCACCACAGGAGGGGTTCCCTGCTCCCGCGTACCATCACAATGGTGAAACCTGCACCGGCGACGTATTGTCTCGGCGACGATGCGGCTCGATCACGAAGAAACCGCCTCGCAAGCAGCTCGCAGCGTCGATACGATCACCGTAGCGCTGGACGATCGAATCCGATAAGGCCTCGGCCTTCTCGGTCCGATGGCACCCCGGGGGGGCCCAACCGGGATCCGGTGGCTCGGTGGGAGAACCTCCGGCCACCGGAGTGTCCGCCGTCGGGCTCATCGAAGCGGATCGCTTCCGGTCCGATCGAATCGGGAACGAACAGGCGTTCCTGACCCGAGGCTGGTCAGTGATCGCGAGAGTCGAGGTCCTTCTTGGTGTATTCGACGTGTTCCTCTTTCTTGGTTGCGGTGTTTGACATCATGGTCAGAGCGGCGCCGATCACACCGACGATCAACAGGATGATGCCGATCGTGTTGACGTTGAATCCTTCCGTTTCCACCGACACGGCGAATGCCAAGACGGCACCCAACGCCATGAGGAAGATCGAACCTCCGAAACCTGCATTTCTGTTCATTTCATCTCTCCTTCTCTTTTTCTTCTCTGTTGATTCGTTGTCATTGTCGCCGGTTGAGAGCCGATAGGCGACCAGGGCCGAGGCTCCGGCGCTGGTGCCGATCTCTGGCCGCAGGTCTGGTGAATAACGCTTGGCTTGACATCAAATGCCGAGTTCTGCGTCGCTGAGAAGGCTCAACAGCTCACCGATGGTCGGTTCGCTTCCGTCGGCGGCAGGCAGCGGAAGATGCTCCTGGATCTGGTAGCGATTCCGGCGTCCATCACGCTCTTTGACCACGTGGCCCGCCTCGGCGAGGTCGGCGACGATCGTGTAAGCGGTGCGCTCGGTCACGTCCATGGCGGAGGCGATATCGCGAAGACGCAGGTCAGCGTCAGCGTTGCGAGCGATGTGGCTTCCGCGTTGTGCTGGTGCTCAGGAACTCCGATATGCTCGCAATCATACACTAGTATTATTTCGCCCGCATCAAATTTCTAGTGTTCTGTTACAATAGTTCTCATGCCGACTACATGGACCCACCGCCACGAGGCATCACCAAAGGAGTAACTATGGACGAAAGTACGAAAGCCAAGTGGGAAGGCCGCTGGGACCAGCTCAAGGGCAAAGCACGCCAGGCGTGGGGCGAGCTGACCGACGATGACCTCGACGTCGCCGAAGGCCAATGGGACGAGTTCGTGGGACGCATCAAAGAACGCACCGGCGAAGGCATCGAGTCGATCGAGGCCGCCCTCGGAGACGACTCGTAGCACCCCCGGACGTAGGTGGCCGTTGACAGCTACATGCACGAACGGCTCGCCATCATGGCCGCGGCCAAGAACGGCCGAGGCTCAAGAGACAGATGTACCTCAACCTGAGAAGGTTGGCAGGCCGCCAAGCGCGACGCTGCGTGGCGGGCCGTCACCCGATACTGAAAGGCTTCACACCATGACCAACCCAACTGTCCTGTCCTCAAGCACCATCACTGGCGACGCTGTCCGCAACCCGGCAGGCGAAGACCTCGGATTGATCAAAGACCTCATGATCGACCTCACCACCGGCACCGTCAGGTTCGCGGTGGTGTCGTTCGGCGGGTTCCTCGGTATGGGAAACAAGCTGTTTGCCGTCCCCTTTGAGGCGCTCCTACTCGACACCGACAAGAAATGCTTTGTCCTCAATGCCGACAAAGCAAAGCTCAAGAACGCCCCCGGGTTCGAACCCGACAACTGGCCCAACTTCGCCGATCGAACGCTCGCCGATTCGGTTAACTCCTACTACGCGGAGACCGCCACCAGCACCCCACCACCTGAGCCTGCGCGGTGAGTTGGGGAGGGCGCAGCTTGCGGTAATCCCGGATTGATGGGCAGACCCCGAGACCGGTGACGTGGGCCGCTGGCTTGGTTGGGCCCGCCGCGAAGTGGGAGGGCTCAGTCCCTTTGGTCTCTCGTGGGCGCCTGTTCCGTCTCACCGTGCGTCAGCTTTGCTAGCGGCCCCTCTCGAACCGTGCGTGAGGTTTCTCCGCACACGGCTCTCCGACTTCGTTCACAGCCGCGCATACGTACGACTCCACCATTGGTCTGATGTTCCCAGTGCGATTCACTGCGGCCAACCGTGGCGAGGTAGTCCGAGCGAGGCCGTCGAACACCAGGGCGGGCGCTCTGAGTCGTGCGGCATGACCGCGCTGTGCCTTGGTAGCGTTGCGGCGTGCGCTGGGATCGAATCCAATCGAGAGGGAACGTCGAGGATCGCCGGTCGCGCCCGGGCCGGGCAGCTGCCGGGGGCATATAGGGGGGCTCGGCATCATCGGCCTGCTGCTCTATTTGTTCCTCGGTGGAGGAGGAGGCGGTAGCCTTGACGACGTCCTTGGCCAGCTCCAGGACGCCCAAGGTGCCTCCACGGGACAGACGATCGAACTGAGTCAGGGAGAACATCACCCGCCCACACTCGTGCTGTTCAGGGGCTCCACCGACTCCGGCTGCGGTGGAGCCGACTCCAGCGTCGGCCCTCACTACTGCCCGGGGGACGATCCCTCCACCCCGGAGCAGGAACCGGGCGTGATCTATCTCGATGAGACGTTCTTCGATGCGGTCCTTGAACACCAGCTCGGCGCGACCGGAGGTGAGGTGGCGGAAGCCTATGTGATCGCCCACGAAGTCGGGCATCACGCTCAGAACGAACTCGGCCTCACCGATCAGGTGATCCGCCTCCAGCAACAGGACCCATCCCAGGCCAACACTCTCTCGGTCGCGATGGAGCTCCAGGCAGATTGTTATGCAGGCGTTTGGGCAGGCACGCTCGAGGGTGACGTCATCCTTCCCGGCGAGCTGCGCCAGGCGATCGACGCGGCACAAGCCGTCGGCGACGACCGTATCCAGCGCAAGACCACCGGGATGGTCAACCCTGAGACCTGGACCCACGGATCGGCGGAGGAACGCGTGTCATGGTTCATGAAAGGACACGACACCCGCGACCCCAACGCCTGCAACCCGTTCGACTCCTGACCCTGCGCTTGCTGCGCTGGTGTTCGGTGGAACCTCGGTCGAAGTCCAATAGAGCAAGCCGCCGAGAAACCCCCAGGCCGCTGAGCCGGGGATTCGTCGTGTCGGAGGAAGGACCTGAACTATGACCCTGCGCGGCGTCCAAGCT
The DNA here is from genome assembly GCA_041746105.1 of Acidimicrobiia bacterium. Classification (GTDB taxonomy): domain Bacteria; phylum Actinomycetota; class Acidimicrobiia; order Spongiisociales; family ZC4RG35; genus JBFHRE01. Next base: position 4,494 of record JBGTHP010000045.1, read on the forward strand.
GGCGATGCTCGCGGTGGCCGCAGAATGTCAGGATCCTGGATCAGCGGCAAGCCGTACTGTCGCTGGAAGTTCCCCGCCGAGTGCGCCGTGAGCGAGAAACCGCACGCCAAGACCACGGCAGACTGAGCCTGCGGGGGATCTCGATGGGCTACGCGTCCCGCGATCTAGCACAGTCCACATCGAAAGGCCCCCAATCGCTCGAGCCTGTTCCATCGCCTGGTTCGTTTGGCCTGTGGTTCCAGCAGATTTGTGGGTTCGGACATGTTGACCCTATAGTGGCGGAGCCGGATCAGGGGCAACCCCGAATCGGATCTGAAGCGACCGAGAGGACACTTTGGGTACTCACTGGGAGACCAGGCCTTCGGGTTTGGAGTTCCAGCGGGTCGGAAACCCCGAGAGGGCCTGAAGTTTCGACCGAAGCTCCCTCGGGGTTCTTCGCGTCCTGCCGTCCAGTCAGGCCGTGCTTCCAGCCCCAGGCGTCTCTAAGGTACGCATCCCTCGGTTTGCCTTGATACCGTTCTCTTGGTTCAGTTCACGGCACAGTCGTTGCGAGGGGTCTGCCTCGCCTAACGACGTCGCCGGTTCCAGCCGAACCCGCCGCCGAACACCATGATTAGCACGACGATGAGGATGATCCATCCTGTGGTACTCATTGCTCCTCCTATGTGTTTGAGAGCCGAAAACCAACTCTACTTGTCGGCGACAAGCGACGCACTGGCCACCGCCCCGGGCGTTCGGGTACCCCACCTCGCGAAATCCGACAACGATCGTCGGCAGTGAGTTACAGGTTCCGGCCCTCATCGCGCGTGAGCCCGGACGCCTGCAACTCGCTTCGCCGGCAGCGAAGAACACCCGATGGTCGCCTGGCTTCGCGCTACCCAACCGAAGCGAGCCCCAACGGTTGCGATGGATCACCATTCGGTAACACCCCTTGAAGTGGTGTCAGTCAACTGTCCGTCACATGACGGAGGTCCGCACCCTCGACCTCGTCCACCAAATCGGCGAATCGAGCCGGTTCGATCCGGCTGATATCCAAATCCAGCTCACAGCGCCAACCCGACCCCTCACGCTCGCGACGGTCGGTTCGGGCTTGACGAACCCAGCTGCCCAGCGTGCCATCAACCAATCACCGAAGCCTCAGCCACATCGGCGATCCGGCGCTCATCATCGAGCACCATCGATACCGCATCGGCCTTGAACTCGTCGGTGAACGACCGCCGAACCCTCTTCGGCTGTTGTTTCTCCATAACTGACATGATTACCTCCTAATCGAAGTGACCGGTCATCGGGGGGAGCCTCACAGTGCATCTAGCCCACAAGGTTCACCAATTGCGTCCTCTGACCGGATCGTCTTGCGCTAGGCATCGTTGCCTGTAGGGCCAAATGCCATCTTGTGGGAGACCGGCGAGCCATCAGTTCGTCGTCCGCGCGGGCCTGGCTGCGTTGCGAGACAGCACAAAGATGGCAACGGCCACCACGAATGAAACTTTGATCTTGATGATCAGTGCCCCCTGAGCGACGAACTCCCCGACGATGTCGACGGCGGCGAGGGCAGAAAGGAGTGTCAAGCTCCAGTGACGCCGAGCGATCGAAGCAACAAGAGCGATCGGGAAGACAAGGCCAACCACAGCTCCGAAGGCAAGCCATCGATAGTCGACAGCCACTTCCTGCCGGAGGTCTCCAATGTCGGTGACGAACCCCAACGTGACAACGGTGTGCTGAACGACCTTCTCGGCGGTGAGGACCAAGCCACTCGGACCAGTGCCGACTCGTTCCGGGTCGACCGTTTCCAGCGAGGGTTGGCTGGCGCTTGCGCTCAGATATGTTCCTCGCCGCGTGTGGGCTGCTCACATCGCACAGCGTAATCCGACGCCAGGATGAAGGTCCCACCGTGCTCACCGGCCACAACGCCTGGTGGGCTTCACCTCGAGTCCTGCGGTTATTCACTATCCCTCGCTCGTGGCTCAATTGAATGGAGTGTCTGACTACGGAGTATCCACCACCGAGCGCTGCGCTGGCCAAGAGCCCAGGTCCATGGCAATCGTGGACCTCGGAATCGGACGCTGCATCCGGGACGTCAGTTGAGCACCGGCTCCTCGCCAAGCCTGCCGAGACTGACCCTGATACGGTGGCCCCGTCGGCCTGTTCAACCCAGGGTCACCTGCACTTGGTGGATGATGCCGTCATCGACCAACTTCAGCTCCGAGTTGGGGGGCAGGGTTGTCCCGTCCATCGTCAATCCCACCACGCCACTGCTGACGGCGTTGGGGTTACTGACCTGGATCTCATAGCGGGAAGAGTGGTAGCGGAAGGCAATCTGAAAATCTCTCCAGGCGCGCGGGATGCATGGTTCGACAACGAGGCGATCTCCCCGCAGGCGGAAGCCGAGGATCCACTCCACTCCGGCGCGGTACATCCACCCCGCTGAACCGGTGTACCAGGTCCAGCCTCCCCGGCCCACGTGGGGGGCCTCCGAATACACGTCCGCCGGCGCCACATAGGGCTCCACCCGATAGCGGTGGACCCCGGCTCTGGTGCTGGCGTGGTTGATTGGGTTGAGCAAGCTGAACAGCTCACCCGCCCGATCACCGTCACCCAGGGTGGCAAACGCGATGACGCACCAGACGGCAGCGTGGGTGTACTGGCCGCCGTTCTCACGAACTCCAGGCAGATACCCCTTTATGTATCCTGGATCTACCTCCCAAGTGTCGAACGGTGGGGTGAAGAGAAGTACGAGGCCATCACCTCGATGGACCAGGTATTCCTCCACCGAGTCCATTGCCCGCTGGGCCCTGTGTCTCGGTGCGCCACCGTGGATCACCGACCAGGACTGGGCGATCGAGTCGATTCGGCACTCTGGATTGGCTGATGAACCCAGCGGCGTCCCGTCGTCGAAGAAGGCGCGCCGGTACCAGTCGCCGTCCCATGCCTCGGCTTCGAGGTTCGTCCGGAGGCGACGCGCCCCCTCTTGCCAGTTGGCAGCGAGCTTCGCCTTCCCGAGTCCGTCGGCGATGCGGGCGAAGCGTGTGAGGTTCGCTTCCAGGAACCATCCGAGCCACACGCTCTCTCCCCTCCCCTCCCGGCCCACTCGGTCGAAGCCATCGTTCCAATCGCCGGTCCCGATCAGGGGCAGGCCGTGACTTCCGAGCCGGGCCAGTGCCCGTTCGAGGGCACGTTGGCAGTGGTCGAACATCGTTCCTTCGGTGGGGGATGACTCGGGGGCAAAGAAGATCTCGTCCTCGCCTGGCGCGAGTTCGGTCCCACGCAGATAGGGAACCACCTCGTCGAGCAGGCTCTGGTCTCCGGCTACTTCGACATAGTGCGCCACGGCATAGGGAAGCCACAGGTAGTCATCGGAGATACGGGTCCGCACCCCTTTGCCCGAAGGGGGGTGCCACCAATGGAGAACATCGCCTTCTTCGAACTGATGCCGAGCGGCTCGCAACAAGTGCTCCCTGGTGATCTCCCGCATCGGTACCACCAGCGCCATTGCGTCTTGGAGCTGATCGCGGAATCCGAAGGCGCCTCCGGACTGATAGAAAGCGGTCCGGGCCTGCATCCGGCAGGCGAGTGTCTGGTAGAGCAGCCACTGGTTGATCATCAGGTCGAAGGAACGTTCGGGGGTCTTGACCTGAATGGTGCCGAGGATGTCGTTCCACCAGGTTGCCACTTCGGATTTGACTGCCTCAGGGTCGGATCGGCGATAACGCTCGACCAGCATCCGCGCCTCGCCCGCGTCTTTGCCCTGGCCGAGCAGAAAGATCACCTCGACTTCCTCGTTCGGGGCCAAGACCAGTCGGCGTTGGATGGCTGCACAGGGGTCGATGCCCACTCCGACCGTCCCCGACAGTGACCCGGTCCGTCGAAGTGCGGCCGGGTCATCGACGCTGCCGTACCTCCCGAGGAACTCCGCCCGGTCAGCGGTGGCCGTGACCTCGTCGGCTCCGAGATCGGCGAAGGCAACCCGGTCTCCGAAGTCGACGTTCCATGGGTTGCGCGCCAGCATGGCACCGGTTGCCTCATCGCGTTCGGTTACCACCCGCATCGGAGAGACGGACCTGGTGGTTCCGAGCACCCATTCCACATAGGCCGTGACTGACAGGCGGCGATGGCGGCCGCTCAGGTTGCGAAGCCGCAAGCGGGAGATCTTGACCGGATCCTCGAGCGGCACGGTCTGGTGTAGGTCGAGCGCGATCCCCCGGGAGGTATGTTCGAATTCGGAGTAACCGGGGCCGTGGCGAGCAAGATAGGCAGAAGCGTGATCCCTGATCGGCAGGGCGGTGGGTCCCCAAACCTCTCCGGTCACTTCGTCTCGAACATAGAGCACTTCGCCGGGGCGGTCGGCGATGGGATCGTTGGACCAGGGGGTCAGCTGGTTTTCCCGGCTGTTCTCCGACCAGCTGTATCCGGACCCCGACTCCGAGACGCAGAATCCAAAGCGGGAGTTGGCGACGACATTGACCCACGGGGCCGGTGTCCATTGGCCTTCCCCCAACATCACCACGTACTCCTTGCCGTCGGCGACAAAGCCACCAAGACCGTTGTAGAACTCGCGATCCGGCCTCGGGTGCCGTCCCTCCGTCTGCTTCGGGGCGATGGGCCTCGAGCGGCTGGTCGGTACCAACCCCCCGGCGGGCCGGCGGGCCAGCTGGTCGGCGAGGGTCCCACGATGGCTGAGTAGCACCGCGCGCGCAGCCGACTGGAGAGTGGTCCGATCGTCGGGGGTGAGCAGCGAGCCGTCGAGGACGAAGACCCCGCCGTCAGGCTCCTGGCCAACGCGGTAGCCGCTTTCCCTGATGAGCTCTTCGATGGCTTCCTTCAGATCTCGTGCATATGAGCCCGGTTTCTCGTTGATGATCACGAGGTCGGCGTGCAACCCCTTCATTCGCCAGTATTCCTGGGCTCGGAGGAGGTCCCGGACTAGTCCGCGCTCTTCGGGCTGGTCGATCCGGACCAGGACGATGGGGATATCTCCGGAGATGCCGTGTCGCCACAAGCCCTCCTGACTGACCGAATGCAAGGTCTTCGGGGCCGGGGGGATTCTCAGGGCAGAGTCGGAGTAAATCAAGGTTCCGGCGAGCTGCTGGAACACGTGGGCCTGGTCGGGAGTGATACGCAGGTGATGGAGGCGGACCTGGGCCTGGGTCCAGGCCAGGGTCGAGCTTCTCTCGAAGGTGGCCGGATCGGAGTATTTGTCGATCAGATCGAGGACCTCGGGCCGCGTGCGGGCGACCACGGTGGTGAAGTCGAGGTGAGCCGTTGCCCCGGGCTGGATCCGCACCTTTCGCCGCAGACTGAAGACGGGATCGAGCACCCGGCCCACTGAGTTCGAAAGTGGACGATCGACCGCGGCGGCGCGGTGGACTTGGTTTCCCCGGCCGAGAAAGCGAGCTCGATCCGTTTCGTACTGAACCCCGCCCACCACCTCACCGGTGACGACGAGGACATGACCGACCCACATCGTTTCTTCCTTGGGGGAGCGTGGTCGGCGGGTGGCGAGCAGTGCGTCATGGCCGACGACCGCTTCGGTCTGCACGAACAAGTTGGAGAAGGCGGGGTGAGCGGCATCTACCCGGGGGGGTGCCAGGACCAACTCGGCGTATGAAGTGACCTCCACTTCCCGGACGGCGGAGTCGAGATTGGTGAGGCTCACCCGGCGGACCTCCGCATCATCCTCTTGTGACACCACGACGGTCAGCGCAGTTCCCAAGTTGCCGTCACGACGCTGGATCTGCGCCTTGTCCTCCCGGAAGGACACCTGGTAGGAGTCCGGCTCGGTGAGGGTCGGTTGATAGCCGGCCGACCAGGTTCGCCCGGTCTGGTCCCTGATGAAGAAGTAACTGCCGAAGTTGTCGCGGGTGGTATCTTCTCGCCAGCGGTTGATTGCGAGTCCCCGCCATTGGCTGTACCCGGAACCGGCGGCGGTGATCACAGTGCTAAAACGGCCATTGGAGAGGAGGTGAGTGACGGGGACCGGACCGTGGGGTGACGAGACCCCCCGAACCATCCCTTTCGCTTCCTCCAACGGGCGGGCCGCCTCGGCGACTTCCTCGGCCCGCGGCCGCGCCACCTCGACATCGCGAGGAATCCTCTCATGCAACAACAGCTCGGCCGCCCGGATGGATGGGTCGGCGTGAAACAGATTGCGGGCGATTCCGGCGAGGATGACGTTGGCCAGGGCCACCAGTGACATGGCCTGATGGTGGGCCATGTAGGTTCGCACCAGAACCCTCTCTCCGTTCTCGGGCAGACGGGCGGGGGTGAAGTCGAGCGATTCGTAGTAGCCGTAGTCGCCCAGTGCTCCCAGGCCGTTGAGTCGGGTCAGGTTTGTGACCGCAGCTCGCGGCTCGACCATCGCCGCCAGCATCGTGGCATATGGGGCGACCACCAGGTTCTGGCTCAGACCCCGTTCGAACCCGAGCCCCGGGACCCCGAAGGCTCGGTATTGGTAGATGAGGTTGACGTCGCGGGCGGCGTAGGCCGCCTCGGAGATCCCCCACGGGATCTGGCGTTCGTTCCCGTACTCGATCTGGCGTCGCACTACTGCCCGGTAGGTGGTGTCGAGGATGCTTTCAGGTGGAGAGCGCATCACCAGCAGCGGCATCAGGTATTCGAACATGGAGCCTGACCAGGAGATCAGGGCGGCGTCAGCCCCCATCGGAGTCATCGACCGCCCGAGACGAAACCAGTGGCTGGGGGGCAGGTCACCTTTGGCGATGCCCACGAAGCTGGCCAGCCGGGCCTCCGAGGCGAGCAGGTCGTAGTGGCTCTGGTCGAGGGTTGCGTCATCGGCGCGATACCCGATGGACAGCAGCTTGTTGTCCGGGTTCATGAGGAAGGTGAAATTCATCGCCTCCGCCAGGCCGGCGGTCCTCTCGGCCAGATCGGCAAGACGGCTGGAGAGATGCTCGCGGCTGGCTGGCTCATCGAGTACCTGGCGGTCGTGGAGGTGGCTCTGCACCGTCGCGACGAGTGCATCGGCGGAGGCCCCCAATTCATCGGTTCCTTTCCCCGCGGCCAGGGTTCGAGCGATGTCGGCCACCGCCTCGGCTCCTGTAAGGATCTCGGTCAGTCGGTCTGCCTCGGTTATTCCCCGGCTGAGCAGCGAGCTCAGAAACTCAACCAGGGCCCGGTCGAGATCGCGGGGCGAGACGACCTCGATGCCTGAGTCGACGGCCAAAGTGGCGGCAGCTTCTCGTATCAACATTGCTCCGTCTCTGATCCCGGCTGCCACCTCAGAGCCCGGCCCGAGATGGCGGAGGCGGGTACATCCCTTCGAGACCGCCAGCAGGTGTCCCGCCAGGTTGCCGCTGTCGACCGTCGAAACATACCGGGGAACCAGAGGCTCGCAGGAGGTCGTCTCGTACCAGTTGAGGAAGTGACCCTCGAATCGCTCGAGTCGATCGAGGGTGGAGACAGTGGCCTCAAGCCGGCCCACTGTCTCTTCGATGCCGACCCAGCCGAACTCACGGGCCGACAGCACCGCCAACAGATACAGCCCGATGTTGGTTGGGGATGTGCGGTGGGCTATCGCGGCCAGGTCTTCCTGGAAGTTGTCCGGCGGCAGCCAGTTCTCTTCTTCGGTCACGAACCTCTCGAAATACCTCCAGCTGCGTCGGGCGGTCAGCCGCAAGGCCTGTTGTTCCTCGGCAGTGGGCGGAACAGACGCCTTGATCGGGCGGGGGACGCTGACCCAGTGGGCGATGATGGGAGCCAGCACCCATGAGCAGGACCACGCCAGAGCCGCCACCAATGCGCCTGGTTTGGTGAAAGCGGCCGCTGCCGTGCTCGTCAGCCCCACCACCATCGAGGGAGCCATCCGTTGGATGAAGCCCGCTCGATCGAGACCGAACTGTCGCTCCGCCTCTTCAGCCGTCACCCAGGTGAGTAACCCTCGACGTGAGACGACCAGACGCCAAAGCGTCGTGACGATGGCATCGGTGGTCCTGAGGGCCTGGTGGGGGAGAAAGGCGGCGTGGAGACCGGTTCGTACCAGGGCTCGCCACACATCTGTCCCCCACCGCCTCAGACGCACCGCCCCGGGGGTGGTCGTGCGGCGCGGAATCATCCGCTCTAGCAGGGAAAGCATTCCGGGAAGGCCCATGGCTATGAGAATGAACCCGGTCCAGGGCCAGACCGGTATGCCCGGGACCAGGAATGAGGCGATTAGGGTGAAGAGCGCGGCCGCGCCGCTGAGACTCCGACGAAGGTTGTCCACCATCTTCAGGCGGGCCACCGGAGGGAGCGGTCCGTGCCGGCCGAGGATCCACGGGAGGAGCTGCCAGTCGCCACGGACCCAGCGGTGCTGGCGAGAGAGCGCCACCTCGTAGTGGCTGGGGAATTCTTCGAACACCTCGATGTTGCTGACCAATCCAGCCCTGGCGAAGCAGCCTTCGAAGAGATCGTGGCTGAGAAGCGTGTTCTCGGGGATTCGACCCTCCAGCGATGCCTCGAACGCGTCGATCTCGTATATCCCCTTGCCGGCATAGGAGCCCTCGCCGAAGAGGTCCTGGTACAAGTCACTGACCGCGGCTGCATAGGGATCGATCCCGGCGGGCGGGTAGAAGATACCTTGGAAGAAGCTGACACCGCCCGCTCCGAGAAAGGCGGTGACTCGAGGTTGAAGGATCCCGTAGCCCTCGACGACTCGCCCGAGTGGCTCATCGACCCGGGCCCGGTTGAGGGGATGGGCCATCGTCGCCACCAGGCGGGTGGCCGCCCCTGGCGGAAGCCGCGAATCGGCATCGAGGGCGATCACATAGCGAACTCGTTCCGGGGGCTCGCTCCCGGTTCGAATGAAGCTGGTGTCGGCCGCTCCTCGCAGGAGACGGTTGAGCTCACTGAGCTTCCCCCGCTTTCGCTCCCAGCCCATGTGCCGGTCCTCACCGGGATTGAACAACCGCCGGCGATGGAAGAGGAGAAAGCGATCCGCCCCTCCGGGTCCGGGTCCGTGCCGCTTGTTGAGCCGGGCCACCCCGCTCGCCGCCGCCTCCAGCAGCTCGGCATCGTTGGGGACCTCGGGTTCCTCGGCATCTCGCCAGTCGCTGACCAGGCCAAAGAGCAGCTCTCCTTCAGGGTTGGCTAGGTAGTGGACTTCGAGCCTTTCGACGAGCTCTTCCACCTGCTCGGGTCGCGACAGCACGGCGGACACCGCCACCAGGGTGCGCAGCTCCTTGGTCGGCCCGTCGCGCAACGCCAGGGATGGAAGCTCCTCGGGGCGGGTTAGGGCCGCGACCGCCCGATTGACCAGGGTCACGCCCAGGTCGGAAGCCGGGATCAGAGCCAGTAGTGCCAAGAGCAGCCGCCAGGGCCACCAGCCTTCGATGGTAAGGAGGGGCACGGACAGGGTCAGAGCCGTCACCAAGGCAACCGAATTCAGATATACGCCAGCCGCGTGGCTCCTGACGAAACGAGAGAGCACCAGCCCGGCGCCGGGACGGAAACCAATCTGGTCCTCAAGGGTAATCCTGCCCTTTCCGAGCAGATAGAAGCCGGGATCTCGCTGGCGGCGATCGGCGAGCTGGGCACTGGCCAGCTGGAGGGACGCCTTCGCGACGTCGAGCTCGGAGGTACCGGATCTCTTCGACAGCTCCTCGATGGCATGTCGGTAACGGTCCCGGGTTGCAAAGCTCATCTCGGTGTACGAGCTCTCAGCTGCCAGGGCGTGGTCGACCAGGCTGACCCCCTCCACGAACTCGGCCCAGTCGAAGAAGTTGATCTGACGGAGGCTGGTCACGATGTTGCGCACGGTGACGTTGGTGGCCGACTGCCGCCGGTGGGTCTCATTGACCACCTCGTCGGGTGGCATCCCCTCGGATGCCAGGTGATCGAGCAGCCAGGTCAGGCCGGGGGTGGCCTCCGGGTCGTGATCGCGAAGGCGTTGCAGCAACTGGACCGCAAAAGGCTGGGACAGCTCGCCCAGGCCGTAGTGATCCAGGGCCGTCAGGGCTTTGCTGGAGCTGCCGTTGCCAATTCCGAGGAGTCCGTCGGCAATCTCATCGGCCTGACGACGGAGCCTCCGGCCCCATATCATCGCCTCGGCCATCCGCCGCAGGTTCTCGAAGAGGATCAGGCGCAGTGTGATGGGGATGGCCCAGAGCTCACCGATTGTGAGAGATTCGATCTCTTGGAATGAAGCCACGAACCTGCGCAGCCCATCAGGATCGAAGCGGCTGTCGAGGTGGGCGACGTACGCCCAGACGATCCCGTACACGCGCGGGTAGCCGGCGAGGTGACCGTCCCGAAGTTTGGGCAGTTCGCGGTAGTAGGAACGAGGGAGGTTCTCTCGTATGTCATGTAGTTGGCTCTCCACCAAGTGGAAGTTGTCCACGAGCCACTCAGCCGCTGGGGTGAGCAGCGCCTCCTCCCGAATCGCCCTGGACAACTCCCGGTAAGAGGAGAGAAGGACTTCGCCGTTATCGGCCAGGCGCCGAGATATCGGTCGCAGTCGTCCCGGCCGTCCGCTCAGTTCCTGACTAGCGGCCAGGCTGCGAGCATGCTGTTCCAGCCGTTCGACGCTGAACAGCTCCGCTCGGATGGGCTCGTCGATCAGCTTGGCTCCCGGGCCTTGGGGTAATGCCATCCTTGTAGGATACGGCAGGCGGATAGGGGCGAGAGTCGGGGCTTCGGCCACCGGCAGCCGCGGGAAGAGGAACCAACTCCATCTCGGAATTCGGACGCAAATTGGTCGCAGGGAAGGACAACAAGGTCCGGCATTAGCGGCCCCCCATGAGAGTCCGGGCACAGCGCACCCAGAGGTTGAGAATACACGGGACCTGGGACCGCCTGTCTCATCGAATACGCCGACGTAAGCGAACGGGTTACTACCTCAGACCTGAGGAAGCTCGTCGAGGTCGGATTGCTTCGAGCCGTTGGCGATTCGGCGCGGCCGGTACTACATGGCGAGTGAGCGCCTCCAGGACCTCAACCGGCGAATCCAGGAGGAACGCAAGCCGATCCCCAATCCATTCGAAGACACCGCCTGAGACTAAGCGGGCGCCGCCATCGCATCGTTCTGGGCCGCGACTGGGCCGCGGGACGATGAGAACTGATGCTCGACGACGCAAACCAACCAGAGGCAGAACCCCATGTCAGCTCACGATTCTGGACGAAAGCCGATGTCATCCAAGCCGCTCCGCATGATCTACGGATCAGGAGGTTGGGGGTTCAAGTCCCTCCGGGCGTGCTGCTGATCCCCGGTGTGTGCAGGGGCTTTCTGTCATCTCCCACCGAGTTCTATCCCGCGTGACCGGTCTTTGGGCCGCGAGACTTCGAGCCCGGATGTCAGTGAGCCGTCTGACGAGGTCGTCCAAGCACTGCCATGGCCTGCCCGGCCGGTAGCCGGGCGTGTTCCCAGATAATGTCTTGCTAGCGCATATTGCCGGATATGGGCGGCACGGGTAGCTGGCCGTTTGGCGGAAAGAGCTACCTATCACGAGGGCATATCGATTGACCCTGACGACCCACGCTATGCCGGCACGTAAGCGTGCGCGGCAGGCGGCGCCCACTGTTCAGCCGAACACCGGATCAGGCCCACGACTAGCATTGTGGTTCATGCAACGCATTCGGCGACCGGACCAACTTCGCCGGGTTGTGGTTGCTGCCGCCGGGTTCATCATTATCGCCGCGGCGTGCGGAGGCGGTGACACTTTGGGTCCGAATGGCGACGGCGCCGGCGACTCGACGATCGCTTTGGTCGATGAAGTGAATGACCCTCCATCCGACGACGAGCCTGCACTGATCGACGACGGTGAGGATCGTCGTGCGGAGTTGGTCGGCCGATGGGACATCATGCACTATGCCCTTCCCGATGGCGCCGGTCTCACCAACGCGTTCGGGGACGGCCCGGTGTTCATCGAGTTCGGTGTCGACGGCACAATCGCGTACGGCACCGGGTGCAACGAGGGCACCACTGGCTACATGGCCAGCGGCTTCTACGTGGTGCCCAAGTCGGCGCTCGACGACACCCCCGAGGGTCAGCCGATCACCATCGGTCCGTCGTTCGAACAAACCGAGATCGGCTGTGATGGCTTCCTTGGCGATCAGGACCGAGACCTCCCTGCCAACATGGGTGCGGCTACGCGGTTCGTCTTCGACGGCGACCTCCTCCGGCTGTACGATGACCTGCTTCTGATCGAGGCCACGAAAACACGTTGAATACGACATTGGCCGTGCCACGGCGGTGTGGCCTGGGACGGATGTCGGCGTGCCGAGTCCGAAGCGAGACGACCCGCTCACGGGCCAACGCCTAAATGTTGCCGACTTGTAGCCTCGCGGTCATCGCCGAGTGCGCCGGTCCGTGTAGCCGAGCTGCTTCCAGGGGCGAGACTCGTCAATCGGCTCTAAGCGCAAGAAGCGCACGGCCGATTTTGTTCTTTGTTCGGTGGAAGGAGTGTGACGATTCTTGGGCAGCTCCTGCTCGAGATCCAGGATGAAAGCACCATCCCTCATTCGTGGTCAGCGCATGATCGGGCGATGCTGCTTGGGGGCTTACTAGGACGGGCCGCGGTCCCCGGCTGGAACTCTCGCGCGGTCTTCGCTCGGCCAGGAATCTCATGATCGGATCGGCGGTTGTGTTCGCCATGCTTGGCCTGTTGAGCATCCTCACCATCGGTCTTGGTTTTCTGGCGACGGCCGTCCTCGCCACGGTTGCTGCAGCCCGATTCGCGAGTGCGGATCGCACCTAGCAACACAGAGCCTGATTCGTCCGTTCGTAGCAGGGGGATTTGATTCCGCGACCTTCGGGTCATGGGACAGACGAGTAGGTCTCGTAGAGTATTGACCCCCGCTGATGGATGAACCGTCCACAGTGAGCTGGTCCGGAACGGATGCCAACGCATACCCCGGTGTCAGCCTGTGGTAGACCGTTGGTTTCAGTGCGTCACCGGCAACGGTCAAATGGAGACGGCGGCCTGGAGATGTCTCTCGAGAGCTTCAAGGAACTGGTCGATGCTCTCGATGTGGTGGGCATGGCTGCCCTCCAACTCGACCACTTTGGCGTTGGGGAGATGCAACGCAAGCAGATCGACGACCCTCCGTTCCACCTTTGCGGTTTCTGTCCCCTTGGTCAGCAGCACCGGGCACTTCACCGCCGCCAGGTCCGCGACCGAGTGGTCGGATCCCATCACCTTTTCGGACAACCAGGAGAGGGTCATGCGATGCGGCCTGGCCCGCTCCCAGTAAGGGTCAGTCCGGGCTTCCTCCGGATCGCCAACGAAACCTGCGAGGTGGAGGACTCGAGCCAGGTCGTCATCGGAGACCTCCTTGCCTGCCAACGAGTAGAGAAAGCCGGTGGACTCCTGATGCTCCCGGTCGGAATCGGACGCCGTTTCGAGAATCCAATCCGCCGCCGGTTCGACCAGAGCCATCGACATCAGCCGACTGGGATGAGCAATGGCAAAGTCGAGCAATCCCTTGCCCCCAGCCGACCAACCAGCGAAGTGCGCCCGTTCGATCTCGAGTTGGTCGACCGTGAGCAGGAGACTCTCCACCGCCACCTCACGTGTGTAGGAAGGATCACCCTTCATGCCGGCCGAGCCCAACTCGTTGTGGATGGGTTGGACCCTGATTGTCCGGTATCGGTCGCTGAGACGTTTCTGGTGCGGGATCCACGAGAGCCACCCCGTAAGACCACCGGGTAACAGCAACAGAGACTCGCCCTCGCCGGCAACATCTACGGTAAGAGTGCGGGATCTCATCGCCGCTCCGTCGCCGTGAGCCTGGCCCGACAAGAGGATAAATCCCTCCGCCTCCCGGGCTCGACGCATCTGACCGACAATGCGATGACGGTCACGTTATCCCAATTCACTTTCAGGCTGCATTGCTACAGCCTGCCCGCGGCAAGTGCCCCTATCTGCTTTGAGGCCTCTATCGCGTCTTCGGCGGAGAGGTCGGCGCCCCCCGAGATGCTGATGACGAGCAGGTTCGCACCCTTGAGCACGAGGAGTCCCGTGTTCTCGACGATGGCGGCCTTGTCGCCGATCCCCGCCACGTCGATCGTGGCTGGGTCGCTTGTGAAGGTATCGAAGAGGGCACTGGCTTGCGCGGTCGTGAGGGACCACGCAGTCAACGGATCACCTGCGTCGCTCTCGACGATGCAGTTGTCCGGCGGTCCGGGGAGGACGCTGGTCTTGACCGAAGGGACGCCGAAGATCTCGGCGAGCTCGCCTGTCGT
>JBGTHP010000046.1:0-2342 GCA_041746105.1 Acidimicrobiia bacterium
CACGCCCACGGCGCCTCCGGCTGCTCGTCGTCGGCCAGTGGCAGCCCGAAGGCCCCGACCACGGCATCGACGAGGTCGGCGATCATCGACTCGATGGCGTCGGCCACCAGCTGCGCCGGCGCCGAGAGCGCGAAGGCCAGCGCCGCTCCTCCAGCTCTCCCAGCCCGACGATGCGGTCGAGCTCAATCCTCACGGTGCGTGTACGTTCCGACTTCGGCACGGGGCTCCTTCGTGTCTCACCAGGACGGTTGGAGCCTCGTGCCTACCAGGCCTGAACTACAGGCGTGTCATTCGTTCGCCTCGCTACCCCAAGTTCGTCGGCACCCGTGTCAGCGGTGCGAGTCAGAACAGGCGTGATCTGTAAGGGCGATAGTCTCGACTCAATGAGCGCCAGACGGGGTCCGAAGCGGCTTGATCGAGATGAGCTGTCGATCGTGCAGCACGCCAACCAAGAGTGGTGGGAACAGAATCCCATGACGTATGACTGGTCGCTGACCGCCTCACAGCCGTCGAGATCGGAAGCGTGGTTCGACGAGCAGGATCGGCTGAGCGCAAGTGCTCATGGTCATTTTGCCACAGATGCCCAACCATTTGATCGGCTGATCCCTTTCGATCAGCTGGCTGGGAAGGAGGTCTTGGAAATAGGCGTCGGATCAGGCTTTCATGCCGAGTTGATGGCTCGGGCTGGCGCCAACGTCACCGGCATCGACCTAACCGCGGCGGCCGTCGAGTGCACGCGCGAGCGTTTTTCTCTCAAGGGTTTACCCGGGGACTTCGAACAGTGGGACGCGGAGCGCGATCGCGCGGACTTTGCCCAGCGGTTCTCGTTTATCTGGAGTTGGGGTGTTATTCATCACTCATCGATGACCGCCAGGATAGTCCGGAACATCGCGGGCTGGCTCAGCCCAGGTGGTGCATTCGGCGGGATGGTGTACCACCGAGATTCCACGACGATCGCGGTTGCTCTCGCTCGGCAGTGGGTTCTGAAAGGCAAGATGCGTTCTTACTCTGTTGACGAAGCACTCTGGCGAAACACCGATGGGTTTTCTGCTCGTTTCTACCCTGCGGACCAGTGGCGTGATCTCCTGTTGGCCTTTTTTAAGGAGGCGGAGGTTAGGGTGACCGGCATTGACACCGACTTACCACTTCCGCGATCCTGTCGGCGGTTCGTTCTTCCCCGAATCACTGTCGAGTCTAAGAACAAATATCTCGATCGATTCGGGAGTTTTGTGACCTTCGGCGCTCACTCTCCATTGGTCTAGAGTCTACGAGCGTGTGCGGGATAGCCGGAGTTCTCAGCCCAACCGGCGTCCTGCTCGCGACCGGCGCTCGTGAGATCGCGGACAGGCTGCGTCATCGCGGTCCTGATGCAAACGGATTACGGGAGTTCGGCCAGTGTTCCCTGGGTCATACCAGGCTCAGAATCATTGACCTTAGCCCTCTCGGCGACCAACCTCTTCCCAACGAGGATGGAACGGTATGGGCCGTGTTCAACGGCGAGATCTACAACTTTGCCGAGCTCCGATCGGAGTTGACTGCCTCCGGGCACCGGTTCAGGTCAGACACCGACACCGAGGTGCTGGTGCACCTCTACGAGGAGCACGGGGACGACATGGCCCGCCGCCTGAGGGGCATGTTCGCATTCGCCATCTGGGACAACCGGCACCGGCGCCTGCTGTTGTGTCGGGATCGCCTGGGCATTAAGCCGCTCTACTACCGGATCGACGACGGGCGGCTGTCATTCGCCTCCGAGGTCCAAGCGTTGACGAAGCCCGGCGATGCCATCGACCTCGTAGCCCTGCGTGGATTCCTTCGCCTCGGGTGGGTCCCCGGGCCAAGGACGATCCGCGGTGGGATCTCGGAGCTGCCGCCCGGCCACATCCTTGTCGGGGATGGCGGGTCTTTCGAGCTGGCTCGGTACTGGTCACCGAACGGCGGCCATCACAAGGAGCCGCCGACGAACGAGGAACTGGCCCAGGTGCTGTCCGACTCCATGCAGCGACACCTGGTGGCTGACGTTCCGGTCGGGCTCTTCCTGTCGTCCGGCATCGACTCAGCCGTCGTGGCCCGGCTTGCGAGTCCGATTGCGCCAGATCTCCGTACATACACGGTCGCCTTCGAATCCGAGGCCGACGAGTCACTCGAGGCAGCCACCATTGCTGGCCGGCTCGGGCTTGCCCATACCGTCGTTCCTGTCGGTCAAGCGGAGGCACTGGCTTCGATCGGGCGGTTCATCGACGACATGGACCAACCCACCGTTGACGGCCTCAACTCATGGGTCATTTCGCGGGCAGTCCGGGAGGCCGGACCGGTGGTTGCCCTGTCCGGCGTCGGAGGAGACG
>JBGTHP010000047.1:0-72807 GCA_041746105.1 Acidimicrobiia bacterium
CGCCTCCCCGCTCAATTTTGGTCAGCTCGATCTCGAATAGGTGCGGCCTCGGTCACCCACTCGGACCGTGACGGAGCAGGGTTTCGCCGAGAGTTGACATCAGCCAGAGGACGCTTCCGGCGAGGAAGAGGGCGATGGCCGGAGTTGATTGGCCCGGCACGAGAAACAGGACGCACCCGGCCACGAAAGATCCGGCCGCAGTGATGTTGGCCGCTGCGAGCGTCCAACGACGAGAATCGAGCGCCCAGCACAACCTGGCGAGAAGGGTTGCGGAGTCCGTCATCCTGCAATCGTATTCGAACGGGACTGTCCGACGGCGATCAGGGCTTGCCGCCGGCGGCCACTGCGCGAAAAGCTTCGGCGGCACCCTCCCTGATGGGGCGGCCGTGGCCGAAGACCGCTTTGTCGAATTCGCGTCGCGAGAGTGCGGCGAACGACGCGGCGGCAGCTACATGGTCCTCCGCGACCATCGGCGGTCCCAGCCGGCCCGGCATCGTCCCTGCGGCGTCGCCCGCAATCAGAACTTCGTTCCACAAATAGGAGACGTGGCCGGGAGTGTGGCCGGGAGTGGACACCACTGTGATGCCACCGGCGAGTGCGAGAGTCTCGTCACCGTTCAATTCCTGGGTCACGGGAGCGGGGTCGGCGCCTTTGGGTCGGATCATCAGTGTCATTACCTTGCCGATGAAGTTTCTTCCCGTTAGCGGGCCGGAGGCGTTCCCTTTTCTGGTCACGTCGGTGTCGAGAACGTGGACACACACTCGCGCTCCGGTGGCTGCGGCGAGTTCGGCCAGGCTACCGATGTGGTCGATGTGGCAGTGGGTGAAGAGTATGTCGGACACACGCGACGGCTGGTGGCCGGCCTCGGCGACAGCTTCGATGATGGACCGCTCTTTTTTGGGAAGACCGGTGTCGATGAGGATGAGACCGTCCTCGCCTTCGATCAAGGCGGCGTTGACATAACCAAGGCCGATCATGGTCAGGCCAGGAGTTATGGTCACGGTCGCCACCTCGAGCTCCAATCACCTCGTTCCCCGCCCTGCGAGAGTAGAGGGCAACTGCACGGAATGGAGACTCCGTCACACTGCGACGAGGATGGCTCCCTGGGGGCGGTCGGCGGCAGCGTCGATTGTCCTCATGACGAGATCGGGCCGCTCGATCACGGCGGAGTGGTCACAGGGCAACTCCACGCGGCGGGATTCGAAGAACATCGATGACAAACGCTGGTGGGCGGCAGGGATTATGCCGTCACGCGTCGTGACCAGCCAGGTGGTGGGTGGTAGTCGGAGCTCAGACCAGCGGCGAGCGTCGAATCGTCGCAACTCGAGTGCGGTGTCGATCATCACCTGGCGCGAGGGGCGGACCGCATATTCCCAGGCGATGCGAGATTTGTCGCCGGGGAGGCGATGGATCTCCTTCAATTCTTGGCGTAGCGTCCAGGGCGAACGTGGGCCAAAAACCCAGGGGGCCGCCGAAAGCATCACGTGCTGGCGAGGCTCGACCCAATAGGCAGATGTTGCCAGTGGAACGAACCCGCGGAAGTGTTCGGGCCCGCTCCACAAAAAGGTCGTCATTCCCACGGCGCCTCCCATTGAATGTCCGACCAACAGTGGGCGGTCGAGCCCGGCGTGGTCAGAGGCGGCGAGTACTGCTTCCGCGGCAATCCCGAATGTGAATCTCCGGTCCAGGATCGAGCGCCCGTGGCCGGGAAGGTCGATTGCGATCGTCGTCCGTTTGGTTGCCTGCAATAGCGGCCACCAGGCGGAGTCGGCGGTCCGTCCCCATCCGTGAACGAGAACGATCGGCGCCAGTTGAGGGTCGCCCTCGATGATACGGTAGGAAACTCGGCCCCAGTCGGTGGGAAACGACCTGAGCTGGCCGGGGATGACAGGCGGAGAGCAGTTCGCAGAGTCGACCTCGCGAACGGCGTCTCGGTAACGCCGTACGAGAAAAGCCCCGGCGATGCCGGGGATTGCTGCAGCGACTGCGACAGAACGTTTCATCCTGATCTACCTATCGGCAGGTGAGCCGTTGCGATAAAGCCGCCGCTGGTCAACCAAGCATGCTTCGCACGAAAGGACTAATCCCCTCGAAGAAGAACTCGACACCGAAGGCCATCTCGAACAAACCGATGAGCCTCATCGTGATTCGCTGCCCGTTCTCGCCTACGTGTTGTGCGATCCACTGTGCTCCCAATAGGACGAGCAGAGTGATGGCCATGACTGCGCCGAGTGCTCCGAAGACGGCGCCTTCCATGGCCGCGGTCGTCGCATCGTCGGAGAGAACGATGATGGTGGTGATGGCACCCGGGCCCGCGAGCAGAGGAATCCCGAGCGGGGTGATGGCCACGTCATGGGTGAACTCGCGGCTGGACTCATCGGCGTGTTTCGTGCGCGGGAGGCGAGAGTTGAGCATGTCGTAACCCATCAAGAAAAAAATGATCCCACCCACCACCCGAAGGCTGTCGGAGGATATGGAGAAGAAGGAGAAGATCGCATTTCCCACAAAGGCCATGAGCACCAACAATGCGGTCGCCACCAGAACCGCGCGGATCGCCACGCTGCGGGCGGCTTTGCGGTCCAACTGGCCGGTCAGGGCCGAGTAGATCGGAGCCACGGTGATAGGAGAGACCAGTACGAAGAGGGAAGCGAAAGCCTGAACGGCAAAAGCGGTCATTGCCAGGCAACGCTAACCGGCCGCACTCCAACTTGGTCCCAATCACCGCCGGCACGAGTAGCCTGGTTCCGTGACTTTGGACGAACAACGAATTGCAGTATTCCTCGACTACGAGAACCTGGCGATTGGAGCCCGCGAGGCTCTGGGAGGTGCCATGTTCGACCTCAAGCCGGTTGCCGACGCCTTGGCCGAGCGCGGCCGGGTGGTAACCCGGCGGGCGTATGCGGACTGGTCGAGCTTCGACGAGGACCGGCGGATGTTGACGCGCAACCACGTCGAGTTGATCGAGATACCTCAGCGGATGGGAGCTGTTCGGAAAAACGCCGCCGACATCAAGATGGCGGTGGATGCGATCGAGCTTGCCCTGGAACGGGACTACATCACTACCTTTGTCATTTGCACCGGCGACTCTGATTTCACGCCGTTGGTGCACAAGCTGAGGGAGCTGAACAAACGTGTCATCGGTGTCGGAGTGAAGGCTTCCACGTCGAACTTGCTCCCTCCAGCGTGCGACGAGTTCTTGTTCTACGAAAACCTGGAAGGAGTGGAGAGCAGACAGGTCACCTCCGATCCGGCCGTGAAAAAGGACGTGGAAGACACGACGCCTCCGGGCCTCGACGATCTCGACCGCCTCATAACAACGACCATCTCGGGTATCCAAAGATCGTCAGGGGACCTCGTGCTTGCGTCCACCCTGAAGCGAGCGCTGATCAGAAAGGACCCGACGTTTTCGGAGGCGGACTACGGCTTCAGGGCATTCGGGGAGCTCCTGCGGCATATCGAGGGTCGTAATCTGGTCGAGTTGTCCGAGGGCCCGGCCAAAGGCGATCCGGTTGTCGAGCTGGCCATCAGCCCGGTGGAAGACGACGCTTTTGGCCTGCTTCTGGAAGTGGTCAAGGGAATGCAGGGACGCAACGGCGGTCCGATGCTTTCCGGGTTGAAAAACGCCGTTCGCAAACGTCAGCCCGATTTCTCCGAGAAGCTCTTTGGCTACAGCGGTTTTCTCCAATTCGTGAAGGCGGCCCACACCAAGGGTTTGCTCGACCTCCAATGGGACGAGTCCGCCGGCGACTACCGCGTCAAGAGTTAACCGGCGTAATCGGGTCGAACTCCTCTAGACAACTCCCTTCGCCAGGCAGAAGCTGAAGGCGAAAGGAGGTCGAGATGACACATCTCGCCGAGAGGAGAACCGTCCTCGAAACCAGCAAACGCGAGCACGCGATTGACTGGCTCCTGGCCGGAATGGCCGCCGTCCTCGCCTTGATCGGTCTCTACACCTACACGGTGCCAGAGAGCTGGTTCATGGGCGGACTTGCGGAAGCTTGGTGGCTCGGTCCCTGGATGATGGCGGGATATCTGATGGCGGTGGCATTGTGGGACTTCGCACGCATGGCCTATCGCCGCGATGGCCCGTTCACCGGGGCCGAAATCAGCGGATTCATCTTCGCCGGGATCTCTCTGCTTGCAGGGATCGGATTCATGCTTCTCTGGATTCTCTGATATGAACAGTGCAGGTGGGGGGCCCGAGCACCCACCTGCATTTCTATTCCCTTGGGTGTTGGTACAACTTTGTATCGATAAGGTTCTGGCATCTTGCGAATCCTCGATGCCGCCACCACCCGCTCCTCGTTGTCGATGACCGCTGCGATCGATGCGATGGAATTGGCGTTTTCCGACGACATCGAGGTTCCGGTTCGGAGCCTTCTTGGCAACTCGTTATTCATGCCGGGGCGGGCCGGGAAATTCTCCGGTGTGAAAGTGGTTTCTACCGTGCCGGGTAATCCGGCGGGCATCGTTGTCGTGTTTGGAGCCGACGGTGCTCCCATGGGCGCAGTCGACGGGCCCACGCTGACCGCGATCCGAACCGGGGCGGCCTCCGGTCTCGCCACACGCCTCCTGGCGAGACCAAACGCCTCCACGCTCGCCATGTTGGGGGCAGGCGCGATGGCGTTCGATCAGGTGGAGGCGGTCAAAGCGGTGAGGCCGATTCGGCGGGTGATCGTGTGGAGTCGATCGCCCGAAAACGCCGAGGCTCTGGCTCGAGCCGTCGACGGTGAAGTGGTCGCGTCTCCGGACGAGGCCGTGTCCATCGCCGACATCGTCTCCTGCGCAACACCGAGCACTGTCCCGCTGTTCTCCGACACGTCGGTCAGGGAGGGCACCCACATCAACGCCGTTGGGGCGTTCCGCCCGAACATGGTCGAGGTGCCTGCGGAGACGGTGATCAGGGCATATGTCGTGGTCGACGACATCGATGCTGCCACTGCGGAGGCCGGAGATCTGCTCCTGGCCGATCGGTTCCCGGTCAACGCCACGATGGCGGATCTTCTGGCAGGGCGGCATCCCGCCATCGGCGAGGACGTGACGCTGTTCAAGTCCGTGGGCATTGCCAGCCAGGACATAACTGCGGCGGTGGCCGCTCTAGGCGGCTTCTAGACCGACGACAACCAGCGAAACGGTCTTGATCAGTGGTCGCGGCGCAGAGCCCAAGCTCCGATCGAGACCGCCACGATCATCAGACCGGTTAGAACGAGAGCCGTTTCGCGTAGTCCCGCGACTTGGGCGGCGGCGGGTGCACCGGGAGCATCTCCAACAAACCCCGGTCCGGCGTTCGCAGCCACACGTGCCGCCCACAACGACGCCACCGCCGCCACTCCGGTTATCTGGCCGAGAAGCCGAGTCAGGGTGAGAAGCCCTCCGGCCACGCCCGCGTACTCGCGAGGCATCGAGCCCATGATGGCGCTGTTGTTCGGCGACTGGAACATCCCGATTCCGATGCCCATTGGTACTGCCAGGGCGGCAAAGTGGAGAAACGTGGTGGTGGTGGAGAGGGTGAGAAACCCGACATAGCTCAACCCGAGCACGATCAGACCGGCCAGAGTCAGTCTTCGGATTCCGACGCGGTCGGACCAGGATCCGGCAAGGGGCGAAACGAAACCGATCATCAGCGGCGCCACCCCGAGCGCAAGACCGGTGGTGAGAATCGAAAAACCGAGAACCCCCTCCAGGTAGAAAGGCAACAAGAAAAAGACAGCCGAAAGTGCTGAGAAGGCGAGATAGCCGGTGACGACACTCACCGTCAGAAGAGGTTCTCTGAAAACGCCGAGGGGGATCATTGGGTGGGGAGAGCGTCTTTCCACCATCACGAACAGCACTCCGAGCACCAAACCGGAGAGGATGAGGCCGATGACCGATGCCGCACCGTAACCGAGCTCCTGGCCGGTAGTCACTCCAAGGCTCGAGGCGAGGAGGGCGGAACTGAGCAACGCGGCACCCAAGTAGTCGAACTGCTGTCCGCCTTTGGGCGGCGTGTTGGCGATCGTTCGAATGACCAGAATCACTCCGACGATGCCGACTGGGACGTTTACAAAAAAGATGGAGCGCCAGTCGAAGGCAGAAAGGAGTAACCCTCCGACCAGGGGCCCGGTCACGACACCGATCGACACGAAGGTCCCGATGAGTCCGAGAGCCTTTCCGCGCTCGTTCGGCGGAAACGCCTCGGTCAAGATGGCTGCCCCCAGGGCAAGGATCATCACAGATCCAAGCCCCTGGATGACCCGGAACCCGATGAGGTATCCGATCGACGGGGACAGTCCGCAAAGGACAGAGGCCAAGGTGAAAAGGATGAAGCCGCCTATGTAGATCCGCTTTTTGCCGACGATGTCACCCCATCGACCGACAGCCAGGGTGAGGCTGGCCAAAGTGAGCAGATATCCCACCGAAACCCACTGGACGACGTTCAAAGTGGTTGAAAACTGCTCTCTGATGGTCGGCAGCGCGATGTTCACGATGGAACCGTCGATTGTCGCCAGGAGCACCCCGACCCCGACAGCCGCCATCGCATGCCACTTCCGCGAGTAATCCACCCCTGGCGGCGGATTCAGCTCTGCGACGCCGACGCTCACGAAGGTGTGGGCGCGGTGGGTCTGCCGCCGATGGTCAAGCTTGCGAGCAGGTGTTCGGTCGAATGGGCGATCTCTTTGACGGCGCGCTCGAAAGCCTCGGCATTGGCCGGGGCCGGCCGGCGAAACCCGGAGACCTTGCGGACGAATTGGAGCGCCGCCGCCTCGATGTCGTCGGAACTGCCGAGTTCGACTCCTTCCCGCAAGGTTTTGATGCTTCTACACATGTTTCCTCTCAGCGATTGGGCGAGATCGGTTCGTCGGATGTCAGGGGAGGCCCGATCTTAGGCACCGGCACCGCCCTCGTCCGATCGAGGAAACGAGCCGTCGGAATCATCAATAACGCCAGAAAACCCACCGAAATTCCAGAGGCGATCAGCGCCGGTTGAACGCCGATCGACGAGGCGAGGATCGGCGCCAGGACCAGAGGACCGAGTTTTGCGAACTCAGAATGGACCTGGGTGACGCCCATCACCCTTCCTACCAATCCTTCGGGAGAATTGACGTGGATCATCGTCCTGGCAAGAGGGATCATGAGTCCGATGATCACCCCCCAAAACAGGGCGCCGGTCATCACCACCGGGACGATTGCGGTGCCGACATAGATCAGCGCGCCCACGCCGTTCAACCCAACCAGCAGTGTCACCGCCCTCGCACCCCGCCAGGCGACTCTGAGGCGCGCCACCGCCAGAGTCCCCGTGACCAGACCGACGCCGAAGATGGTGTTGACCACACCGAGCATCTCGGGACCAACCTCGAGCACGTCCCGATAAAAGATCGGTTCGAGGGCGGCGAAAAAACCGAAAGATGACCAGATCGCGGTCGAGGCGAGAACGTAGAAACGTAGACGCCGGTTCTGGTAGACGGTAGAAAAACCCTGGAGCATGCCCCGCCAACCGGTGTGGTTGCCGGCCGCCATCACCGGAGAGCGGGTTGCCACTCGTGCGACCAGCACCACCGCGACCAATGATGTGATGGCGTCGAACCAGAAGATGGCATCGATTCCGATCGTCGCCGCCATCAGCGCTCCCAAGGATGCTCCCGAGATCAAAGCCGCCATCCCCGCCATCTCGACCCAGGAATTGACGCGGGCGAGTTCGTCCTCGTCGTGTGTCAGGAACGGCGGAAAGGAGGCGATGGCTGTGTAGGCGGGTGCCCCGAACAGGGCAATCCCCGCGGCGGCCGCGATCAGAAGGTTGAGTTCGTCCGCGGCGACGGCAGAAATTGTTGCCGGTACAAAGAATATCTCACTCGACATCAGGACTCGTTTCGGTCCAAATTTGTCGATCAATGGGCCGGCGACGGCCGAGCCGACCAAACCGGCCACCCCCATGACCCCGATCAGCAGGGCAATTCCGTCGGCTCCAGAGTTGAACTCGTAGGCGGCCTTGCCCCAGATGCCGACAAAAAAGGCCGCTTCGCCACCGGTTCTCGAAATGAAACGGGCGAACGTAACCAAGAGGGCGGAACGACTGAGCTGCACGTTCCGAGTGTCGCACCTTTCGATCGATCTGGAGTATCGATTGTTCGGCGTGTGCGTCCGTGCGCGCTCGGTAGATTCGACCGTATGGCCGAACCGCTCAAGAACAGCTTTGGTGAAGAGATTCCTCGGCGATTGGCGGAGATGCTCGAAGCGGTATTCCCCGGTTTCGATACAACCGGTTTCCTGGCTCGGGCTCTCGATGGTTACGACGATCTCGAACTGACACCTCGCGCCTGGCACATCGCCACGGCGCTTCGCCCCTTCCTTCCCGACGAAGTGCCCACCTCACTCGATGTGGTGGTACGTTCTCTTGGCCCCGAGATCGAGGGCGACGACCTGAGCGGGATGGCGAGCTTTCTTTATCTCCCCTTTGTGTTTTTTGTCGCCGAATACGGCAGGGACCACTTCGAGCCTTCGATGCGCGCCCAGTATGAGCTGACCAAACGATTTACAGCCGAGTTCTCGATCAGGGCATTTCTCGAACACGATCCAGAGAGAACACTGGCCAGGCTCCGGGAGTGGGCGAGCGACGAGAACGTACATGTGCGGCGTCTGGTTTCCGAAGGTACCCGGCCGCGCCTTCCTTGGGCGCCTCGGTTGCGTGCATTCGTTGCAGATCCGACTCCGGTGCTCGAGCTTCTCGAACTGCTCAAAGACGACCCTGAGCTCTATGTGCGAAGGTCGGTGGCCAACAATCTCAACGACATCTCAAAGGACCATCCCGATCTTGTCGTCGCGGTAGCCGAGCGGTGGATGAAGGGAGCGTCCGTTCAACGTCGATCGTTGATCAGGCATGGCCTTCGCGGTCTGATAAAGGCCGGGAACGAGGCAGCGCTGTCGTTGCTCGGATTCGAGCGAGGGTCTCCCGTCGTCGTGGAACTGAGGATCGCGCCAACCGAGGTGAAGATCGGTGGAAAGGTGAAACTCTCGATCGAAATCTCCAACCCGGCTTCGACCGCACAGGCGGTGGCGGTCGATTTCCGGGTTCACTTCGTGAAGACGAACGGATCGACCAGCCCCAAGGTCTTCAAGGGCGCAGAACTCGTGTTGAAGCCTGGGGGGAACGCGACCGTCAGACGTTCGGTGTCCTTGGCTCAGCACACCACCCGGAAGCATCATCCCGGGGTTCACCGGGTCGAGTCGATCGTCAATGGCGAGACCCGGTCCGCAGGTTCTTTCGATCTCGGTCGTCGGTGAGCGGCATCGAACCAGGCTCAGCGCCGGGCGGCCTGCGCCTAGGATTCGGTCGAGTTTCGATTGGGCGGATCGCATGGAAGTTGGTCGTCGCCGGCTCATTCTGATTGCGGGGCTGATGATGCTGGGTTCAGCCTGCGCGTCTGACTCGTTGGAGTCGACACCACCCGGCGCCCTGAACGGTGATGAGATACCCGCGGACTTGGGTGAGGCACCAACGATCGACCTTTCCGGCCAAACGCTGGCCGACAATCTGCTCACCAAGGAAATGGACGGAGAGTGGACGCGAGGGGAGGGTCTGGTAGCGACCCTCGAGTCGATGGTTGGCAGCCGCGAGCTGGCCGAGGTCCTGCGCCACGGCGATGTCACGGACCTCGAGGGGACGGGGATCGTGATGATGGCGCGGGCCTACCTGGCGTCCGGGCCGGACGGGGCGCAGAAAAGCCAGGTCGCGGCGTTGCTCGACCGGCTTTTCTTCTCGAACGAGCGTCTGGAGGCCATGGCCGGACTCGACGTCGGGGCCGCGATGGGGACCGGTGTGTTTGCGGCAGCTCCGATGGCGGATGCGACAGAAGATTGTGCTGCCTTTTTCAGGGGAGAACCGCCTCCTGGCGTTGGTGCGTGTCTCCAGATGCGGGCGTTGACCGGAGTCGCCACTGCGTTCCAGGGTCCCTTCCGTGTGTTCGGGCCTGCCCCGGGAATGGACGATGCCGGGTGGGAAGAAGAGCACTACGACCTCGTTCTCGAAGCACTGGGTGAAGGGGTCGAGAGGTATTCCCTACTCGAGGGAGTCCCAGAATTGGGCATCCCGGCGATCAACGTGGTCCTTTCAACGGCGGGTGATGCCTTTGCGTCGGCGGATCCGGTTGCAGGAGAGCCTTGTGGGGTGGTGTTGCACACGGACCTCCAGACCTTCACCCCCGGCAACTTCAAACACGTCATGGTCCACGAGATCGCTCATTGCCTCCAAACTGAGACCTTTCCGGCGCAGAACAAGGTGGGGTATGAGTTCATCTCGTGGCGGGAAGAAGGCCTTGCGGAGTATCTCGCCAACCTGGTCTACCCGAATGGCAACCTTGAATGGGCCGGGAAGCGGATGGAGATGCTGGAACAGGTGGAACTCTCGACCACGCTGCTCCAAAGGAGATACACCAACTTCATGATGTTCATGTTCCTCGGAGACAATGGGGGCGATTCACTGGTCTTCGACGTGGTTCGCAATCTTCCGACTGAACCAGGCGTTCAGCCGCAGATCGATGCTCTCCGTTCCTACCCAGGGATGATCGACCTCCATCAAGAGTTCTTGGAGACCGTCACCGATGAACATGTGAGCGACACGGGTGGCGGGTTCGGCCCATACCCCATGACCGACGTCAATCAGCCCACCCGGCTGATTGCCGAGAAGGGACCGGTCGTTGCCGAGTCGCTGTCGCCGTTTGGCGTCGTGCGCCGACTCCTGGTCGTCGAACCGGGGAAACAGGCATGTCTTGAATACGACCGCTCCGTACTGGCCTTTCAGCGTCCACTTCAAGGCGGCGAGTGGAGTCCGCTCCCGCGGCTTCTCCCGATGGCTCAGGGAGAGCCGGGATCCGTGGTGATGGTGGCCTCTTCTGAAAAGCCCGTGAGTTTCACTTTGGATGTGTTGTCGGTCCACGATCTGACCGAAACCGACAGCGGCGGCGATCCAACCGGAGAGTGGATCGTGGACAACGGGAGCCTGTGGTCGAAGGTTGGCTTCATCGCTCCGGTTCAGCAATTGGACAGCATCTCGGGACAGATTGGGATCAGTTTTCGAGAGAACGGCACTGTTGAATTGGATTATCGGGGTTTCCGGGTCGCGGGCCACAGTGAGGTGGCGCTGGAACGGGGTGCCTTCAGCTCCAACTTCAGCTCGAGTTATGAATCCGTGATGACGGCATCGGGCACCGACGGATATCGTGTAACGGGGGATTACCTGTTCTATGACAGTCTGTCTGAGGGTGACTTCATCGACGGTACCGACACCGTTACAAAGAACAACAGCGGGATCTTTTTAGGAATCGAATCGGGTGACTACGAACTCGGCGTAGAGTTGCCGGAGTCGACAGTGGATTCGAGCCCTGCCAAAGGTTGGGCCATCCTCGGAGCCGCCAACAAGTTCCGGCTTGAATGTAATGGCGCGTTTCTCATCCTCGACGATCGGATCGTTCTGGTGCGAACTGGACCATGATTCCGATCCACCTGGTCGACACGGCTCGACTTTCCCGGTACCTCACCCCGGCCGTATCAGGCACCGGCCCTGGCGCCGATGGCGTCAACCAGTCGGTTTGCCGAAACGTCGAGTTCCAGCGTGGCGGCGGTGGCCATCCAGACACTGGCATCCGCACGGTCGACCACCTCACCGTGGGCGACGCGCTGAAGGGCCATGCCGTCGAGGACCGAGAGTATGCGCCAGGCCGATGCGATCGGGTCGGGACACTTGAAGACATTCGCCGACACACCGTCTCGGATGATTTCAACGAGCATCGAATGCCACTCGAAGTTCAGACGTTTGGATACGGCCTGTAACTCCGGGCGTCGTGCGGCCTCCGACCAGGCGTCGAGCCACAGTTGCATGGTCGAGTCGTCGCCCGGCGAATAACTCGCCACAAACGCAGCGATCCGCGCGATCGAGTCCGAGCTTTGCTCTACTGCGCCCCGGGCGTCCGACAGATCCTGACCCGCTGCGCGTTCAAAGGCGTTGGCAAGCACGTGGTCCATGCTGTCGAAGTAGTGATGTATGAGGCCACTCGATGTGCCCATCTCGGCTGCCACATCTCGGACGGTGGTGGCACCCAATCCTTTGCGGCGGGCAACGGCGAGTGTGGCGTCCAGGATCGCCGTCGAACGCTCGTCGGGACTCATGCGGGCCATTGTTCGTGACGCTACAATTCTGTTGCGCGTTCGTCCAATAACGGTGAGTTCGGTGACCGATGCGCCAGGACGAGACTGAAGGAGACCGCCATGTTGCTCAAGACCCCATTCCACGAACGCGTCGAGGCTCTCAATCAGACCAGTCTCTGGAGTCACTGGGCCGGACAGCTGGTCGTCGAGAAGTATCAGATGTCGGAGAAATTCGAGTACTTCGCCGTCAGGAACTCCGCTGCGTTCTTCGACACATCCCCTCTGTACAAATACAGGATCACCGGCCGCGACGCCGAGAGTTTCCTGGCGGGGGTAATGGCGCGAGACATTCGCAAATGCCGGCCGGGTCAGGCCCAATACACCATCTGGTGCGACGACCGGGGTTATGTGGTTGAAGACGGTGTGATCTTGAGGACCGGACCGGACGAATTCATCCTGACCGCGGCAGAACCCAATCTCAGTTACTTCCAGGACTTGATCGGACACGAGCAGGTAGAGATCGAGGATGTGAGTCTCGCCTATGCCGGGATGGCGATCCAGGGCCCGCGCAGCCGCCAGATTCTCGCCCAACTCGCCCCCGAGATCGCAGACATCGGATATTTCGATGTCACGCCCGCCAAGATCGGCGGCGCCTCCACGATCGTGTCGCGAACCGGTTTCACCGGCGATCTCGGTTACGAGGTGTGGATTCCGAGCGAGGATGCTCTCGCGGTCTGGGACGCCATCGTGGAATCGGGCAAGGGCCACGGGGTGATCCCGTTTGGCCAGATCGCGTTGTTGATGGCGCGGATCGAGGCAGGTCTGTTGTTGATCAACGTCGACTTCGAGTCCAGCCGGTTCGCCTTCAACGACGAGCATCGATCGACGCCGTTCGAGCTCGGCCTTGGATGGATGCTGAAAGATCTCGCCACCACCGACCGCGTGTTCATCGGTCGAAACGCGATGCGCCGCGAACTGGAACAGTCGTCATCGCGTTGGAAGCTGATGGGTCTCGTCGTGGATTACTCCGAATATGACGGGCGCTACCGGAGTGCGGGTCTGATCCCACCCAAGGACCACACTCCTGTCCACGAGGACATGATGGTCTACGACCAGGACGCCAAACGTGTTGGTTACGCCACTAGTTTCATGTACTCGCCGATGCTCCAACGCCACATCGCACTGGCCAGGGTTCGCCCTGACCTGGCTGTTCCGGGGACCAAACTCAACCTGGAGTTCAAGATCGACCATCGTTATGAGCAAGTCGGAGCGCACTTGGCGCGACTGCCCTTGTTCAATCCTGAGAGGAAGACCGCATGAGCAACACCTACGACGCAATCGTGATCGGTGGTGGTCACAACGGCCTGACGAATGCCGGATATCTCGCCAAGGCCGGGCTCCGAACTCTCGTCCTGGAACGCCGTCACCTGGTTGGTGGAGCCGCGATCACAGAAGAGCTTCATCCGGGCTTCCATTTCACCACGTTTTCCTATGCCCTCAGCCTTCTCCGCCCAGAGATCATCCATGAGCTGGAGCTGACCAAACACGGCTTCATGCCGTTGCTGATGCCCACCAGTTTCGCCCCGATGGAGAATGGCGATTACCTCCTGATGGGTCAGGATCATGGCGAGAACCTGCGGGAGATCGCCCGCCACTCGAACCACGACGCAGACGCCTACGAGCAGTACAGCCATGACATCACCAGGGTGGTCCAGGCGGTCAAGCCCCTTTTTGACAAGGTACCTCCCAACGTCCTCGGCAAGTCTCCCGAGGATCTGGCCGAGATGGCCGAGCTTGCCCAACACATGCGAAATTTGGAGCCGCGGGTGTTGCACAACCTGGTGCGGCTTTTGACCGGAAGCGCCGCCGACTTCCTCGACGACTATTTCGAGTCCGAGATCATCAAAGGATGGATCGCCTCCTCCGGCATCATCGGTTCGAAGGTGGGTCCGATGTCGCAGGGGTCAGGCCTTGTGCTGCTCTTCCACAACACCGGCGAACACGACGGCGCGTTTGGTGCATGGGCATTTCACAAGGGAGGCAACGGCGGTTTCACTCAGGTCCTGGCGAGGGCGGCTCAATCGTTCGGAGCCGAAATCCGGCTCAACTCGACCGTGTCGCACGTGATAACCAAGGAAGGACAGGCGACCGGTGTGGCACTGGACGACGGCACCGAGTTTTACGCCAATGTCGTAGTCAGTGCAGCCGATCCCAGACGGACTTTCACCCAGTTCGTCGACCAGCGGGAGCTGCCGTCCGAGCTCGTCGACAGCATCCGGCGCTACAAATTCCAGGGGACGTCATCGAAGGTCAACTTCGCCCTCGACGGTCTGCCCCGGTATCCGGCGCTAGGAGACCGCGGTGACCAGTTCCGTGGTTTCACCAACATCGGTCCCTCGCTCGAATACCTCGAACGCGCCTTCGACGATGCCAAATACGGCTGGTATTCGGCTCGTCCCTATATCGATGCCGCGATCCAGTCGACCATCGACCCCGACATGGCGCCACCCGGAAAACACGTGATGTCGTGCTTCATCCAGTACACCCCGTACCACCTCAAGGAGAGCGACTGGGACACCGAGCGCAACAACATGGCGGACAAGGTGCAGGCCGTGTTGGAGTCAAACTTCCCCGGCTTTGGTGATCTGGTGCTCCATCGTGAGGTCGTCACCCCGCTCGACATCGAGCGGGTGGCCGGTCTTACCGAGGGCAACATCTTCCACGGCGAGTTCCTGGCACCGCAGATGTATCTGTTCCGCCCCGCTCCTGGCTGGAACCAGTACCGGACCCCGATCCACGGTTACTACCAATGTGGGTCAGGCACCCACCCCGGGGGTTGCGTGATGGGCGCCCCCGGCAAACTCGCAAGCCAACAAATCCTCAAGGACCTGGCTCCGGACCCCGAGCCTTAGGCTCTGGACCCCGTATTCGGGGCGAACCGCCGAAAGTTCCCACGACAACGGAGTGGCGTAACCGATGACAACAGCATTGACCCCCGCCGACCGCGAGATCCAGACGCGTGCCAGGCAGTTCGTCGAAGAAGAACTGATCCCGTGGGAAGTCCACGCCGAGATGCACGATGGTGAGATCCCGCAAGAGGTGCTCGAGCGCCATGAAAGCATGGCGCGTAAACTCGGCCTGGTTGCCATCAACCAACCGGTGGAGCTGGGCGGCGGCGGATATTCGGTGCTCCAACAGGTGTTGATCCAAGAGCAGACCGGAAGAGCCACAAACGCGCTCGGGTGGGTGGTGAGCACACCCGCCGGGTGGTTGTCCAAGGTTGCGACCCCGTATCAATTACAGAACTACGTGCTGCCCACGATCGCCGGTGAAAAACACGAGTGTTACGCCATCACAGAAGAGGGTGCCGGTTCCGACGTCGACGCCATCGTGGCGACCGCGACCCGGGATGGCGCGGACTATGTGCTGGCCGGGGAGAAATGGCACGTCACGTCGGCCAACCTGGCGGATTATGTCTTCTTCCAGGCCAAGCTGACCCAAGGTCCCAACGCCGGCAGCCATGCCCTCTTCATCGTCGACATGGACACCCCCGGCGTCAAACACATCCGTACCCCGGCATACACCCATACCTATGCCCACCACCACTGGGAGATGGCCTTCGAGAATGTGCGGGTTCCGGCTTCCCACCTGGTCGGCAATGAGGGTGACGGGATGGGTTTCACCTACGAGTGGTTTCGCTACGAGCGCCTGATGATCGCCGCCCGTTGTCTCGGCGCGGCGGAGCGCCTTATCAGCGAGGCCCAGGCCTTTGCCGAGAGCCGAATCATTTTCGGCGAGCCGCTCATCGACCGCCAGGCGATTCAGTTCATGCTGGCCGACTCGGTGACCGATCTATGGGCGGCCCGATTGATGACATACGAAACCGCGGTCGAGATGGACGCCGGGGCGGATCTCAAAAAGTTGCACGCCCACTGCTCGATGGTGAAGCTCTTCGCATCGGAAATGGCCAATCGCGTCGCCGACCGGGCTGTGCAGATTTTCGGGGGACGGGGCTACATGCGCGAGAACGTCGCCGAGCGTTTTCTGCGCGAGTTACGGGTGGACCGGATCTGGGAGGGGGCTTCCGAGGTTCAGAGGGCGATCATCGCCGACCAGCTTCGTAAGCGGGGTGTCGACTCGATCTCCGGTTGACCACAGCCGCCACCGCCGCAGAGCCTCAGCGGGTCAAGACCGGGATGGGGACGATCCGGGTTGACGGTGGGACCGGCGGAGTGAGCGGCCTGCCAGAATACGCCTGGCCGATGAGCGTCAGGAATTGATAGATCGTGGTCTCAGCCCCGCTCAGCGGACCGGGCTGGAAGCCACGGTTGGCAGTTCCGATCTGAACCCGTTCACATGCCGACCAATCTTCATGGTTGGTCAGATCCCAGAAATCTACGGCATATGACGGGTCAAATTCCGCGAGAGCGGTCGATTCTGGCGACCAGAGCCAGTCGCATTCCACGAAGGTTCGATCGACCCCGAGCGGAACGATTCGATGGGTCATGACATAGTCAGGGTGAGCGCTGATCAACAGGTTGGGCCATACCCCGATGTAGAGCACAGTCCGCACCAGTTCTTCGGGGAGCCGTCGAAACCGGAGACCGCCCGATTCTCCGGTGAGTGACATCGTGGCAGCATGGTCTTTGAGGAACATCGAGCCACCGCACCAAAGCCCGGTCGGGGCGTAGTCGTTGCCGGAGTCGACCGGGGTGACCTCGCACAGGGCAGGATGAATCGAGGCGCAGTGGTAGCACTCGTGAAAATTCTCGACTACGAGTTTCCAGTTCGACTTGATCTCGTACGCGCTGCGAGCGCCGCGAACGAGCCGCTCCGGCTCATAGACCGAAAGCAGGTCGGCCAGGTTTCCGTAGGTCTCTCCGACCGATCGAGCCGACCCGGAGAAATCCATGAACAACCAGCCGAGCCATTCTTCTACCCGTATCGGCTGAAGGGGCCAGTCGTCGGTTCTGAACTCTTCTGACTGGGTCATCGACGGTGCAGATCGCAGCTCGCCATCGAATCGATAACTCCATGAGTGATAGGCGCACCGGATCAGGCGGGCATCGATCGCCGGCCCGACCTCTGCCAAGGGATGGCCGCGGTGCCGACAGACGTTGGAGAACGCACGAACACCTGATTCGTCGCGGGTGAGCAACACCGTTTTCGTCGCCCTGCTCGACCGCCCTGATCTGGCCCACATCCAGCAGATCCGCCGTTCTTCCCAGCGCCACCCAGCCTCCGGCGAAGATGTTTTCCATCTCCCAGTCGAAAAGGGCACGCGATCGGTAGGCCTCGGCGGGAAGGGTTCGCGACGACCCAAAAGGAGCGAGCAGGACCGCAGCCGCAGCCGGATCGATTGGTGCTTTCTGACTCATATCACTGGCTCCTGGACGCGCCGCCTACTATATCGTAGTAAACTGAACGGCGGTTCAGTATTAAGGAGGACCACGTGGTGGCCACCACTCGCTCGACGGATTCCGTTGCGATCGAACGCATCATCGAACGCGAACGGGAGACCTTTCTCAAACGGATGAAGGGCTCGGCAGCCGCCACCGAACGGGCTCAGGCCACTCTCGTCGGCGGCGTCACCTCCAGCTGGCAGATCTCCTACCCGCATCCGATCTGGATCGATCGGGGTGAGGGCTCTCACCTCTTCGACGTCGATGGCAACGAGTACATCGACTATCACGGTGGATATGGAGTTGGCCTTGCCGGTCACGCTCACCCGGCGATAGTGCGGGCGGTGACCGAGCGGGTCACTCGAGGAACGCATTTCGCCCAACCTGTCAGCGATGCGGTGGTGGTGGCGGAGGAGCTGGCGGCGCGTTACGGCCTTCCTTTGTGGCGTTTCGGGAACAGCGGGACCGAAGCGACGATGGATGCTGTCCATCTCATGCGTGCCGCAACCGGCCGCGATCTCATCATCAAGTTCGAAGGCGCCTATCACGGGCACCACGACTCGGTCCAGGTGTCGACCTGGGTCGAGGAGGGTTTGGGCGATGAACGACGCCCCAAGAGCGTCGCCTACTCGGCTGGTTATCCCCAGGCGATCGTCGATCTGACGCTGATTGCGCCGTTCAACGACCTCGAAGTCGTCGAAGAGCTCTTTGCGGAGAATCCTGGCAAGATCGCCGGCGTCATTATCGAACCCGTACTCATGAACTGCGGCATCGTTCCTCCAGAACCTGGTTTTCTGGAAGGTTTGCGAGACGTCACACGAGCCAACGGGGCCTATCTCACCTTCGACGAGGTCAAGACGGGATTCACAGTCGGATACGGCGGTGTCACCCGGCGTTACGGGGTCACCCCCGACATCGTCTGTCTCGCCAAGGCGCTCGGCGGCGGAATACCGGTGTCTGCCATCGGAGGCATCCCTGAGATCATGTCGCTGATCGTCGACGGCGTCTACGACCAGGTGGGCACTTTCAACGGCAACCCGTTGAGCATGGCGGCGGCGAAGGCGATGTTGACCGAAATCCTGATCGAACCCACCTACGAGCACATGGCCAACCTGCAGACCCGGATGGGTGAAGGCGCAGAGCGGATCGTCGCCGAATACGAACTTCCCGCCTACGTGGTGCGATTGGGGGCCAAGGGCTCCATCACCTACTCACCAGAGCGGATCACCAACTACCGCCAATCGCTGAAGATGGATGGACCGGCAGCGCTGGCCGCCTGGCTCACACAGTTCAATCGCGGGGTGTTCCTGCCGCCTTGGACAAAGGGGGAGCAGTGGCTGATTTCGGTGCAGCATACCGAGGCCGACATCGACCAGTATCTCGACACTCTGGAGGTCTTCGCCAGGGCAATGCGCGGGCTGGACGGATAGGCTGGCGCAATGGCAGGCGGCTCCGTTCAACTGGTCGGTTTGGAAAAACTGTTTGGTGAAACCAGAGCGGTCGATTCGATCGATCTCGAGGTGAGCGCGGGCGAGTTCTTCTCCCTCCTTGGCCCTTCTGGGTGTGGCAAGACGACCACCCTCCGCCTCGTTGCCGGCTTCGAACGCCCCACCTCGGGCGAGATCCGGATCGACGGACTGGACACGTCTCAGATTCCACCTCACAAGCGGCCGGTTTCGACGGTGTTCCAGAGCTACGCCTTGTTCCCGCACATGACGGTGGGCGAGAACGTCGCCTTCGGCCTTGCCTATCAGGAAGTCTCGAAACAAGACATGGCGCGCAGGGTGGGAGACGCGCTGGAATTGGTGCACCTGGACGGGATGGAGAAGCGGAAACCGACTCAGCTGTCCGGGGGACAACAACAGCGTGTGGCACTGGCCCGATCATTGGTGCTCAACCCGGCGGTGCTCCTGCTCGATGAGCCACTGGGCGCCCTCGACGCCAAACTTCGCAAGGCCCTTCAGGTCGAATTGAAAACGTTGCAGGAGGAGGTCGGGATCACCTTCATCTATGTCACCCACGACCAGGAAGAGGCGCTGACGATGTCAGACCGATTGGCAGTGATGAACAAGGGCCAGATCGAACAGATCGGGACCCCATCCGAGGTTTATGAGGAACCTGCCAGTCCCTACATCGCGGATTTTCTCGGTTTGTCCAACCTGATGGAGGGAAAAGCGGAGGGGTCGGACGGCCATGGCGGGTGCAATGTCGTGCTCGGCTCCCATCGGGTCGTTGCCCGATCAGGGCGCGTGGACGCAACTGGCGCGGTCAACGTTTGTATCCGCCCTGAGCGGCTCATCCTCAACGGAGAAGGCAGCAATCTTCTTCCGTGTGTTGTAGACCGCGTCGTCTACATGGGGTCGATGTTGCAGGTGCTCATCCACGTGCCGGAGGTGGGGGAGTTGCAGGTGATCATTCCAAACCAGGGCAATGGGATCGCCCACCTTCGCGGCAGCCAGGTGATGGTGGAACTACCGCCAGAAGCACTCCGGGTCTTGTAGAAGCGGTCACCACATCGGGATCACGCTCCCGGTTTCTCATAGATCCAATCTGGTGAGGGCACTCGTGGCGGTTTCGCCGGTGTTGTCACGTCGGGCATACCGACTCAAGATCAACCCTGCGATGGAGACCGAGGTCAGCGTGGCCACGAGCAAGATGCTGGCGAGGGCGTTCAGAGACGGAGGCGGCGCCAGCCGGGCACCGGAATAGAGCCGCACTGGGATAGTGATCGAATCGGCGCCTCCGGCCAGGAACTGGCTGATGACAAAATCGTCGATGGAGATGGCGAAGACAATCGCGAATGAGGCCATGATCGCGGGCGCCAGGAGGGGGAAAAGGACGCGTCGCATGGCCTGGGTGGGCGAGGCTCCCAGGTCCATCGCCGCCTCCTCGTAATCGCGTCCGATCGCGAATAGACGACCACGGACGATGATCACCACGAATGAGATCGAGAATGTCACATGTCCCAACAACTGGGCCCACGTCCCGAATGGCACGAAGTCATACAAGTTGGCGAACACGAGGAACAACGCCACTCCCATGACGATCTCGGGTGTGACGAGTGGAACCAACATCAGGAAGCCGGCCGGGCGGGCCCCCCGGCCGCGCCACCTCGCCAGGCCGATGGCCAACGCCACTCCGATCGGGGTGGCAAAGATCATTGTGAGTGCTGCCAGCCGAATGCTCTGAGTCAGAGCCAGGGTGAGCGAATCGTCCTTGGCGACGGAGGCAGTGTCAGTCAGATACCACCTCATCGAAAATCCCTGCCAGGTGCTGCGCGACCTTCCGGCGTTGAAAGAGAACTGGATCGCGACCAGGACCGGAACCAGCGACCACACGATGTATGCCAGCGTCCAGACTCTCAACAGACGAGGTTTGCCCCAGGGATTGGAGACGAGGTCGCGTACCGTCATTCGCGGGCCTGCTCCGTCACGCGTGCGATGTTGAAGAGGTAATAGAGCATCAAAACCGCCACCAGGCTCATCAGGACGAGGGTGAGTGCTGCCCCCCGGCCGCCCTGGCTCGACGTCTGGTTGATGAACTGATCGATCTGGTTTCCGATCATCCGCGTCCTGGGCGAACCCGACAGGAGGTTGGGGGTGTAGTAGTCGCCAAACATCGGGAGCATGATCAGGACCAAACCGGCGAGCACGCCCTGCTTTGACAGAGGCAGCGTCACCCGCCTAAACGTCTGGAACGGGCTCGCCCCCAGGTCTCGCGATGCTTCCATCACCTGGGTTTCGATCCGGTCGAGGGCTGCGTACAGCGGCAGGATGAAGAAGGGGATGTAGCCGTAGACCAGGCCGAGAATGACGGTTGTGTGGCGCCCGCTCAACCAATCCACCGGCGCCAGCCCCAAGGCGTCCCAGAGCCGGTTGACAAGACCGTCAGGGCTGAGGAGGTTGACCCAGGCCAGCATCCGCATGAGGTAGTTGATCCAGAATGGGGCAAGGAGCGCCAGTAGCCACAGGCCCTTTCGTTTCTGGACACGGCGGGCCACAAAGTACGCGACCGGATACCCGATGATTATGCAGAGCACCGATGCCGCACCAACGTAACCGGCGGTGCGGGTGGCGATGCTTCCGAGTTGGCCGCCAAACAGATCGCGGAAGACCTCGCCGAACGACGAGGGGTCCCAGGCGAACGGATTCCATTCCGGCTGCGGTTTGAGGAAGATGGGGTCGAGATCGCCCATCGCCACGGCCAGTACCGCGTAAAACGGCACCACAAAGAGGAGAACCAGCCAAACCAGACCGGGTGCGGCAAACGCAGGCCACACCCAACGGTGTTGGCCTACGGCCTGGGTTTCCGCCGACTGGAGGTTCGACGGCATTTACGTTGGTTCAGCCGCCGGCCTGGACTTTTGCCCAAGCATCCAGCCACATCTTCTCTTTTTCGGCTCCGAGCTGTATCGGCACGTCGCCTCTCGGGTTGTCGAAGTCCTCCGGCAACACCACGGCCGAGGCAAGGTATTCCGGGACCCACTCGTCGGCAACGAGCAGATTCACATCGAGACCCTTCTGTGGCGGCTGATATCCGTTCCATCCGAAGTTCTCGAGGGCGTTGTCCTCGTTCAGCATGAAATCGAGGAACTGGTGGGCGAGGACGGGGCTCTCTGCTCCCCGCAGGACGGTGATGGTGTCGTTGGCGATGTTGCCCTTCACCGTTCCACTCGAATGCGCAGGCCACAGATAACGGGTCACGCTCGGGTCGCCGTCCAATGGGAAGTAATAGGGCGCCGCAACGATGTCACCCGACCAGGCCATGTGGAGGCCATAACGTCCCTCCGGGATCCCGGCGTAGGCGCCGTCTATCGAGAATCGAATCCCCATGAGGTCGACGAGTTCGACCAGCGAGTCGGCGGCAGCATCAATCTGCGCTTGGGATGACGCTTTCGGATCGGTTGAGCCGGCCCGAAACAGTGACATGGTCAGGGTCTCGCGGAAATCGTCGTAGAGACCGGTTTTTCCCTTGTACTTGGGGTTCCAGAACACATCGTATGGGTTGGCGCTCTCGACATCGGCTGAATCGACCTGGTCGGTCCTCCAGGCGATTCCAGTCTGGTAGACCGTGTACGGGACCGAGTATGCGGATCCTTTGTCGTAGTAGGGGTCTGCCAGCTGGTTCCACACATTGGCGAGATTGGGGAGGTAGTCGTGATTGATCGGCTGGATGATCTTTCCGGCCACCACCTTGGCGATGGTGCTCGCCACAGGGAAAAAAACGTCGAACTGGACTTCGCCCGAGATGAGCTTTTGGAGGGCTTCCTCCTCGTTGAAGTAGGTGGTGAGCTCGATGTCGACCCCCAGGGCTTCCTCGGCGGCGACCACGGTGTCGGGGTTGATGTAGTCGGCCCAGTTGTAGATCTTGAGAGGCCCCGTCTCAGGGCTGAGCCCGGAAGCGATAGCCTGGTTGTCGTCGAAAAGGGTTTGGGTCACAGGTGAACTCGGGGAGCCGATGATGACCTCGGCCGCAACCTCGTCATCGCCACCGCCGCACGCGGCCAGAATCGCCGACATCGTTGGCAGACTCAGCCCGAGGGCGCTGGCTCTCCAGAGGAACTCCCTCCGCGTGAAGTCTCTGCGCCGTGTCTGTGGGTTCCAGTTCTGTCGCGGATGAAATGCCACCGTCGGTCCTCCTCGTCGCCGCCGCGGTCCTGAACCGCCGTTCAATCAACTTTACTCCGTGGTGATCGGCGATGTCGGGTAGAGCCCGCTCACCTGGTCGCGAGCGACAGTTCGCTGGCGGCGATCGAGTGGCAGATCTCCTTCATCTTTTCGCCGTCGATCCCGGGATCCTGGAGGAGAACCTGGATCCCGAGACCATCGATGAGAGACGACAGGATCATCGCGAACCGGCTCGGGTCTTTGCAGGTCATCGTGTTCTCTTCGATGCCTTGGGTCACTATTTCGGCGATGGTCGTTCTGAGCGCCTCATCCATCCGGAATCGCTCCCTGGCAAGCTCCGGGTCTTGGCGCGAGCGTGACCACATCTCGAGCCACAGCTGCCACTCGTTGTCATCACGGTCGAGTGATTCGCTCGGTGGACAACTGGCATCGATCAACACGCTCAACCGGTCGACGGCGCTCTCGGTCCCGTCGAGATGCACGGCGACACGTTCGAAGAACTGTTGATCTCGGTGGGCAAGCGCCTCAGCCAGCAGACGGTCCTTCGAGGAGAAGTAGTACAGGATCAGGGCTGGGCTGATCCCGATCTTTTCGGCGATGTCGGCAATTCTGGTATCGCAGATGCCCCGTTCGGCAATGACCCCGGCGGCCGCCTCCAGGATCTGTCGGCGCCGTTCTTCTGTCATCCGAGGTCGTGCCATGCTGTTGAGGCTAGACCCGCGACCAACCATGTATGAATGCGGCAAACCGCGCGTCCTCCTGGCTACCGCTGGATAGACTGAACGACGGTTCAATCTTTATGACGAAAGCCACTCCAACGCCACCTCAGACCAGTCTCGGTCCGCTGCTCGAACCGGGATCGATCGCGATCGTCGGGGCGAGTCCCCGGGTCGGATCGGTTGGGCACCACCTCGTTCGCCAACTGGTCAAGGGAGGGTTTGAAGGCCGGCTCCATCTGGTAAACCCGAATCATTCTGTCATCGAAGGGATCGAGTGCGTTCCTGACCTGTCGGCGGTGGGAGCGGTCGACCTTGCGGTGCTGGCCGTCGCCGACCACCGTCTCGAAGCCCAACTGGAGGCAGCGGTGGATGCCGGCGCGGGTTCGGCCGCAATCTTCGGTCCGTGTCTGGGCCGAGGCTCAACCGGAGAACCGCTGGCCGTCCGGTTGGGATCGGTGGCGGCACGAGCCGGGCTTCCCATCTGCGGGGGCAATGGTATGGGATTCGTCAACGTCTCGCGCAGAGTCAGGGTCACCGGATACTTCCAACCCTGGGACCTCAGTCCAGGGCCGGTGGCGTTCATCAGTCACTCCGGGTCACTGTTCTCGGCGATGCTTCACAACCATCGTCACCTTCGTTTCAATCTGGTGATTTCGAGCGGCAACGAACTTGCGACAACGATGGATGAATATGTCGCATATGCGCTGAACCAGCCGGACACGCGCACCGTTGGCCTGTTTCTCGAGACGGTGCGTGAACCTGACGGAATGCGGTCGAGCTTTGAAGAAGCCGACCGGCGGGGGATCCCGATCGTCGCTTTGAAAGTTGGTCGCACGGACCGGGCGCGGGCGGCGGTCGCCACCCACTCTTCTGCCATCGCCGGTGATCATGCCGCTTTCGAGGCCTTTGCTCGCTCGCTTGGTGTACACCTTGTGGACACGCCGGACGAGATGATCGACACGCTGCAAGTTTTTTCTTCGCCTCGCCGGGCGTTCCCCGGTGGCGTGGGTTCTGTTCACGACTCGGGTGGGGAGCGCTCCCTCTTCATCGACGCCGCAGCGGCGGCAGGAGTGACGCTCTCCGAGTTGGGACCGGTGACCAAAAACCGGATCGCCAAGGTGCTCGATCCCGGTCTGGAGCCAGAGAATCCCGTTGACGCCTGGGGTTCTGGTCACGGTTTTGACGCAGTATTCGAAGATTGCCTCAGGGCGGTCGCCGATGATGACTCGGTAGGGGTGGTCGTCTTCAGTGTCGATCTGACTCCCGAGGAGAACCCGGCCGACGCCTACGGCGGAGTCGGTGCCACCGTCGCCGCCGACATCGCCAAGCCACTCGTGGTTCTGTCGAATCTTGCGAGCACGGTCGATCAGCAGGATGCATCGGTGCTCGATGGCGCCGGGGTTCCGGTTCTGCGAGGTACTGCCACGGGGCTTGCCGCGATCCGGCACCTCCTCGATGATCGGGACCACCGGCTTCTTCCCCCGCTGACGCCGCTTCACAATCCTCACGGCGAAAGCGCGAACTGGGTTGGTCGATTGTCTCAGGGCAGCCCCCTGACCGAGGTTGAAAGTCTCGACCTGTTCTCCGATTTTGGTATTCCGACGATCGCCCGCCAACTTGTCGCCGATGAGCAAGCCGCGGTTTCGGCGGCCGCTCGAATCGGGTTCCCGGTAGCGCTCAAGACTGCCGGATCTGGAGTTCACAAGTCCGACGTGGACGGTGT
The DNA here is from genome assembly GCA_041746105.1 of Acidimicrobiia bacterium. Lineage (GTDB taxonomy): Bacteria > Actinomycetota > Acidimicrobiia > Spongiisociales > ZC4RG35 > JBFHRE01. Next base: position 25,589 of record JBGTHP010000047.1, read on the forward strand.
GTTGCTCGGCTTGACCGACGCGGATTCCGTGGCTGCCGGCTATCGACGTCTCCGCCATTTGGGGGCAGAGGTCCAGGTCCAGGTGATGGCACCGGCCGGACTCGAGGTTGCATTGGGAGTGGTCAGGGATCCGCAATACGGACTCATGATTCTGGTGGCGGCAGGTGGTCTTTTGATAGAACTCCTCTCCGACTATTCCCTGATGCCGGTGCCTGTCGATGAAACCAGGGTCTGGCGCGGCCTGGAGAAGCTCAGAATGAGATCGCTGTTCGACGGTTATCGCGGGCGCCCGCCGGCCGATATCAAAGCCGTGGTCGGGGCGGCCGTGGCTTTGTCCCACCTGGCGGTTCAACTAGGCGAACAACTCGAATCGATCGATATCAACCCGTTGCTGGTTCATGAGTCGGGTTGTGTCGCGGTCGACGGCCTCGTGGTCCCGCGAGTCTCCGCCCCGGATCGTCCATAGGATCGGGTGATGGACCCGATACCCGACCCTGCTCTCATCTGGCTGGTCGGGCCTTCCGGCTCCGGAAAATCGACGTGGGCTGCCAAGCACTACCGAAACCAAGAGGTCGTGTCTTCTGATGAACTGCGCAGCCGGGTGGGTTCCGGCGAGGGGGACCTGGCGGCAAGTGGTGCTGCCTTCGACGTTCTCGAAAGAATTGCAGTCTCACGGCTGAGCCGAGGGATGACGGCGGTAGTAGACACGCTCGGCACAGACGAGGCGTTGCGTGACCGACTGGCGGTGGCGGCGGTCGGCGCCGGACTCGAACGAGTCGCAGTGGTCTTCGAGTCCGACCTGGATGTCTCCCGGACCAGGAACCAACAAAAGAACCGCCCGCTCTCGGTTGCTGTCTTGCGTGCTCAGATCGAACGTCATGAGTCCACCGTTGAGATCCTCACGGCAACCGGTTGGCGAATCTTGAAGATCAAAAAAGCAGACTCGTCTCCTCCTGGTGCTCCGAGTGGCGACATCGAAAGAGTGCCGCCAAGAGGCCGGAAACTCAAGTTCTTCCTCCACATTGCGCGGTTCGAGCAGAACGCCTCCGATGGGGGACGAGTTCTCATGGAACAAGCGACTGCCGCGGCGGAAGCAGGGTTCAGTGGGATCAGTTTGATGGATCACCTGATCCAGATCCCCCAGGTCGGTAGGCCATGGGATCCGATCCTGGATCCGCTCGTGGCTTTGAGCAAGATCACGGCTATTGCCCCCGGCCTCGAGGTCGGGGCTCTGGTTTCTCCCGTGACCTTTCGCAGTCCTCCCGTTCTCGCCAAGGCGTTGGCGACCCTCGACGTATTGAGCGGTGGCAAAACCTTTTGTGGGCTCGGCGCCGGTTGGTACACGAAAGAACACGCCGGTCTCGGCTTGAACTTCCCCAAAGCCGGACTGCGCATCGATCTGCTCGAGGAGACGGTTGGGGCTTTGCGGGCGTTGTGGGGACCCGGTTCGAAGCCGTTTCAGGGAGACATCGTCGACATCCCCGACACCACCAGCTATCCCCGCCCCGTCCATGGCACCATCCCGATCTTGATTGGAGGAGGCGGCGAACGGCGAACCCTTCCGCTGGTGGCACGTCTCGCCGATCGCTGGAATCTGCCTGGCGGCTTCGGCCTCCTGCCGGGCAAACTCGACCGGCTGAGACAGCTATGTACAGAGATCGGTCGCGATCCCGACGAGATCGAGGTGTCGATTCTCGACCCGGTTCTGGTCGGGTCGGATCGAGCCGAGGTGGCAGAACTGGTCGAGCGCCACCGGGGCAGGGCCGACGCCGTCGACTTCTCCGCCAGGGTGAACGCCGGAATCGTGGAACAGCATGCCGAGCGTTACCAGGGGATGGCCGCAGCAGGGGTTGACACCGTTTTTGTCACGCTTGTCGACGGCGACCCAGCCTCGATTCGAAAATGGTCGGCCATCATCGCCGGGTGATCAAGACTTGGGAGCAATCCCGCATTCCTCCAGCCACTTGGCAGTGGCGGCAGCCGGATCCTTCATCACCTCGACCAAGGCTTCGAACCCGGGAATGCCGGCGAAAAGCTCGAGGTCGAAACCTTCGAGGCCCTCTGCCAGAGGGCCATAATCCTCGGCTTCGGAACCTCCACTGGCCAGCTCCCAGACTGCGAGTTGGAGACCGATGTCGCCCATCATCTGGCCATCGAACTGGGCGTCGAGATCTTTTTCGCAGATGCACTCCGCGAACGCCCGCAACTCGTCCGGGGCAAAAGTGCCGATGCTGTACGCCGCACCTTCGCTGGCGGCCGCCAGGTCGCCATCGATGCACATCACATACGGCGTCAGGCTGACCGACTCGCCCAAGCCGAGCCGGGAGCTTGCGGCTTGCACCACCATCATGCGCTGTTCTTCCACCCCAGGGGCAGGCTCGAACACCAATCCGCAAGGGATGATTACTTCGACCTCCCCGGTTCCGGTGTTGGTCACTTGGACCTGGAAAATCCGACCGGAAACGCCGCCTTCAGGAGAGGTTGTCGCAACCTCGAGATCACCCGCACCGATCAGACCGGCAATGTCCCCTCCGGCCGTCGGTGCGTCGGTCGTAGCGGAAGCAGCAGTTGTTGGTGGGGCAGCGCCGGTGGTCTTAGCCACAGAACCGGTGGTCGCGGGAACCTCGGTTACCTCGGTGGTATCGCCCGATCCTCCACCGCCACACCCGGCAAGCACCACCAAAACCAACACGCCGATCAAGCGTCGCCGCATCATCCACTCCTTGTTTTTTTGGCACGCTAACCACAGGACTTCGCAGAGTTGTGCATGGTGGAGCCCATTTCATCCAGATCTACCTCGGCGATAATGGGCTGATGGAGAGAATCATCGATCTCAGCAGAGAACGTACCGACGTTTTCGAGGCCGCCAACGTTTTAGGCCAGAAGGTCTACCTGGAGGCGGGTGCCGACCTGAGGCCGGAAAATGCGGTCGGAGTGTCTCCGATGGAGTTGATGCTCGCCGCTTTGGCGGGCTGCTCCGCTGCCACTCTGGAGGAGGTGATCACGAAGATGCGTCATAGGCTGCTGTGGATGCGCCTGGCCGTGGATGCTGAACGCGCCAATCGGGTACCCCGGATCTGGACTGAGATTGTGCTCAATTATGTGATCCGGACCGACCTCCCTCGCTCCCGGCTTTCGAGAGCGGTGGACGTCGCGGAACGCACGTGCTCTGCGATGGCGATGATCGCCAGTTCGGCGACAATTTCTCATCGGGTCGTATCGGTCGAACCGGTCGACCCCGAGACCACCCGGCCGTTACGCCAACGCCTGCTGAGGCCCCATCAGAGCATCGAAGAACTGGTCGTTGCCGGAGAATCGGATCCGGGCGCGGTCTGGTTTGCCGCTTTCGAGGGCGACGAAGTCGTCGGCACCGCCGGCGTGATCCCAGAACCGAGCCCTTCTGGTGAGACAGGGATGGTTTTGAGGGCGATGGCCACCTCTGAGAAAGCGCGAGGTCTGGGGGTTGGCGCAGCTCTTGTGGATGCGGCAAAGACAACGGTGTTGGACAACGGATTGAACCTTCTCTGGTGTCGGGCGAGGACTCCCGCCGAGGATTTTTATTCGCACCATGGTTTTGAGACCATCTCGCAGACCTATGAGCAGCCGGGCACCGGTCCCCACGTCACAATGGAATGGCGCCAGCTTGTCACACCAGATTCGGCGTGAGATGACAGATTCAGGTCGGGTTCGCCGATGCTTTTGTGAGTCAAACCGCGGTCGCCAAGCCGTCGCGAATCACGACTTCTCCTTCGACATAGGCGGCCACATGTCCGACTAAAGCTCTCATCTGCTCGACTCCGCCGCCTGCGCTGTGGAGTGGCGATTGAGAACCGCGGCGCCGGACAAGGCAACAGCCACCAAGAATGGACTGAGTACGACGATCCCGTCGCCACCCGCCAAAACGACCGCAACCAGGGACAAAGTCGCGGTTAGACGGCGACCTACCTCGATTCTGCGGGGGTCGAGTGTGCCTGTGCCGGTGTCGACCGAGGAGCGCACCGCTCCGACTGGGAGAAGGCCCGATGCGATCGCCGCGACTAGGACCGTCCAACCGAACAGCGTTGGACTCGACCAACTCGGCGCGCCGGCCATGAAGAAACCAAGCAGGATCGAGCTGATAACAATTCCCGAGCCCCACCAGATCTGGCGGCGCGGTGCAGGATTGCTCAGGAAAACGTCAAGTATCACGGCGGCGCCGAAGCAGATTGCCGAAACCGCGGACAGCCCGGCCCAGGCGGCGATCAGACAGATCGGAAGGTGGAATGCCAGATCGATCGATTTTGGTGGAAGGCCCGTTGATCTCGTCAACATTCTCACCGAAACAGCGAGCAAATAAACCGCGATCAAGCTGGGCCGCCCCAGATTCCATACCGCCAGAGGCGCCAGCACGGCGGCCACACCGGCCGCGGCCGGATGGTCGGGGTCCAGTTCGCGCCCGGCAACCCAGGCCAGAAAAGACGCTCCACCCAACGCGATCGCCTCTCCCCAGCCGCCACCGAAGAAGAGACCGATGGCGCCCGACACGGCCGCCGCCGCGATTGCGAATCGGTTCGACCACACCCGCAGGTCGATGGTTCGTCCGAGGTTGGTCATCTGCTCCACCAGGGCAAGCTATCTCCGGCCTGGTGCAACCGGTAACTCAGCGTTCGAGGTATGGGCAGTGGCGGCAACCCGTTTCGCAGCAACTCTCCCGGTCCCACAAATACTGGGCCGTGAATACGAACAACCCGGTTGCAGGGTCGGCATAACCAGGCTCGTGTGAATCCATGGCTGCACGATGTGCCGCCACGACCTGTTGGTAGTCGGGACTTCTCCGGTCTAGGCGCGTTGGCGCCGGATCCCGCCGGTCCGCAGGTAACCCGCTGGTCACTGTCGTCGCAGGGTGGCCTCGAGGTGCGGCTGCAATGGTTGACCGACCGCCGACATAGCCAGGCGATAGAACAAGATGTCGTCTTCTACCTCGATATGGCGTTCGACGTCGCTCACATTGACCGCGTTCGGAGTGAGGGCCACGGTCGCGGTGCGAAGGTGAACATGCCCACCACTGACAGACCCCGTGTGTACTTCAACGATCCCGGTCGGCTGCGCCAGCGCGACCTCCAGTCGGCCCGGCCCCGCCGGGCGGAAATACCCCGTTTCCGAATGAAGCATCTCCTCTGTTCCGGCGCGTTTTGTCTTCTGCGAATAGATGATCACCGGCTTGGGGCCGACTGGGGCGAACGTGACCTCTTCTTCGTATTCGAATGACTCGATTGTTGGGTAGTGACCGAAGCCATGTCCTTTCCACGACCCGATCAAAAAGTCCAATTCATCTAGATCTGGGTGTCTTTGCATTGGCTGAGCCTATTCGACTTCGAATTGCGTATCGGGACCTAGGCTGAGGCGCCGTGTTAGCCAATTGGTCAAAATTCCCTGGCAAAACCCTTGACTTCATGAGGTCGGCCGACACCGGCGGGTTCCTCGGCGTGGCCATGCTCATAGGTGTTGCCGTGGGAGTGGGGGCCGCCGCTCTCGTCTACACACTCGAGGCCGTCGAATGGCTGAGGCGCGAACTGGTCGGTTCAGGTTCGGGGCTTTCTTCATGGGGCCTTCTTTTCACGATTCCGATCGGGATCTTGCTGGCGTGGTGGATTGCCAGGCGGTGGGCGCCAGAAGTCGCAGGGGACGGTGTTCCCGAAGTGGCCGCAGCCCTGGCGGTACACGGCGGTTATCTGTCCACTCGGTCGGTACCGCTGAAGATCATTGCAACCAGCCTCACCCTGGGCGGCGGCGGTTCGGCTGGAAGGGAGGGTCCGATCGTCCAGATCGGAGGAGCAATCGGATCATCGATTGCCCGGCACACGGGGTTGGGGGAGGACAAGGTGACGAGTCTCCTGGCTGCGGGCGCGGCCGCCGGGATCGGGGCGTCTTTCAACGCGCCGATTGCCGGCATGTTGTTCGCCCTCGAAGTGATCCTCGGCAGTTTTGCGGTTAAACACATGTCGGCGGTGGTTCTCGCCTCGGTGGCCGCGGCTGTGACCCTGCGTTCCCTGGTGTCCGGGGAGGAGATTCTGGAGGGGGCTCCTTATTCGCTCGAGGACCCTCGGGAGCTGATCCTGTACGCCGGTCTCGCCGTGGTTGCGGTGGTGGCCGCATACCTCTTTTTGAGGCTCCTCGATCTTTCTGAGAGGTTTGGCCGCGATCGGGTGAAGGTGCCTTGGCTGCGGCCGATCGGGTTCGGTCTCGGAGTGGCGGCGCTGGCCATGTGGGAACCTCGGCTGATCGGTACCGGTCAGAAGTTTGTTTCGGAACTGCTGACGCTCCAGGACATTGGAGAGCAGTTCGGAGTAGACCTGCTGGCCGTCCGCATTCTGCTGTTGCTGGCCCTCGGAAAGATCATCGCGACCTCGTTCACGATGGCGGCGGGTGGGTCAGGTGGAGCGTTTCTCCCATCGCTGTTCATCGGAGCGACCCTGGGGGCAGGCTACGCCCAGTTTTTGTCGGAGTTCTGGACCATTTCTCCAATCAGCCCCGGTGCTTATGCCGTCGTGGGTATGGCGACCGTTTTTGCGGCGGTGGCGCGAGCGCCCTTGACGGCGATTCTGATCGTATTCGAAGTGACCGGAGCCAGGGATTACGGGCTGATCCTCCCCCTGATGCTGTCGGCAACATTCGCCAGTTTTGTGGCGGACAGGGTCCACCCAGAAAGCGTCTACACGATGGCTTTGGTGCGGCGGGGTATCAAGCGTGTCAGAGCTTCGGAGGTGGACATCCTGGACACAGTGAACGTCGGCGAGGTGATGTTCCAGATGGATCTCGAATTCGCCCCGGAGATGGAGATCGCAGAAGCTGGGCGCATCATGACGGAGCGCCGATTCCACGGGGTCCCCGTCACCCGCGGTGGAGAATTGGTGGGCGTGATCACGATCACGGATGTTCTGAAGGCCGGAGCGGGTACACGCGTCGATGACGCCATGAGCAAAAGACCCATCACGGTTACCCCAACCACGCCCGTGTCGGAGGCCCTGGCCAGGATGGCGTCGCTGGGTATTGGGCGGATGCCGGTTGTGTCCAATGACGACCCGCGCCATCTCGTTGGGATGTTCCGACGAGATGAAGCCGTGACCGCCTATCACCGGGCGCTGGGCGTGACGACGGACCAGGCGCTGGCGCGGGAGCGGCTGCGTCAGAGAACCGATTCCTCGGCGCACTTTTATGACTTTCGGGTGCCACCGGGCTCGGTCGCCGAGAGCAAACACGTCAAAGAGATCCCATGGCCTCCAGGCTCCACCATCGTCTCCGTGCGCCGCAACACCGAAGTCATCGTCCCCCAGGGATCGACCATCCTCGAGCGTGATGACGTCGTGACTGCGTTCGGCACCACCGAATCCCGGATTGCCGTGATCGAAATGCTCAACGCCGGCGCCGATGAACCCACCGCCGAAATCACCATCGAAGACATCGCAGACATCTGATCGTTCAGATTGAGGCGAGTTCGCGCCGGACGAACAACCACATGGTTTGTTAGATCTTCTCGTCCGACATCTCGAGATGAAGGAGCGTTCCGGTCCACGGGTTGGCGTCACAGACTGCCTCATTCAGCGAGACTCCGAGCCCGGGTTCGCCAGAAGGAATGACATGTCCACGGTCCCATCTAATCGGCTGGTCGAGCAGTTCTGCGTGGAATCCGTCCCAGGTCTTGATCGACTCGAGGATGAGGAAATTTGGCAACGTGACGGCGAGCTGGATGTTGGCCGCGCCGACAATGGGGCCGCAATAACAGTGCGGAGCGATTTGTACGTGGCGGGTTTCTGCGATTGCCGCGATCTTCTTGGTTTCGAGGATGCCGCCTGACCGGCCCAGGTCGGGCTGGAGGATGGCGGCCGCCCCGGCGTCGATGACGCGGGCGAATTCATACTTGGTCGTCAGTCGTTCGCCGGTGGCGATCGGAATGGATGTCGATCTCGCCACCTGGGCCATGGCCTCAATCGAGTCCGGCGGGACCGGCTCCTCGAACCAAAGGGGGTCATAGCGTTCGATCGCCTTGGCGAGTCTGATCGCGCCTGCGGCCGTGAACTGCCCGTGGGTCCCGAACAGAATGTCGGCTTTTGTGCCAACGGCCTCTCGCACTGCTGCGACCATGGTCGTCGAGAGTTCGATGTCGGTGAGCCGTGGCTGGTGTCCGTCGTAGATCGTGTAGGGCCCTGCAGGATCGAACTTGACTGCGTCAAAACCTTGCTCGATACATGCCAACGCTGCTTGGGCCGCTTGCGCCGGATCGTTGTAGACATTCCGCTCGTCATCGGTTTCGTTCGGATATACCGAACCGGTCTGCGGATACAGATATGTATAGGTGCGGAGCGTTTCGTTCACCCGGCCGCCGAGGAGGTTGTAGACGGGTTGACCCGCTTCCTTCCCGATGATGTCCCAGCACGCCATCTCCAGGGCCGAGAAACACCCCATCAGCGCCGCGTCAGGGCGTTGGCTGAACCCGCTCGAGTAGGCCCGCCTAAAAAACGATTCGATGTCATGAGGGTCGCGCCCGACGAGATAGCGCTCTGCCAGGTCGTCGATCATTGTCGCGACGACGGATGGTCCGAAGGTTGCGTTGTAGGCCTCGCCGTATCCGGTCACGCCGCCATCAGTAACGAGTTTCACGAAGATGAAGTAGCGTCCGCCGGCGTGGGGAGGCGGATTGGCCACCACCCAGGTTTTGTGGTCCGTGATCTTCATCGTTCGGAGATCCTTCTTTAGAACAACACCACGTTACGGAGAGCGTCGCCGCGTTTCACCGATTGGATGGCTTCGTTTATGTCTTCGAGGCGATAGCGACCTGTTATCAGTTCGTCGAGTTGCAGAGCTCCATCGCGATAGAGATCGACCAGCATCGGGATGTCGCGGACGACCACGGCGTCTCCCATCTTCGAGCCGAGGATCCGCTGGCTCCACGATGCCAGCGTTGCCGGATCGTATTCGGCCTGCACTCCGGTGGCAGGCATCCCGACGATCACCGCGGTCCCGCCCTTGCCGATGAATGCAAAAGCCCCGTCTAGAGCGGGTTTGGCTCCCACGGTGACAAAAACGAAGTCGAGCCCGCGACCCCCGGTGAGGTCAGCGACGAATTCGGCGGCGCTGCCTGAGGCCGGGTCGAAGACGTGGGTGGCACCGAATCGTTTGGCTGCCTCCAACTTGGACGGTGAAAGATCGACGGCCACTATCGGATTGGCGCCCCGAATTGCCGCAGCTTGGACCGCATTGAGACCTACTCCGCCGCACCCGATGATGGCCACCCCTTGTCCGGAACCGACCTGAGCGGTGTTGGCAACGGCTCCGAACCCTGTGAGAACACCACACGCGAGCAGGGAGGCCACGTCGAAACCGAGGTCGGAGGGGACAGCCACCACCTGGCTCCGATGAACGAGGACCTTTTGTGCAAAAGCGCCGGTCCGCATCGATTGGACCAGCACCTCGCCATCGCCGGTGATGGGATTTGAGTTGTCGAGCGAGAACTGGGCGTCACACAAGACCTCGCGGCCTGCCAGGCATCGAGAGCACACTCCGCATGATCGGATCAACGTGACGGCCACGTGATCTCCCACAGAGACACCGTTGACCTCGGGGCCGACGGCTTCTACGATCCCGGCGGCCTCGTGCCCGTATACGGCTGGGAGCCCGCCACCCCAATCTCCGTCGGCATACGAGATATCGGAGTGGCAAACCGCACAGGCCTTCACGGCAACGAGAACCTCCTCACGGTGTGGTTCGGCCAGGTGGACTTGCTCTATTTGCAGCGGTTTCCCGAACTCGCGGCATACCGCCGCCAATATCGTGTGACTCATCGGACGCCAATCTAGGGTCGCTAACTGCGAGCCTTAGGCTCCAGACCCCGGATTCGGGGCGAATCGCCGAAAGTTGGTTGGAGATCGAGGTTGTCCAACGCCGAAAGGAGCGCCATGCGCCACGCACCAAGCGAAAACAGAGAATGGATACCAGCCCCTTCAGAACATTTCACCGGTCGGGTCTGGTTCGACGAGATGAGCAATGATCCCGACGCGCTCAACGCTCTCGGGGTGACATTCGAACCGGGGGCTCGGACCGACTGGCACTCGCATCCGGCGGGGCAGGTCCTCTACATCACTGCTGGGGGAGGCAAGGTCCAGACCGATGCCGGCGAGACGATTCTGGTTGGTCCCGGCGATGTTGTGCATTCACCAGCGGGGGAGCTTCACTGGCACGGCGCCACCGCTACGAGCTTCATGACCCACCTCTCGCTGACGACCGGGGGCGACACCGAATGGACGGCGGCGAAGGTATCTGACGGGGATTATCTCCGGTGACCCGATCTACAGGTAGAGACCGGTGGAGTCGCTGCCGGCCGAGTTCGACGAGGGCAGCATCTGACGTTGCTGCATCTCAGCGAGTTGGGCTTGGGCAGCCATCTGCTGGCTGACGAGCGATGCCTGGATTCCGTGGAAGAGGCCTTCGAGCCATCCGATCAATTGGGCTTGCGAAATTCGTATGACCGATGCGCTCGGGACCTCGTCGCCCACGATCGGCACGATGATGTCATTGAACTCGTCCAACAATTCATCGGACAGCACCTCCCGCAATTCATCCAGGGAGCGTTGGTGGATGGTCTTCAAAACGGCGCGCCCTGACTCGTCGAGCGATGCCTGACGAGCTTCTTCGAGCATCGCCCGCGTCATAGAAGCAATCCGAATCAGCTTCGTCGACTGGCGGATTCCGTCGTTGGATTCACTCGGCGGCTCGAGGCCGTCTGGAGTCATTGGTTGGCTCATCGAAGCGAGCCTAATGCTGAGCGCGCACGTGACGTACCTTCCTGGTGGTCGCGAAGTAACGTAAGGTGCTGTAGAGCATCGAAGCGAGGCATGAGATGAACACGGACGATCTTCCCCCCATCCTCGACGCGGCGCAGGTGGCGGAGTTGCTCGGTATGAATGTGCAGATGGTGCGCCGGTATGCCCGGGAGGAGCGTCTGCCCGCCTACAAACTGCCGGGAGGACGCACCTTCAAGTTCTTCCGCGACGAGGTTTTCGACTTCGTCAGGGCTCACCCTGTGGTTGCCGGAGATATCGACGAAGAAGAGTCGGAAGCGGTCGACCTCGTCTAGCCGGGCGCGGGAAATCCCGATTGGGCGGCCACCCTTCGGAGGTGGGGCATGACGGCGCAGGCCGATGAGACGGCGATATGCCTCCTCGACGTTCGGGATCTCGCCGCTCGACACCCACCAGAGCACCGTCGATTTTTCTTTGGTCGGCTCGAACCAATGGCGCTTGCGACGAACAATTCGGAATGGTTGCCCCGATATACGTGGTTTTTCAACGATTCGAGATCGGTCCAGACCGAAAGGCTGGCGATCACCAACGGATCCTCGATCTCGGCGATCGCGACGTATGACGGCGACCGGCCGTCGGCGTCGGTCAGGCGCCACACGAATCCAGGAGTGGTCTCGGCTAGGGCATTGATCGGTTGAGTGCGCTCAAGAACTCGGCCGACCGAGGATCGTCGAGGGGGTGCAGGAGCCGTGCCACATTGAACTCGGCGAGATGATGCGACATTGCCAAAACAATGGGAGTTGGACTGATCGACGGTGACCGGCTCAAGCGACACGAGGTGGGTGCCGAAGTAGTCGGCAATGCTGAAGTTGTCAGACGCCAGGGCCCGCCTCGATGCGGCAAGCTCGACGCGCGAAGAGATGGCGGCGCTAACCGATCTTTCGGCGGCGCTCTACGAGTTCGATGCGGTCGAGGCGGTACAGGTTGCGGAAAAAGCGATGGCGCTGGCCGAACAGATCGACGACCCCGTTGGTCGGGCCCACGCCGCACACAACCGTGGCTGGGCTTTCAGCTCGATGGGTGTGGTGGACCAGGCGCTTCGTGACCAGTTGGCCGCCTACACGGTCTTCATAGAACATGGCGATACCGGCGGCGCAGCGAACGCTCTTCTTGCGATCGGGGACATCCACGGCGAGGCAGGTGAGTTCGCGTCGGCCCTCGAGTATTTCGAGAGGGCGTCGGCTCTGATGGATGCGATTGGGGATGAAGTCGGCCGGGGCGTCGTACTCAATCTCTCAGCAATCGTTCTCAGCAACCAGAAGCGCCATCGCGAGGCACTCGATCTCTTCCAGCGAGCCGAGAGGATTTTCGATCGCCACAACGATGCATTGAGATTGTTGACCGCCCGGATCAACCGAGGTTTTGAAATCGTTGCGCTGACTCGATTGGAACCGGCCGGCGCCGAGGTGTTTCTGGAGCAGGCAGGCGACGTGTCGCGATGGATCATCGAACAGGGTCGGGCGCTGGGAGAAGATGGGCGCAACACCCTCGCTTACGGCCACGCCTTGAGCGCGCAGATCCTGGCGGCGCGAGGAGACAGGGTGCTCGCCCTCGACCACGCCAGGACCGCGGTCGAACTCGCGGACGCAGGGGGGTTTGATCAGGTCGTGATCCAGTCGTCACTCGACTCGGCCGGCTGGCTGATCGAAGACGGCGATCACGCTTCCGCCGCGGCGATCCTGGATTACATCGGAGCTCGGGCCGAGGCCAGGGAAAACCGTCCTGCGCTGGCCAGGGTTCTCCGGATGAGAGCGGATATGTTGGAGGATCAGGCCGACCTGGCGGGGTCGTTGTCGGCCTTCCGTGCCTTCTACGAACTCGAACAGAACCTCCACAACGCAGAGAACGAAAGGCGCGGGCGCCTGACCTCGGTACGAGTCGAGATCGAAGAGGCGCATCGCCAGGTGGAGTCCGCTCGTGAGCGGGTGGCCGAGCTCGAGGCTATGGACCGGGACAAGCGAGAGTTCTTGGCGAGCGTCAGTCACGAGCTACGAACGCCGTTGACCGGGATCGTCGGGTTCGCGAGCGAGCTGGCCGAGAATTGGGAGACCTTCGACGAGGTGGAAGCCCACGACATGGTGAAGGTGATCGCCCGCCAGTCGATCGACATGGCGGCGATCGTCGACGACCTTTTGACGATCACCCGTCTCCAGGCGGGGTCGCTCAACGTTTATCCAGGGGACATCGAACTGAGCGAGCACCTCAACGAAATGGCCAGGACTCTCGGCCGCCAGCTCGACCGATCGGTCCCAATATCGGGCAGAGCCTGGGCGTTCGCCGACGCCGCCCGTGTGCGCCAGATCGTCCGCAACCTCGTTACGAACGCGATCCGACACGGTGGGTCCGAGATGCGCGTTCAAATAGGCGAGACCGAATCGACCGTGGTGGTCGAGGTCAGAGACAGCGGAGCCCCAATCGCGCCCGATCGCGTCGCTCGGATGTTCGAACCGTTTGAGCACTCAGACGACGCGGTTCGCACCCCGCACTCGGTCGGTCTGGGGCTGACGGTGGCGCGCAGCCTCGCGCTGTTCATGGACGGCGACCTCGAATATTTTCACGATGGAGAGTCGGTTTTTCGACTCAGTCTCCCCAGATCATTCCTGGCGGTTTCGGTCTAGACAGACGTGGGACCGTAAGCGAGTGGTCGCTCCTTATCATTGCCTCGTGCTCAGAACCTCAGACGCTTCGATCATCGCGTCCGAATTCGGTCTCGGGGATCATGCCTCACTGGAGGGACCTGTTGCGCGGGGCGAGGTCGGCCAGGTCTGGAGACTGACTACAGACGCCGGGGCATGGGCGGTGAAAGAGCCGTTCGAGCTCCCTTCGCCGACTGAGGCGGAGGACGACGCCGCATTTCAGGACGCGGTTCGTTCGGCCGGGATCCCGATGCCGGCGGTCGTTCGCACCGTTTCCGGATCTGTGATCTGCGAAGTGGATTCAACCGCGGTCAGGGTTTATGAATGGGTCGACCTCCTCGAAAGAGATCCATCGGTCGACCCTGCCCAGATCGGACGTTTGGTTGCATCCATCCACGGTGTCCGCCACCTTGGCCGCAACCCGGTCCACTGGTGGTACACCGATCCAGTGGGTGCCGTTGCATGGGATGAATTGATCGGAGATCTGACGGCGGCGAGAGCGCCGTTTGTTGCCCAAATGGCCGATCTGCGAGACGAACTTGTCGCGCTTGAGGGCCTCTTCGAGTTTCCGACAAATCTCCAGACCTGCCATCGCGACCTGTTCGCCGACAACGTTCTCACCACTTCGACCGGAGGCCTCTGTGTCATCGATTGGGAGAATGCGGGCTTGGCGGACCCCAGCCAGGAGTTGGGTTTGGTTTTGTACGATTTCAGCCAGGGTGACCCCGCCAGAGCCCGGAATCTGTACGAAACGTATGTGGACGCAGGTGGCCCTGGGAGAATCCGGCGCCCTCAAGACTTCACGATGGTCATCGCCCAATTGGGTCACATCGGCCAGATCTCGTGTCGTGATTGGCTCGATCCGTCCCAGCGCTCTCAACAGGCGAGAAACGCGGGAAGGGTCGAAGAGTTCGTTTCGGCGCCCATCACCCGCCAGATGATCGAGTCGTTCATGGATGCCCTCGGTTGACCAATCGTTTGGCTGCCCTCATCTCGATGCGGGTATGTAGCCTGATTGGTCATGACGACTGCTCCAATGGTTGACCCGAGGGGCCAACTCGACTCGCTCTATGACATGGCGGTCGAGGCGTCATCGGCGCGCCGCCTGGAGGATGTGCTCGATGTGGCATTGCGGCATTGTCTGGATCTGACGGCTTCGGAGTTTGGGTTCATCGGTCTGGTTTCAGAAGACGCGAGCTCAATGGACATAGTCGCCATTCAGGGTTTCCATCCCGCCAAGGCGTTCTACCAGGAACACAGGACGATTCCGCTGCGACCGAACCTGTTCTCGCTGGTCGTGATGGAGGATCGACCCATTCGCTCGGAAGATGCCATGGTCGACCCGGCCAGCATCGGCCAGCCGAAGGGCCACCCCCCGGTTCGCGCATTTCTCGGCGTCCCTTTGCGGTTGGATGGGCGGGCGATCGGCATGATCGGTCTCGCCAACCGGCCGTCTCTTTATGAGGAGCATCACGAAAGGATCACGCTCACCTACGCCGGGCTTGCCGCCGTTCTCGTCCGCAACGCACAGTTGTACGAGACGGTGCAGGCTTCCAACCGGGAACTCGAACACCAGGTGAACGAGCGCACCGCCGAGCTGGCGTCGGCACGGGACGCCCTGGCTTCTAAGGCCGAGCGGCTCCGGGTGGTCCTCGCCGAGACCGTTGACACTCAAGAACAAGAGCGCCGCCGGATCGCATCCGACATGCATGACGGCATCAACCAATTGCTGATCGGCGCGATGCTTGAGCTGGAATCGGGTCAACACCGGCTCCAGGCAGGACAAACCGGACCGGCAGAGGAGGCTTTTGCCTCGGCGCGCGAGGTGCTCTCGCAGGTCGAAGCCGAGATCCGGCGGGTTGTCAACGATCTCCATCCCCCGATCCTCGAAGGGCTGGGACTCGATTCTGCGTTACGCGATCTGGCTGAACGTTTTCAGGCGTTCACCCGCGTGACGTGCGGCGTCGACGTTCGAGGCAGGTCGGGCAGGCTGACCGATCGGTCCGAGATCGGTCTGTATCGAATGACCCAAGAAGCGCTACGCAACATCGCCGTTCATGCCGACGCCAAGCGAGCCGGGATTGAGATCGAGTACAAACCGGCAGTGGTGATCGTGAGGGTCACCGACGATGGACGAGGCTTCGAGCCAGACGAAGTGAGGGGATTGGCCAGCGAAGGACATCTCGGGCTCGAGAGTATGAGACGGAGAATCCGAGACCTGGACGGGGACTGGACGATTTCGTCCGAGCTCGGCGGCGGGACCGTGATCGTCGCCAGCGTTCCCCGGTCGTGAGCCATTCACTTCTGATCGTCGACGATCACGCCATCGTCCGGCGCGGCCTTCGCAGTTTGCTGTCGAACTATCCAGAGTTCGAGATCGTTGGTGAGGCGGGCTCTTGTGACGAGGGTTTCGAGATGTTTCGTGCACTCCGACCTGATGTCTCCCTGGTCGACATCAGGCTCGGTGATCGGTCGGGACTGGATCTTCTCGATGACATCCTCAATGAAGACCCTGAGGCGAGGGTGCTCATCGTCAGCTCCTTTTCTGACGACGAGTATGTGACCCGAAGCCTGCGGGCCGGGGCGTTGGGATACGTCTCAAAGGCAGATTCGCCATCGGTTCTGGTGACGGCGATCGAAACTGTCGCGTCGGGTCAGCAGGCGATAGGCCCCGGTGTCGCTGCTCACCTGGTTGAGCAGCTCATTTCGCCCACCGCCACGACGGGGCCGACGCTCGAGCCGACGGAGGTCCAGATGCTCGCTATGGTCGCCAACGGCGCCAGCAATTCTCAGATCGCCGATCGGCTTTACATGAGCGACAGCACGGTCAAAAGGCGGTTGCATCGGGTGTTCGAGAAGTTGGGTGTCGGCCGCCGGACCGAGGCGGTGGCGGAGGCTTTGAGACAGGGCCTTCTTTGGCGGTGGCCCGATCGGGTCACGAGATTGACCCAACCCGGCCACCGGCTGAACCGTGGTTTCCGGGCGGCGGCAAGCCCGGATCGCCTACAACTGGTTCCATTCTCTCTCAGGAGGCAGAGGACCATGTTCCCAGCCGCGTTTGACTATTCGGCTCCATCCAGCGTCGACGAGGCTTTGGCCAACTTGAGCGAGGTCGGCGAAGACGGTCGCGTTCTGGCAGGCGGCCAGAGCTTGATACCCATGATGAAGCTGAGGCTGGCCGCCCCGGCGAATCTCGTCGACATCAACGGGATTGCCGAACTCGACTACATCAACGATGTCAACGGACATATTGCCATCGGCGCGCTCGCTCGTCACGCAGCCGTCGCCGCCTCGGACCTGATTCGCTCCAACAACGGGACAATGGCGGCCGCCGCGCCCTGGATTGCAGATCCGCTCGTGCGGAACAGGGGAACGTTGTGCGGGTCGGTCGCCCACTGCGACCCAGAGGGCGATTGGAATTCGGTGATGCTGGCGATCGGTGCCTCGGTCGTGGCGCGGTCCCAGTCCGGTGAGCGAGTGATCCCGATTGCCGATTTTGTCGTCGATTTCTTCACGAACTCGCTCCAGCCGGGCGAGATGGTGACCGAGGTGCGGGTCCCCAAGTACACGGGATCTGCCGGCGGCTCGTATATCAAGTTGGAGCGCAAGATCGGCGACTACGCCACGGTCGGTGTTGCCACCCACCTGCAGCTCGACAGCGCCGGGAAAATCGCTCAGGCGGGATTGGCGCTGACGTCGGTGTACCGCCACAACCTGAAGGTCGGTGAGGCCGAACAGATGATGATCGGCCAGGATCCCTCGGCCGAACTGTTCGCCGAGGCCGGCGACATAGCCGCCAGGGCCTGCGACCCAGAGAGTGATGTGAGAGGCCCTGCGGACTACAAGCGAGCAGTCGTAAAGGAATACACCAAACGAGGTTTCGCCCAAACGCTGGCCCAGGTAGGAGGACAAAGCTGATGCAAGTCACGGTGACCATCAATGGAGTCGCTCAGACTCACGACGTCGAACCCCGCAAACTCCTCGTCGACTTCATCCGCGACGACGCCGGGCTCACCGGCACCCACATCGGATGTGACACAACCTCCTGCGGAGCATGCACCGTTCTCGTGGACGGCACACCGATGAAGTCGTGCACGATGTTCGCAGTCCAGGCCAACGGACACGCTGTCAAAACGGTCGAAGGACTCAAGCAGGACGGGGCGCTGCACCCGATCCAGTCGGCTTTCAAAGAAAACCACGGTCTTCAATGCGGCTTCTGCACCCCGGGGATGATGATGGTGGGTTCGGCTCTGATCGAAACGAACCCTGAGCCGTCGGACGATGAAGTGCGCTGGGCAATCAGCGGCAACATCTGTCGTTGCACCGGTTACACGAACATCGTTGCGTCGATCCAGGCCGCTGGAAAGGAACTGGTATGACCACTACCCACCACGAACTTCGAACTACCCCAGAAGTGGGCGGGATCGGTCATTCGATTCTGCGCAAGGAAGACGATCGGTTCATCCAGGGTGCCGGGAACTATCTCGACGATGTAAAGCTCCCTGGGATGCTCCATATGGCGATCCTGCGCTCGCCGCTGGCGCATGCCCGCATCATCTCGATCGACAGCTCGGAGGCGATGGCGATCCCGGGAGTCATCGCCGTGGTGACGGGTGAGATGCTCGCCGGGTACAACCTGGCGTGGATGCCAACTCTCTCGGGTGACACCCAGGCGGTTCTGGCGACCGACAAGGTCCGTTATCAGGGCCAGGAAGTAGCCGCGGTCATTGCCACCGACCCCTACATCGCCAAGGATGCGCTTGCGGGGATCATCGTCGACTACGAGGAATTGCAGGCGATCACAACGCCGCAGCAATCACTCGCCACCGACGTGTTGATCCGCGACGAAAAAGAAGGCCAGACCGACAACGTTGCCTATGAGTGGGAGGCAGGAGACAAGGCACTCACGGACGCGGCTTTTGCCGCCGCCGCTCGGATTGTCTCATTGGATAGTCACTATCCGAGGTCGCATCCTTCCCCCCTCGAGACTTGTGGCGCCGTTGCCGACGTCGACCCCATCACCGGTCAGGCCACGATCTATCTGACCTCACAGGCCCCCCACGCCCACCGCACTTTGTTTGCGATCGTCGCCGGTCTGCCGGAGGAGAAAATCCGCATCATTTCGCCGGACATCGGAGGCGGATTTGGAAACAAGGTGCCGATCTATCCGGGATATGTGGTGGCAACCGCCGCCTCCTTGGTTATCGGCAAACCCGTGAAATGGATAGAAACCAGAAGCGAAAACTTGATCTCGACCGGTTTTGCTCGCGATTACCACATGCACGGCGAGTTGGCGATCGATGCCGATGGGCGGATCACGGGTATGCGTGCCTCGATCCTCTCCGATCAGGGAGCTTTCTTCGCCGACGCCCAGCCGACCAAGCTCAGAGCCGGACTGTTTCACATCTGCACCGGTAGTTACGACTTCGGAGCAGCTCACGTAACCGCAAAGGGCGCCTTCACCAACAAGGCCCCCGGCGGGGTGGCGTATCGCTGCTCGTTCCGGGTTACCGAGGCGTCGTATTTGATCGAGCGATTGGTGGACAAGGCGGCCCACGAGATGGGTGACGATCCGGCCGAGTTCCGTAGGCGCAACTTCATCCGGGCCGATCAGTTCCCTTATCTGTCCCCGACCGGTTTCGTCTACGACTCTGGCGACTACCACGGTGCGCTCGAGCTGGCGATGGAGATGATCGACTACGACGGTTGGCGGGCGAAGCAGGCCGAACCGCGCGCCGATGGCAAACGGATCGGCATCGGCATCGCTTCCTTCACCGAGGTTGTCGGCGCCGGCCCCTCCAAGGATTACGACATCGCCGGCCTCAAGATGTTCGACTCCGCCGAGCTCAGGGTGCATCCCACCGGCAAAGCGATCCTCAAGCTGGGAGTGAAGAGCCAGGGTCAAGGCCACGAGACGACCTTCGCCCAGATCGTCGCAGAAGAATTGGGCATCCCTGCGAACGACATAAAGGTGGTCGAAGGCGACACCGACAACACCCCTTACGGGTTGGGTACCTACGCGTCGCGTTCAACCCCGGTTGGTGGAGCGGCGACTGCAATGGTCTCTCGCAAGCTCAGGGAGAAGGCCCAGAAACTGGCGGCACACCTCTTGGAGGCATCCGAAGACGATCTCGATTGGGAACCAGGCAAGTTCACGGTGCGCGGCTCGAGTGCCAGCGTCACCATCCAAGAATGCGCCTTCGCCGCGTACACCAACCATCCCCAAGGGATGGAAGCCGGACTCGAGGGTGTGACCTATTACGACCCACCCAACATGACCTACCCGTTTGGCTCGTACATCGTTGTGGTCGAGGTCGACACCGCCGACGGCACCTGGAAGGTACTCGACATGGTGGCCGTCGACGACTGCGGCGTCCGGATCAACCCGATGATCGTCGATGGTCAGATAACGGGCGGTCTGACAGAAGGCTTCGCCAAGGCGAACATGCAATGGCTCAGCTTCGACGAGGACGGGAACTGTATCGGCACCAACTTCTTGGACTATCTGGTCCCGACTGCCTGGGAGACGCCGCGTTTCCGCCTCGGTGAAACGGTGACACCGTCGCCTCATCACCCGATCGGTGCGAAGGGAGTGGGCGAGTCGGCCACGGTTGGATCTCCTGCTGCTTACGTCAATGCGGTGGTCGACGCACTATGGGCCGACGGGGTGACCAACATCGACATGCCGGTTCTGCCGCACCGAGTGTGGGGTGCGGTCAATGGCATAGAAGTCAAGCCTTGAGTCGATGATGGATGTGTTGGGGCGAGCGGCGCAACTGCGCGAGCAGGGCAAGCCGTTCGCCATCGCCACCGTCACCTGGCGCCGGGCACCATCGTCGGGGAAGCCGGGATCGAAGGCGATCATATATCCAGATGGGACGGTTGAAGGTTGGATGGGAGGCGCCTGCGCCCAGCCGACGGTGGTACGAAACGCGCTGGAGGCGCTGGTCGATGGACGCCCTCGTACCCTGGTGCTGGGCGAGCCCGATCTTCGCGACGGCGTCGTCAACGTGTCGATGGCATGCTCCAGTGAAGGAGCGATGGAGGTGTTCGTGGAACCGATAGCCGTGACCCAACATCTCGTTGTGGTGGGGTCATCGCCGATGACAGAGCTGCTCGCACGGCTGGCGGCCGAATTGGGCTGGCGGGTGTCGGCTACGGACGAGTCGGAGATCCTCGACGTCTCTTCCGGGTCATACGTCGTCGTTGCCACCCAGGGCCACTACGACGAACCCGCGGTTCAGGCCGCACTCGCCACCGATGCCGCATACGTCGGTCTGGTGGCATCGGAGAAGCGGGCGGCCAGTGTGCGAGAATGGCTTCGGAACAACGGCGTGACCGATGAGCAGCTGGCACGGCTGCGCGCACCCGCCGGACTCGACCTAGGGCACGTGGCCCACGAGGAGATCGCGGTCGCGATCCTCGCCGAGCTGGTGGCGACGCGAGCGATGTTGCCGATGGGACAGACGGAGGTTGAAATGCCAGAGGAAGCAATCGACCCGGTATGCGGGATGACGGTGGACGTCGCTACCGCTCGCTGGAGAAGTGAACATGACGGAAAAACGATCTACTTCTGTGCGCCCGGATGCCAGAAGGCGTATGACGCCAACCCGTCGGCCTTTGCGTCCTGAGCATGCAGATATCCCATACCTTTGATGTGGCCCGGCCGGTCGACACCGTCTGGACGTTTTTTCAGGATGTGCCTTCCGTGGCGCAATGCCTTCCCGGCGCCGAACTCACCGAGGACAAGGGCAACAACGTCTATGCCGGCAAGGTGTCGGTCAAGCTGGGACCGATGACCGCCACTTTTGAAGGGGAGGCCAATGTCACCCCGGACCCTGCCACCAAAACCGGACTGATCGACGGCAAGGGTGCCGACCGGAGGGGCGGCAGCCGCGGCCAGGTCAAGGTCAACTACGCGTTGGTTGCGGTTGGAACCGGCACCTCGGTGACGATCGATGCCGACGTCACCCTCTCGGGGGCGGCCGCCCAGTTCGGCCGGACCGGTCTCATCAACGAGATGTCGAATCGGCTCATCACGGAGTTCGTCGGCTGTGTCGAAGCCAAACTATCCGCCGAAACGGTCGAGGAAGCGGCGCAGGTGACCGCGGGCGAGGTCAAAGGTGTTTCGCTGTTCTTCGCCAGCCTCATTGCCTGGATCAAGAGGTTGTTCGGAAGGAAGTAGCCGGCCTTTCGTGGCTCGGACTGCGCTCGCCGCCGTCGTCAGGAAAATATCGTTGGCTATCGTAAACGGTGGTTTTTTGTCGTAACGGTTTGATAGGTTGCCGGTATGAGCAGCCATCCACTCATCGGCACTGCGATCGAGCGAAGCGACGACCAGGACTGGTTGAACGCGGCTCCCACCGACTGGGTGGAACAGCGTCTCGTCGAGTTGGAATCGGTGATTGCGAGCACCCGATCGGAACAGGCGAGGTTGCTGTCAGAGATCGACCGGCGCCAGGTTCCCACCGGGGACGGATGCCGGTCTCTCGATGAATGGATCGCCGGTCGCCTCGATGTTTCGTCCGAGACGGCAGCCCATCTCCGCCTTGTCAGCCGCCGACCGATCGAACCCGAGACGATGAGTTTCGACAAGTTGGTTGCGGTGACCCGACTTGCCGAAGTCACGGACGACGGCTTCGCCATGACCATGGCGCCCCTCTTTGACGTCTCCGGGATTCGTCGGCTTGCCGGCCGCCGCAAGGTCACGGCCGATGACGAGAGGGAGACCGCCGACGCTCGCTATCTGGTGATGCAACCGAACCTCGATCGTTCGTCGTGGAGGACGTGGGGGTTGTTGACGGGCGTCGACGGTGCAGCAGTTGAGAAGGCTCTGGTCGACAGGGCCGACCAATTCCCGACCCCGCCCGACTGCGAGCGCGACTCGATCGGCCGCCGCATGGCCGATGCCCTCACCTCGATCTGCCAGGACTCACTCGACGGCAACTCCGGCATTGGCGGCGCCGTTCCTGACGTCACGGTCTTTGTTGACGCCGATGCCCTCGTCGACGGCGATTCTGTATCCGGCGTCCGCACCGGAACGGGTCACAGCGTGGGGCCAAGAACCCTCGAAGAGCTTCTCTGTGTCGGCACCATCTCGGTGGTGGCAACAGACGGACTCAAACCGGTGGCCACGTCACGGCGCACGAGGGCCATCCCCCGTTCTATCCGCCACTTTGTCGCCCGGCGAGACCAGGGCCGGTGCACCGCCGATGGATGTTCGAGCCGCTATCGACTCCAGCCTCATCACATTGTTCCGTTCTCCCAAGGGGGTGACCATCACCCAGATAACCTCGCCACGCTGTGCTGGTACCACCACCACATAGTCGTCCACGCCAACGGCTTCGAGATCGACCCGGCCACCCCGACGCACCGCCGGCGTTTCTACCGATCCAAATCTGGAACCGACCCACCGATCTGATCAATTCACCATCGCGACGCCCCCACGCCGGGTGGGAGCCGCGCTTCGTCGAAACATCACGTTCCCTCAGATTCTTACGTTCGCCCAGTTCGATTGTTTTGCCGTGCTCCGGTGAGTCCGAGGGTGCTGGTTAGAGTCCCGCCCATTGTTCAACCGGCGAACTTGGAGGCGAACGGTGAGAGTTCAGATCGCCGTCGTTGAGGTCTCAACCCCACGAACGCATGCCCTGCAAACCCGGTCGCCGTCCACGATTCTTGAATAGTGATGGGACCTGAGCCCATGCCCGAGCCCGCAGGAAGGTGGCACCAGCTCGGTCTCCTCGCCGCATCAATGGTCTTGGCGATGACGACCTGGTTTTCGGCGTCGGCGGTGCTGCCGCAACTCTCCATAGAGTGGGACCTCACCACCGCCGCCACCGCCTGGCTGACGATCGCGGTTCAGTTGGGTTTCGTGTTCGGCGCTCTGATCTCGGCCGCGCTCAACTTGGCCGATCTGATCGAACCCCGACGCCTCGTCCTTGCCGGCGCCCTCGGGGCCGCCGCTTCGAATCTGGTGTTGCTTGCGGCAAGCGGGATGGGACTTGCGCTTCCGGCAAGGTTCGCCACCGGCGCTTTTCTGGCAGCTGTTTACCCGCCTGCCCTCAAGGCGATGTCGACGTGGTTTCGCCGGGGTAGGGGGCTGGCCCTTGGCGTCATGGTGGGCGCGCTCACCCTCGGGTCGGCGCTACCGCATTTGGTCAATGGACTCGGCGGAGCCCGATGGCAGACGGTGATCCTGGTGACTTCGATTGCCACCGTTGGTGGCGGAGCCATCGCCGAGTTTTTCACCAGAGACGGTCCCCATGTGTTTCCGCGAGCGGTGTTCAACCCCCGCCAGATGGGTCTCATCGCCCGCGACCGGGGCGTGCGGTTGGCGTCGATCGGATATTTCGGTCACATGTGGGAGCTGTATGCGATGTGGGCTTGGTTTGCCGCGTTTTTTGCGGACACGATGACACTGAAGGGGAGACCGGACGAAGGCGGGCTTGTGTCGGTGGTGACGTTTGCGGTGATAGGAGCGGGTGCGATCGGATGTTATCTCGGCGGTGTTCTTGGTGACCGTTGGGGAAGGACCCGGACAACGGCCGCTGCTATGACGTTATCTGGGCTCTGTGCTCTCGTGATCGGCGGTGTCCGCCATGGCCCGCTCGCTCTGACTGTGATGCTCGCGTTGGTCTGGGGTGTGTCTGTGGTCGCCGACTCTGCCCAGTTTTCGGCGATGGTGACCGAGGTCGGCGACCAAGCCTATGTGGGAACGGCGGTCACGCTCCAACTGGCGGTCGGGTTCGTTCTCACCGTCGCCACCATCTGGTTGGTGCCTCAGTTGCGCGACACCGTTGGCTGGGACTGGGCGTTTGTGATTCTGGTTCCAGGACCTCTTCTGGGTGTGCTGGCGATGGTGCGCCTTGCCCGATCGCCGGTTGCAGTTCACATCGCGGGCGGTAGGGGTTGACCTTGACGCCGTTTCAGTGGTGGGTGTCGGATCGGGGACGGACTATGAGATCTACCAGATTCAGCGGGACGACGGTTTCGATCGAATCCACGATCAGAAGAATGTGATCGGAAGCGGCAACCGCTATCACTCCCCGGTGTTCTGACTCGCCTACCACGATCGTCACCACCTCTCCCGTTTGTTCAAACTCTGCCAGTCGCGCTTTCAGCGTCACCGACCCTTTTGACAATGTGGTTCCCCCACTTGGACTCTTCACGATCGACCACGTGCAGGTCGAGTAACGAACGTCGACCGACAGATGATCGGTATCGACGCTCATGTAATCCTTTCCTACGTGGACGACCAGTCCCGTGAGTTCCCCTCGTGGAACGGCGAGCCTCACCGAGTCTCCCCGCTCGGCAATCCCACGCGCAACATCTGCCATCGTTCTTCGGCGCAGGCGTCCCTGGTGAGTCTCGAGTTCGGTGATTGCCGCCTCATCCAGGATCTCGGAGCCGGCACCGGCCCGTAGATATCTGTTCAGTTCATCAAGAGGCTCACTCGGTTGAGGCATTCCTCGACACTAGGTGGGTCGGTGCAGCAGCGCTCCATGAGCAAGGGCAGAGCGAAACACCCTAGGCAGGCCCAAACCTGGCACCTACGATGACCTTCGGGAGGAGTGCTTCCGCCTCGGCAGGTGGACACTCGGCAGGTGGACACTCGCATGGGTACAGATTCTCCGGCAGCGGCTGCCGGAGAATCTGTCCACCGTTGCGTGGCTAGGGGCTGGGAGTGAGCGGACTATTGGGACAACCGGGCACGGGGGATCTGTCATCTGTAGCGGACCGCCGCCCGAACCAGACCTTCCCGATCCGCCGTCGACCATGGTGGGCGCGAATATCCGGGGCGCATGTTGCGATGGTGCTCGCGGGTGCTCTGGCGTTGCTATTGAATCTGTCCCTCCTCCGCAACGATGACCTCATCGAGGTCGCTTCGGTGCGTTCGGCGGTCGAACCTGGCTCGGAGTTTGTGGCTTCGATGGTGGCCTGGGTCGAAGTGGAAAGCACCACAGACCTAGCCGCACCTCTTGTGGTGCGCTCTGAACTGGGAAACCTGCTCGGAAGAATCGTTTCAGCACCCCTTGCGGCGGGCGATCTGGTGGTGGAGTCGCTTCTGAACCTGCCGGCAGCGCCATCTGAGTTGCGGTCGTTCTCGATTCCGGTGGCTCCGGCCCATGCCGTCGGCGGCGACGTTTCGGTCGGTGACATCGTTGATGTGATCGCCACGGTCGACGGGGTTGCGCGGTACGTGGCGATCGGCGCTCCGGTGTTGTCGGTTCCATCGACCGAAAGGCGCGGTTTGGCAGGCCCTGGTGACTTTTTTGTGGTTGTCGCGGTGGATGCCGACACCGCCCTCATCCTCGCCGGCGCGATCGAATCAAGCGCAATCGACCTGGTGGTTTCGACCGGTGCGCCCACTCCCAATGTCACAGCGCTCTCCATCACCGAGGGGGATTGATCGTGGAACCGGAGCTCGCTCTGGCGTTGTCCACTCGTGATTGGACCGACCACCTCCACCGCTTCTTGGCAGATCATGGCGGAGCCAGAGTCCGTGTCAATGCGATCGGTCCCGACGACCTTCTGGCGGAGGGTTTTCACATCCTTCTCATCGACGACATCTGTTCATTCCTCACACCCCGATTGGTGACGGCTCTCGAACAGTCGGGTCGTGCCGTGATCGGCGTCTACGACCCCAAGGAAGCCGAGAGTGGGAGAACCCGTCTGCTCGAAGCGGGGATCACGGCGACGGTGGCTTCGTCGGCAGAGCCCGAGTCATTTCTCGAAGTGATTCGAGCGGCTATCGAGCGTCTGGATTGGCCGCCGCAGTCAATGCCACCGCCACAAACCGCATCGGAAGCTTTCGTCGCGTCAGGTTTGATCGCGGTCGGTGGACCACCCGGTGGCGCCGGGTCAACCGAGGTAGCGATCGCGATGGCGGTGCGTTTGGCCGAGGCCGGTGAGCGGGTGGCCCTGTTGGATCTCGACCATCAATGCCCGGCGATTGCACAGCGGCTTGCTCTACCGCTTCATCCAAACCTGTTGACCGCACTCGACTCGTACGAACATCGCCCCGACCAGATCGCCGCCGAATTGCTCGCCGTCGGCAGGCCGGCGTTCTGGGTGTTGCCCGGGGCTGCTGCCGAGGTGGGTTGGTCTCGCGTCAAACCTTATGCACTGACCGGCCTGTTGAAGGCGATCTCGGCTCACTTTGACCGTGTCATTCTCAATTTGGGACCGGTGCAGGATCCTGGGCCTGTCCGAGGGGGCGCGCCGGGCCCGATCTCCTCGGCGGTCTTGAGCTGCTCGGATCGTCTGGTGGCCGTCGGAGCGGCCTCACCAATCGGCCTGACGCGCCTGATCGATTGGCTGGCGGTAGTGGAACCGAGCCTCGCGCACCCTGCCGATGTTGTTCTCAACCAGAGTCCTCGTGATGCAAAACGTAAAGCGGATCTCGTTTCCGAGCTCGTCCGGAGTTATCGGCCTGCATCTTTGGCGACGGCTCCTTTCGACCCTGAGGTGGTGGCCGCTGCCTGGGATGGACGCCCGGTGACCAAAGGAAGGTACAAGCGGGCGGTCGACGCCTGGATCGAAGAGACGTTTGGCGCAATTCATGGCTGAGCGCGGAACCGCCTATGACGAAATCCGGGTCAGGGCGATCGACTTGGTGGAGTCGCAGAAAGTCGATCCGGCCCGGGATCGCGACCAAACGAGGTCGCTGGTGTCTCGAGCGGTGGAGGACTATCAGGCCCTCGCCTCACTCGGCTCTGGAAGGAGTCTTGGGCGCCCTTCCGAAATGGTTGATCGAGTCCTTCGATCGATCGCCGACTTTGGACCGCTCACGGACCTGTTTGCCCGAGACGACATCGAAGAGATCTTCATCGAAGGTCCCAGGGTCACGTATCTGGACTCTGGTGGACGGCTTCGGGGATTGGATGAGCCCACGACCGAGGACGAAAACGAGCATGTGGTCGCCCGGCTTCTCAGCTCCGGAGACCGTCGCATCGACGCGTCGAGCCCGATTGTGCAGGCGAGAGTCCTCGGTGGCACCGCCCGGCTCACCGCAGTGATTCCTCCGGTCGCCGATCAGCTGTCGGTGACGATTAGACGGTACGCACTCCGCAAAGAGACCCTTTCAGCTCTTGTGGAGATGGATTCTCTTTCACCGGCAGCCGGGGCGTTCTTGGCGGCCTGTATGCAAACCACGTCCAATCTCGTCGTGAGCGGTCCTCCCGGCGCCGGAAAGACGTCTCTGCTCTCGGCCCTCATCGGCGCTGCGCCACCGCACCACTGCATCAGGTGTTGTGAGGAGGTGCGCGAAATTCATGTGCCGCTTCTACACGGGTCCTTCTACGAGGCCCGCCCTCCCGGTCTCGACGGATCGGGAGAGATCACTCTGCGCAATCTCGTCAAGGTCATTCTAGCGATGCGGCCTGATCGCATCGTCGTAGGCGAAGTGCGCGGCTCTGAAGCTTTCGAGTTGACGAGGGCGGTGAATGCCGGTTGTGGTTTCGCTTGTACCGTCCACGCCAACTCGGCGGCAGAAGCCTTGGTGGCATTGGTCAACGCGGCACTGATGGCCGGTGAGAATGTTCCGGAGCCAGTCGTTCGGGGGGTGTTCTCATCTTCGATCGACATCGTCGTGCACCTCGATCGCGAACCCGCCGGCCAAAACGGCGGCCGCCGTCAAGTCATGGAGGTGTTGGCGCTCGTTCCCGCCCTCCGAGACGACTTCTCGGTGCAGCCGATCTTTGTCCGTGACCGTCTCGGAACGCCCCTTCGCTGGACAGGGGCTTTGCCTCCCGGCAGGCTCTTGAAACGATTGGAGTCGGTCACGGCCGGGCACGGCGGCATCGTCGGTCTGCTCGAAGGACGGAGCGCCGAGTTGTGAGAGCCTTCGCCGCCGCCTCGTCGGCTTTGACAACCGCATTGTTCGTTGGCTTGGTGGCGGGTGCGCTTCCCCGCTCGAGCTACCCGGTACTGCGGAAACCTTCGAAGAGGCCACGCCGGGAATGGCTGCTCCAGGCCGGTCTCGACCTGAGCCCACGCCAGTTTTGGACCGCTTCGGTTTCTCTTGGCGCGGTTGTCTTGGTTCTGCTCTTCCTGATCACCGGGGTCCTGTCGGTTGCCTTGCCGCCGGCGATCCTGTCGATCTACGCCCCGAAGATGTATTTTTCCCGCGAACGGGAAAGGCGGCTGGCAGAGATCCAGCGAGCGTGGCCCGATGGACTGAGAGACCTCCTCGCGTCTATCGCAGCAGGAATGTCATTGCAGCGAGCGCTGGAGGCGCTGGCCGAGACAGGGCCACAACCCCTGCGTTCGGCCTTCTCTCGCTTTCGTGTCTATACGCAGACCTCCGGGGTCGTCGCCGCTCTCGAAGTGATCAAAGAAGAACTGTCTGACCCGACCTCCGACCGGGTGATCGAAGTCCTGATTCTCGCTCACGAGCGAGGCGGAGCCGTCGTGTCTCGGATTCTCACCGAGCTGAGCGAGGCGACCACCCGAGACATCTGGGTGTTCGAAACGATCCGAACCGAGGCCCTGGAACAGAAGATAAATGCAAGAGCGGTGTTTGTATTGCCGTGGTTGGTGCTCGCCGCGATCACGAGTCGTGCTGGGGAATTCAGAGATTTCTACTCGTCCTCAGGAGGCCTTGTTGTCGTAGCCATCGGAGCCGTGATGAGCGCGGTTGGGATCGCATTGGTCTCGAGGCTCTCTCGTGAACCCGATGAACCGCGAGTGTTCGGCTCGGCTCACTCGGGTGTTGCGTTGTGAGCCTCGAGGTTGTGACAGCGCTGGTGTCGGCATCCGTGGCCGTGCTGGTGGCCCGCCATTTGTGGTCGCCTCGTCGTTCGTTGGCGTCACGGGTGCGGCCCTACACGCTTGCATCGAGGGCAACTCTGGGAGGACGGGCAGATTTGAGAGTGCTCGCTGCCTCTGGAACCGGTTTGGTCTTACTCGGCCGCTTGGTCCGCCCGGTGTTCACTCGAATTCACAGGGCTTCCAGATCCGGCCACGGAGGCAGCAGCGAAGCTCTGGCGATGCGGCTCCGCCAGGCGGGTCTCTTTGAGGAACTCGGGGACGACGGACGGGTCGTCGCCTATCGCCTCGCCCAGCTGAAAACCGTGGCGTTGACCACCAGTGCCTCATTCGCCTTTGCACTGCTTTTTCGGTTCTCAACCGGACGCGCCCTGGCCGTGGTTGGTCTGGGCCTGTTGGTTGGTGCGACGAGACAGAGAGGTCGGCTGGACCGTGCCGTCGAGGACCGCCGGGCGCGGATGCGCATCGAGATCTACACAGTCAATCAGCTCTTGGCAATGCGCACTCGCAGCGGCGGCGGAGTTATCCAAGCCGTGGCGCGGGTGGTTGAGCGAGGCTCGGGAGAAGTCGTCGCAGAACTGGAGGAAGCCCTCCGGCTCCATCGCAATGGAATGCGGGCAAAGGATTCGTTTCTCCGGATAGGTGCGAATTCACCTGAGCCCTACTGCGCCCGTACCTACGCGCTCTTGGCCGTCGCCGAGGAACGCGGCGCCGATCTGGCGGCGGGTCTGTTGGCGCTGGCGGAAGACGTCAGGGAAGCGCGTCGTGAGGCCGTCAAACGAAACGCCACGAAGCGGAGGGCGGCGATGCTCATTCCGACAATTGCGATTCTGGCACCGGTGATGCTCCTCTTCATCGCGGCCCCGCTGCCCCGGATCGTGTTCGGCTGGCAATAAATGAAAGGAGAAAGAATGGCTCTACCAAAACTCATCGCCATCCATGAGGATGAACGTGGCCTCAACACCGCCGAGCTGCTGGGAAATGCGGCTCTCGCGATCATCGCGCTGATCGCCATCTGGGCGGCACTCGAGGCGGCCGGCATCAGCATCGTGTCGTGGATACAGAATCAACTCATCGGGAGCTGAGTCAGGCCGGATTCATCTCTGCCGAGATCCTTGGCGCGGTCTGCCTTGGATTGGTGCTCTTCGTCATGCTGGCGAACCTGATCGTGATGCAGTACACGATGGCGGCGGTGACCGGGGCGCTGGATGAGGGGGCACGGCTGGGAGCCCGAACCCAGCACGCATCAGAGAGTGCGTGTGAGCAGAGAGTGTTCGAGGCCGTCGGCGCGATTCTCGCTGAACGAATCGCGAGTGGCCTCACTGTTTCTTGCTGGTCAAACGGTGTCGCCGTTCATGCCGAGGCGGTCGGGCTCCTTGGTGGCTGGTTGCCTGGCGTCCCCGACGTCTCGTTTCGGCGGACGGCGGTTTCCCCCGTCGAACCATTCGAGGTGGAATGAGACAGCGTGGTGCCGCTTCGTTGGAATTGGCCCTGGGTGCGGTTGCCCTGTTGGTGCCGGCTTCTCTTTTGGTGTTGTCTTTTGGTCCTTGGCTCGAGGCCAGGTCGTTTGCCCAGCTCGCGGCGAGGGAGGTCGGCCGCGCCTACGTGACCAGCGACCAAACGAACGGCGGCAGGCAGTTGGTGGCGATGGCGGCAACCTACCGAAGCGGCCCGGTACGCCTTGGCCTGTGTCATGGCCAGCCGCTGTCGGTTGATGAATCGGCGCCCAACGGGGGAGACAATTGTCCTCTGCTTGAGGAGGTCGGTGACATCGGCGAACCCGATGGCGGGGTGATGGTCGTTGTCGAGGTCGATGTTCCCATCTTTTCGCTCCCCTGGCACCACGAGGATGGCTCGGCGGTCACGGTCGGTGGAGTGACCGTGACCGGCCGGCACACCGAATATGTCGATCTGTATCGGAGTTTCCCGTGAGGAGCGAGCGGGGCTCGGCGACGATGTGGATGATCGGCCTGTCGATGCTGCTGCTCGTACTCGGCGGGTTGTCGATGGATCTCTGGCGGGTCCTGGCCGAGAGGAGACTTCTGGCATCTGTGGCCGACTCGGCGGCCGTGGCGGCGGCCTCGGCCTTGGATCTGGCGGTTTATCGCGACGGTGAGTCTCCTGGGGGAGGCGGTCAGGTACGTCTCGACCCGACGGAAGCAACCAGACGAGCGCTCCTCGCCATCGATTTGAGCGATGTCGACCTCAGATCGTGGCCACTGGTTCAATTCTCGGACGGTGATACTCGAGTCGAGATCACTCTTGACTCCGAAGTCGAGTTCGGGTTGCTCAAACTGCTGCTCGGCGACAGAGCTTTCAGCGTTGCCGCCACGGCTTCTGCCACTGCCACCGAATTCGAATGAATCGCCCGGCCCCGGATCTCCTCAGCCGATGCGTCAGGACGGCGCGATCGGGGCCAATCGCATTTTGCACTTCCGGCCCAAGACGACCGGCCCTTGGTC
This sequence comes from Acidimicrobiia bacterium, assembly GCA_041746105.1. Taxonomy (GTDB): domain Bacteria; phylum Actinomycetota; class Acidimicrobiia; order Spongiisociales; family ZC4RG35; genus JBFHRE01. The sequence continues at coordinate 57,290 of JBGTHP010000047.1, forward strand.
ATCGGGCTGACGGGGTGGATGACATTGAAATTGGACGAATGCGAAAAAGCCAAAGTGGAACAGTGCGGCTGCGGGGATCGCCCTCGCTGAGGAGGTGGCGACGAGAAAAACTTGTCGATGCCCCCGGTTCCCTGCAACGTCTCGTACGATGATCTGATCATCACAATCAATTACACCCCCACCACCGCCCTCGTCATCGTCGACGTCCAGAACGATTTCGCCGATCCTTCAGGAAATCTCTATGTCAAAGGCGGCGAAGATGTGGTTGCGGTGATCAATGCCGAGATCGGCCGCGCCAAGAAGGCCGGTGCTTGGGTCGCATACACGGCCGATTGGCACCCGGAGTCCACGCCCCATTTTGCCAAGGACGGTGGGGTCTGGCCGGTGCATTGCGTCGGCGACACCTGGGGAGCCGAGTTCCATCCCGACCTGGTGGTGGACGGTCCCGTGGTGTTGAAAGGCACAAACGGTGAGGACGGCTACTCGGGGTTCACCATGCAGGACCCTGTGACCCTGGAACGAATGCCGACCGAACTGGCCGATCTGCTTCACGTCCAAGAGGTCGAGAGGATTGTTGTCGTGGGACTGGCCACCGATTACTGCGTGAAGGCGACCGCCATCGATGGATTAGCCGCCGGATTCGAGGTCAGAGTCATCACTAGCGCGATCCGATCGGTCGATCTCGCCGAAGGAGACGGCACGCGGGCGCTGGCCGAGATGGCTGCGGCCGGCGTGGACGTCGGTTGACGGTCAGCCTCTTTTTCGACGTAGCCGCCGTTGCCTCCGAGCTTTCCCGGTCTGGCCGAGGAGCGGCCGCACCCTGACCCCGACGATGGCGATGGCCAGGACAACGATCTGAGCGAAGATCGTCGAGATCATGAACTGGAGGACTGCGAGGGTACCTCCGAGCAGGATGCCGGCAACGATCAGACCTCGCAGCGATCCGGTCCCCCCCAGAATCACCACCAGAAACGAGTTGACGAGAAAGAGCAGCCCGAATTGAGGGTTGAGGGTGTTGATCGGGGCGAGCATGGCACCGGCGAGGCCGGCGAGCCCTGATCCAATCGCAAACAGGCCGGCGCGCACCAGGCCCGTATTCACCCCCATTGCTTCGGCCAGCTTCGGGTTTGCAACCGTTGCTCGGGCGTGAAGCCCGAAGCTCGTTCTCGTCATGAGCTGGGAGACCCCTACGACCGCGAGCGCCGTCGAGACGACGATCACCAGACGCCACCACGGTATGTTGAAACCTCCCACGACGAACGATCCTCCGATCGGATCGGTCACGGTCCGAGGATTCGCCGAAAACACCAATTGGACCACCTGCCGGATGATCACGGCAAGGCCAAATGTCGCGAGCAGCGAATCCAGTGGCCGGTCATAGAGAAACCGCAGCACGCCCCGCTCCATGGCAACGCCGGCGATCGCCGCCACCGGGACGGCTAGAGCCATGCCGAGCAGGACGTTGCCTGTCGTCTGCTGAATCTGGAATGCCGTGTAGGCGCCGATCAAGATGAGTTCACCGTGCACCAGATTCACCACATTGAGCATCCCGAACGTGAAGTGGAGTCCGACCGCCACCAACACGAACACTGCGGCGAGCACGATCACGTTGAACGAGTCGACAGGGAGGCCTAACGGCATCAGAGGGCCAGCCGCCGTTCCAGAATTCCGCGGGAGTGAAGGTCGTTGACATCTCCCGTTTCGACCACAGATCCCTGTTCGAGGATGTGAGCCCGCGACCCGAGTGCGAGCGCCGTGTCGATGTTCTGTTCGACGAGGACGATCGCGGCTCTTCTGGCAAGACCGGCTATCGCCGAGACGAGCATCTCCACGATCACAGGGGCGACCCCTTCTGTGGGTTCGTCCATGAGCACTACCTTTGGCTCGACAATGAACGCCTGGGCGATTCCGAGCATCTTGCGCTCGCCCCCCGAGAGCGTCTGAGCAGGCTGGTCCAGGCGTTCCTTCAAGACCGGGAACAAGGATGCGGCCAACTCGACCCCTCGATCGATTTCGCGGCCGACGGAGATCATCAGATGCTCACGAACGGTGAGCCCGGGAAACACGGAGTCTTCTTGCGGCACCCACACCATGCCGGCTGCATTGACACGGTGGCCCGGCCAGCGTCCGATCTCGGTTCCCTCGAGTTGAACGTTCCCGGTCTTCGGCAGCAGACCCATGACAGCCTTGAGAAGGGTGGTTTTGCCCGCTCCGTTGCGGCCCATGACACAGACAACTTCGCCCTGATCGGCCGAGAAACGAACGGCGCGGAGGACGGTCGTTTGTCCGTATCCGGATGACAGCCCCGTCACCTCGAGGGTGGCGCTCAATGCAACCGACCCAGATAGGAGTCCTGAACGGCGCGGTCGTCCGACACCTCGTCGATCGTTCCGTCCGCAAGGACACTGCCCCGATGCATCACGGTGACGCGGTCGCTCACGAGGCGGATGAACGCGATGTTGTGCTCCACGACTACCAGTCCCTCGATGGCCTGCTCGTTGCGTAGCTCGAGCAGTAGGTTTGCGGTCCGGCGGCTTTCTGCATCCGTCATTCCAGAGGTGGGCTCGTCGAGGAGCAACAGGGTCGGCTTGCTGAGCAGAACCATCCCGATCTCCAGCCATTGCTTCGCCCCGTGACTGAGATTGCCGGCTTGGCGGTGGCGCATACCTGCGAGATCCACCAATTCGAGAACCCGCTCGATCTCGCCCGGTTCGGTTCTCGGGGGGCGGCCGCCGGATGGAGATGAGCCACCTTTCCACAGTGCCCCGAGAAGGAGGTTTTCCCAGACGGTCAGGCCGTCGAAGACCGACGTGACCTGGAACACGAGACCCATCCCCAAGCGGGCGCGTGCCGTCGCCGACAGCCGTGAGACGTCGGTGTCTCCGAACCAGATCGAGCCGGAATCCGGCGCGATCCTCCCATAGACCAGATGGAGCAGGGTGCTCTTACCGGCGCCGTTGGAGCCGATCAAGCCTCGCATCTCTCCGCGTTCGACGGTGAACGAGACTTTGTCCACGGCGGTGAAACCACCAAATGCCTTGGACAGGCCCTCCACTCGCAGAATGCTCACGAAGCGGGTTCGCGTTTTAGAAAGCCGAATATGCCGGCCGGGACGGCCACGATCACCACAACCAGGATCACGCCGACCACCACCAGCCATGTGTCGAGCAGGGTGCCCGAGAGCCGGGCAGTGAGGTAGGGCAGAGCGATCGCTCCCGCCACCGGCCCGATGAGGGTTGCCCGGCCGCCAAGCACGACCCACAGCAGCACGAGAGTGGACCAACCCACTCCGACGGCCGCCGGCGACACGATGCCTTCGTGAACGTAGAACAGTGATCCGGCCAAACCGGCGAGCGAGCCGGAGAGGACGAACGACCATCGCTTGAAGCGAGCGACGTCATAGCCCAGCAACTCGACCCTCTCCTCGTTCTGGCCGATCCCTCGAAAGACCAAGCCGGCACGCGATCGGAGGTGGCGCTTGACGCCGACGTAGGTCACGACCAGCACGATGGCGGCCAGGATGTAAAAGTTGTGCCCGCGGTGAAAGGGGCCCAGCCTTGACATGATCAGGATCCCATTCTGACCGCCCGTGATCGACCCACCGGCGTTCGCCAGTCGTTCGAGGGCCACGCTCACCGCCAGCGTGACCACCGCGAACTCAACCCCTCTGAGCGCGCCCTTTCCCGAGAACGTGAAGTATGAGATCGCAAGCGCGAGGGCGGCCGCCGCCAGGACCGCAACGACGAGCGAGAGGCCGAGAGGGAGCGGGAGTATCCATCCTTCCCTTGTGGTCAACATCCCGACCACATAACCGGCGCCGCCGAAAAACGCCGCGTGTCCAAACGTAAACATCCCGCCGTAACCCCATATGAGATCCACCGAGATCGCGAACACCGCCAGGAGCAGAAACCGTCCGATCCGATCGACGACGAACGCGTTGCGAGTCACCAACGGAACGGCCACGAGGACCGCGGCCAAGCCCCACTCGATCCTTCTCAACGTCAGGTGGCCGAGCACCCCGGGTCCTCTGGAGCGAAGACCCGGGGGTATCCCGGCCTGGGACGACATTGGTTGATCTGCCACCACGGCTAGAGCGAGCACGCCTCCTCGGGATCCATGTCCGCGAATGAATCGATCAGCACGTATTGACCGTTCTGGGCCTGGACCAGGTTGATCGTTTGTTTGAGGTGGTGTGACGGCATCATCTCGACACGTCCTGTTGGGCCATCGAAGGTCTGGCCGACCATCGCCGCGGCCACCGCGGCGGGATCGGTCGATCCGGCTTCCTCGACTGCCTGCTTGTAGAGCCATACGGCGTTGTAGGCGCCAACCCCCTCACCGCCGGACGGGATCTCACCTGCGCCGAACTTGGCGGCGTATGCATCCAGGAACGGGCTCACCCCTGCGGCGTTGGCCGCGGTGAAGAACGGCAGGGCGGTGAAGGAGTCCTCGGCCAGGTCGGCGATACCGATGTAATCGGGATCACCCAGGAAGATCGTCCCGACCCCGACACCGTCGAGGAGCCCGGCGTCGTCCAGCGCCTTCAACGCCGCACCCCACACGGCGGGATACAGCGAGAAGATGTAGTCCGGTTGGGTGTCACGCACTTCCTGGACAAGTTCGCTGAAGTCGTCGGCAATCAGCGGGAGATACAACTCCGACACGACCGTTCCGCCGCCGTCGGCGATGATTGGCTTGGCGATCTCGAAGCTGCGCCGCGGCCAAACGTAGTCCGCTCCGAACAGCATGGCGTTCGGGCCGTATGCGTCCTGGAGAATCGGGATCAAGGGCCGAATCTGCTGGGCGGGCACTGCGCCGAACGAGAAGTACAGATCGTCGCATTTCCCGCCTTCGTAGGTCTCGGTGTAGAACAGCAACTTGTTGCCGTTCTGGACCACCTCTTGATAAGCGGCATCATTGGCGTCTGAACCGATGGGGCCCATCACCAGATCGACATCGTCGCTTTGTACCAGCTTGCGAGCCTTGTCCACGGTTGCGGCCACATCCGTCTGGATGTCCTCGATGATCACTTCGACCTGGCGTCCGTCGATGCCGCCGTCGGCGTTGATCTCGTCGATGGCCAGTTGAGCGCTGCGGGCCAGGCTGTTGCCGTAGGTTGTGAACGGGCCGGTCAGGTCGGCGATGATCCCGATCTTGATCGGAGTCGTATCCTCGGATGTACTGCTCCCGCAGGCCGTCGCCGTGAGGGCCAGCGCCAGGCCGACGGTCAGTAGTTTCACCAGCCTCATATCCATCCTCCGTTTTGTCTCTCGGTTATTGGGTTCCGCTGCCCTCGAAGGCCGGATCGACCCCTGATTGCTGGGTGGTGTCGACATGCCAGGTCGAGACCACCACCTTCTTGTCTGTGTAGAAATCGACTGCATCGTTGGCGCGGCCGCGATGCGATCCGTAGAACGAACTCTTCCGCCCGCCCACCGCGTAGAAGGCGATGGGGGCCGGGGTTCCGATGTTGATCCCGACCTGGCCGACGTTCGCTCGCTGCCGGAACTCGCGGGCAACTCCACCCTGCTCGGTATAGATCGCGGCGGTGTGCCCATAGGTGCTTGCGTCGATCACCGCCAGCGCTTCATCGAGGCCGCTGACCTTCTTGACACATCGCACCGGACCAAACAGCTCTCGGTCGAAAATCTCCATTCCGGGTTCGGCGGCCACGACAGTCGGGCCCATCCACGAGCCGCCTTCGAAACCGGGAACGGTCGCCCCCCGCCCGTCGAGGAGCACAGCCGCTCCGGCCGCCTCGGCAGTGGCCACTGCCGCCGCCAGTCGGTCGCGTGAATCGTGGGATATGACTGGTCCCAGCGTGGCCAACTCGTCCATCCCCGGCCCGAGCCGAAGAGCCTTGACTCCTTCCAGGAATCGCTCAAGCAACTGGTCGTAGACCGACTCGTAGATGAGCAGGTTCGACCCGGCGAAACAGCGTTGGGACGTGCTGCCCAGCATGGAGGAGACGATGTTGGGCAGGCACTTGTCGAGGATGGCGGTGTCGGTCACGACCAGATGGTTCTTGGAACCTCCTTGCGACTGGCAGCGTTTGCCAAACCCGGTGGTCAGTTTGTAGACGTGTTCGGCGATCTCGGACGAACCGACGAAGGACAGACCCACGATGTCGGGATGTTCGGCAAGCCGCTCGACCACCGTCCGGTCTCCCAGAACCAGGTTGACCACTCCGGGTGGAAACCCCGCCTCGGCGGCGAGCTCGACCAATCGCACGCTGGTGAGAGGGCAGTGTTCGCTCGGTTTCAACACGACCGGGTTTCCGGTGGCAACGGCCCACGTGAAGTAGAGGGGGATCATCGCCGGGAAGTTGAACGGGGCGACGATGGCGAACGGGCCCAAGGGCTCGCGGATGTATTCGATGTCAACCCCGGAACCGACATTCTCGGTGACGGCCCCCTTCATGGTCTCGGTTGCGGCCGAAGCATGCTCGATGTACTGGAGAGCCCTGAGCATCTCGCCCCGAGCCTCCGCCAACGTCTTCCCGTTCTCCTCGACCAGTATTCGGGATAACTCCTCTCGCGCTTCCCACACAAGGTGCCGGTAGCGGAACATCATCGCCGACCGTGTGGGCACCGGGGTCATCCACCATCCGCGGAAAGCCTCGGCTGCGGCAGCGACGGCCCGATCGACGTCGACGGAACTCGATTGAGGGTGGGTGGCGATGGTGGCGCCCGTCGCCGGGTTGGTGACGGCGACCGAGTTTGATCCCTCGATCGGCGTCCAGCCTCCATCGATGAAGTTCTCGAGCGTCCGCATGGCGAGAGCCTACTCAGGCCGTCGTGGTGGATGAGGAGAGAATGTTCAACACTTCGTCGAGTGAAGCGACGGTGCCGTAATGGGTGTCGAGATCGTAGAGCGTGGATTCTTGTTCGCGTTGGGATGTGGCAGCGACGCAATCGAGGGGCACGATCACGTCGTAGCCGCGGAAGAAGGCGTCATGTGCGGTCGAGCGAACACAGATGTTCGTCACCACCCCGGTCAGGATGAGATGGCGAACGCCGAGTTCGCGGAGGCGAAGATCGAGGTCGGTTTCGTAGAAACCCGAATAGCGGCGCTTGGCGACCCGGTACTCATCTTCGGCGGGCTCGAGCTCGTTCACGATCTCGGCTCCCCATGTCCCCTTGATACAGTGAACAGACCGCTTGTCGAACTCGCGGTCATTAACCGGGTGTTCGTCGCAGACCCAGATCACTCGTGCGCCGGCACTGCGGGCGGCCTCCAACAGCCTGCGACAAGGTTCGTAGAGACTGCGACCTTCGAGAAGAGGCATCGCTCCTTCAGGTTCGAGAAAGTCGTTGAGCATGTCGATAACGAGCACGGCGGTGGTGGTCGGGTCGAACGCCAGGTCGCGGATCACCCGGTATTCGGAGAAAGCGATCGGGGAGGCTTCGGTCGTCATCAGTCGGTGAAGCTTATCGGCCGGGTGGCGGGCGGTGTGTTGCGGCTCTTGGTGAATCGCCAGGTGCCATCGATCACGGCCGCGGCCACCGCCAGTGTGTCGCCGATCGCCAGAGCGCCCAACGCGTCCGCAGCCTGGGAACCGAGAGGGGCATCGACGATGGCCAGATCGGCCTCGCGGCCGGTGGCGATGGTTCCGGTAGCAAGGCGGTGGAGTCCGGCGACGTTGCCTGTAGCCATGGCCACGGCCAGTTCGGGGGGAATCCCACCCAAGGAAGCCACCCATGACATCACCCTGAGGATCCCCAGCGGCTGGACGCCTGAGCCTGCCGGGCTATCGGTCCCAAGCACGATCCGAGACAAGGCACCCTTCTCGGCAGCAAGCCGGGCCACGTCGGCGGCGGCCTTGACATTCCCGTTGTGGACCAACTCGATGTGCGCGGAGGTCTCTTCGAGAATCCGCTGGACATCGGTGAGCGGGAGGGCGGTGGGTCCGCCGTTGACGTGTCCCGCCACATCCGGCTGAACCGCGACTACGAAATCGGCGCCGATCACACCGCTGCCGGGGATCGAGGCCCCACCCGTGTGCACCATCACCCGCATCCCCTCGGCCTGCGCCCATCGGGTCATGGCGGCGGCCTCCTGCGGATCTTTCACCCCTGAGATCCCGATCTCGGCCACGAGGCGCACACCGGCGGCCGCCATCTCGACGAAATCTTGCTCCGTCAAGCCGGGTTCCAGCATCACCGCGCCGGCATGGACCTTGACGCCTGCGGGGCGCAGGTTGGCAAACGACTTGTGGGCGAGGATCGCCAGCGCCTTCACACCGACCGGGTCGGTCGGCCGGCCCGGGGTGTGAGGCTCGCCGGCCGAAATCATGGTCGTCACTCCACCGTGGAGGCAGGATTCGATGAAGTCAACCTGGCGTTGTCTCGGGGTGTAGTCGCCGATCACCGGGTGGATATGGTTGTCATGTAACCCGGGTATCACCGTTGCGCCGGCGGCATCAATCGTCTTGCGAACGCCTTCGGCGTTGGCGTCTGCCCAGGCACCGACGTAAGCGATTACGCCGTCGCGGCACACGATCGTGTCTCCGTCGGCAATCGGCGCCTCCATGTCACCGGTGACGATGGTTCCAATGTTGGCGATGACAAGATCTGTCATCGGAGGCCATCCTCGCCGACGATCCCAGCGATGTCGAGACCGCCGACCCGGGGGTGGGGTCGGCCGCCGTCGGTGACAGCCACGGCGAGGACGATCTCGTCGTCGGCCGGCCCATCGGTCACCCTCAGTTCGACGGCGTCGAAGTGGCTCCGAACGAACGCGGCATCCTTGTAGTGGAGCGGAATGTCGAGTGGTGTACCGGGGCCACCTCGCTTCTTGGTGGAAGGAATGATGGCTTTCCCTCCTCCACATGCCTCTCGGAGCGGGTTGCCGAACTTGGGATGGAGGAGGGCGGCTGCGTGTTCGAGTTCTCCCTTGACTCCGACAATTGCCCCTTTGCCGTAACTGTGCACGGGTCTGCCACCGAGATGGGCGACGGCGGACTGCGAGAGAACAGCTGACAGCTCGACCGAGCCATCGATCAGATCGGTGAGGTCTTCTGTATACGTGCCGGCGAACGGATTGGAGAGGACAACCCCCGAAATCACTCTTCGGATCGGCGGGTCAACTCGGCGTCCCGCCTCCAACCGAACCTCGTCGATCATGGTTACGAACTTGCGAATCTCCATCCGGACCCTCCGATCTGTGATCCGCGCCGAGCCTAATCCTGGGCCGGATGCGACGCCGGGGCAGACCGGGCCGGGTCCGGCCCTGTTCTATGCTAGGCAGTCGATTCCCTTCGAGGAGACGCTCGACCGATGGTTTACCTGGCACCGACCGACCTCGATACCGCCCTGGCGGCGCTAGCCGACACACCAATGACGATCGTTGCCGGGGGAACCGACTTCTATCCGGCCAGGGTCGGGCGCCCCCTCGATGAGCGGGTCCTCGACCTGTCCCGTGTGGACGAACTGCGGGGGATCGAAGCCGGCGTGGATTCGGTTCGGATCGGTGGGTTGACGCGGTGGGCGGACCTCAGAGACGCAGACCTACCAAGGGGTTTTGATGGTCTCCGCCTCGCCGCCCGCGAAGTAGGTGGCATCCAGATTCAGAACGCGGGGACGATCGCCGGGAACCTGTGCAACGCATCGCCCGCCGCCGACGGCATGCCACCGCTGCTCACCCTCGACGCCTCGGTCGAACTCACCTCCCCGAACGGGAGTCGAACGCTCCCCCTCGCCGACTTCGTCACCGGGTATCGCGAGACCGATCTCCGTCCCGGCGAGATCCTCACCGCGGTAATCGTTCCCCGGGTCGGCGAGAACGGGCATTCCGATTTTCTAAAGCTCGGATCGCGGACCTACCTGGTGATCTCGATCGTGATGGTGGCAAGCCTGGTCGACATCGCCGGCGATGGCACAATTTTGGATTCCCGCCTGGCCGTCGGGGCGTGTTCCCCCGTCGCCCGGCGACTGAGGGCACTCGAGGACGATCTTCGTGGCCGCTCCATATTCGACAATCCTGACGACCTCGTGCGGATGCAACATCTGGCCGATCTCAGTCCCATCGACGATGTGCGAGCTTCCGCCGCCTACCGGATGGAGGCTGCGTTGGTGCTGATCCGCAAGCTGCTGGCGCGAGTGGCGGCCGTCTCGTGATGAGTCTCAGCTTGTCGATCAACGGGGTTTGCGTCGAGCTCGACGTGTCGCCGACGCGCCGACTCACCGACGTTCTCAGACAGGACCTCGGCCTCACCGCCACCAAAGTCGGATGCGAGGCCGGCGACTGCGGGATCTGTTCTGTGCTCATCGACGGTTCTGTGGTGAACGCCTGCACCATTCCGGTCGGAAGGCTTGAGGGACGTGAGATTCTCACCCTGGAGGGCCTCGATCAGAGCGGTCGCATCGACGTCCTCCAGCAGTCGTTCCTCCACTACGGGGCAGCGCAGTGCGGGATCTGCATCCCCGGAATGCTGGTCGCCGCCGCCGGGCTTTTGATGACCGACCCGGCGCCAAACGAGCAGTCGGTGAAGGACGCCCTGGGCGGAGTTCTATGCCGTTGCACCGGGTACCGAAAAATCATCGAGGCAGTCGTCGCCGCACCTGCCTTCGACGAAAGCCCGGTCACGGCGGCCGAGGGCAAGGCGGTGGGAGCACGGGTGCCACGGGTGGACGGAGTTCCCAAGGTCAGGGGCACGGAGGTGTTCGGGGCCGATGGGTCGCCACCCGGCGTGCTGGAGGCGCGGGCGATACGGTCGCCCTACGCCAGGTCGGGCTTTCAGATCGCCGACCTCGCCTCCTTCGTCGAAGCCCGCGCCGGGATCGTTGCCGTGTTCACCGCGGCAGACATCCCCGGCCGCAATCGGTTCGGCGTGATTCCATCGCTTGCCGACCAACCGGTGTTTGCCGAGCGAGAAACCCGCTTTCGGGGAGAAGCGATTGCTCTGGTCGTCGGAGAAGTCGATGCCATCTCCATGCTCGATCTCGACGATTTCCCAGTCGAATGGCAGCCACTCCCGGAACTGCGGAGCCCGGAGGCAGCGGTCGCCGCCGGCGCCCATCTGCTCCACGGCGGCCGGGAAGGGAACGTCCTCATCCGGGGCCTGGTGCAAAGGGGAAACCTGGACGCCGCCTGGGACATCGCCGAGAGACAGGTGGCAGGCGAATTCTCGACCGGATTCGTCGAACACGCCTATCTCGAGCCCGAAGCCGGGTTCGCAGTGCGGGTTGGTGATCGGATCGAGGTTCATGCCACCACCCAGACGCCCCACATGGATCTGGCCGAAGTTGCCGAGATCCTCGACCTCTCTTCCGACCAGGTGCGCATCGTCCCTTCGGCCGTCGGCGGAGGGTTCGGAGGAAAACTCGACCTTTCGATCCAACCGATGCTGGCACTGGCCGCGTGGCGGCTGAACCGCCCGGTCCGCATGGTCTACACCAGACCGGAGTCGATGATGTCGACCACAAAGCGCCACCCATCGCGGATCACCGCCAGGGTCGGGGCGACGGCAGCCGGTGACCTCGTAGCCATGGACTTCGATGGCGTGTTCGACACTGGTGCCTACGCCTCGTGGGGACCAACCGTGGCCAACCGGGTCCCGGTCCACGCCGGCGGGCCTTATCGCTACACCGCGTATCGGGCCCGCAGTGCGGCAATCCACACAAACAACCCTCCGTCGGGGGCTTTTCGGGGATTTGGCGTCCCCCAGGCGGCGATCGCCCAGGAGTGTTTGTTCGATGAGCTGGCGGACGCGGTAGGTGTCGATCGCCTCGAGTTCAGATTGCGAAACGCCTTGATGGCGGGCAACGCGACAGTCACCGGCCAGGTCTTCGAGAGCGGCGTCGGCTACGCGGACTGTCTCGAGGCATTGCGTCCGATTTGGACGCGAGCACGCGAAGAGGCGGCCGAGAAGAATCGGTCCGCCGGTCGCACCCGCCGAGGGGTTGGTCTGGCCGGGATGTGGTACGGATGCGGCAACACGGCACTGCCCAACCCCTCCACGATCAAGGTGGGTCTGCGCCCGACCGGACGGATCATTCTCCACCAGGGCGCAGTGGACATCGGCCAGGGCGCCAACACGGTGATCAGCCAGATCTGCGCAGACGCTCTTGGGATGTCGTTGAGCGCCATCGACCGGGTGGGAGCCGACACCGACACCACGCCCGATGCCGGGAAGACGTCGGCCTCCCGCCAGACCTATGTCAGCGGCAACGCCGCTTTCGCAGCCGGGCAGGCCCTGCGCCGCAGTATCCTCGCCCTGTCGGGTGCCTCAGACGAAGCCACGTTGTTGGTATCCGAAGGGCGCCTCGAGTTCCACGATCGAGGCCGGGTCGAAGAAGTCGATCTGGCGGCGCTCCCGGTCGACGCCGACGGATATGTCGCAACGGCCGATGCTACCTACGACCCGCCAACCGTTCCGCTCGACGAGAACGGACAAGGTGCGCCGTATGCCGTTTACGGGTTTGGGGCCCAGCTCACCGAACTCGAGGTCGACCTGGATCTGGGAAGGGTGCGTCTTCTCAAGATCACCGCCGCCCACGATGTTGGTCGAGCAGTGAACCCGGTGTTGTTGGAGGGCCAGATCGAGGGCGGAATCGCCCAGGGGATAGGGATGGCGCTGATGGAGGAGTACCTGCCGGGACGGACCGAGAATCTGCACGACTACCTGATCCCTACGTTCGGAGACGTTCCCGAGATCGTGAGCATCCTGGTCGAATCGATCGATCCTTTCGGCCCTTACGGGGCAAAGGGAATCGGGGAGCACTCCCTCATCCCCACAGCACCCTCCATCCTCAACGCCATCCGGGATGCCATCGGGGTCGCGATCCGAACCATTCCCGCGACTCCCGACCGGGTGCTCGCCGCCATTCGCACTGCCGGTGTCGACTGAGCGAACAACCGCAGAGATCAGCCGAGAAACGGCTCGACGATATGGCGCGTGATCAACTCCAGCTGGTGCGGATCCGTGACGAGCGGGGTGAGGATGAGGTATTCCAATCCGGCATCTCGGAGAGTCGAGATCGTCGCCAGCATGTCTTCGATGGTCCCGGTCAGATAAGAGGCCCGCAGATCCTCGACGGTGCGATGCCCGCCCATGATGTGCATGAAGAGCGGCATCTGCTCGTCGAGCGCCAGGGCGCCGTCCTCGACCACGTGGAGGAATTGGGTTGCGCCAAAGGTCAACTCGGAGGGCGGGCGGCCGCTGGCGAGGAGGTGTTCCGTGACGACTCCCAAGTCGTTCTGGACGTCGGCGGGGTCGCTGCCGCTGGACCGGGCCATCCAGCCGTCTGCCGACAGAATCCGGTCGAGCACTCCTTTGGCGATATACGGCTTGTCGGGTGTGTCCGGAGCGTGGGTGAGCGTCCCGCCGGCGATCCACACCGGCGGCAGTTCCGGGAGCCTTGGGTAGATGGTGAGATCCTCGACCTGCCAGTACCTGCCGTCGAACGTAACGTGCTCCTCGGTCAGTAGAAGCCTGATCAACTCGAGGGCTTCGTCGGTGCGTTTGCCGCGTTCGTTGAGCGGGACCCCGATTGCGGCGAACTCGTCGGGGTCCCATCCGACCGCGACCCCGAACCGAAACCGGCCGCCCGACAACATGTGCAAAGAGGCGATCTCCTTGGCGAGGATGACGGGGTGACGCAGCGGAAGCACTAGCGCAGCCGTCCCCAACCCCACCCGCCGGGTGACACCTGCGGCGGCAGAAAGAGTGGCAAGAGAGTCAAGCCACGATACGCCGTAGACGCCTTTTGACACCAGCAGGTGATCGATCACCCATATGTCCTCGTAGGGACCGTCATCGACCCGGCGGCAATAGTCGAGCAGTCCCATACCGGTCTCGTAGGTGAGACCCGGCGGTGCATACGAGGGAATCCGCAAACCGAACCGGAGTCCGTGGTTGCCGTCGCCGCTTCCTGACATGGGTGGCGATGTTACTGGCTCTGCCCCGGGCCAGAAAGCCTGAATGTTTGTACCGGGATCAGAGGGCGCTCAACATGGGATGGGGTCCAAAAACCAGAACGTGGCACGGGCAATCTCGACGACGCCGCACCGACGATCCAGCGGCAGCAAGCTGGGTCTTGGGCAGCACTTCCGGTCGGGTTGTGAGTGTCACCCGTGGAGACCGATCCGAAATGTGCCGGTATCCGCCACCTGACGGAATGGGCGTTCGTGTTCCCAATTTGGTGACCGGTGGGCCCGAGCTTCATTTGACTTAAATTGGGAGAAGACCTCGATCGGTCGCCCCAAATGAATCTCCAACCCACCAATCTGTTCGACGAGCACGACGGGGGCCATCCCGTCGAGCTCACTCGTTGTGGTGGAAGTTCATTCCTCGGCGACGAACTCTTCCCACCACCCGTCGGGTGCATCGTGATATCTCATGTACCGAAAACGGTTGGCAGCGGATGGGCGTTCAGTCATAACCCGAGGCGCTCCACGTGGCTGCAAATAGGAGAGAGCCCCGCGAGATCGGGGGCTCTTTCCGTCTACGGTCGGTCTGGAAGATTCAGACGTTGACCGGATCCTTGGTTGTGGTGTCGAGGCGGACGATTGTCTCGTTCTCGCCCTTGGCGGCCCACACCAGTCCGAGACCTGCGAGCAGGAAGGTGAGTCCGATGCCTGCGAAGGCTCCGGCCACTCCCAGACCCAGTTGCAGGGTGGAATGAGTGAGGGTTCCGACGCCCAGTTCTGCGACGAGAGCATGTGCGGTACCGCTCCACGCCTGGTCGCGGGCCATGCCCTCGATCGGGTGGCTGCGGTTGAACTCGGTCCAGTAGCGACCGTCTACTTCGAAGTCATAGCTCCCTGCTGCGAAAACCTGGCCTTCGAACTCGACGTCCTCGGTGAGGACGACGGTCTGGGTGCCGTGCAGCGTGTGATAGGTGATGGTCGCCATCTGGTACATGTACTCGGTAGCCGTATCGACTACCGGGTCATTGGGGTCAAGATCACCTTCGACAACCGGGTATTCCCAGTCATCAACCAGCAGCGACATGATCGCTTCGGCTCCAGCCGTCTCGCCGCGATCGGTCAGTGCGCCGTCTTCGTTGTAGGTCAGTGTCACGTTCTGTTCGCTGCTCAGGGCCTGGAGAGAACCATATCCCTCTTGCACCTTCGCGAATGCGACTCCGCCGCCGATCAGGAATCCCAAACCGGCAAGAGCTAGGACCATTCCCAGCATCCTCAGTCGCTTAGTCATTTCAAACTCCTCTTCAGTGTTGTCGTGAAATCTTTCACGACAAAGGTTGTCAGGTGCTCGGCTCGAAGGCACCGGCCAATGTGCCTACCTTCTCCAATAGTCCTAGGACTCCTGGGCCTGGTTTTGGGGCTCGCCGGCCGGGCCGACGGGCGAGCGGACCCCGCCTTTTTCCCCGATCGTGTATCAGCCGAACGCTCCGAAGATGCTGAGGCCTCCTAGGAGGAACCCGACGATCAGGAGCACGGCTCCGAGCAGCATCCTGCCCCGGAACATGTAGATCCCTCCGGCGATGAGGCAAACAACGCCGATGGCAACGCTGAGCGTGACGGTGTTCATGCGAGAATCGGCGACATGACCG